>JAJDEF010000001.1 GCA_029259945.1 Planctomycetota bacterium
GAGTCAATTCCGGCTTCAACCGGCGAATCTGATTGGCGTCCATGCCATGTCCTCCAAGTCCTTCCTGAACAAGTGCAAGGACATAAGATTCGACAATTTAGCCAATTTCAGCAATATCAACTCTGCGCTGTAGTACTAGGCTTGCAAGTCAATGCTGACAGCTTCTTGTGTGGTGTCCTATCGTCTATCATGTCAGGCGACGAAATAAGCGAAAACATGCCAGCCGTTCCTCGGCAAAAAGGACAAAATTATGCAAACCACACTCTTAAGCCACATGGTCGCCTCCTTCACCCCGCACCTGGCTGCGCTTGAATTTACAGAGATCCTACTTCTGGGATTGTTCATCGTCCTCGGATTATTGGCTCTGGCGTTCGTGATTTTCTTTGCTCAGTATTTCAAGCTCTGGCTGCAAGCCTACATGTCGAATGCTCGCATCGATCCCTTGAGCTTGATCTTTATGGGGCTGCGACAAGTGAACCCCCGCATGATCATCGAATCGAAAATCATGGCCCTGCAGGCCGGTGTGGGCACCGATCCAGAGACAGGTATTACCACACGGCGGCTCGAGGCTCACTTTCTGGCCGGAGGAGATGTGCCACGTGTCATCAGCGCCATTGTTGCTGCACATCGGGCGGACATCGATTTGGATTTTGATCGTGCAGCAGCGATTGATCTCGCAGGCCGCGATGTGCTTGATGCCGTGCGGACGAGCGTTTATCCCAAAGTCATCGACTGCCCCGACCCCGAGAGATCCTCAAAAACTACGCTCAGTGCGGTAGCAAAAAATGGCGTCGAACTAAAAATTCGGGCACGAGTCACCGTGCGAACTAATATTTCTCAACTCATTGGTGGTGCTACCGAAGAAACCATCATCGCCCGTGTGGGCGAAGGCATTATTACTTCGATCGGCTCGGCGAAAGATCATTTAGAAGTGATGGAGAACCCTGACAGCATCTCGAAAGCGGTTCTTGCGCGCGGCCTCGATGCCCATACGGCGTTTGAAATTGTTTCGATCGACATTGCTGACATCGATATTGGCGAGAACATCGGTGCTCGACTCCAAGCCGATCAAGCCGAGGCGGATACCCGCAAAGCCCAGGCACTGGCAGAGCAACGGCGTGCCAACGCCGTGGCTCGAGAACAAGAGATGAAAGCGAAAGTGGCGGAAAATCAGGCAGGGGTTATTCTTGCCCAAGCGGAGGTCCCCATGGCTCTGGCCCAAGCGTTTCGAGATGGAAACCTAGAAACAAACGGAAAAAACAGCAGCAACCGATGATTGGGTTTTCCTGAGCTCGTTCACTTTTCCAGAGCATAGTTGAACCAGTTACGTGCCCGATCGGATTCGAGTGGGGTGATTAACTGCCAATGGCCTTCGAGGTAGGTTAACTCGAAAATCTTTTTACTGCTGATAGAGGGCATGGATACTGCGGACTCTTCGGTGATAATCTCTCTCTCACGGGGCGACCAGTCTGGATTATCCAAGTAATTTTCCAACAAGTCGTTATCTAGTAAAGCATCGAACTCGGATGGGTCAACGACTTGTTTCGTCTTCTCCGGATGCTTTTCTATCGGCCGAAACTTTGGTTTGAAGAATGTTTTTGAAGTAATGGTCACACGAGCCTTGTAGTTGGGCTGCAAGTCCGTCGGCAAGATGAGTTTGTAGTCAAGTTCTCGTTTTGCTCGCAAGCCGAGTGCGCCTGAGGAGGGGTTAAAGGTATCAAGCGCGCGTTTAAGCCGTCTGATGACCCATTCGAATTCGGCTTCAGGCTTCGGAATGCTTTGAGGACTCTGAGGGACACTGGGGCCAGAGGCCCCACAGCCAAGACTCAGGCAGGTGACCGCCAGGACGTAGCCAAGAGCAACGGCAACGTGTTTCGGCGTACACTGGGTGAAACCGAAACCGCAAATAGGGGAGGGCAACATCGATTTTACCTTGTTGAAAATTTGAAAATCGTTTTAAAAGTCGCCAAAGGGATCGTCGTCGTCACTGGAGGGCTCCATGGCGCCTTCGATAGATGGCTCTTCGTCGTCGGCAGCATCGTCGTCGGCAGCATCGTCCAAATCTGAGAAAGACCCCAATGAATCATTCGAAAAATCAGCATCCAGGTCACGACTTCCCAATAGATCTTCGTGGCTATTTTCGAGGGGTTGCTCAGCACTGGCTGGAGTGGCCCTTCCATCGTTCGAAGGCCCAAGCTCAAAGTCACTAGATGGGCTGTCGGTCACGGCTTGAACATCTTGCGGACCGAGATTGGGAATGCGAATACCACGCCAAGGAATCGAGCTAGCGACGACCCGCTGCAAGATACCAACTAACTTACTGGACTCGACTTTGTCAGAAGTTGCTAGTGTGCTAGGCGTGGAAGTCGAGTGATCAAGGGTTTCCTCTAACGTCATGGGCTCTTCGACAGAGTCCTCGTCGGGTGCAGCACTTCCGAACAGGTCGTCGAACTCCTCAGACACCTCCTCGGCAGGGTCTTCTTCTGCCGGAGCAGTTTCGCCAAATGGATCTTCGCCAAAAGGTTCGCCAAAGAGGTCGTCCGACTCCTCTTCGATTTCTTCAGCAGGGGTCTCTTCCAACGGTGCTGGATCGCCAAATAAATCATCGTCCGCGGGAAGGGTGTCGCCGGTTGCTGCTTCTTCGACAGCATTGCCTCCGGGAACAGTTGGTTGCGGTACGCTTTCCATCTCGAGCACTGTCGAAGGGGCCATCGACTGTGACGTGGGGTCGAGAAGTTGGTGCAGTTGGACCGGATCCTCGCTCCGAAGAACGATCGGATTGCGTTGCCGTAATTGTTCGTAGCGCTGCTGCGATTGATGACGGCGAAGCTGCGCATTTCCCAGACGACCCTCACGACGAAAACGCTCTAGAGTCCGACGGGCTGGCCCTTGGACACGTTGCAAAGCCTGATCAATCATGTGCTGAATGCCAGGGGTGCGTGCCTCGTAGGCAGCACCAATCCTCATGTCGTCCTCCGCTTCATGTGTTCGTTCTAATCGCATACGAGCTATAGCGCGGAAGTAGTAGGCGCGCGGATCTGCGGACCCTGCCGCGATCACTTCCGAAAACATCTGCTCAGCATCCGAGGTGCGTCTTGCAAAAAACGCATGCACACCCCGCCCGTAGGTTGCCGCCATTTCCGGTGGTTGTTGAGCAAGCACCGAACTCGCTGGAAGAAAAATTCCCGTGAGTGCGATGATAGCGAAAATCGATTGCGGTCTTCGAAGATCGGCAATAAATGGTTTTAGAATCATTAGATAGAGGCTCTCGTGAAACGGCTACTCGACGTCATCTGCTTCGACATGTTTTCGTACACTTTCGTGTAAATTGCACAACCAAAAGGGCAGGGTGACGTCATTTTTTGCCAAGGTATTCTTGAAGTAAATGCTTAGAGACGGTTTCAAAAAACCCCAAAAAGGCATCCCGCGATCAGAGATTTTCATGCCGAAAATAATTTGAAACTGACTGATAGGTGCATTTTCCATAAGTGGCACTAGGATGGCCATTTTAACCTTGCGAAACCGATAGAACAAGAAATTCCAGTCGCTAGCACACAAAAAGAAGGGGCAAAAAATCCGCTCACTCTGCGTAGAGATCCCGCATTTGCCAGCGGCTGTTTTTTCTCCTCTTTAAAACAATTGAATTTTGCTTGCAAGCACGTCGTAAGCAGCGTGCTCGAGTGGATATAATTTCTCCTTCTCGAGACCCAGTTTTTGTGCTTCTTTCCAACGTTTTATGGCGGCTTTTTCGTCTCCCGCTAACATGAGGGCTTTGGCTAAGTGATAATGGGTCACTGGCTGGCGACTTGTGGTCACAGCAAGACTCAAGTCCTCGATCGCTAGGTCGTATTGTTTGCTAGCCGTTCTGACAACACCTCGTGTATCGAGTAGGTCTGCTATCGGGCCAAAAAATTTAATCGCTTGATTCACCAACATTTCAGCTTCGTCTAGACGCTGCTCCGTCAAGCCAAGCAAGAAGGCAAGGTTGTTTTGGGCCGCTGCCTGCACGCGAATTGGGATATCGTCGCGTTGCAGCAAATTTCCATAGGCTGCAATACTTTCGTCATACTTATACTGGATTTCAAGTATTTCGGCTTGCGCCAGCAAACGGCGTGCGGAATCTGGGTCGTCTCGCAGGGCCACAGCGACTAGGCGATTGATTGCTTCATCATATTCGTCGCCGACTTCCGCGCGCCGTTTGCGCAACATCTCTGACGCCAACGTGATGACTTGGCTTGGTCGCTCGGAAACAGTTTTTTGCATGATGGCAAGGGCCTTTCCCACATCTCCATAGAGGGCGTGGAATTGTGCGAATTCAAAAAAGTCAGCCGGCACATGCTTGACATAGATGGCAAAGAGTTTTTCTGCCACTTCTATGTCATCAACTTCAGCAGCAAGTCGAGCTACATTATGTACAAGAATTAGCTGATCAGTATCGAGCTTGCCACTGATGTTGCCAGGGAGCAATGCACCGAGTGTTTTGCGAACCGTGGCTCGGTCACCTTTTTTAGCGGCTAGGTTCGCTAATAACTGCAAACGGACACCTCGACTGGAAGTAGTTTTTTTCATCCTATTCAGGCGACTCTGTGCCGTCTCATAGTCGCCGTGTTCGATCAATAAACCTACGTAGGCGGCTCGAACTTCTTGGTCATTAGGATACGTGGCGAGGATATCTAGCATAAGATTATCGCTACGTTGCCAGTCGCCGGCTGCGTCCATCAGCTTTGCTAGGGTGAGGACACCTTGCTTGTTTAGTTGGCCATTTTTTCTCAATTCAGAATAGGCTTGTATTGCCTGGGCTTGTGAAGTGGGGTCTTGCAACGAAGCTAAAATATTACCCCGCAAAATCTGATCTTCGGGTGCTAATTGGACATCGTTTGTCCCTGGCACCAATAGTTGAAGAGCTTGCTGACGCTTCTGATAGTCGCCTGAGGATGACAACAAGATAGCTGCTTGCCTGCGAGCCCAAGCAACTTTCGGCATATTTCCAGGTAAAACATTGCCTTCGTAAGAAGCACGCAAAATACGATTCAAGTAGACTTTTGCTTTCTCAGCATTGGCTGGGTCTGCTGATTTCCACAGGAGATAGAACTCGGCCAACCGTTTGGACTGCTGCAACTCGTTGATCCGTTCGCCGTGGATAGAAAGATAAATCTTCTCGGCACTTTCCCAACTTCCTAATAGTTCATAAGTTTTTGCGGTCAAGATGGGCAGATATTCTGCATCTAAGGACAAGTGGGCATCCAACAATAGATTTTTTAGCGCGCTGAGTTTATTGTTCCTTGCATAAAGAGACATCAACTGCGACCAGTTGCTTGGTTCAGAAGGGTTGAGTTCAAGTGCTTTTAGCAACGCACTTTCCGCCTCTTCAATCTCACCAGCCGCTGCGGCAATTTTTGCGTACCACTTTTGGA
Organism: Planctomycetota bacterium; assembly: GCA_029259945.1. Classification (GTDB taxonomy): domain Bacteria; phylum Planctomycetota; class Planctomycetia; order Pirellulales; family Lacipirellulaceae; genus Bythopirellula. The sequence goes on from JAJDEF010000001.1 coordinate 5,415, forward strand.
TCGCTTCGCTCTCAGGTTGTTGCTCGGCGATCTTTCTGGCAGCGACAAAAGCTTCTTCTGAGTCGCCAACCTTGCTCAATATCTCCGCCTCGATACCCCCTAGCAAATTACTACGCAAAGCAGCAGGTAGCAGCTCCATTTTTTCGCTAGCTTCTTGATAGAGCCCTTGCCTAGCTAAGAGCTGAACTTGCAGAGAGACCGCCTTAAAGTTGGGTGGCCCAAATTTCAGTGCATCGTCCAGTCGTTGAAGAGCAACGTCGATGTCCTGTTCTAAGACGAGCAGCAGTTGTCCGTAGACAATATGTAGATCGCTCCACTCCGGCCGTTGTCGCATCGCTTTGTCGAGTAAGTTGCGAGCCCCAAGAAGCTCTTCTCGTGAGATTTCGTTTTTCCCAAAACCTATAATTTGACGCTTCACTTCCGTCAAAATGTAAGACGCATCCTCCTTATCGTGAACCAAATCAAGAATTCCCTTTTGAGCATCGAGCATCGCCGCATTATCTCGTTTTTGTAAAGCGACGTTGAATAGCTGCATGCGCGTAGGAAGATTATTCGGAGAAAGTTGCACAGCTTGATTCCAAAAGTGCAACGAGTCGTCAAACTGCCCTAGCTGCAAAAACTTTCCACCTAATGTGGTGTAGAGCTGTATCTTGTGGCTATCCTCCCAGTCCTCTACCTCGTTGCCCAGAGTTCGCAGCTGCTGTGGCAAATTTTCGCCTCCAATCGCGATCAATAGTTCAACTCGCAAGGATCGCGTTTGCAGAGAATCGCCAAGATTTTCCTCGACTTTACTCAATGCTTCCAGTGCTTTTTGGGGGCCGCTTTCTGGCTCTTGCCACAATAACTTGACTGCAGCCAACCGAATATTCACGTTATCTGGATCGATTTCTGAAGCTTCGCGTATTACATCTCGAGCATTAGAGAACATCTTTCGACTCAAAAAAACTTGAGCACGATAGAGCAACGCAGCCGACTCAGGCAGATTGTTCTTTTCCACAAACTCTGTAATTACATCATCAATTTTCCCCCAGTCTTGCTTGCTTTCAGGTTGAGCAAGCATCTCACGTACTAGGCGAATGACACTAAACCCTCTTCTGCCATCGGGAGTACCTGGGCGGATTTTCGCCTCCACTCGCCTGCGCCCCATCAAGGCACGACTGTCGTTTGGGTGATCTTGTAGAACGACGTCATAAGCAATCGATGCTAAGTCGTATTGCCCTAGACTCTCGTAGGCTCTGCCAAGCATGATCCCAGCCAGCGTTTGTGCTTCCTGGAATTGAAAGAGGAGTGGCCGAACTTTTTTAATTTCATTTACGGACTCTGTCCATCGTTTATTATGCCACTTGATGCGTGTCCGCTGAAAGGCAATCAAGGGTTCTAGCGATGCGATTTTCAGCTTGTCTAAAACCTTGACCTCTGCATTCACAGCCGAAAAATCACCGGCGATGAAAAGGGCATCAATTTTGTAAAGAAGTAATTCAATCGACCTTTGAGGGCCAAACTCCTTGATGCCTCGATCTAGAAGCGTCAGGGCCTCAGAGGTATTACCCTGCTGCATTTCGACATGAGCAAGTAGCAAGAAAAACTCAATGCTCTCGGGATGACTTTTTAGACCCTCCGAAAAATAAGCGCGCGATTTCTCATAGTCCTTTTCACTGAGTGCAACTTTTCCCATTAGCTTTAGGACCGCCGCGCCAGCAGGGTCCAACTCGTAAGCTTTGTTCAGTGCTAGATTGGCTTCCTCCGCTTCTCCGATTCCTCGCAGAAATATCGACCGTTGTAAGTGTGCCTCGTAAGACTCGGGGTTCATTTTGATCATTTGGTCGATGACTCGCCGAGCTTGCTCTGGCTTTTTGTTTACCTCGGATAATGTCGAAGCAAGCAGCGAATAAATTCCAGGTTGATCTGCAGCCGTAGCTTTTTCAGCGTCGAATGTTTTGCTTTTCTTATCGTATCCTATCAACCGATAGGCTAATTTCACCGCGTTAAGAAAATCCTTGGTTCCAAATAAGGTTCGGACTCGCAAGGCTAGTAATTCGGAGTTACCGGGATCCTTGATCAGAAGTTCATCGATATGAATGATCGCATCTCCAGGACGTCTCCTGGCAATTAACATCTCTGCCAGTTTGCGGCGCAAATCAGGATCATCCGTTTTCAGTACGGCGCGCTCTAAGATCGCGTGGGCCTTGGCGTACTCCATGCCAGTCGCATCGCTCAGCTTGGTGATATCGACGGCCAGATTTGCCAGTTTGATACGGGCATCGTCTTCGTCTTTGCGATAGCGGACATACTTTGCCTGATAGTCAAAAGCAGTGCGCAGATCGTCTTCTGCCAGAGCGGCTTCCGCACGTTCGCGAAACCACTCGGCGTTCCGATCCATCTGCCAGGGGTGCACGACGAAAACTGCAAGGCCTCCAAAAACCACTGTCACCGCAGCCAAACCAAAAAGCAGAAAATAGTTGATCCGGTATCGTTGCATGTTTGGTATCCAGTCTCGGTGGTTCAGCGATATTTTGGAGGTGCAGGTCTAGCGATTTGCCAGGATCAAAATGTGGTAGTGAATTCCGTAAGGAACGAGGTAATGCTTGTGTGGTCAGTAATCGGCGGTGAGTGACCGCACGCGACAAGTTAATACAGCAACACCGTTGACAGCCTCGGAGCTAAATCGTCGCCATTTTCAAGAGTGGTGAACAAACAAGCGAGGCTAAGAAACACGAGGGGCAACGCGTCTGTCTGGGTGCTGCGGCACCCTGCAACCTCTATCGTATCTTTGCATGGTAGTGTGTCAACGATACTAGGAACGCGTGGCAGATAATACCAAGCTGCCGCGAGCATTTCTCACGGTCAATTCTTATCTAATATGCCAACTTTCACAGAGCCAGCAGGGGCCTTATTCGGAGGAAGGGCCGAGAGCTCAAACCGTAATGGAGCCGAAAGGACGCTGTTTTCGCCCTGAGCATGTGCCTGGATTACGATCGGCCCCGAGCCGAGGGTCTCGGTACTGAGTCGAACCTTGCCGCTGCCCGTTGGCAGCGTGCCGACCTCACGGCCATTGTGAAGCAATAAGACTTTGCTTTTCAGTGTGGAAGTGACTTTGATGGTAACGAGCTTTTTACCGGCAAGGTTTTGCCTGTTTTCTAGAAACAGCAAAATGGCCTGTTTTTGGTTATTTACCTCAATACCAGTGATCCATCGCCCCTGGGTCTCAATGAGGGAGTCGTCAATAGCCACGACCCGAAGCTCGTGATAGCCATCTCCGACTGTTGTCGTGTCGAGAGAAAACGTCCCCCCGGGCCGACATCGTTGACGACGAACACCATCAATAAAAAGCTCAAAGACGCTCACACCATTTTTCCCCTTGGAGGCACTCGAAGGGACGAGCAAGATACTGCCTTTCACAAATTTCCCCGAGGGAATCCCACTAACAGACACTTCGGGGAACTCTGCCCAAGGTTGGCAAAGTGGGTCACCTACGATGATTTGCTGAAAAGGGGCGTTGATCGATTGGTAGAAAGCTTCGGCCATCGAACAACCGCGTACATAATGCAAATGCAAAAAAGGTGTTGGAAACTTATGGGGTATCGCGCCTGGTTCGATCACGGTGCCACTCGCCCCAGCAGCGCCATGGACAAGAAATTTTGTCGCAGGGGTTTGGGTTCCATCAAGTTTGAAATAGCCGCCAGAGCTAGTAAGATTGTCGCATAAAGCCCCAGGAAGAATTCGGTTTTTCGAGTTCGGGATATTGAATTGAGTCACCCCCACGGTCAATCCTAGAACGTCCTGCTTGCCAGTGGGAAATCGGCCCTCCAAGACCTTTGCATTAATGCCGGCTTGTTTGAGCGCGCTCACCGCCTGAGGAAACAGATGGTGGCGAGGTTTCGAGCGGGGACCACCATGCCTCATGTAGTAAACGGTTCCTTTGGGGTGCGTTTCGTCTGCTTTTTTTGCGATGCGTAAATAACGAACAATTTCTTCTGCCGTATTACCGCTGCCAGAACTTACCCCCAGCATCGCAGAAAGATAGTAAGGCAATCCGCCCTGATTCGCTCGCTTGCCGTTTGGCAGCCAGCCGTAACTGCCTCGAAATCCGCGAGTCATCGAGAGATCGATTTTGGGCAATTTGCGATCGGGTTTAGGCGAGCAGTAGAAATTGGTAGAAAGGGCAAATATTTCCTTCCGTTTTTCTTTTGCAAAAGCCCACAGATACGTTGAACCTGTCAATGACCCATAAGGCTGGAAGGGAGAGCTAAATTTCACGTCGGGAAATTCACCAACAAAACTCACCGTCCAAGGAAAGCCGCAGGAATAGATCACGTAGTCAATCTGCCCACGTATTCCTCGTTCGTTCATTGCCTCTAGCGCAGGAAACAAAATCTTACTCTTGAATTCCGAACTAGTGACTATCCATCTTTCTTCGTCAAATTCCACGTAAAAAATGTTGGAAGCTGGGATATTGCGAATATCCGTGTAATGATTGGCAACGGTTTTCGAAGCTTGGCTGGAGGAATTGACGATCAGAAAAACATTTTCTGGCCCGCCGCCGGCAAAACTAGGAGAAACCAGTGAAAAAAAGGCCAAGGTAGCCCCTACCACGGAAGGCAAATAACAGGGTCGTTTTCGAAGATATCTTTCCATAAGTCTTATCTTAACAATGGTTTTTGTAGAAAAACAAACAAGGCGAATTCTTGAACCTAGCCCTAGGCATGGCTATATTCTTCTAGCTTCGCCGGAAATTTCAAATTTCATAGCGATATTGCTTTCATAGCGATATTGCTTCATTTGTTGTATCCGCCTAGCTGGCAGTAGGCAACTATTAGCATCACGGACAGTTTATCAAAGACTCAACTACTCGAAGAGTAAAGCACAATGCCAACCCTTCTTAGCCGTGCCGATCGTATCTATGTCTCTGGACATCTAGGGATGGTGGGTTCAGCGATAGTGCGCCAACTCCAGCAAAATGGTTTCGAGAATATTTTGACAGCCACGCGAGCGGAGGTCGATCTTTGCGATCAACAAGCGGTCGACTATTGGTTTGCCGACGCACGCCCAGACTACGTCATCCACGTGGCGGGTAAAGTCGGCGGCATCCATGCGAACGCCGCCTACCCCGCTGATTTTATGTACGACAATCTAATGATTCAGGCCACGGTACTCCGGTCCGCTTTGAACCATTCAGTGAACAAGTTGCTCTATTTAGGCAGCTCGTGCATTTATCCTCGTGAGTGTCCGCAACCCATCCGCGAAGAGTATTTATTAACTAGCCCACTGGAACCCACCAATGAGGCCTATGCGCTGGCCAAAATCACAGGCCTCAAATCATGCCAATACTATCGACAGCAGCACGGTTGTAATTTCATTTCAGCGATGCCAACAAATTTATATGGGCCGCGAGACAACTTCGATCCCCAAAGTTCCCACGTGCTGCCGGCCCTGATCCGTAAATTTCATGAAGCCAAGGCAGAGTCTGGCCAGAAGGTATCTGTTTGGGGTAGTGGCAACGCCTGTCGCGAATTTCTGCATGTCGAAGATTTGGCCTGTGCGTGTCTTTTCCTCTTAGAAAATTACGAAGCCGAAACTCCGATCAATGTCGGTACAGGTCAGGAAATCTCGATTGCCAATCTAGCTAAACTGGTGCAAGAGATTGTTGCACCTGCGACAGAATTGCAGTTCGACGCAAGCAAGCCAGACGGAACGCCCCGTAAACTGCTCGATGTCAGCCGGCTGCACAAACTAGGCTGGCACCACACCACCCAGCTACGCGACGGCATTCAATCGACCTACCAGTGGTTCCTCGAGAACCTCCAAGCCGCTGTCTCTGCACCAAAACGCTAAGCCAGAAGGTTCCCCTGCCCTTGGATCGCAAGATTTGTTACCCTCGGTATCAGACCGAATAACTATCTTGCCTCTAGCAAAGCAACTAAATCCATGCACGAATTCCCTGCTCGGAACAACAAACTCGCGCTCATTACCGGTATCACTGGACAAGACGGGTCGTATCTGGCCGAATTGCTCCTTAGCAAAGGCTACGAAGTGTGGGGAATCATCCGCCGCAGCTCGTCGTTCAACAGCGGGCGAATAAACCACATCTACCAAGACCCGCACGACGACGACATCCGTCTACACTTGCGGTATGGCGATCTCAATGATGCCTCGAGTATCAACCGCATCTTACGGGATGTACGCCCCGACGAAATTTATAACTTGGGTGCCCAGTCGCATGTCAAGGTTTCGTTTGATATCCCTGAGTACACCGGCGAGGTCACCGGTCTAGGAGTGGTTCGAATCCTCGAAGCAATGCGAGAAGAAGGCATCCAGGCAAAGTTCTACCAAGCCTCTTCTTCCGAACTCTACGGCAAAGTTGTTGAATCGCCGCAAACCGAAACGACCCCCTTCCATCCTCGCAGCCCCTACGCAGCCGCCAAAGCCTATGCGTTTTATGTGACGCAAAACTACCGCGAGTCGTACGGAATGTTTGCCGTCAACGGAATTCTCTTTAATCACGAGTCGCCTCGCCGAGGCGAAACGTTCGTCACACGAAAAATCAGCCGTGCCGTTGCCCGCATCTCCACGGGGTCGCAAGACACCTTGTACCTCGGCAATTTAGACGCGAAGCGAGATTGGGGATTTGCCGGCGATTATGTCGAGGCGATGTGGCTGATGTTGCAACAAGAAAATCCCGATGATTACGTCATTTCCACCGGCGAAGCACATTCGGTCCGCGAGTTTTGTGAATTCTGCTTCGCGCGTGTTGGCCTACCAATCACATGGGAGGGGAGGGGAGAGAACGAGAAAGGCTTGGGCCCCGATGGTCATCTGCTCGTACAGGTCGATCCCCTCTACTACCGTCCCGCCGAAGTGGAAACCTTGCTGGGCGATTGTAGCAAAGCACGCCGCGAGCTTGGCTGGAAGCCGCAGGTGACCTTCCAGCATCTTGCTGAAATGATGGTCGATGCCGACTTGCAGGAAGCACAAACAGAAGTCGGCATCACCGCGTAGCCTCGTTGACAACCGGCTCGGCGAGGCCGAAAATAAACTACTCAAGAAGCGACCTCAAATCCTCTGATCTGCGCCGAAGGCTTAGGTACTACTATGGCCGACAAATCTGCTCCGCTGGTCGGAGTCATCATGGGTAGCAAAAGCGATTGGGAGACCATGCGCTCGGCGGCCGAAATGCTGGAAGAATTTGACGTGCCGCATGAGTGCCAAGTGGTTTCCGCCCATCGGACACCCCAGTGGATGGCCGAGTATGCCGAGTCGGCAGAAGAGCGAGGCTTAGAGGTTCTCATTGCCGGAGCCGGTGGGGCTGCCCACTTGCCAGGCATGGTCGCGGCGATGACGGTGCTGCCCGTGCTAGGGGTTCCGGTCGAAAGTCGGGCTCTGAAAGGCATGGACTCGTTGCTTTCGATCGTGCAGATGCCCGGCGGCGTGCCCGTGGGGACTATGGCAATCGGTGCGGCCGGCGCAAAGAACGCAGGGCTACTTGCCGCTAGAATTCTTGCCGGAAGTCGACCCGAACTTCGAGAGCGACTTCACGCGTTTCATCAACAGCAAGCCGAACGAGTTCGCAAAGACACGCTGCCATGATGGCCCACTCCAGCGAAATAAAGGCCAGCGAACAAGATACGCAGCCCATCCTTCCCGGCGCGACGCTCGGCATTTTAGGCAGCGGCCAACTCGGTCGCATGTTTGCCCAAGCAGCTTCTCAATTGGGTTACTACGTACATGTCTTTTCGCCCGAAGCCGATAGCCCCACCGGGCAAGTGGCCCACCGAGAGACGATTGCCGACTACGACGACACCCGTGCGGTCGCCAAGTTTTCAAAATCGGTCGAGGTTGTCACCCTCGAGTTCGAGAATATTTCGGCCGCTGCCACCGAGACCATCGCACGCGATGCGCCCGTCCGCCCGTCGGGCCAGGTCTTGCATGTGGCTCAAGATCGGCTGCGAGAAAAACGTTTTTTGCAAGCGGCCGGTATTCCCGTCACCCCGTTTGCAGAAATCACCTCCAGCGAAGCATTAACGTCGGCAGTGGAAGAAATCGGTGTGCCGGCCGTCTTAAAAACCGCAGCCTGGGGCTACGATGGCAAGGGCCAAGCCAAAATTGCGACCGCCACCGACGCCCCCCAAGCTTGGCAAAGTTTGGACTGCCAACCAGCGATTTACGAAGGTTGGGTCGAGTACGAACAAGAGCTTTCGGTGCTGGTTGCACGTTCGACAGTGGGCGAAGTTGCCGTCTACGGCCCGATTGCCAATCAGCACGCCAACCATATTCTCGACCTGTCGGTCTACCCAGCCCCCGATTTGTCGGCCATCGCGAAAGAAGCAGGTGACATAGGCCGCGCGATGGTCGAGCAACTCGACGTCGTGGGGATCATCTGCATCGAATTCTTCCTGACCGCCGACGGTCGACTACTTGTGAACGAGATCGCACCGCGCCCTCATAACTCGGGTCATCTAACGATCGAGGCCTGTCGAACTTCGCAGTTCGAACAACAGGTGCGTGCCATCTGTGGTTTGCCTTTGGGCGAGACCACCGCCCTTCGCCCAGCCGCGATGGTCAATCTTCTAGGCGACCTTTGGCAAACCGGCGAACCGCGCTGGCAAGCCGCGCTGGCCGACCCGCTGGTGCACCTGCACCTCTACGGCAAGCGCGAAGCCCGCCCTGGCCGAAAAATGGGGCACCTCACCGTCCTCGCCGACACCGCCGAAGAAGCCGTGCAAAGAGCCTACCGAGCCCGCGAACGGCTGACGTCGGAACGGTAATTTATTTTTACCGCAGAGGACGCAGAGAGCGCAGAGTTTTTTTATAGTGGGGGAGTAAAGATGGAACTTAACCAGATAAGCGGTGCTGTTGTTGACTCTGCAATCAAAGTTCACACCAAATTAGGACCAGGGCTGTTGGAGTCGGCGTATGAGGCCTGCAAGGCTAATACCCCAAAGGGGTTACCCACCATAGCCCAGGGTCGCAAACGAAGTGAGCGCACCCTGGGTTAGGAGTGAGAGAGAAACCCAACCCTGAAGGGGCTATACAATCAAGAAATCATCCAGAAAACGTGGTGTTTCCATTTGCAAAGCCCCTTCAGGGTTCCGTTTACCCGGCCAACAATTACCCAGGGTGGCGCAGCTACGCTGCTTACCCTGGGCTACGATGTGTAACGCCTTCGGCGTAAAAGACTTACGTAGGTGCTGTTTGGAAGCTTTGATTTAGAACTCTGATTATTGATTAACTTCAACGTCGAACGACTAAAAGACGGCATTACACGCCTAGTCAACAATCTGTAAAACACCACTCCTTTTCCTCTGCGCTCTCCGCGTCCTCTGCGGTAAAAACTAATTAGGCTAGCGAACAAGTTGCCCTTCGGCCCAGCAGCTGGGGTCTTCTTCGTACGGAAAGGTCGGGCCTGTTGCGAATGTTTGCAAGCCTTGTTCGCGATCAAGAATCGCGTAGGTGAACCCCAATCGCGATAGCGACTCAGGGTCGTAGCCGCCGAGCGAGACGGCTGGGGCGAATGCCGAGAGTTCGTAGAAGGTTTTGCTCACTTTGCTATGGACTTGCAACTCGCGAGCGCGAACCGGG
>JAJDEF010000002.1 GCA_029259945.1 Planctomycetota bacterium
TACCGCAAATATACCGACCTTGGCAGAATTTAGTTACGATGTGGCCACGCAAACGGCGACTTGGCGATTCGAAGGCTGGTCGTTGGGCGATCAGTATGTGCTGTCGTTGTCAGACAGCGTGACCGACGTGGACGGCAACCGCCTTGACGGAGAATGGACGAACCCGGCAAGCATCACGACAGTAAATACGGCGGTGAGCACTTTTCCATCGGGTGATGGCACGGCGGGTGGGCGATTTAATTTTGTTGCGACGTTATTGCCGGGCGATGCAAATCTGGATAATGTCGTTGATAATGCTGACTTCCAGATTTGGAACTTGAACCTGTTTAATGGGACAAATAGACTTTTCGCTGACGCAGATTATAATGGAGACGGTCTAGTTACGATAACGGATTTAAATATCTTCAGTTCCAACTATCTCACCAGTCTCCAAAACATCAGCATCTTATCCGACATCAATGGCGACTTTCTCGTCGACGCAGCGGACCTGGGCATCATCAATGCCAATTTTGGAATGACCGGTGCTACCTATGCCGACGGCGACCTCAACGGCGACGGCCAAGTCACGCTCGCGGATTTGGACCTTGCGTTCTTGCAGTTTGGGCTGGGGTTGGATTTGGCTGCGTAACTGCACTACTTGATACTCCGGCCAGGAGGGCCGGGACGTGGAGTGCGGCCAGGAGGGTTGGGTATGGGGTGTGACCAGGAGGGGCGGGGCGTGGGCAGGAGGGTTGGGTTTGCCACTGTCAAAACTAGAGTCGTCCTTGTTAGGAACGATCTACCGCCTCGGGGCCAAGTTCTAGGGCATGTAGCAGTTTGCCCAACTCTGGTTCGAGGTGAGAATCTGTTCGAAGATCGGCCATCAGACGCTGCAAATCAGTGTACTCATCTACATCGTACCAAGTGGGGGCCGTGGCGTAGTTACGACCCTCCGATTCAAGAGCAGCAATCGTTGCCTGCCAAACATTCGGCGTACTCCAAGGAATATTCGCAAAAATCTCTGGCACCTCGGTTGAAACGCCGATCAACCAGTACCCACCATCTTCGGTGGGGCCAAGCACCACGTCGTGGTTTCGCAGTTGCGCAAAAGCCTGTTCTACATACGTAAGCGGCACACTAGGACTGTCGGTGCCAAGCAGCACTACGCGCTGGTGCCCCTCGGCAAGACGATTGGCGAAAAAAGTATGCATCCGTTGCCCTAGGTCGCCCTCGGCCTGTGGCTCAAGCTGCCAGTGGCCCGCCGTAATCGGTTTGAATTCGCCTTGCCTATCAGGCGGAGAAAAGGCTAACCAACGTTCGTCGCCGATGTTCTGCAGCCGATGGAGCAGAGTCACGACGAATTGCTGATAGGCTTTTGCAGCTTGTTCGTCACCAAGCGTGGCTGCCAGCCGGGTTTTCACCTGCCCTGGTTGCCAGTATTTCGCAAAAAGGCCAATGCAATCAGACATGGTGGTTTCTTCCTGTGCTTACTTGGCAGTCTTGAGTAAACGCTTGAGTAATAGGGGGTCGACCGCTCCTCGAAAACGCACCTTGCCTTCAATTTCGACCACCGGTACACAGGTGTCGAATTGCTTCTGAAGCGTCTCGTCCTGGTCAATGTCCACCAGTCGTGGCTGTAGGCCATGTTCGAGGAGTGTCTGCTCGGCAAGGTCACACAGGTGGCAACCAGTTCGAGTGTAGAGAATTGTTTTCATAAATCGAAAATGTATGGGTGCGCAACTTGCACTAATCGTGAGCTTTGCTGTCAAAGTGGACTAATTGTTCGGCAGGCACTAACTGCCGAAAGCTGCCAGAGCGGAAACCTTCGAGGTCAATCGTGACGTAACAAAAACCAATCTCTTGGAGTCGGGCGGTAATCTTCTCTCGTATTCCCTCTTCGCACAACCGGGGTAGGTCGCCTAGTGCGATCTCAAGACGGGCAAGATCGTCGTGATGATATCTTACTCGAACGTTCTTGAGTCCAAGATCACGCAGAAATACCTCAGCCATGTCGATTTGGGCGAGTCTCTTGGGGGTAATCTCTAGACCGTAGACGACACGGCTGGAGAGGCAGGGAGTTGCCGGCTTGTCCCAGACTTCGAGGTTCCAGTGTTTGGCGATCTCGCGTACCGTGACTTTGTTGAAGCCACATTCGGCCAAAGGGCTACGTACTTGATGCTCTTTGGCCGCCAGCAGCCCAGGCCGAAAATCGCTCAGATCGTCCGTATTCGCGCCATTGAGCAAGATCGTGGAGCCAAATTTTTCAGTCAATTTTCCAAGTTGCTCGTAAAGTTCGGTCTTGCAATGCCAACAGCGGTTGGGTTGATTGTCTAAATAGCCCTGACTGCTGAATTCGTCGGTAGAAACAACCTCGTGGCGAATGCCAATCGTTTCAGCAATCCGTCGGGCAGTTTCCAGTTCACCAGAAGCAAGGCTTGCACTGACTCCAGTGACGGCGATCGCTCGGTTGCCGAGAGCCAGATGTGCGGCCTTTGCCACGACGGCGCTATCGACGCCTCCCGAGAATGCCACGATGCAATCGGGCAGCTCGGCTAAAAGATCGACAAGCTGTTTGTGTGCAGGAGTCATCAGTAAACCATCCTTGGTTTCTATTGGAGCAGGCACGGTCTGCGGAGTCTAGCTTGCGGAAATAAGATTCGTGATCAAATCAGAGGAATGGAAAACCACCGTCGGCAATCAGAGTCCAAATGATGCAAGCCATCGCCACAGCTATTACGCTACAGCCTAAGAGTTGAAGACACTTGTCAATAGTAGGATAGCCCTTGGGTTTCCAAAAGGTCGTTGCGTGAACAACGAGTGCGCCGCCCAAAAACATTATTCCCACCGTTCGACCAAACCACACCTTATCCGATAGTGCGTCCCAATCCGGGGCGCTTAGCATTGCTTCGGGCGCTGCAATGCAAAGGTATCCGAAGAATAGGAAGACTGCCGATGCCAAGAGACCACCGACCATGTTTGGATACTCTTGTTTAGTGGGATGCTGAACCATAAAGCTATCCTTTCGCCGGCGAGCTAAATAGACATCAATGATAATTCATCAAACAGCTATTGGGCACATCTAGGGTGGCAGCTAGCTACCGGCGAGTGATATCGCGTACCACACGCTCCATCGTCTTGGTGTTTCGCTCGACGGCCAAAATTATAGTGCGCTGCTCGACCCCATCCGATGAGCTTGCCACGATCGGAATGACTTGCCGTTTATCGGGCAAACTCATACGAACGGCAAAGGTTCCATCTTCGCGTAGCTGGACCGGTTCGCCTTTGAGAGTGACATGGGCACCACGGTCGGCAGCACCGTAAATCACAATTTCGGCATCGACCCCGAAAGGCATTTCGTTCTGATCATCTAAGGTGGTCGCTCCGCTGCCATACCGAGTACTCATCGGCGATCCGAGCGGGCGGCGAAGCCGTTCCTCGAGCAACTCTTGAAGTTCTCGACTGGTCCCGCTTGGCGTGTATCCGCCACTCATAGCAAAAATGCGATCTGCATTTTCGGCCACATCGGCCCAGTTATCATCGACCGCATCGCTCGTGCTAGCAGGCGGGGTTTGGACGGTGTTACTACGGGCCAGACAGTGAAAGGAACTGTCTGCCGCGAGGTAGCCAATTTCCATTCGGAAATCGTTGGGAGGCTCTACGACATCGACATACCAATTGCTGACCCCGCCATGAATGGGAATGTCTTTGACTAAAACCGAGGTGCCCTCTTCTCTCATCTGAAAAAGTCGCAATGTGGGATTGGCATTGTGCCAGCGTTGCCCCATGGCTGCTTGGGCGCGCTCAATGCTCTGCTCCGACAATTCCCAAAACGCATGAAGCCAATAGGGGTCGCGAACCATGACCACCAGTCGATCTTCTTTGGGATTAGCCGTTTTAATGTCCTTGGATTGGTGAGAAAGGTTTTTGATCGAGGCCAACTTGCGCTGCAAGAGTTCGATTTTTCGACGTACCTGCGGGCTAGTGTTTTTTGGTGTAGGTTGCCCTTTCGTTGTGGTGCCGATTTTTTGTTGGCCATTGAGCCGATCCACTCTTCCACTC
>JAJDEF010000011.1 GCA_029259945.1 Planctomycetota bacterium
GAAAGCGGCCACCGATTCCGACGGAAAGCGGCCACCTGTTCCGATCCAAAACGGCCACTTTGGCCGGGGGTCGGTTTGAGCGTCGTGATCGTCGCCGTTGGGTGATCCTTTGATGTCATTTTCGTTCTGTGTGGTCAACGGTGTTGGTGTTGATATTTTCGGCGATACCCTTTCGCATTGAGGGTCCGTCGAGGTCGATGCGATGAGCGTTGTGTACGATGCGGTCGAGGATGGCGTCGGCGAAAGTCGGTTCTCCGATGACGTCGTGCCATTTGGCGACGGGCAGTTGGCTGGTGATCAGGATGGCGGCGTTTTGGTAGCGGTCCTCGACGATTTCCATGAGGTCTCGTCGCTGGTCGGCGTTGAGACGGTCCGGTCCCCAGTCGTCGAGGATGAGGAGGTTGGCCTTGGTAAGGGCCCGGAACAGTCGGGGGTATCGGCCGTCGTGACGCCCGGTTTCGAGTTCGGCGAACATCCTGGGAACGCGTTTGTAGAGGACGGAGAAGTCGTCGCGGCAAGCCTTCTGTCCGAGCGCGCAGGCGAGCCATGATTTGCCGACGCCGCAGGGGCCGGTGACGATGAGGTTCTGTTTGCGGGCGATCCATTGGCCTCGCGCCAGTTGCTGGAAGAGGGCTTTGTCGAGGCGCCGCGGGGTGCGGTAATCGACATCCTCGATTGCGGCGTCGGCATGGCGCAGGCGGGCATTGCGGAGCCTGTATGTCAGACGGCGGTCGTCGCGTTCGGCTTCCTCGCGGTCGAGCAGCAGAGCCAGCCACTGGGCATGATCGAGTTCGCCGGCCTGGGCGTTGTCCCCCAATTCGGTGAAGGCGCGGGCCATGCCGTGCAGTTTGAGGTACCTGAGTTGGTCGAGGGTGGGATGTTGCAGCATGATGTCTCCTCAGTGGAAGTCCGGTTAATGGAAGTAGTGGGGGCCGCGGATGTTGGGGTGATCGATCGCCGGTCCGTCCGTGGCCCGTCGCGGTGTGCGGCGATCGAGGTTGTTTTTGAGGATGGAGGCGACCGAGGAATACGACCTTGCGCCGATCTCCAGGGCCCGCTCGCAGGCGGCTTCCAGCCGTTCGCTTCCATGGGTCTTGGCCAGGCGAAGGATGCCGATACAGGAGCGGAAGCCCTGTTCGGGATGAGGTTTGGCGCGCAGGATGACGTCGATCAGTATCCCGGTATGAGGTCCGTTGGCGGCGGCGTCGCGGCGGATCCTGTCTGGAGTCCAATTGGCGTAACGCCGGTGGGCGGAGGGCATATGCTCGGCCACGGTGGTGTGGCGCCGGCTGCCGGATCCGCGCATGTGGGCTGCGACGCGCTTGCCTTTGTGGAAGATCTCGACGGTGCGCTCGGTGATCCGGGCCCAGAGCTTCTGTTTGGCCAGGGCGTGGGGCACCGAATAGTAATGCTTGGCGACCTCGACATGGTAATCGAGGCCGGCGCGGCGCTGCTTCCATTCGGCGTATTGGTACGCCTGGGCAGGCAACGGCTTCAGCGCCGGTTGGTCGAGTTGCTCGAACAATTGCCGGCGCGATGCGCCCAGATGTTTTGTCTCCCGCCCGTTCAGGTCCTGCAGCAGCTCATGGATGGCCTGGTTCAGTTCGGCGAGGCTGAAGAAACGGCGATTGCGCAGGCGGGCCAGGATCCAGCGCTCGACGACCTGGACGCCGACTTCCACTTTCGCCTTGTCGCGAGGCTTGCGCGGGCGCGCCGGCACGATCGCGGTATCGTAATGGGCGGCTATGCCGGCGTAAGTTCGGTTGATCTCGGGATCGTACAGGCAGGCCTTGACGACACCGGATTTGAGATTGTCCGGCACGACCTGCCGGGGAACGCCGCCGAAATAGCTGAAGGCGCGGCCATGCGAACCGATCCAGTTGGGCAGCGCTTGCGTCCAGGTCGCCTCGGCATAGGTGTAGCTGGAGGCGCCCAGGGTGGCGACGAAGATTTGGGCGGTGCGGACCTCGCCGGTAAGGCCGTCGATCACCTCCATCGTGGCGCCGGCATAGTCGACGAACATCTTGTCGCCGGCGACATGGGCCTGGCGCATGGTTGGGGCGAGCCGACCGCGCCAATCCCGGTAAAGATCGCAGAACCGGCTGTAGCCGTAACCCATGGGATGAACGGCGCGGTATTCTTCCCATAACAGTGACAGGGTGACGCCGGGCCGCTTGAGTTCTCGATGCAGCAGCGGCCAGTCGGGAAGCGTCCGGCAATCGGGAGAAACCGCCGCCGCCGGCGGGAACAGCAGCCGTTCCAGATCCTCCTCCGAAAGGTCCTCGGGCAGCGGCCAGCCCAGACCCGCGCGGCGCGCGCGATTGATGTAGTCACCGACCGCCGTGCGGCCGATGTTCAGGCTGTCGGCAATCCGCCGTTTCGACAATCCGCCGGCGTGCAGCCGTAGAACGTCGCTAATCTTGCGCATGGGCAATCTCTCCCGGGCCATCCTCGCTCCTCTCGAAAAGGCGCGAAGGTAGCCCCTGTCAGGATCACCCAACGAGGTCGATCATATCGCCAACCCGACTGGCCGCTTTGCATCGGAATCGGTGGCCGGATTAAATCGGAATCACTGGCCGCTTTCCCTCGGAATGCGCACCGAGGCGGCGATTAAACGGATTGCCGATCTCTACGCCGTCGAGAAAGAAGTGCGTGGCAGGCAGCCGGATGAACGGGCGCACATCAGGCAGGCCAAAGCCGAACCCCTCTTCGACGCGCTCGAGGCCTGGCTCCCTGCAC
>JAJDEF010000012.1 GCA_029259945.1 Planctomycetota bacterium
GGGTGCGACGATCTACCGGTCGGCTGCCGTGTTCTGCTTCGTTCGCTTGCGCTCACTCCGCAGAACACGGCCCCTTCCTTAGAACCAAACTATCTGCAAGATACAAGGGTGCGTGGTTTTTGAAAAACGGTGCGTTCGATGTCAGCCTGAACGTCCACTAGTATTAACGCATTACTCCCCTGTAACGCACCCTACCGGCTGAAATTAGTCATTAGGGCATTGGGAATTGGTCATTACGCCCCTGCTCCCTAAGCAGGCGGCTTGATCCTGACGGTTTCTTCTTGCCGAACTTCGCTAAGATATTCTTGATAAGCCTCGGTTGCCGCAAGGTGGGCCGCGTCCCCCTCATCGCCTCGACTACGGGTGTCGAGTTCTTCAATTCGACTGCCCGGGCCATAAATGACTAGCGTGTCTTCCGCACAAATCTTGCTCATCCCCGAAGGGGCGCCGAGATAGCGCCCATACTGGCGCCGGATGCCGAGTACTAAAATTCCTTCTCGCGCCAGCCCTAGTTCTTCCAGAGTGCGATCGGCGATCCAGTCTTCGGGCTCGACGCTGATTTCTGAAACGGTAAACCCGCTGGCAAGTTCCAAAAGCGAGACATAGTCACGGACATCGAGTTGTGAAAATCGTTGAAGTGCATAGGCAATGGGGCGATTCAACTGCCTTTCAACCCAGCGACTACTGGCGGCAATCCAGATCAAAAACAGGCCTGCCGCCAATAAGCCAAGTCCACGGGCCAACTCGACGCTTTCCGCTTCTCCAGCTTTCAGCATGGTAATCATCAGCGAGGCGATCACGGTCGCGATCCCCACGTTGCCGAACAGCATCAATGCCATGACGATATGCCGTCGTACCGGGTGGTTCGTCACCGACTCCGCTTCTGAGGTCGTAAAACCTACACCGGTAAAAGCCGAGCGCGCTTGAAATCGAGCCGACTCGTTAGACAGGCCCGTCAGCATCAACGCCATGGTGGCCACGCGCGTGATGATTAACGACAGGGCCAAAGCAACTAAAAGACTGGCGATGGGCAGCATAGCAGCACGATGTCCAAAAGTGAGTAGCGTTACAAAGAAATAGAGGATCCCCTGTAGTATATCGCGATAGTCGCGTTTGACTCCATCCCACGAAAAACGGGTAGTGGACCAGTTACCCTTGCTTTTTTTGGCCGAAGGCCATTTTTACCGTAGCCTGGGGCGAGTACCCTGAACCGAGACCGTTGGGCCAGCACTATCGAACTCCACACCGGCTTGGCCTGTCCACGAAAACTCGCCGTACCTAACACAAAAGCACACTCCCGTGTGAGTAGGTGTTGCAACGGTCTGATAGCAACCGTTGCAGCGAGGAACGACTACCCTAGGCTTCGCCAATCCACGGCAAAACTGAGGGGACATGCGCATCTCACACCTTCAGTGGACGCTGAATGAAGGTCTGCAGCCGCTGCATTTCGAAGGGGCTACCGACAAAAAGCGGTACCCGTTGGTGGATGTCGTTCGGTTTTATACTCAAAATCGATTCTCCCCCGCTCGTAGCGATGCCCCCTGCCTGCTCGGCAAGCATGGCGATCGGATTCGCTTCGTACATCAATCGTAGTTTTCCGTCGGGATAGAAGGACGTGGGGGGATAGAGGAAAACGCCCCCTTTAAGCAGCGTGCGATGAAAATCGGCCACCAGCGAACCAATATACCGCGAGCTATACAGCGCATCGTCCTCCCCCGACTTCAGCCAATGGAGATATCTACGGCAGTAGGGCGGAAAACTGTCAGCGTACGATTCGTTGACCGAGTAAATGCTCCCACGGTCCGGCATTTTCATATCGGGATGGCTCAGCAGAAATGTGCCAATCGTTGGGTCGAGTGTAAAGCCGTCAACTCCATTGCCTGTGGTGTAGACCATGACCGTGGACGAACCGTAGAGGCAATATCCGGCAGCTAGCTGCTGGGTTCCGGGTTGCAAGACCTCTGATGCGGTCGAACCGTTATGGTTTTCGGGACGTCGGTAAATCGAAAAAATGGTGCCGACGCTTACATTCACATCGATGTTGCTCGATCCATCGAGTGGATCAAACATGACGACATACTCACCATCGTCTCGGTTTTCGACAAGGACAATCGGAGCTTCGTTCTCTTCCGAGGCCAAAATCCCAACGTTGCCTCGAGAACCCAGGCATTCCAAAAGCACTTTGTTTGAAAAAATATCGAGTGTCTGTTGCTCTTCGCCATGCACGTTGATGGCGCCAGCACCGCCCGACTTGCCTGAAAGCCCCAGCCGACGCACCTCTTCGCTGATAATTTTGCACGCGAGCACGATACCGCTCAACAGCCAAGTGAATTCACCACTGACCTGACGACGCTGATCGAGTTGTTGCTCGTGAATGTGCCGTTCAAAAGTCGCTGTCTGATCCTGCATCACGGTAATACTCCCGCGCTCTACCGGGTTCTATCAATTACTGAAAAAGAGACCAAGTAAGCATAAGCCGCAATAGGGTCTTTGTCGAACGTCTTCCTTTCGAGGTTCGGATCCCAGAGAATATTAGACTTCTTACGAAAGATACTTCTACGGACGGCAGCGGTCAGAGGGTAAATTTAGGGAGGTACGGCAAATCAAACGTCGCGGCCACCGCTCGGTTCGTGACTTCGCCGCCGTAGAGATTAATCGCCCTGGCCACAGATGGCAGTTCGCAGGCCGCCTGTTCGATGCCACGGCCTGCAATTTCCAGCAGCCAGGGCAAAGTCACGTTGCAAAGGGCGTAGGTGCTGGTACGTCCGACGGCACCAGGCATATTGGTGACGCAATAGTGAACCACCTCGTTCACAATAAAAGTCGGCTCGCTGTGCGAAGTGGGCCGACTCGTCGCGATACAGCCTCCTTGGTCGATCGCCACATCTATAATCACGCTGCCAGGCTTCATGCCTCGCAGGTCTTCTTCTTCGATCAAACATGGGGCTCGAGCACCTGGAATAAGCACTGCACCAATTACCAAGTCGGCTCGCTGCAATTGCTCGCGTATGGTGTGACGATCGCTGAACAGCACGTCGACGTTCGCCGGCATCACATCGGCCAAGTAGCGCAACCGATCCATGTTGATATCCAGCAGGCCCACATTGGCATTGAAGCCTGCGGCAATCTTCGCGGCATTGGCCCCCACCACCCCACCGCCAAGAATCGTGATATTCGCCGGCGCAACGCCCGGCACCCCTCCTAGCAATATCCCACGGCCCATCTGCGGACGTTCGAGATATTTGGCCCCTTCTTGAATACTCATCCGGCCTGCCACTTCGCTCATCGGGGTGAGCAACGGCAGCCGCCCCCGGTCGTCGGCGAGCGTTTCGTAGGCAACAGCCGTACAGCCGGCGTCGAGCATCGCCTCGACCAGCGGTCGGTCGGCGGCAAAATGAAAGTAGGTAAAGAGTATCTGTCCGTCGCGAACCATGGGCCATTCGCTCGGCTGCGGCTCTTTGACTTTGATCACAAGGTCGGCTTGAGCGAAGACTTCCTCCGCGCTGCTCACCATTTCGCAGCCATGCCGAAGGTACTCATGATCGGCTAGGCCAGAACCCAAGCCAGCCCCCGCCTCGACAATCACCCGATGCCCATGCCGTACCAACTCCTCCACCCCCACGGGAAGCAGCGCCACACGGTATTCATCCTGTTTAATCTCTCGGGGCACTCCGACAATCATTGCGAGGGCGACTCCATAGTTAGAAGCGGTTTCAAAATGCCAAAAAAGTATCCCACGGCCGGAGATTTTCGTCCCAAAAGCGGGTTTTGAAACCGGCTGTAGAGTGGTTGAGGCCGTGGCTAGCAGTTTACCACATACCCCAATAGCGAGATCAGGCGGCTTGCGGTTACAATTGGGCGGATGAGCACCGACGAAAACAAAAAATGGCTGCCAGTTCTAGTGATTGCAGCGACGATGGTACTCTGGGGCGTAGTACTCGCTACCGGGGCCTATTTCGCGCCCACGGGCGAGTCAGGCGGCCAAGACGGACGCAAGCTGCTGGTGGTAGCCGCCACCACAGGCGGATTCTTGCTCGTTTGGGCCGGAGTTTTGGCGATTTCTGCTGCAAAACGCCGCCGCCGACAACTTCAGAAGTTTCCCCAAGGTGCCGCTCAAGACCAAGCAGCAAAACGCTAACTGAGGCTTGCCTGCGGGGCCAATGATTAGTAGATTGGTAGATTCCCACGTCCAGCAGCAGGCTGGCCCTGGGGAGAATCATTGACGACCTAGGCTCATGACGGACTGAGACAGATGCAGACAAAAACCTATATGGCCAAAAATGGCGAAGTCGAACAAAAGTGGCTCCTCGTCGATGCCACCGACAAAGTCGTGGGGCGACTGGCGTCTGAAATCGCCACCATTCTTATGGGCAAACACCGCCCGACCTACACCCCCCACACCGACACCGGCGACTTCGTCGTTGTGGTGAACGTCGAAAATATCCACTTCTCTGGCAAGAAGTGGGATCAGAAAAAGTACGCTTGGTACACAGGCTACACCCGCCAGCGCACCGTCACTGCCAAAGTCCGCCACGAGCGCAAGCCAGAGCTTATCCTCGAAGAAGCCGTCCGACGCATGTTGCCGAAAAACAAGCTCGGCCGCGTGATGCTCTCCAAACTCAAAGTCTATGCCGGCCCAAACCACCCACACACGGCCCAGCAACCCGAACCCACCGAATTGGCCTTGAAGGCTTAACCGACGAATCCAAAGGAAAAATTCTTCATGGCAGCTGCAACCAAAGTGGAAGAAACTCTCGGCACTGGCCGACGCAAGACCTCGGTCGCTCGTGTACGTATTCGTGCTGGCAGTGGTAAAATTACCATCAACAAGCGAGAACTCGACGAATTTTTCTGCGTCGAGCAAGATCGCAACGCGGTGGTTTCTCCCTTGGTGCATTGCGAAGTCCGCGATCAAGTCGACATCATCATCCGTGTCCACGGTGGCGGGACCACAGGACAGGCGGGTGCTTGCATGCAAGGCATCGCCCGGGCACTGCTCAAACACGATAGCGACCTCACCGAGAAACTCCGCGAGAAGAGCTTCCTCACAAGAGACGCTCGCATGAAAGAGCGAAAGAAGCCCGGTCTCCACGGTGCCCGCCGAGCAACGCAGTTCTCCAAGCGTTAATCGATTTCCCCACCCTGTGGATATCTTTGCCGATCTACTCGGCTACCGGTATGCGCCTCGGAAGATCTGCTGATCGTCGTCGAATTTGTCGGCCGCAGATCCAAATCCAGCACCTAGACGAGCGCTGCCAACCTCATAGCTCTTGGCTGATTAGCAAAATGCCGTAAGCGAGCATGAATAGTGTGATCAACTGCTGATACACAGCTCGCGAAGACTTAACATAGATAAAACTTCCGACCGTCAGATAAGTCACCAACGCGACGACAGCCAAAAGCAAACAATTGATATCGAAGGCTTCGATGTGGAACAATAGCAACACAGCGATTTGTGAAATGGCAAAGATGAGATAGCAGTATGCAATATTGGCACGCATGCGCGCTTTGTCATCATAAAGTGCTGTTGCAAATATGGTCAGTAGCCCACCACCCATATTAGAAACACCATGCACAAATCCCATGAGCATTAAGTATAGTTTTGTATGTCGTTTCAGCACCTCGACCAACGCCTGCTGTACACCTTGCTTGAAACGTGCGATCGCCGAAAAAATTAGCGTCATGCCGACCAACAGCTTGATGTCGATGGTCAGCAAGTTGCTCAACACCAAAGCAAGCCCCGCTACGATGCAAGGTACGCAGTAAATCAAGATGCTGTTTTTCAATTCGCCAATATACCTTCGACCGTCAATGACTTGCATCAAACTGATGAGCACGGATGAAGGCAGCAAATAGGCGATCGTTTCTTCAAACGGACAGCCCAGCAAGAGAAGCGTCGGTGTCCCAAAGACCAGCAAACCCACTCCGAAAACGGACTGGACGGTCGAGAACAAGACGATAGTGACTGTCAAAAGCCAGATATTTAGCACAGAGATTATCGAGGTGAGGAGGCTCTTGCCATTATACTGGCGGAGCAAGCGGACGGGACTTCCGGCAAGCGAGGACTCGTGACACATGCGCCCGAAGTAAAAGGCAGCCCGTGTGTCAACCTACTCCCAAACGCTCTGAGCAATCGCATAATACTCATCCTAAACAGAAACCGTGCTACGCATGGACGCAAAAAAACCAGAAAACGTCAGGCTGCGGTAAAAATATCAGCTACGCCCGACCAGGACCCCTATAACCTGCACATGCCCGAGACCTCCTAATTAGATCTACCTGGAACCGATCACCGATAAACTCCTGACAAAGGGCACTTAGTGAGACCAAACCCCCAATATCTCACCGACGTCGTCCAACAGAGCCGAGGCACAGGTCGCCGCGACTTTTTACGGCAGCTCTCAGCAGCCGGTTTGGCGGCAGCCTCATTCGGCGGAACAGGCGTCTCTGCCAACGAACTCCGCCGGCAGGGCAGGGCGTGCATCTTGCTTTGGATGCAGGGCGGGCCCTCGCAGTTCGAAACCTTCAGTCCCAAACCCCACCACGCCAACGGCGGCCAAACCAAGGCGATTGCCACCAGCGTCCCAGGCATCCACATCGCCGAAAACCTGCCCCACTGTGCCCAGGTAATGAACGAGCTGGCGATCATCCGTTCGATGACCAGTAGCGAAGACAATCATCAACGGGCAACCTATTTGCTGCATCATGGGCGTTTGCCAAATCGGGGAGTCAAGTTCCCTACGCTGGGCTCGAACGTCGCCCATCAAATTGGTGATACCACGAATCAACGACCCAACTACGTGCGTCTCGGCGGTCGCTTGCCCAACGCTGGCGGCGGGGAGTTCTTAGATACCAAGTATGGCAACAGCGATTTCGCATCCAACTGTCTGATGGCGCGACGTCTGCTCGAACAGGGAGTCCCGTTTGTCGAGGTCGTCTCGCGTGGGTGGGACACCCATCAAGATAATTTTAAGCGCACCCGCAATCGAGCCGCCCAAATCGATCAACCGATGGCCCGTTTGATCTCTGATCTCAAACAACGCGACATGCTCGACAAGACCTTGGTCGTGTGGATGGGCGAGTTCGGCAGATCGCCGCATGTGAATCGACATGGCGGCCGAGACCATTTCCCCGAAGCGTTTAACGCGGTACTCGCAGGCGGCGGCATCCAAGGCGGACAAGTCCTCGGCAAGACCAACGCTTCAGGCACGTCGATCGAAGAGCAACCGGTAACGGTCAACGACCTCTTCCAAACCATTTACCACACGCTCGGCATCCACCCCCACCACCTCGTCAACACCGGCACCCCAATCAAAGAGCTACTCTCTTAACCACCCATAGCCCGGCCATCCTGGCCGGAGTATCGACAAGCCCAGATTGCCCCGCCAACACGCTCCGTAAAGCGACAAGGGGCATCGATTCAATCAAACCTCGCCCAAATTCGCGTAAGAATGCACGCTAAGTAGCGTCGGACGATGAAGCCGAAGCGTGTTCGGGAGTGGCGATTCCGGGGCTCTTTCTGACACTGTTTGCCGTCCGAAATACGCTCTGACTAATCGATGACGGCGGCCTCATGTCTGTTTTGGCAAGCTCTTTCCGGCCAAATCTAAATTCGATATCCTACGTAGAGCGGTTATGCAGACTTCTTGCTTCTATGGGGCTACGTCATATGTCTGACAGCACGACTTCTCTGATAGAAGCAGTTCGAGAGCGCAACCACTCTTTGGTTGCGGACCTTCTGGACTCAGATGCTTCATCGAACGGATCAGACAAGAAAACTGGGGATAGCATTCTTGCAATTGCCTCCCAGTCGGGAGATGCCCGAGTAGTCGGTCTCCTCCTCGATTCCGGTGCTGACCCAAACTTTGGGAGTATCTCATGGCCACTTGATATCGCGGCGGGTTGTGGCCATTTAGAAATTGTTGAATTACTTCTGGACTCAGAAGCTGAGGTAGATGCTATCGACGAAGATGGGGGTACGGCCTTGGAATCTGCGGCCTGTGCTGGACATCACAAGGTTGTCACACTGTTGCTTGAAGCAGGGGCAAATCCCAAAAGAAAGGGCCACAGCGGTAAACCAGCAATCATATACGCAGCCGAAAGAGGGCATGAAGAAATCGTCGCTGAATTGATGCCGCTCTCAACTCCGAAATTCCGTCAGCAAGCAGAATTAATCCTTAAACTAAGTCAGCAAGGCCCGCCCACACCAAAAATCCTGACCTTCTTTGAGGCTGCAGAAGAAGGCAATTTGGAGTTAATTGATAGATGCCTGAACGATGGAATGGACATAGAAGCAATGGATACGGAGGGTCGTACTGCACTGTGCAAAGCGGCTGAGTGTAATCAGGCAGACGCGGTGAAGTTGCTTGTGGAGCATGGAGCAAATGTCAAGCATGTGACTGCAAGTGGAGCTTGTCCGCTGGAGTTTGCTTTTGAAAGCCCAACTGCATTCAGCTACCTCTACACGATTACTCCGAAGACACTCATTAGTAAGTCTGCCAAAGTCCTTGCTCCGTGGTACGAAATCGTGGATGAGAGATTGGAGGAGTTGCACAGGAAAATGGGCGAGCAAGGCTCACCTAGTGAGGAAATGCAAGCATACTTGGATGCAGCACGAGACGGACACCTCGACAAAGTAGAGACCTACCTAAAGAGCGGCGGGAAAGTCGATGTTATGGACAGTAAGGGAAACACGGCCCTGATGTGGGCGGCTCATTCTGGAGAGTTGGAAGTCGTTAAACATCTAGTAGCAGGAGCTGACGTTAATCACGTCAACGTTGAGAGAACTTTCGCTCTGTTCTACGGCGGAATACGGAACAAGTGCTTTGTGTATTTTTTTCTACAGCCGCTAACGGAAAAAGTTCTACGTGACCTATTGGATAGTATTCTGAAATCAAGAAACCTTTGGTGGATTTAGCTGCAAGATATAGCATATCGCTCTTGCGACACAACGATGTGAAATGCTCCTAAGTTCAGAGATTCGTCCAGCAATAGGACTGAAACACCGACGCGGCTTAGCGTGCATTTTTACACGAATCTGGGCGGTACCCTATATGCATGCGGGTTCCCAGAACGCACGAACCCAAACAAAACTCCGCGCTCTCTGCGCCCTCCGCGGTAAATCCACCCGGCCAAAAATATCGATGGAATTCCACCCACCATTCCACGACAATACCCCGTTGCCCCTGTTCCTTGGAAATCGAAACCCCGTTTGGGTGCCACTGTCTGGCTTGTCCAGCAGTGCAATGCGAGTACCAGGGTTCCACTGCTGGGCAAGCCAGACAGTGCCACCCACCCTACAAGAATTAGCGTCGATGAGCGTAAATCAGCGGTCCACTTTTTTGCCAATAATGGCACCCACTTTGGACAAAACAGGACAAAACCCCACCGACTTTTGTCCACGCGAAAACTCGCTAAGCCTAGCATTGAAACGTTTAAGAAATTATCAGCGGACAAAACTACCGAATATTGTCCACCAAAACCCCAAACAGCCCGATACGTGCCAAAACTCACGGCAACAAAAACAGGAAAACCCTACAAAACCAGGGTTAATCGCACAGAACCGCAACGAGTTTTGTCCATTTTGTCACCAAACCGCGTGACAAAACTCCACTCCATTAACAATCAAACATTTCACATCCACTCCCCACTTTCCTAACTGCGGAGCACCTTATCGACGAGCTAGTAAACTCTCGACAGTCGTCGTCGATTCGTATCTATTCGTAATTTCCAGCTAGGTCTGTAACGAAGCCGTACAACAGACTGCGGCTAGTTGCCCAGCTAAACAATAAACCCTTACCCGTAAATGTGGTACACCTTCGATGACATCACTCCACTTCACGCCATCAATGCTTGTCAAGTTACTTGGACTCGCCGTACTGGTTTTGACACCGCGAGGTTTTGTCAGCGCCGTCCAACCGCGCCCCAACATTATTTTGTTGGTTACCGACGATCAGCGATGGGATACGCTCGGTTCGACGGGCAACGACATCATCCACACCCCACACCTCGATTCGTTGGCTCGCGAAGGAGTGCTGTTCACCAATTGCTTTTGCACCACGTCGATTTGTTGCACCAGTCGGGCGTCGATTCTCAGCGGACAGTATGCGCGCCGGCACGGGATCTGGAAATTTGAAACCGACTTTACTCAAGAGGCCTTTGCAAAAACCTTTCCTGCCGTGATTCGCGCTGCCGGCTATCGCACCGGTTTTGTCGGCAAGTGGGGCGTTGGCAACGCGCCGCCGAAAGACGAGTATGATTACTGGGGCGTCCAATATCCGGGTCAAGGCCGCTACTACGACACGGACGATTTCCGAAAAGACAATCCTGACTTGGGCGAGCACCTCACGCATCAGCTTGCACAAAAAGCCGTGGAATTTCTCCATGGATGCAGCAACGAGCAACCCTTCTGTTTGCAGGTGAGTTTCAAAGCACCCCACTGTCAAGGCAGTCAGCCATGGCAATTTCCATTTGACATGCGACTGAAAGAACTCTATCAGGACACGCATATTTCTCCCGCCAAGACGGCCACAGACACACACTTTCATCGATTACCCGAATTCATCCAGACATCCGAGGCAAGAATTCGGTGGCATCGGCGATTCGATGGCGAGGCCATGTTTCAAGAGTCCGTAAAAGATTATTACCGCCTTATTTCTGGTGTTGATGTGGCGGTAGGTGAAATAGTTCAGGTGTTGCAAGAGAAACGTTTTGCAGAAAACACGATCATCATTTTCACTTCAGACAACGGCTTTTACCTGGGGGAATATGGCTTGGCGGGAAAGTGGTTTATGCACGAGCCATCGATACGGCTGCCACTATTTGTGTATGACCCACGCCAACCACAAGCTCACCGAGGAAAGGAAGTCGATCCATTGGTGCTCAATATCGATCTTGCGCCGACCATCCTCGATGCCGCCGGGGTCAAGATACCCGACGCCATGCAAGGCCAAAGTTTGATGCCGATCGTGTTGGAGAAGGATGCGAGCGGATGGCGCGAAGAATTTTTGTACGAACACTTTTTCGAGTATTCCACCCTTCCAAAAACCGAAGGGGTGCGCGGGGTACGATGGAAATATGTTCGCTATCCAACAATGCAACCTGTTTACGAAGAACTGTATGACCTCAAACGCGATCCGCTGGAAGAGATCAATCTGGCAATGGCCCCCGCCCATCAAAAAACTCTTGCCACGATGCGAGAACATTGGAAACGACTCGCCGCTGCCGCAGAATCGAAAGTAAATCCGTAAGTCAGTTCGACGTTAGATTTTGCAATCTTCCTGCGATCCCACTCAAACAAGTCTGCTCTCGGGCAATCACAACGACCGGCGAAAGGCGCTAATGCACACGCTGCCCAGGCACCGCCCCGTCGTCGGGCGACAACAAAAAGACCTCGCTCCCCCCAGGACCACTCGCTACGACCATCCCTTCGCTCAGTCCGAACTTCATTTTTCGAGGAGCCAGATTCGCCACGCAAACCACCAACCGACCGACCAACTGCTCGGGCTCGTAAGCCGCTTTGATCCCGGCAAAGACTTGCATCGTCTCGCCGCCACCTAAGCTCAATCGCAGCTTGAGCAACTTGCGGGCGCCTTCCACCTGCTCCGCCGAAACAATACGGGCAACCCGCAGATCAACTTTCATGAAGTCGTCGTAGCTACATTCCTCGGCTCTCGGTTCGGCCGCTAAGGCCTCGCCGCCATCGTTCCACTTGTCTTCAAACGTAGCCGTCTCGCCAGCCGCTGAAGCGGCTTCGCCGGTTTCTTTGCTTTCTTCGATCATCGTTTTAAGATCCTTTTCTTCGACTCGTTTTAACATGTGTTTGAATTTATTAACGGGTGTACCGACCAGCGGGGTTTTTGCTTGGTCCCAATTGGTAATCGGATCGCCCAGCAACTCGCCCGTCTGTTCGGCAAGCCGAGGTAGCACAGGAGAGAGATAAATAGCTAATTGCCGGAACAGGTTGAGTGCAATCGTACACACATCCTGCAGCTGCTGGGCTTGCGCGGCATCTTTGCGAAGCTCCCACGGTTTGTTCTCTTCCACAAAAGGATTCGCCCGGTCGGCCAAGCCCATGATCAGCCGCATCGCACGGCTATAGTCGCACGCCTCATAAGCCTCAGCAATCTGGTCGCCCACAGCGGCCGCATGTTCAAACAGCCCGCCATCGTCTGGGTACTCCGCCGAAAGGCCCACCTTCGCCACGAACTTCGCCGAGCGACTGGCAAGATTCACCACCTTGCCGACGAGGTCGGTGTTGACCTTGGCAATGAATTCGTCGAGCGAGAGATCAATGTCGTCGACCTTGGCCGACAGCTTCGAAGCATAAAAGTACCGCAAGTAGCTAGGATTCAAGTGATCCAGATAGGTCCGCGCGTTGACAAACGTGCCTTTGCTTTTCGACATCTTCTCGCCATCGACCGTCAAGAAGCCGTGAATATGCACCTTGGTCGGCAAACGATAACCGGCCGTCTTCAGCATGCCGGGCCAAAACAGCGTGTGAAAATACGTGATATCCTTGCCGATGAAATGATGGATTTCGCAATCGTCCGACTTCCACCAGTCATCCAGTTTTTCGCCCTGTTTGTCGCACCATTGCTTGGTCGAAGCGATATAGCCAATCGGCGCATCGAACCAGACATACCAATAATTGCCCGGGCTATCGGGGATCTCGAAACCAAAGTACGGCGCCGGTCGCGAGATATCCCAATCTCGCAGCGGGTCGCCCAAAAAGTGCCCCTTCAAGTAGTTGGCAATCTCCGGCTGCAAACGATCGTCCGATTGAGTCCAATCGTTTAGAAACTCGTGCAACTGTTCTAATTCGATAAACAGATGCTTCGCCGAGCGTATTTCGGGGGTCGTCCCGCTGAGCGTACTCTTCGGGTCGACCAACTCGGCAGGACTATAGGTGCTGCCGCAGGACGAGCAGTTGTCACCTGGTTGGTCGGTCGCACCACACTTAGGACATGTGCCCCGCACAAAGCGGTCGGCCAGAAACGTCCCCGCCTCGGTGTCAAACAATTGCTCGACGTCTTTCTCTTTGACCAAGCCCGCGTCGCGAATCGATTGCCAGATTTCTGCACAAAGCTCTCGGTTTTCGTCGCTATGAGTGCTGCCAAAGTTGTCGAACTCGATCTCGAAGTCGGCGAAATCACGCTCGTGCGATGCCTGCATCTCGGCAATTAGCTCTTCTTCGCTCCGATTTTCCTGGCGAGCACGAATCATGATCGCCGTGCCGTGGGTGTCGTCGGCACACATGTAACGGCAATCGTTGCCACGCAGTTTTTGAAATCGGACCCAAATGTCAGTCTGCAGATACTCCACCAGATGGCCAATATGAATCGGACCATTGGCGTAGGGCAAAGCAGAGGTCACAAGAATACGGCGTTTAGTCATCGGCATCGTCGGGAGAATGATTGTTCTAGCAGTGCTAGTAAGAGTTTGTGAGACGCGTCATTGTAGCGGGCAAAGGTCACCAGCGCGAAGCCGCGATTGGCATGTGATATGCACCTACGAAGCATCGGCAAAAGTCTAGCCACCCTGCTAGCACCTAAAAAAGCCGTGGCAGTGAATAACGCGGGTTATTCGCCGCCGAGGTGGTCACTTGCTCTTGTAACATTTACGAATCTTAGAGACAGTACCGCCCCGCATTTGGCAGCCCCTGCCAAGGCGAGGCAAAAAACAAACCGCCTCGTTGTCATTCGGCCGGTTGAAGAAGGAACTTCACTAGCCGAAACCCGCAACAACAGGCAACCCCGTCGCTCCGGCAATAGCCGGCGAATTACCCAAAATTTCCGACCTGGTATCCATGGAGGGAACCGATGGTCTTCCGACATTCTGCACTTTCTTATCTCAGTAGAGCTGCCGCCTGTGCGTGGATCGTCTGTTTCATATCGCCCTGTCACGCCGAAACCGTGCTGCTGGACTTTAGTTCGCCCACCTGTGGCCCCTGCCAACAAATGCGCCCCATCGTGTCCCAATTGGTAGCGGCAGGGTACCAAGTGCAACACGTGGATATCTCTCGCGATCCGCAAACCGCCTCGCGTTTCGGCGTCGATCTTGTCCCCACATTTATCGTGCTTACTGATGGCCAAGTGACTTCTCGTTCGGTAGGGCTGACTAGTTACCAACAACTGAACCAAATGTTGGCTCAGTCCGCGTCACAGCCAAAACGGCCATCACAGGCCCTCGCACGAACCCCCTCGACGTTTGCCAACCCGGTGGCAACGAACAACACACCAGCGGCAACTGCCAACTCGACACAGCATGCCGTCGTTAGCCAAGCACCCAGACAACCGAACCAGCCTACGGGTTCAGCTTCTAGCAATCCGCGTTTGATCGAAGCGACCGTCAAAGTAGCCGTACAAGACGCTGACGGAGTTTCCGCAGGTACCGGGACTGTTGTCGACGCACGCGACGGCGAAGCACTGATTCTTACCTGTGGTCATCTCTTTCGATCGTCGGATGGCAAAGGCCCAATCACGGTCACCCTGTTCCAAGCGGGCCCCACCGGCGCCGAAGTTCGTTCGACCGCCACGGGCCGATTGGTCGATTTTGATCTGGAACGCGATCTGGCATTAGTTAGTTTTCAGCCCAACGTGACGGTTCGACCTATCCCGATAGCGCAGGAAGAGACCGCACTTATCCCCGGCGCAGCCGTGACGTCGGTCGGTTGTAATCATGGCCAAAACCCAACGGTCGTTGCCACCCAGATTACTGCCATCGACCGCTACCAAGGCTCACCCAATATTGAAGCTGCCGGTGCACCGGTCGAAGGACGGAGCGGAGGTGGCTTAATCAACGATCAGGGCCAGCTCATTGGCGTTTGCTTCGCTGCCGACCCCCAAGGAAACGAAGGACTCTATGCCTCGTTGCCCTCGATCCGCGCCAAACTCGACAGCCTCGGCTTGGCCATGGTGTATGAGTCGCCATTGGCGGCGACGAACCACCATGTTTCGCCACAGCCTGACCATTCGACGTTGGCCGCGATTCCAGACACGAATTCCGCTGTCCGCGGCCAAGGACCTGCCACACTCGCTCAACCCGTCAGCGATATGCCCTTTGCCGCAACTGTAGCACCCACCCCCTCGCCAGCCGTATTAACGCTGGCAGAACAAGCGACTCTTGAAGAGATCCAGCGCCGGGGGACCGACTCAGAAGTTATCTGCATCATCCGCCCGAAAAACCCCGGCGGAAGAAGCGAAGTCATCACGCTCCACAGCGCTTCGCCAGAATTTATCAAAGCCCTCACCGCCTCGGCCGCCACCCAAACGCCTGCCGCGACGGCGTCCCAAGGGGCCCGGCTCCTGCGTTAGGTCATCGTATCTCAGCGCTATCATCATCACGGCCTGCATATTCGGTACGCGAGGGCCTCGATCGATAGGCAGAAACAGCGGCTTTCTAGCGGGTGATTATCTCAGTGAAGTAGGGTTTCGAGTGGCAATGCAATGCCCAATTTCCGGTAGAAAAATCATTGAGTCGTCGAATCTGTAGAACACAGGGGCAATCGTGACGCTTTTTATCATTCTCACTGCAATCACCAACATCGCTTTAGGTTATGCGCTGGCAGTGTACTTGGGGAATAACAGACTAGCAGGGTGTGTTTATCTACCTCCGGTTCAAAAACGCCCCGAATCAGAACCGGTATCGCAAGAGCCGGATGATGAGCCTGCTGAATTCCCCTCGATAGAAACCGCAACGGTTGAGGAGCCTTCGCCAGAAGAACCCGCCGAAGAAAATCCCCCAGCGGAAGAACAGCCAACTCCAGAGGTAGCAGAAGCTGAGGAAGCACCGGCAGAGCTTCCTGAGGAGCCTACAGCAGTTACCGATCTTCCAGAAGAAGCTGATGATAGTGCATCCAATGAAACCCAGCAGCCAGAAGATTCTGGTGAGGACGAAAATCTAGAACCCGCGGAGCCCCCTGCAGTTGTATCTGAGGTCGAGCAACCACAGCCAGAAGAAACGGTGGTTGCCGAAGCCAAACCTGAGGAACAGGCTGAAACCGAACCAGAGGAGACCGCCGACGCACCTGATGCTAGTAGCGAGAAAGTCGATTCAGATGTCCTTGAAGGCATAGAAGCGTTTCGCACCCAATTGGCAGGCTTGCAAGGGACTGATGAAACCGCATTGGATGATTCAGAAGTCGACCCCGCTGAAGAGGGTGAGAAGGTCGAAGAAGCGGTCGGCTAACGGTTCGTGTTATTCGACCGGTTTCAATTCAAAAATCGTCTCAATTTCGACGGCGACCCCGCCCGGCAGTGCCGAAGTTCCAAAAGCACTACGGGCACCGACCCCTGCATTTTCGCCAAAGACATCCCGCATCAGTTCGCTAAAACCGTTGATCACCCCTGGTTGCCCGGTGAATTCAGGAGTGCAGCAAACGAGCCCAAGCGTCTTTACTAGGCGAACCACGTGATCCAAGTTGCCGCAATGTGCTCTCAGGGTAGACAGTGTCGCCAAGCCGGCTTGGCGAGCGGCCTGAAAGCCGGCTTCCACGTCTAGGTCGTCGCCGACCCGTCCACATAAGAGTTTCCCCTCGGGCAGCAACGGCAAGTGCCCCGACAGGTAGACCAGGTTGCCCACTCGAACCAACGGTTTGTAGGCCCCCATGACTTTCACGGGGGGTAGCTCAAGATGCATCTCAGCAAAGCGGGCTTCGGCGCTCATAGAATGTATTCCGGGAGGGATGGTTATTTATTTTTGTAAACTTGCTTGGGGTCAAAGATTCGTTCTCTAACTATCTTCAAACTGCCATCGTCTTGCCATTGGCGAAAAAAGCAGCTCGCGTAGCCTTCGTGGCAAGCGGCACCGCCTAGTTGCTCGACCTTAAGCAGAATGGTGTCGGCATCGCAGTCGAGGTAGATTTCGAGGACGTGCTGAATGTGACCGCTTTCCTCGCCTTTTTTCCATAACTTCCCACGGCTACGACTGTAATAAACGGCCACGCCACTGCCGAGGGTTTCTTGCCAGGCCTCACGGTTCATGTAGGCAAGCATGAGAACTTCGCCGCTGGTGGCATCCTGAGCCACCACGGGCAGAAGGTGATCGTCAGCCTTAAAATCGGGAGTGTTTATCAATGGATTCAGCCTCTAGCGGTCTGGTAAACCAGAACGGCTAATCTCGATATTAAATTTGATACTGCTCAGCCGCCATCCTACCACGATTGGGCCTCATTGTGGTTAGGGCAAACCCTATGATCGGAAAGACGGGTAGTTTCGAACCAGCTAGTGCTGTTTTTCAATAGTTGCAGAACCAACGCAGTCGCAGCCGATTTTTCCAACCAGGAACCCGATGGAACACTGCCGACCATGACATGGGAGATATCACGTTGAATCAGCCGTTGACGGTAGTATTGCCGATGTTTAACCGCGAGCGTCAGATACGTTCGGCGGTCGTCGACATTTTGGAACTCTCCCCAACACTCTCTACCAGCATCGAAGTGGTGGTGGTCGACGATGGTTCCACCGACGAAACCTATGAGACGGCTTGCGAGCTTGCCCGTGCCTATCCTCAGGTCACGGTGTTTCGCCAATCGGTTCGCCAAGGTCTCGGAGCAGCCCTCGATTTAGTGCGTCGCCGTTTGGATGTGGATCGGGTATTGATCCATGATGGCGTGTCCCCGGTGGACGCCTCTCAGTTAAAAGCAGCCGTTGAGTCGACCCCCCAATCAGAGGCGGCCGTACAGCAGTCGATGATGCGTTCTGAATCGGCACTGGATGCGTCTGGATCGCGCCGATTTGCCTCGGTTCGAGCGTTGCATGACCGTATGGAACGCACTCATCGTTCCGTGTCCGGTTTTTGCTGGTTGCAACTAGAAAAACCCATAGTGCCCCGTCGACGTGCAGTGGCCCTCGGCTCTAGTGAGATCAATGTTCTGGGCATGCCGACAGCAGCGATCACTCCTCCTATCGCTTGAAATTGCAGCTAAGTCCTTGCTGCACCAACAACTTAGCTGTGCAGAATTACTGCGAATGTACGATATTTCGCGGCATCGAAGTGTCCAGCGGTGTGGCAAATCGCTTGCCGGTTGTTCCGTAGGCAGCAGGCAACAGAACGCTAGCCTTGGGTTCCCTAGAAAGAGCGGCAATTTTAGTGGTAATTTTCCGCTTTGCCGCGCTTTGTTCCAGAAATGTCTTGCCAACAGGTTGCATCGAGATTATCATTTCCACCGGTCAAGAAGTTTGTATGACTTTTGATTCATAGGGGAGTATCTAACGTACTTTGGTTATCGCTGGGGCAAGACCCCTCTCGGCTGGCGGGTTCAGCAGTAGCCAACACATCGCAGCATTTGAGCATGATTGCCGTTTGCTGTGTCCTTATCGTTTTACCTTTTCTTTTGTTCTGCGTTTGCCAGAAATCTTGGGACTGAACGGAACCAGTTCTTCGGTATGTATGCGGATGTTTTATTGCGCACCGAAGCAAACGCGCCTGATATCTTTGCAGTGCGATTCGGCAAGGCACTACCTGCTGAGATAAAGGAGGCACCTAGGGATGAGTACCGTCAACTGTAAATTTGGGTCCAACGGCGCTAGGGCATCTAGGCCGGCACCCTCGACACATAAGCTGCACCGAATCAATGAAGTGCGCCTGCAGCAAGGCGCCTCGCTAAGGTCGGTTTCTCGGAGGATGAACCTATCCTCACAGGAAATTCGGCAACAGGAGGACGCTCGTACTGATCTAAAGATTTCGGATCTTCTCAAGTGGCAAGAAATCCTTGAAGTGCCCTTGTCCGATTTATTGGTCGATACGACCGGACCCCTTTCCGAGCCGGTCAACAACCGAGCTAGCATGTTACGAGTGATGAAGACGGCTAAAGCGATTCAGGAGTCCGCCCACAACCGCTCAGTGGTTCGACTCGCCAATATGATGGTCGAACAGCTCGTGAAAATGATGCCCGAGCTAGCCGAAGTTTCTGCTTGGCACACGATTGGCCAACGACGCGGAAAAGATGAAGTCGGTCGGATTGTCGAGCAAACCATTCCCGATAGCCTCTTCAGCGAAAATCGGTAATGTAATTGGGTAAGGTAATTGATCGACGCCAGAAAAGCGTCTCTGTTGATCCGTCCATCGCACTTGCCGACGCAGCTGCAATTTCGGGTGCGCCAGCAAATGCTTAGCAGTCGTTATTGCTTATCTCGAAGTTTTTGAATCCGTATTCGATTTCTAGAAAGACGTAACTCCTTGTTTACTAAGAGATAACGGCGACAAGGGCGAGCCTTAGATCCCCAGATAGGCCGTATTTCTTGTAATATATCGGGCAGAAAGCTGGACACGACGAGTCAAATGAGTATGATCGTAGGAGAAGCGAACGAGGACTTGAGGACCAGGAGTTTACTTGCATTTTCCG
The DNA here is from genome assembly GCA_029259945.1 of Planctomycetota bacterium. Lineage (GTDB taxonomy): Bacteria > Planctomycetota > Planctomycetia > Pirellulales > Lacipirellulaceae > Bythopirellula. The sequence continues at coordinate 19,346 of JAJDEF010000012.1, forward strand.
ACCGTCGATTTGCGGAAGGCGATTGCCTAATCTTTATCATCCCCCCACGGTAGACATACTGGCCTCTTCTCTGTTCCGGCCCCGTCGATACACCTCGGTGTTCGACGGGGTTTTTTTATTGAAATTTGCTTAGGACTGCAATCACTTTTACTGTCCGTCCTCGTTTTGGGGTTACGATGAGTTCCACCACAAGCAATTCGATCTGGCAGATGCGAGCCAACATTGCTGAATTGCAGATGCCAAAACTCTCGGCAAGCGTAGATTTCGCAGATCCTTCTCTTGGATTACAGCAGCTTCACTATGCTGGCACCCGGGTCGCGGGGCATCTCCTGGGCGTTGCCACTAGAAATAGCAATCCAGTCAGCGATGTTTTTATACGTGGTGAAGATTTGGTCGCGACGAACTCAGAAACTGATGAACAACCCTATTCTCTAGAAATTTGTTGGCACGCAACTTCCCACAAACAAATTCCGATACTCGACCTGATCCTTTCGCTCGAGACCTCTTTGCTCGAGAGTTTTCCGAGTGTCTCAACGCAATCGCAGCTATCGGCAGATGAGACATGGCTAGTCCCGGGCAACGAGACCTTAGCCACGCAGGTTACTGGCGGCAGTGCAGAGATTCCGAGTCAAGAACCCTTATGTGTAGTTCTGCGTCCAGCAGGCGCAGACTGGAGCTATGCCGAGATGTCTCACCCTGCTGACCAAGGTACGATTCGAATCAATAGTCTGGCCGATGGGCAAATCGGCATTGATAGAGATTTAGCCGGCGCGTTCTTAGAAAAAGGCGTCCTCCGACGGTTGCGTCTACGTGGCGCCTTGGTCCCACGAGAAAACGATCTGCAGTTGGCCAAGAAGCTCTCCAGTGAACTTGCCGTTGAAGCACCGCCACTAACCACCTAGTGTAGTTTTTCCTACTGTGTTTTGCGAAGCTTCGGCTTGTTTACACTTCGTGTCACTTCGCCGCCACCCAAGGTGATGATGCCGTTTGCGCTTGTCAGGTCGGCTGCAGAAATTAATTCTGCTAACCCGGCCCCTGCTAATTCGGAGCCCGAGATATACCGCCCCGGGTTAATCCATCCAGACATCACTTCGCGCGAAACGCCGAAGAGATCGGCCAGCAAGGCATCCATGTCTTTTTCAAGTTGGCCAAAATGTCGGGCCCACTCGGCGGCTTCCGAAAGCCCAACACTCTCTTCGCTCTGCCATTTCATTGGATGAAACAACAGGATACTGTAGGCGGTGACAAACCGACGTTCGCATGCTGCAAATGGCCACAATGCGGCTGACGAGCATTCGCCGGTGACAATCCCAGTAGCACGGAGCCCCCGCAGACGAATCAAGGTCATCAACGACATAGCACAATAGGGGCTACCGCCGGGAGAATCGAAGTACAGCGTGCATGCACTGCCGGGCTCGACATCAAGCAGCTGTTGGGTTAGCTCCGATTCGTGCTCCGTAAGATCACCGGTAATTGCAATTTCGGGGACTCGATCGTCTTGTTCCTGATCCATACGACTCAATACCTTGTTTTTGAAATGGGTGCGCGATGCCATCGTGTCGGCGACTGGCCGTGTCCCTCCATTGTAAGGGGATCATGGATGCATCACCAGTTTTTGGTTGGAAATGTAAGCAGAAAATCTGCCCGCATTATCGTTACCAGCAGACTTCTTGATATCCTGGCTGCGTCCTATGCTTGACCTCCTGCTAGCAGTATCCTGGTAATCGCCGTTTCGCAGTCAGAGTATGTTTTGCCCGTTCGCGGATTACACTTTTACGCTTTGAGTCCACCGTATGGGATACCACAATCTCCAGCAATGCGTCGAAGATTTGGATCGTCATGGCGAACTTATCCGCATAGCGCAGCCTATCGACGCCAATCTTGAGGCCGCGACGATCCAGCGTCGTGTGGTCGCCGCCGGCGGACCTGCCTTGCTGTTCAGCAACGTCGTCGGTTGCAAATTCCCTATGGTCAGCAATCTGTTTGGAACCATGGACCGTGTTCGGCTCATGTTTCGCGATGGGTTGAGGGCAGTCAAGCAGCTGATCGAACTTCGGTCGCAGCCAAAGAATCTGCTAAAGCGTCCTTGGCAATGTCTGGGTATTCCCCGTAGCGCACTCACGATGCTCCCTTTACAGGTCAAGCGAGGCGCAATTTTAGCCAACCAAACAACCCTCAGTAATTTGCCGCAGCTCAAGAGCTGGCCCCAAGATGGCGGGCCGTTCGTTACTTTGCCACAAGTCTACAGCGAAGACATTCATGCCCCTGGGCTCGGCCGTTCGAACCTGGGCATGTACCGTGTGCAACTCGCAGGAGAATCGTACGCTGCCGACAAGGAGGTTGGCTTACATTACCAAATACACCGTTCGATTGGCGTCCATCACGCCGCCGCCATTCGAGCAGGTAAGCCATTCCGCGTGAACATTTTCGTCGGCGGCCCCCCGTCGATGAGTGTTGCCGCGGTGATGCCCTTGCCAGAAGGGATGAGCGAACTCACGTTTGCCGGCGCGTTGGGTCGACGTCGCGTCCGCATGATTCGTCGACCGGGAGAATTGCCCATCCATGCAGACACCGACTTCTGCATTACTGGTGTAGTCGAACCGAGCCGCCTTGCCCCTGAAGGCCCATTTGGCGATCACCTGGGCTATTACAGCCTCGCCCATCCGTTTCCTGTCTTGCGTGTCGAGCATGTTTTTCATCGGACGGGAGCGATTTGGCCGTTTACGGTCGTGGGTCGACCCCCGCAGGAAGACACGCTACTTGGCCAACTGATTCACGAAATCACCGGCCCACTTATTCCCGAGGTGTTGCCAGGCGTGCATGGTGTCCATGCCGTCGATGCGGCAGGTGTACATCCCTTGCTACTGGCTTTTGGTAGCGAGCGCTACATGCCTTTTCTCGAAGTCGATCATCCTCAGGAGTTGCTTACCCAAGCCAACGCAATTTTGGGGCAAGGGCAATTGTCGTTGGCCAAGTTTCTTCTTATTGCTGCCAAACAGGATGCCCCTGATCTCGACCTGCACGATGAACACGCGTTCTTGTGCCATGTTCTTCAACGGGCAGCTTGGTCACGCGATTTGCATTTCCATACCCACACCACAGTCGACACGCTCGACTACTCGGGTGCAGGACTCAATGAAGGTTCGAAGGTCGTAATTGCCGCGGTCGGTCCTCCTCGTTACCGCCTAGCGACCTCGGTGCCAGCCGACTTGCAATTGCCTGACGGTTTTTGCAGTCCACGAGTTGTCATGCCTGGCGTGCTAGCCATCGAAGGCCCGCCCTGCCCCGCCCCATCGTTCGACCATGATCTGTCCGTCCAAGCCCGTACGTCCGCTCGAGATGAAGTTGCTAAGTCGATGCACCGTTTTACGTCGAGCTTTAACGAATCAAGTTCGATCAATAACTTCCGTTGGGTGGTCGTGGTCGACGATAGTCAATTTCTCGCCGAGTCGTTGAGGAATTTTCTTTGGGCTACGTTTACTCGCACCAATCCAGCCAGCGATCTCTACGGAATCGATTCGTTTACCACCGACAAACACTGGGGCTGTCGCGGGGCACTTGTTATTGATGCCCGCATCAAGCCGCATCATGCCCCGTTGCTTGATGAAGATCCAGAAATCGCACGCCGAGTCGATGCCCTTGCAGCTCCGGGTGGCCCGCTGCATGGTATTATTTAGCGTTCTTCTGTTTAGTCATTTGCCGTTTCCCGTTATCTTTGTGGTCGGCAGGGATGGGACCAGATGGCCAACGAAGCCCTTCAGCGATCTATTCATCGAAAGTATATACATGGCGAAAATCACCTTTCACGGCGCAGCTCGAACTGTGACGGGCTCGAAATATCTTCTTGAAGTTGGCAATACGAGCATCCTTGTTGATTGCGGCATGTTTCAAGGGCCGAAAAAGCTTCGCCAAAAAAACTGGGAACCAACCCCATTCGACGCCAAGTCGCTTGATGCGGTAGTGCTCACGCACGCCCATCTCGATCACACCGGTTTTTTGCCGCGGGTGGTTAAGCAGGGTTTTGAGGGCAAGGTCTACTGTTCACCCGCCACTGCCGAGTTAGCCAAGCTGATTATGTTCGACTCGGCAAAGATTCAGGAATACGACGCCAAATATGCCAACAAGAAAGGATTCTCGAAACATAGCCCGGCACTTCCGCTTTACGACAGCCAAGATGTTGAGGACACAATCAAGCAGCTCTTTGAGACTCCTCGCGGCAAATGGTTTTGCCCTGCCGAGCCCATCTGGATGCGATACCACGATGCGGGCCACCTGCTTGGCTCGAACATGATCGAAGTCGAAATACGCGACCAGGACCCTCCGCTCCGGCTATTGTTTTCCGGCGATGTTGGCCGTTACGATGGCCCGCTTTACCACGACCCTGCTCCGCCGCCGGAGTGCGACTATCTCATTTGCGAAAGCACCTATGGCAACCGCGACCACCCCGAGGTCGACTTACTCGATGCCTTAGAGAAAGTCGTCAGTCGTTCAGTTCGTCGAGGTGGCGTAATGCTGATGGCTTCGTTTGCCATCGGCCGCGCTCAGCAGTTGATTTACTTGCTACAAGTTCTGAAGAAAGAAAATCGCATTCCCGACTTGCCGATCTACCTCGATAGCCCGATGGCATGCAAAGCGACCGGTATTTATAAAGCACATACCGAAGATCATGACCTTAGCGAAGGCGAACTCGACGCCGAGCATCCGGTCTTGAATGGCCCCAGGGTGCATCTCTGTCGCTCGACCGATGAGTCGAAAGCACTCAATCAAGTCAAAGGACCAGCGGTTATTATCTCTAGCAGTGGCATGATGACCGGTGGGCGAATCGTCCATCATCTCAAAAAACGCTTGCCCAATCCAGAAAATACTGTTGTGCTGGGGGGCTACATGGCCTACGGCACGCGGGGACGGCGGATCCAAGAGGGGGCTGACACCATACGCATGCATGGGATGGAAATACCCGTGCGAGCAGCGGTCGAGACGGTTTCAGGGCTCAGTGGACATGCCGATCGCAGCGATTTGTTACGTTGGTTAAAGCCTATTCCCAATCCCCGCCAAGTTTTCCTCACGCATGGCGAGCCCGATAGCGCTGAGGCCCTGGCAGAGGAACTAAAAACCACTCGAGACTGGAACGTCCATGTGCCTGATCTCGGCGAAACTCACGAACTAACCTAGCGACCAGATAACGCCGATAGCAGAGTTAGAAATCACTTTACAGAGCAAGGCGAAAGAAAGATCGATGAAAAAACAAATCACCGCAGAAGAAAACCGCCGCGCAATTCGCGATTCCAGCAGCAACGTACTCGCCGAACTCGACATTGAGTTTCTCGGTCGCAGCGAGCAGCGCCCCGTGCGCATGCAGTTAGAGCTTCTCAAAGCCGAGACGATTCTTCGCGAAAATAACATCGACTCGACCGTGGTTGTCTTTGGCGGGACACAAATTGTTACCAAAGAAGAGGCCGAGTCGCGATTGGCGGTCGCCCAACGTCATCATAACGAGAGTCCGGACGATCCTCGCACCGCCCGAGTGGTTGAGCGTGCGAAAAGCGTCCTCTCGAAGTCACATTTTTATGACGACGCTTTAGAATTCGGCCGAATTGCCTCGACGACTTGTCAGACGAATGGGCGATGCGAGTATGTCATCGCCACCGGCGGAGGGCCTGGCATTATGGAAGCAACCAACCGAGGGGCCTTTGAAGCAGGTGCCAAAAGCATTGGGTTCAACATCGAATTACCTCATGAGCAAGAGCCGAATCCCTACATCACCCCGGAGCTTTGTTTTCAGTTTAGCTATTTCGCCTTACGCAAGTTCCATTTTATTCTTCGTGCGGCAGCACTCGTTGTCTTTCCCGGGGGCTATGGCACTCTCGACGAACTGTTTAATACCCTAACTCTTCGGCAAACGGGCCGCATGCAGCAAATCCCCATCATTTTGTATGGGAAAGAGTACTGGACCAAAATCATCAATTTCCAAGCTCTCGCCGACGAAGGGGTCATCGCCGACGAACATCTCGATCTTGTTTACTTTGCAGAAACGCCGCAAGAAGCTTGGTGCATCATTTCAGAATTCTATCACTTGGATGGTTGATGCGTGACTCAGACAAAACGCCGGTCGCGCTGGTCACTGGCGGAGCACTTCGTGTTGGACGTGCAGTTGTTCGTTTATTGGCCGAGCGTGGGTACGCCGTGGCGATTCACGCCAACCGGTCGGTTGACAAGGCCCAGCGGTTGGCTGAGGAACTTACTGATCAGGGGGCCGTCAGCTTCGTCGTTCAAGCGGACCTCCGCGACGAAATGGCAACTCGACAAATGATCGACCAAGTCTTTGCACACTTCGGTCACCTCGAGGTGTTGGTCAACAGTGCCGCAATCTACGCCCCGTTATCCTTAGAAGAAATTACAGCAGACGATGTTCGGGAATGTTTTGATGTCAATACACTCGGAACGTTCGTCTGCTGCCAACATGCCGGCCTGAAAATGGCTGAGCAAGACACTGGTGGCGTGATCGTTAACATCGGTGACTGGGCCATATCTCGGCCGTATGCAAACTATGCGCACTACTTTCCTTCGAAGGGCGCAATTCCGACACTCACAAGAACGTTTGCCGTAGAACTCAGCCAGCGCAACACCAAGGTTCGCGTCAACGCCGTATTGCCGGGCCCGGTGGTCTTCCCCCCCGATATGCAAGAGGAAGAACGCGAACAAATCATCACCAGCACTCTCCTGCAGCGAGCCGGTAAACCTGAGAATGTCGCGCACGCGGTCCTTTTTTTAGTCGAAAATGATTTTGTCACCGGGGTTTGTATCCCCGTGGATGGGGGGCGAACTATCGGCCGCTAAAGCTGCCATAGAAGAATCTCGCAAGTGAAGAAGCGTCTAAACGGTGGGTTTTCATACACAAGCAACTTCTCCATTCACACGCTCCTTACTTGCCATAGGCTTGCCCGCTCCCGTATCATACCTGCGTATTCAATGAACAGCCGGCGCAACTTGCATCGCAAGTTTTCCTGTAACTTTTACTACGCCGGTCCTGCCTTCCACGGCGCGATTGCGCGTTCCCAGTACATTTTCTCAGGTGATTAGATATATGCCTTACCCAACCAAGTTTCTCTCGAACTCGTTGACAGCTCTTTTACTCTCTGTAAGTTTTTGTGTAGTTCTCCAGGCACAGGAGGTTAGCAACACACCTGCGAGCATTTTCTCGATTCCTGAAGACGCCAAAACCTTCAAACAACTCATGGCCTTCGTCCAAGAATTGGACGCCAAGGAGCCAGAAGATCGTAGCGAAAAAGACCTGCTTGCTCATCGTCGCAAAGTGACTCGCACGATGGTTGCGGTCACCGAGCAAGCCATGTCGCTTGAACTTGCCGGCGATGAGACTATGGAGTGCCATTACTACCACCTGCTGGCGCTAGATATTCTTCTCAGACTGGACGAACCTCAGGCCAAAGAGAAGTTCGCCCAAGCGGTAGAGGTTGCCCGGGCACACAGTAATCCAGACGTTGCTGCGGTGGGTATCAAATTTCTTGTCGAGTCTGGTTTCAGCAATTGGAAGAACCTGAGCGAGCAGGAAAAGGCGCAATTAATCGATTCGATTGTGGAGCATGTCCAAAATGCGAAGGTCAGCGGCGAACACGTTCAGCTCATCATGACCGTGGTTGGTTTCCTTAGCAATGTGAACGACAATCAGCTTGCCAAACACTTACTGCAAGAAATTTCTCCTGCGTTTCTCAACAGTCCCAACAAACAATTACAAGCGATAGCTATTACGCTCAAAGGCATCTCTCGCCGACTTGATCTGCCGGGGAAGAAGATGGATCTCTTTGGCACGATGCTCGATGGTTCAGAACTCGATTGGTCCAGCTATCGCGGCAAAGTGGTCCTGGTCGATTTTTGGGCAACCTGGTGTGGCCCTTGCCGCGCTGAAGTCCCTAATATCCTGAACATGTATCGCGCTTACCATGAGAAGGGATTCGAGGTCATTGGAATCAGTCTTGATACGAATGCTAAGCAAGCCGAGGCATACCTAAAGCAAATGAACATCCCTTGGGCCACCATGTTTAGCAAAGATAAAAGCGAGCATCCGATGGCCGTGCACTATGGGGTGACAGGCATTCCGTTGGCGATCCTGGTCGACCGCGATGGCACCGTGATCAGCATGCAGGCTCAGGGCCAAAATTTGAGTAATCTACTGCGTCGTGTCCTGGGTGAGCCAATGGCGCGCACCAAGTCCAGCAAAGAGACTCTTGTCCAATAGGTCGCAAGCACCCCGAAATAATTGCCAAACGCCGATCCCGGGCACCGCTGAGCACACATAATTCCGACAACCCCCATACCCGGCAAGATCAGAATCTATTCTTCTGCCTTCCCTGGTGGTCTTGCCCGCAAGGGGTAGAGCATTGCCTCGACGTGCGACGATGTAACTTACGGATCCTTTGTGTGGCCATAGTCCGTGGATGCGCTAGGATCAAAAATTCTCCCCGCGATTTTGATGAAGGACTTTTGCTATGTGGCGGTCGCTTTTTCTGGCGCTAGGCGCCTACACGTGTCTGCTTGGTGTCGAAGCGCTCGCTCTTGAGCGTGCGGTACTCAAGAAGCCAGAAAACGCTTCGGCCCAGGAAGTGGAGGCCAAGGTCATCACCCCGCCGGAATGGGCCCCCTGGAGCCTGATGGCTACTGGAGCTGTGGTGGTGCTATACTCGTTTACGCTCCCTAAGCGTGCGAAGGGCTGAGCAATCCCGCGTGCTGCCTTTGGTGAACCTCTACCGCTGCTGATGCCTCTATTCCCTCCGATGGCCTACCCCTAACTCGCCTGGGCCTTAGGGAGCTTCTGACGGTCTTTTGGGGCCTGTTTCGGATGCTTGTTTCCGACTGCCGGTGCGCTTAGGATGGAGGGTTTCTAGGGCGATGCGAACCCGCATCCTATTTGAAGAATATTACGATTTCTGCGGCGGCCCTTCCGTCGACCATCCGTAAGCATCTGACTGCACATTTTGAGGTGATTTTGTGGCGACTCTGACGAAGAAGAAAACCAAGGGTGAAGTAACTTCTGGAGCCGACATTCTCGTCCAATCGCTGGTCAATCAGGGCGTCGACGTTCTCTTTGCCTATCCTGGCGGTGCGAGCATGCCCTTACACCAGGCACTCACCCGGTTTCGTGACAAGCTGCGAACCATCTTGCCGCGCCACGAGCAGGGCGGTGGGTTTGCTGCCCAGGGGATTACTCGAAGCACGGGGAAAGTTGGCGTCTGCATGGCGACCAGTGGCCCAGGTGCCACGAATCTGGTCACCGCGATTGCAGATGCAAAGCTTGATAGTATTGCGATGGTTGCCATCACCGCCCAAGTTCCAGTGACCTCGATTGGCTCCGATGCGTTTCAAGAAACGCCCATCGTCGAAGTTTGCCGAGGGATTACCAAACACCATTACCTGGTAACCGACGTCAACGACATTGCACGCGTTGTGAAAGAAGCGTTCCTCGTTGCCTCCACAGGCCGTCCTGGGCCGGTGCTCATCGACATCCCCAAGAATGTGCAGTTGGACTCGTGTGTACCCGACTACGATGCAGAGCTGAATTTACCCGGCTACTCGTTTGAAAGTCCTTTGGCTCGGCCAGAGCAGATCAAGCAAATCGCCGCAGCGATCAAGCTGGCGAAGCGACCGGTCATTTATGCAGGCGGTGGCATCGTCCTAGCAGAAGCGAGCGAACAACTACGCGAGTTGGTTAGAAAGACAGGCATTCCAATCACCACGACCGTGATGGGCCTCGGTGCATTCCCGGGAACCGATCCGTTGTCGCTCGATATGCTCGGCATGCACGGGACGGTCTATGCCAACTATGCGGTGGATGAAGCCGATCTTCTGATTGCGTTAGGCGTGCGATTCGACGATCGGGTCACGGGCAAGGTCGATACGTTTTGCGAACACGGAAAGATTATCCATGTGGATATCGACGCTTCAGAATTAAATAAAAACAAACAGGCACATATCCCTGTCTGTAGTGACGTTAAGTTCGTGCTCGACGAGTTGAACAAGATCGTCAAGCCGCCCGAAGATATTTCGGCTTGGGTCGAGCAATGTCAGCGCTGGAAGAAAGAAGATCCGCTGAAGTATGACACCGGATTTTCCGGGATTACGCAGCAACTCGCCATCCACGAATTGTGGAAACTCACGGCTGACCTCGACCCGGTTGTTGCTGTGGGTGTGGGGCAACATCAGATGTGGGCAGCACAGTTCTACAAGTTCACTAAGCCTCGAAGATGGCTCAGTAGTAGCGGACTGGGAACGATGGGCTTTGGATTACCGGCTGCGATGGGGGTTCAAGCGGCGATGAAGGACCGGTTGGTCTTCGATATCGAGGGGGACGGCAGTTTTCAGATGAATATTCAGGAAATGGCCACCTGCGTTTGCGAAAAACTGCCGGTCAAAGTGCTGCTACTCAACAATCAACACTTGGGAATGGTCGTGCAGTGGGAAGATCGTTTTATGCAAGGCAATCGGGCGCATACTTATTTGGGGCCGATCGATCACCCTGAGGCAACGGGGCAAGGCGATGGCCTGGGGCCGAAGGAACGTTACCCCAACTATGTTCAAATCGCCGAAGGCTATGGCTGGGGCGCCCAGTACGTCAAGGAAAAATCAGACCTATTGCCTGCCTTGAAAAAAATGATTGCCCACGACGGTCCGTTCTTGCTGGACGTCGAAGTGCCCTACCAAGAGCACGTGTTGCCGATGATTCCCGGTGGTCACTCGGTGAAGGATATCATCAAAGAATAGCGGGCATTTCTTGCGACATAAAAAAGGCCGGCGAGTGCATTACGCACAGCCGGCCTTTTTTCGTTGGTTTGTTTTTTGTGCCGTCTACTTCTCGTCGCCTTCGTCTTCTTCTACCTTCTTCTTTTTCTTCTTCATCACGAGTTTGCGTACCCGAACCTTGGGCAGGCCGAGAGGCGAATCGCCTTCTTGCCAACGGTCAGATTCTTTCAGCTTTTCGAGCCGTTCTCCACGAGTGAGCACGCTGCGATTGCCGGATCCGCCACGGCGAACTTTTAAGCTTTTGTCGATAGTCATTGATCCACTCCCCGAATCGGGTCGGGTTATCTGTTTCTGTAAATAGAGCCGAATCGCCCAGTATACGAAAGGCAGCCCTTGCCCGCAATGCTCTGCCAAGTGGGGTTTTTAGAGCCAAATACCGCTATCAGGAGTGGCGCCTCATCAACGACCCCACAGTTTTTCTACCGGAAGGCCGACTAGTCTACTGCCTGCTCAGTTGAGGGACGAACGATAAGGGCTATGACGGCTGCCATAATCAAGCCTGCCCCTAATCCGTAGGCGATATTACCAAGGCAATACTCTGGCGAATGGAACCACCAGATGGCGTCGGCGACGTTGCCCCAGACGGAGGCCAGAAGGCTTAGTAGGAGCACAAAACCGAGTCGGCTGCTAAAGCGAGGCAGGCTGCGGCCTGCAATCGTGGTCAAGCATCCGGCCAATAGTGCGACGGCGAGGTTCAAGACCAGGCCTTTTAGCATGGTGGCGGGAGGCATGACGGGCCCGCCCTCGGCTTGGTAGGAGAGCCGAAAACGGGGGCCGGCGAGATGCTGCGCTTCGAATTTTGCGTGTGCTTCGGTGTCGCCCATCGGAACTGGAGATGGGTAGACGTACATGCCACTCTCTGGCAGAGCTTCTCTTAGCGCTTTGTCCGGCTCGAAGCCCTCTGGTAATGGTTTGACGAGCTTACCACCAATGTTAAATACTCCCCAAAAAAGAAAGCCCCAGACCATCATCAACAGCGCGGAGATTACCCCCGCGATAAGCACTCGCCCAACCATAAAGCGACTCTAGGTAAGAAGGGAAATGGGAGACTTGAAAAAGTGGATTGTGTCAATCTGCTTCTTCGCTGTTCGCTGCGCTAATTGCCGTTAGTAAATTTTTCATCGACGACATTCGATTTTGGGGATCCGCCTCGATGCAATTGATAATCGCTTGACTGATGATGGGATGGATGTTTGGATAATGTTTTTCTATCGGGGTGGGAGCAGTTTGGCCGTGGCTCATGGCTGCCAAACCATCGCTACTGCCGCGTTGCCAAGGCAATTCAAAAGTAAACATCTCGTACATCGATACCCCAAAGGCAAAAATGTCGAGTCGTTGGTCGGTATGTTTTCGACGCACGACTTCTGGGGCCATATAGCTTGGAGTCCCGGTGCGAATGCCAGGCTGCGTGAATTCTTTACTTGCAGGAACCGACAAACCAAAGTCGATCAGCTTTAAGGACGTCACATCTTTCGAGCAAACAAAATTTCGAGGGCAAACATCGCGATGAATGTAACCGGCCTCATGCACTGCCTGCAGCGCTTCGGCAGCTTGGCGCATGAGCGTTAGGCGGTTTCCTTGCAGTCGTTCGTCACGACCGATGATGAGAGAATTGAGCCCCGGGCCGTCGAGAAACTCCATTACAATGAATTGCTCGCCTTTGGTCGTGATTCCCGAATGATGGGTGGTGACAATCCGCGGATGATTCATCGAAAGGGCGATTTCGCCCTCGGTGGGCTTGTCGAGGCCACGGAACCGCATTTCCAGCTGTTCGGTTTTTTTCTTATCGAGAATTTTCAGCCCGATGATTTGATCAGTATTGCGATCACGGGCTTGATGGAAGTCAGACATCGTGCCAGAAACGGCCTCGCGTAATATCTCGAACCGTTTAGCGATATCGACTTTCCCGCTTTCGAGAACCGACTTAAAAAAGGAGCTGAGGCCCATGATGGCAATCTCTTCTTATTTGGTTGGGAAGGCCCCTACTTGCCACAATAATCGATCACGCGAGCAATTTCGCTCTTGAGATCAGCCCGCTCGACAATGCGGTCGATGTATCCGTGCTCAAGGAGAAATTCGCTGGTTTGAAAGCCCTCGGGCAGCTCGATGCGGATGGTTGCTTTGATAGTTCTTGGGCCGGCAAATCCGATGAGTGCTTTGGGTTCGGCAAAGATGACATCGCCAAGCGAGGCAAAGCTGGCCGCAACGCCACCCATCGTGGGATTGGTAAGCACCGAGATAAACAGACCCTTCGCTTCGCCGTAACGAGCCAAGGCCGCCGAGACTTTGGCCATTTGGAGTAGCGAAAAAATTCCTTCGTGCATGCGAGCCCCACCGCCAGAGCCGCTGATAATGATCAGAGGAAGCTGTTGCTCGGTAGCACGTTCGATGAGTCGGGTAAGCCGTTCGCCCACGACCGAACCCATGCTACCCATGATAAACGCCGAATCGGTCACTCCGAAGGCAACTCGGCGAGCGCGAATCATTCCGGTACCTGTCATCGCAGCATCGTGTAGTCCTGTGCGTTTCTGCTCGGCAATCAAGCGATCTTTATACTTTTTTTTGTCTTCAAACTCGAGTGGGTCGGCGGGAGCAAGATTGCCGTCCCACTCTTCGAAAGTTCCTTCGTCGAGCACGGCCGCAATGCGACCACGAGCACTCAGATACATGTGGTGCCCACATTCGGGGCAGACGTTGGTTAGTCGCTCGACTTCCTTTCGGAAGATCATCGCCCCACAGTCTTTGCAACGCAGCCACAGCCCTCCCGGGACGCCGCGTTTCTCGCGCCCTAGCTTGGTCTTGTCGGCGGGTATGTCGGTTTCGCTAGTTGCCATCGTCAGAGCAGTATCCTACGGCAGCGGCAAAGGGTGGCGATTCTAGAAAAATCGGATGACGCTTGACCGCCTCCCCGTTGCCGAACGTCTTTTACAGCCGGTTTCAAAACCCACTTTCGGCACGAAAATCTCCGGCCGTGGGATGCTTTTTGGAGTTGTGAAACTGGCTCTAGTATATCAGTGAAGATCGGGGCCAGCCATGCCGCCTTTACTTGTTCGGTGGGAATTTCGAGCTTGAATCGGACTACGAACTCACCACTTCGGTGGGGAAATCAATCAGCTCCCAAAGAGGTTGGTCCTGGTCTTCGGCACGCCAAAGATCGCCCAAGGGGGCGTTGCGTAACAGGTTACGCAACACGCTTGCAAGCGGCTCCGGGGCGACAATGGCGACCGTCCCTTGCTTATGTTTTTTGGAGATTTTGGCCAGCGCCTCATGGAGTCGTTCGCGGACGGCTTGCACTGACTCGCCATCGGGTGGGCAGACGGTTTCGGGATGCTCTTGCCACTGCTTGTAAACTTTGGGCTGCTTGACTTTCACATCGTCGATGAGCATCCCCTGCCAAAGGCCGTGGTTAAGGTTGCCAAGTTTTTCGATGGTTTTTACTTTGCAGTCTAACTGCTTCGCAACGATCTCGGCCGACTGCTGGGGGCCACTGCATGGGCCCGTATAAATAATGGCGACTTCTAAGTCGGCGATTTTTCGGGCAACTTCTTCAACCTGTTGACGCCCATCTTCGCTAAGCGGTACGTCCAAGGTTCCTTGGATACGCCCCTGGCGATCGTATTCCGTCGCGCCTGTGCGAATCAGTAGGATGGTTAACATGTGCGTCGCACCTTTGAAATGGAATCAGCTTTTACTGCTGGCAAGCTGTGTCAATTTGGCCACGCTGGTAGCGTAGTTTTCCTGGCAAAAGATCGCTGATCCGGCAACCAGCAACTGCGCCCCAGCCGCTCCGCAAGCAGCAATCGTTTGTTCGTTGACCCCGCCATCGACTTCCAACAATACGTCGTCGGGCAATTTGGCCCGTAATGTCCTGATTTTTTCGAGAGCCACTTCGTCGAACGATTGACCACCAAAGCCGGGCATCACACTCATGACGAGTACCATATCGCAATAAGGTAGCGCGTCGTCGATCGATTCGAGCGAGGTGGGTGGGTTGATCGCCAAACCACTCGCTGCTCCAGCAATGCGGATTTGTTCGAGGACCGGGCAAGGATCGTCGACCGCCTCGGCATGAATCGTGAGCAGGTCGGAGCCTGCATCAACAAACTGCTGGACGTACTGTTGAGGATTAGAAATCATCAAATGCACGTCCAAGGGCAGATCCGTCAATCGCCGGAGCGATTCGACGATGGGCAACCCGTAGGTAAAATTCGGCACAAAATGGCCATCCATCACGTCCAGGTGTAAGCCTTTGACACCCGCCTCTTCAAGCTGGCGAATTTCACGCTCGAGGTTGCCAAAATCACAAAGCAGCAACGATGGCAAGATGACTGGCGAAGCAGCATGCAACTGAGCGAGATGATGGGCTAATAACATAAAGGACTGCGTAATCGAGTGACGTAAAGCGATTGGCGGAAATGAGTATGCCGCGCGGCTTCGAAGGGGCTAACAGGCCATTTGCATGAGTGCGGTGGGAAGACGTTCGCGGAATGCCTGAGGAGAATGAATTCGAGATGGACTCTAAAAAGGGAAGATCAGGGCCTAAGCAAACTGCCGCCTAAGATTATCTACCAAATGAGGCGGCGATTCTAGCAAGACGAGCGTGAACAACTAGGGCATATTTTCTCAGCGTTGCCATAAGGCATTGCACGATAGTAACTTATGGCATATTCGCCGCGGTGTCGGCCCCCTCCATTGGTCTACGAATCATCCAGATCCTCGCTGCTGGGCAAGTCTTTTAGCGACTCGATGTAAAACAAGCGGTTGAAGCGGTCGGTGGTTTGGTAAGTGGGTCGTCTTGGTGCTGTCTCTGGATGCTCAAGACGGAGCAAACCCCGGCGGACCAGCTGACTGAGCACACCACTGCTCGGTGAGTCACGAAGTTTTTTCACTTGGTCGGCAGTGACCGGCTGGCGATAAGCAACAATGGATAGCACCTCAATCGCCGAAGGTGTCAACTTCGCTTCTCGCACTCGACCGAGGAACCGTTGGCGAACGAAATCAAATTCAGGGCGAATCTGCATTCGATAGCCGGCCCCTTCGCTAACAATTTCATAGGTAGACCCAGATTCGCAGTAAGCCTGGTTAAGCTCTTTGATTAACGCATCGACTTCTTTCGGCGAGACATCGCGGATATTGGCGGCCATTTGACGATTGGTAAGTGCCTGGCTTTCGCCATCTCCAACAAAGAGCATGCCTTCGACAATCATCCGGGGCGAAAGAACCTCGCCTGTGGTGACGAGCGTCGATTCGCCTCCCTCGACTTCTTCTAGTGACTTGGCAATCTCTGGTGCAGCGGCCTCTGCCTTGTCGGTGCCCGTGAGTCGCGCGAACGCAGCAGAAAGGCCGTGCAGCGAAAACCGACCTTGAGCAGCTTCGGCTTCGTCGTTGGGTATTTCGGCAGATGAACCAGACGAGGACATGGGCAAGATGATAGGACCACTGCAATGCAGCCAGCAAGAGCGGTCGAGTGCTAGCACCGAAAAATCCAGCACGGCCCCAGATGGTCTCGACACGTTTTCCAACAAGGATTAGACAGCGGCATGACAGAAACAGTGTCTATTTGCCAGCAATCCCTGGGAACACGATGAATTTACAACTCCTTGCTCAAGCGGCACCACAGATCCCACCCGGAACACGCGACGAATGGATCTATTTCAGTTCGTACTACGGACTACGGGCGCTGTTCGTGTTGGTATTGATGATCTTGGCCTGGTCGATTTCTAGCTGGTCAGCAGCGATTGTGCGGTCAGGATTAAGGCGGGTTGATTTTGACGAAACGCTGACGAAGTTTATTTCTAAGATGGTGCGGTGGCTGATTCTCCTGCTGACCGCATTGTCTTGTTTGAGCTATTTTGGCATCGAAACCACCGGCTTTGCTGCGGTTTTGGGTGCCTTTGGTTTTGCGATCGGCCTAGCGTTTCAGGGCACGTTATCAAACTTTGCCGCAGGGGCCATGCTGCTAATTTTTCGGCCCTACAAAGTTGGCGACGTGGTTAATGTGGCTGGAAACCTTGGCAAAGTCTTTGAAATTGCGTTGTTTACGACCGAGATCGATACGTTCGATAATCGCCGATTCATTATTCCTAATAGCGCAATCTTTGGTTCGGTGATTGAAAATATCACGCACCATCCGATCCGGCGCGTTGATGTGGAGGTCGGTACCTCGTACAGCGCAGACATCGACCAAACCCGAGATATTTTGGAACGGGCGATATCGACGGTGGATCTCTGCTTAGACGATCCCGAACCGGCTGCAGTTTTGGTGGGGCTGGGGGCGTCGAGCGTCGACTGGTCGGTTCGTGTCTGGGCACGACGCGACGATTACGGCGGGGCGAAACAGGCGTTGATTCGCGCCGTGAAAGTCGAGCTAGACCGTGCCGCAATTGAAATTCCGTTCCCGCAGATGGATGTTCATGTCGATCCTTCGGCGGCATAGGATTGTCGACAAGGCGAGAGAAGAGTAGTCTGATCGCCGGGTCTGGTAGCGATAGGAATATCCTTTTCGCGGCCCGGCAAACCCTACCCAATTCTAGAGAAGAAATAGAGACAGGTTCGCTATGACCGACGTCCGCACCGAACGCGACACCATGGGTGAAATGCAGGTTCCCGTCGACGCTTTGTATGGGGCCTCGACGGCTCGTGCCATCGATAATTTTCCGATCGCCCATGAACCCGTGCCGGCGGCAGTCATCCATGCTTTTGGGCGTTTGAAGGCTGCTTGCGCCACGGCGAACCAAGGGTTGGGGAAACTTGACCCTAAAATTGCGGAGGCGGTGGTCGCCGCTTCTCAGGACGTTGCAGCGGGAAAGTATGATTCGCACTTCCCGGTTGACATCTATCAGACGGGGTCTGGCACTTCGACCAACATGAACGCCAACGAGGTGATTGCCAATTTAGCAAACGAACGCTTGGGGTTTGGCATTGGCGCCAAAGGGCAAGAAGGTGCGGTTCATCCCAACGACCATGTCAACATGGGCCAGTCGTCGAACGACACCTTTCCAACAGCAATGCATATCGCGGCAGCAAGCGGTTTAGAACAAGAACTGACCCCCGCACTCGCGCGACTTGCAGATGCACTCGATGCGAAAGCCACTGAGTGGGACAAGATTGTTAAAATTGGTCGTACTCACTTAATGGATGCAACGCCAATCCGTATCGGACAAGTGTTCTCTGGTTATGCCGCCCAAGCCCGTTATGCGGCGACTCGGTCGAACCGAGCCTTGCAGCGGATGCTCGAAAATATGCCCATTGGCGGGACGGCAGTCGGAACAGGGATCAACACCCATCCAGAATTCGCCGCCCGAGTCTGCGCTGCGTTGTCTGAAGGATCAGCCGTTGAATACAAGGAAGCCAATAACCATCCCGAAGCCCAGGCGGCGAAAGATTCGTTTGTGGCGGCCCATGGCGAATTGAAAACGATTGCCGTCTCGCTATCAAAAATTGCGAACGACATACGGCATCTCGGGTCAGGCCCCCGTTGCAGTATCTTTGAGTTAAGCTTGCCGGCCACCCAGCCCGGCTCGTCGATTATGCCAGGTAAGGTCAATCCGGTCATGTGCGAGTCGATGATGCAGGTCACTTGTCGGGTAATTGGCAACGACGCCACCGTGACCACGGCTGGTTTGGGCGGCGTGGGCTCGCTATTCGAACTCAACGTGGCGATGCCTGTGATGATTGACGCCTTCTTGGAATCGGTAAAACTATTGGCGAACGTGGCGAACGTGTTCGTCGATAAATTGCTCGACGGTTTGGAAGTGAATGAATCGCGTTGCCGCGAACTTATCGACCAATCGTTAATGATGGTCACTTCGCTAGCACCGAAAATTGGGTATGAGCAATCGGCAGCCCTTGCCAAAGATGCCTTCAAGACCGGAAAAACCATTCGGCAACTCTGCCTGGACCGCAAAGTGCTGCCCGAGGCAGAGCTGGATGAGCTGCTCGACCCCGACGCAATGACGCGGCCCTCAGAATAATGGCGAGTAAACAACGCGAAGATGCGTTGCGAATTGCCTTCAACGCTAGCAGGGAAGCGTATTTGCATGCAGTAGTCGCGATTCTGCGTAAGCTGGCGTAAATTTCCTAATTCTTCTGGGGAATTTGATTACGGCGAATTTGCCGACTGTCCGATAGGTAAAGCGAGGTGCCAACTCGTCGTGCGCACCAAAAGCATCTTGCGACAGCATCCCTACTGCCGGATTTGAAGCCATGATCTCGATCTTTCAGAAGATAACCAAGTTGCAGGCAACGCTCGCGCTATTTGCAATCGTTGGCATAGCGGCCCATGCGGAGCAGTCGTATGCCGACGACACGGCAGTTGCCCACGATGGCCAGAGCACACTCGTGATTATTGAGTCGCACTCCAAATCATCGGTTGCCGAAGCTAGTAGTTCGACACCAAAGACGCAGCCAGTTTCGCACTCGGCGTCGGCACGTCAACCTGCGCGACGTCGGCAAACACAAACAGATGACCAAGTGGGGTCTACCGAACATAGGAAAGCAGAAAAAGTCAATCCTGTCGCCGAATTATTACTCCAGGCCAATGAGCTTTCGCAACATGCTTCTACAGAACAGCAGTATACAACGATCGTTGACCAATGCTCGAAAGCAGTTCGGCTGGGCGCGAATGCAGAGCATCGAGGCTTTGCGAACCAGCTTTCATCGTGGGCGATAAACCGTCGTGGGCAATTGCGAGCAGAGGATGGTCAAGCAGACTTGGCCGATTCCGATTTTCGCGCCGCCCTTGATTACCTCCCCAACAACTGGCGCGCTTTGCATAACCGAGGAGTCTCGTTTGCTCAGCGTGGTCAATTCACAGAGGCCTTCGATGATTTTAATCGTGTGATTGAATTAAACCCACAGTATGCGAAAGCCTATACCAATCGAGCTACGCTCTTTGTTCAAGCTGACGATTTGGAAGCAGCACTCGAAGATTATCAACAGGCCATCGAGCAAGATCCGAAGCTCGTGGTAGCCCACGTCGGATTTGGTCGAGCTTGCCACATTCTGGGAAGACTGGACGAGGCGGTCGTGCATTTTGATGCTGCTATGGCGCTTGATCCGATGAATGCTCACATTGTTTGCAGTCGGGGCGATTTGCTGGCCGACATGGGCCGCTATCGCGATGCGTTGGCAGATTACGCACGAACCATCGAGCTCAAACCCAAGTTTGCCCACGCCTACCGAAATGGCGCCTGGCTGCTGGCAACCTGTCCGGACGAAGAATTTCGTGATGCCGAAAATGCCGTGATCGGTGCACGGCAGGCATTGGAGTTTGGCTACGGCGATCGACATGTCGCACTGGATACCCTTGCGGCTGCGTTGGCCAACGCAGGAGAGTTCACCGATGCGACGGTAACTCTGCAAGATGCCTTAGAGATTGCCCCAGCAGATGCGAAGATTGCCTACCTATCGCGATTGCAGCTCTACCAAAACAGGCAACCGTTTCGCACCCAGCCTATTGGTGAAGTCGAGCGAGTGATCTACGAAGTGACAGATCGCTAGCACAAGACTCGAAACAGATCGCGATTTTTCTAGTGCCGAAAATGGCGAGTGGCGGTGAAGATCATCGGCAAGCCATGTTGGTTACAGGCAGCAATGACTTCGTCGTCTCGACGCGATCCACCCGGCTGAATGATGGCAGTAATTCCTGCGTCGGCAGCCTGATGAATGGAGTCGTCAAACGGGAAGAAAGCATCGGACGCCAAGACCGAGCCCTTAGCCCGCTCGCCCGCCTTGCGAATGGCGATCTCTACCGAATCAACCCGGCTCATTTGCCCCGCACCGACGCCAACCAGTGCTTCGCCCTGAGCCAGCACGATGGCGTTCGACTTGACGTGCCGGCAAGCAGCCCAGGCAAACGACAAATCGGCTCGAAGGCTGTCGGACGGTTTCGCTTCGGTAACAACTTTCCAAGTCGAAGAGTCGTCAGCCAAATCGTCGGCCGCTTGGCAGAGCATGCCCCCATCGATCTGACGATATTGGGACGCTGCGTCGCCGGTGGATATTTCGCCAACGCGAAGCAGTCGGACGTTGGCTTTCCACTTGGGCTTGGTGGTGAGCACTTCGAGGGCCTCGGGCGTAAAGTCGGGGGCGACAATCGCCTCGACAAACCTCCCCGGCTCGGCCAGAAATTCTGCCATCGGGCCATCGACCGGCACATTCACGCCCAAGACTGATCCAAACGCACTCACTGGGTCGCCCGCCCAAGCTTGCTCGACCGCAACAGCCAAAGTTCCTGCGGTGGCAGCACCGCACGGGTTGTTGTGTTTTAATACGACCACTCCTGGTTGAGGCAAGGAGCAAGCAACCGCCAGCGCAGCATCGAGATCGAGTAAATTGTTATACGACAGCTCTTTGCCGTTAAGCTGCTCGGCGTTGACCAAACTGTTGGCCGAGGCATTAGGCATGGCATAGAGGGCAGCCGACTGATGGGGGTTTTCGCCATAGCGTAGCGTAGCGCGTCGCTCGAGCGGCAAACTAACTCGCGGGGCAAAACCGGTATCGTCGGAGGGAGCTTTCTGAGCAAAATAAGCAGCAATCGCGGCGTCGTAGGCCGCCGTGCGGGCAAAAGCCGCGCCGGCCAACTCGCGGCGCAATTCCAACGTGGTATTGCCTGTGGCTTGTAGTTGTTCGATGATGCGCGAGTATTGTGCAGGCTCGGTTGCCAGGGTGACAAAGGCATGATTCTTTGCCGCCGATCGGACCATCGAGGGTCCGCCAATGTCGATCTGTTCGATCGCTTCTTTGAGGGCCACCCCAGGGCGGGCTACCGTTTGCTCGAATGGGTAGAGGTTGACCACGACAAGCTCAAACGAATGGATGCCATGCTCGGCGAGCGAGGCCATGTCTGTGGGATTGTCATGCCGACAAAGGATGCCTCCGTGGACTTTGGGGTGCAGTGTTTTTACCCGGCCATCCATCATTTCGGGAAAGCCTGTGTAGTCTGCCACATCGCGAACGGCAAGGTTGGCTTCTTCGAGGTGTCGCCGAGTGCCCCCTGTGCTATAGAGTTCCACATTGGCCGCAACCAACGCACGGGCGAATTCGATGAGGTCTGTTTTGTCGCTCACACTGAGCAGAGCCCGCTTGATAGGGGGAGAGGTTGTCATCGTAGATCGGTGGGATTGGGGAGATGCTTGGAAACGACTCAAAATAACAGTTCGTGAGCTCGTAGGGAACGGGCTCGTAGTATGTTGCGGTTCCGGCGCTCCGTAGGATCGCGGCCGGAGTGTGGCAGGAGACTGAGAAAAACCTCTGGGTGTGCAAGCAGCGGGCAGAAAATGATTGAACCCCGAAGTTGGATGTTACGTAGAACGAGAAGTAAGCAGCCGGTACCAAAGATGGGCCGGCCTTGACGGCAGGATGCTCTACTCAGTCGCGTCAACTCTTAAGCGAGAAAGCCGTACTAGCGGAATGATTGGACAGGCCGGAACAAACCGACCAACCCGTGATTTCGCTGCGAGACTTGCGACCCGTGGTTCGCCAGGGATTGCCGCAAGGGATGTGACGGTCGCAAGGGCCACGAATCGAGAAAGTGTTGCCAAACACCTCGTCAGATTTTTGACCCACCCCGATCCGTGATCTATACTCTTCTGGGCAGCAAAATAGACCCATTTTGCTCCCAGTGCGCACCAACGGTGCCAAACTGCCACCGTACTCGCCGAAGATGCGTCAACGCTTAGCACCGACGACGTGACCTCCCCACACACGGAACGAGCAACCAATGCAGAATCGGGTCTTCACAACCAATCACAGATCGGGCGTTCTTGCTGATAAGCGAGCCTGGTCGTTTCTAGCCGTTGCCGCGCTGGTTTGGTCTGCAGCAATGCCGGCTCTCGCACAGGTTCAGGCAGTCGCCGAACCGGTGACGATCGTGCCCGAAGCACTCCCCTCTTTTTCACTAGGCGCGATCCTGGAAAAGGGTCTGCAACTAGAAAACAACCATCGTTGGGGCGAGGCGCTCAGTCACTACGAAGACGCTCTGCGTGAACACCGTGACAACGATAGATTGCAGCAACACCATGATTTGGCCAAGCTGCATTACAGCTTTGATCGCCGTTACCACGATCGTAGCTTTCGCCAATCGATTGCTTCGCTGAATCATCAGCAAGCGTTGTCACTTTACTCTGAGCTGTTGCTTAAAACCAACACCCACTACGTACATGTCCCTGTCTGGCAAGACCTTGGTCGGCGGGGTGTGCGTGCGTTGAATCTCGCACTACACGAACGCAAATTTAGCAACATCAATCACTTGCAGGTCTCGGGGAACCAGATTGCCCAATTTCGGCAAGACACCCTAGGCATGCTGAGTAGACGGCCTTTGGCGAGTTCGCGCGACTTGGTCGCTTTCGCTTCCGATATTGCCCAGCAAGCAGAGGCACAGATTGGGTTGGCTCCCACCGCAGCTATTTTAGAATTCGTCGCTGCTGCTGCGAGTGGGCTAGATAATTACTCTGCCTATCTGACCGCAGACCAGCTACGGGAAGTTTATTCTCAGATCGAGGGGAATTTCGTCGGTCTTGGGGTCGAGTTAAAAGCCGAGGATGGGGCGTTGCTGATTGTGCATGTCATTCCGGGTAGCCCCGCTGAGCGGTCCGGAATCGTTGCCAACGACCGTATTGTGGCTGTCGATGGCAAGAGCACGACAGAACTTTCGACCGACGAAGCTGCAGCGATGCTTACCGGCTCCGAAGGAAGTTGGGTGCGTGTGACCGCCTACTCACCAGGCAAGCAACCGCGGGTAATCAACATCCGCCGTGAGCATGTCGAAGTCCCTAGCTTAGAAGATACCAAAATTGTCGATCAAGATTTTGGTATCGCTTACCTGCGGATTCCAACCTTCCAGAAAACAACCAGTCGAGATCTCGAAGCGGCCTTGTGGGATCTTCACCGCAAAGGCATGCGATCGCTGATCGTCGATCTCCGTGGCAACCCAGGCGGTTTGTTGACCTCCTCGGTCGAGGTGGCTGATAAGTTCTTGACGCAGGGGAGCATCGTCTCAACCCGTGGGCGCAGTGCCCAGGAAGACTTCAACTATCAAGCTCACTACGGCGGCACTTGGCGCGTGCCTTTGGTGGTGCTGATCAACGAGGACAGTGCCAGTGCCAGCGAAATCTTCGCCGGAGCCATCAAAGACAACAATCGTGGCACGATTGTCGGAAAGACGTCTTTCGGCAAAGGTTCTGTCCAAGGTATTTTCCCGCTCGGCTATGCCGGGGCTGGTATCCGGCTCACGACCGCCAAGTTCTTTTCGCCGAATGGCACCCCGATTAGCTACCACGGAGTTGAACCCGATGTGCTAGTTCGATCCGTGGCTCGACCCACCGACAATGGGTTGGTCAATATCGACCAAGAAACGGATACCTACTTACAGGCAGGTATCGAAGCCGCCCGCAGCCGAATGGCAGCACGCTGAGAAATCTTCCAGATCGCTCGGAGAGAGCCCAATTGAGTCTTGAGGCCTGTTGACGTCCTGGCATACCGCGTCGATACTGGTTGGCTCTGGGTGCTGTCTGCAAGCACCCTTGTGGTGTTCTCGTGGTAGACGCCACTCCCGCCCTTTTTTCCATTTCTTTTGGTTCTCTCATGCCTATTGATGACGACGATGACGACCTGTTCGGCCAAGATTTTGACTTTGTAGACGACGAAGACGAAACGTCGCAGGCCGAGAAGACCGAAGAATCGATTGACGAATCTAAAGAAGAAACGGCAGAAAAGCCGAAGCGGCGCACTCGTCGTGGCGGCAAACGCAGTTCGAAGCCTCGCGAGGAAGCTGCTGATGCAGAGGACGGCGGTAAGGAGCAATCAGGGGAAGATTCGGAAGATCATCCCGCAAAGGAAGAAGTCGAGGAAGAGCCACCAGGGCCCCCGACAGACCATGTAGTGCATCTCTACGAGGAACGGGAATTTAAGCGCACCATCAATCGCGAATTTACGAGCGAAGATGCGGAAGCATTTGCAGCTGAGTACAACCGCACCTCGTCTGCCCATAGCCGCGAAGCGTTTGCCGCCCAGCGTGATGAGACACCTGCTGAAGCAAGGTAGGTTTTTCGCAGCGGTTTCTACGAAATAAGTTCAGCGTCCTTGCAGGGCGTTTTTTCAGTGCAATGCTCCCGGCCGGTCTAATCGGTCGTTCTCGTTAGAATAAAGCCTCGGCGGGACGTCGATTCGTCGGCTTCGACGCATTGATCGTGGTACGCTCAAACAAGGGCACTTGCCCTCCGGCGACTTGTACGCCGCAACCCAATCTGCGTACTGCTAGAAAAGGCCCTTGTCCGACAGGGGCTTCCTGCAATCGTTCGTATAGTGCAATAGTTGAATAAGAGGTGGTTTTCGATGCGACTTTCCCTGCGATATCTCGGCATAGCTGTCACACTCCTTAGTGTGGCAGTAAGTTCTGCGTCCGCTCAGTCTAGGTACACTCGAGGCCCCGAGGCGGAAGCCGCCTATCGGGCAGGGCTTGAGCATTTTGGACAAGAAAATTGGGAAGCTGCCCTCGCTGCTTTTTCTGCAGCGGTGCAAGCCGACGATACTGACACCGAGGCCCTCGTTGGCCGCGGCGACTCGCTTCGCGAGTTGGAAGACTATAGCAACGCGCAACAAAGCTACATGTCCGCTTTGTTGATCAACGATCAATTGGCCAGGGCTCACTATGGCCAAGGTGTTTGCTTTCGCGAGTCTGGGGATATCAACTCAGCTTTTGCTAGCTTCAACAACGCAGCTGATATTGATCGTAATGATCCGGAAATTGCCGCAGACTTAGGTGGTCTGCTTGTGAATAGTACCGAGGACGTTATCAGCGCAATGCGTTATCTGGATATGGCCATCGAACTTGATCCTGCGAATGCGATCGCGTTTAGAAATCGTGCCATTGCTCATGCCAGGCTGGGTGAAGCGGACGAAGCCATCGCCGACTTGGAGAAAGCAATTGAGGTTGACCCAACCGACTATGAGGCGCATGACACACTTGCCCGAATTCAGATCGCTGAAGAAGAATTTGAGTTGGCTATTGACGCCTATGCAAAAGCGATTGAAGTCTACGAGCCTGAGGAAAGTAGCGATCCAAGCCTGTTTCTTAACGGCTATCTAGAACGAGCGGGAGTCGCTTTGCTACTGGCGGTCGAGAACGATACGTCAGCAGAACGTCGTCAAGAACTCTACGACATGGTGATTACCGATACGGAGAAAGTGCTGGAAGAGTATCCAGACCGAATGCCGGAATCGGGATACGCCTTCTACCGTCAAGGACAGGCGTTACGACTGCAGAAGCGGTATGGCGAGGCAATCAAGACGTTTACCGAAGCGATCCAAATGGTCCCCGGCGGCCGCGATGGGCCTTATATCGCAGATGCCTACTTGAAACGTGGTATTTGCTGGCACTATCAGGGACAAGACAGCCTTGCACGCCCCGATTTTGAGCAAGCTGCATCGATTCGGTTCGAGGATCCGTTACCTCATCTTTGGCTTGGTTATAGCTATGCCCAGGAAGAAGATTATTGGCAGGCGATCGAAAACTACGGCGATGCAATTGCCAAAACCCCTGCCTTTGCCCTTGCTCACGTCAATCGCGGTTTGGCCTATATGCAACTCGGGGAGTACAAAAAAGCGGTCGACAATTTTAACGAGGCGATCCGCCACGAACCAACGAATCCCGAACACTACTATAAACGTGGCATTGCCCACCTCAAACGTGAAGAATTCCAGAAAGCCCTCGACTCCTATGATCTAGCGATCCTCTACGACGAGAGCAGTGCCAAAGCCCATCGCGGTGCTGCGGTTGCTTTGCGAGGTCTAGATCGCGATAGCCTCGCGGTTCAACACGAAAACCTTGCACGAGAGCTGGATCAGTAGTTTCCAGACAGAAGATTAACGCGCCCAATGCCCGTGAAGTCGTGAATTCGGCTGCGGGCTTTTTTCTTGCGCTAAGTTGGGCGAAGTAGGTTCCCGGATTGCGAGAGGCGGACGCTTGTCAGCCAGCAGGGCTTCCCTATACTGGACACGTGCAAAGTTGAGAAAGACCTCTTGTTTCGGTTTTTCAGCCTCCTAGTACCGGGAATCACCAACGTGGATAGCTCGCCGCAGTCGTTTTTGGCACGCCACGACTTTCTTATTCGCCGACTGCATTCGCTTTCGGGTTTGATCCCCGTGGGCGCCTATATGGTGGTCCATCTGGTGACCAATGCCAGCGTATTAGAGAGTCCGGCCGCTTTTCAAAAAAACGTTTACACCATTCATAGCCTGGGCTCTTTGTTGCCCGTGGTGGAATGGGGGGGTATTTTTATCCCCATCCTGTTTCATGCGATCATCGGCATGGTGATCGTTGCTGGCGGCATGCCCAACAGCAATCAGTATCGCTACGGCGCCAACTATCGCTATGTGTTGCAGCGGGCAACTGGGATGATCGCCTTCCTGTTTATCATGGTGCATGTCTTTCACATGCATGGCTGGTTTCATGCCGATGTATGGCTAGAGAATGTTGCCAATCCGCTAGGCGGCGCCCAGTTCAAGGCATACAACGCCTCTTCAACTGCTGGGCTGGCCTTGCAAAACTATGTATGGGTCGCCTTTTACCTTGTGGGAGTTCTGTCTTGCGTTTATCACTTGGCCAACGGCATTTGGACCATGGGCATCACCTGGGGCGTTTGGACAAGCCCTGCGGCGCAGGCCCGAGCCTCAGCGGTTTGCACGGTTGTTGGAATATTGCTAGGCGTCGTTAGCCTTGGCGCTCTTTTTGGCATGCGGAATGTCGGCCAGGGCGAAGGTTTGCAAGAAGCTTTGCAAGTCGAAGATCAGCTGTACCAACATAAAGTCGAGTCAGGCGAACTGGTGCCCAACGAGCACAAACGGACGCAGCCCGCCGAGTCTAACGAAGAAGAGTTGGCCGTGGTTAAAGTTAAAGAGGATGCTAAGTAGTTGATTTAAGATAAGAAAGCAGATGAGAGTATGGCTGAACAACGAGTATTGGTGGTCGGTGGGGGACTCGCCGGATTGGCCGCCGCGATGAAATTAGCCGAACAAGGCATCGCGGTCGATTGCATGAGTCTCACGCCCGTCAAACGCTCGCACAGCGTCTGCGCTCAAGGTGGCATCAATAGCGTCAACGAATCGACCCGCCAGCTAGGCGATAGCGAATATCTCCACCTCGACGATACTGTCTATGGGGGCGACTTTTTGCAGCACCAGCCACCGGTCAAAGAAATGACCGACTGGGCACCTCGAATCATCGATCTCATGGATCGGATGGGCGTCCCCTTTAACCGAACACCCGAAGGTTTTCGCGATCAACGTCGTTTTGGCGGCACACTCTACAAGCGTACCGCCTTTGCAGGGGCTACCACCGGGCAACAGCTTCTCTACGCACTGGACGAGCAAGTTCGACGCTGGGCCAGCGCGGGGAAAGTGGAAATGTACGAAGGCTGGGACTACCTCGGTCCGGTGCTTGATGACGAAGGACGTTGTCGGGGTGCCATCGCGCAAAACCTCGTCACGATGGAAATCCGCGATTTCCCTGCGGATGCAGTTATCTTGGCGACCGGCGGCTGTGGCCTCATCTATGGTCGAAGTACGATGTCGATGGCCTGCACCGGCAGTGCCGCGAGCCGGAGTGCGCAAGCTGGGGTGAAGTACGCGAATGCTGAGTTTATCCAAGTCCACCCAACGGCCATTCCCGGGGCGGACAAGTTGCGGTTAATGAGCGAATCGGCGCGTGGCGAGGGCGGTCGTGTCTGGGTGCCTCGCGAACCGCACGATGCGCGTGCCCCTGGCGATATCGCTGATTCCGAACGTTATTATTTCCTCGAAGAGCGATATCCCAAGTATGGCAACTTGGTTCCCCGCGACATCGCGACGCGCGAGATTTTCAACGTCTGTGTCAACGAGGGTCTTAGCGTCGAACCGGATCGTCAGAGCGTGTATCTCGACCTCACGCACATCCCTCGCGAGGAACTCAACCGAAAACTGGGTGGTATTCTCTCGATTTACGAAAAGTTCCAAGGCGTCGATCCGCGCGAAGTACCGATGAAGATTTTCCCGGCAGTTCACTACTCGATGGGGGGCATGTGGGCCGACTACGAACGGACCGCCGAGGGAGGCCTAGTTGCCGGTTCACCGCGCAACCAGCAAACCAACGTGCCTGGCCTCTATGCAATTGGCGAATGCGATTACCAGTATCACGGCGGCAACCGCTTGGGGGCGAATTCGCTGCTAAGCTGTATTTTCAGTGGGTTGTTTGTTGCTCCTTGCGTCGAAAACATGCTCGCCTCGCTTAACGACTCGGCGCACGACGCAAAATACGAAACGCTACTTCGAGGCCAGCGTGCCGTCTGCCAGCTCGATCATGATGAGCTGCTCAAACGAGATGGCGGCCGTGAAAACCCCTACATAATCCACCAAGAGTTGGGCGATGTCATGACCAAGTCGGCTACGGTAGTCCGCGACAACGACCAGCTAACCTCCGCACTAGAAAAGGTGAACGAGCTGTGCGAGCGCGTTGGGCAATGCTCACTTTCAGACACCGGCCAATGGACCAATCAGAACGTGGTCTTTACCAAGGCACTTCGCGATATGTTCCCCCTGGCGAAGGCGCTTTTGAAAGGGGCGTTAGCCCGCGATGAATGCCGCGGCGCCCACTACAAACCGGCTTTCGCCATGCCAGGCGTCGAAGCCGATGACGCAGCCGAGCGTCACCGTCAGGCCGAAGCTTGGTGCGATGCGTTCGAGGCGAAAAACGAAAAGTGGCTCAAAACCACCATCGCAACGGTCGACAAATCGGGCGAGCCCACACTCAGCTACGAAGATGTCGACACTTCGCTGGTCCCACCCCGACCTCGACTCTACGGCCTCGTCGGTGGCGAAATGATCGAACAAGTCTGGAAAGAGCGACAAGCAAAACGCGATCATGCCGGCTAGGCGAACAACTCTGCAGTATGGTTTGACTCTCATTACGAGAGACGAGCGGTTTCGCGATCAGTTTCGGGAGGGGCGCTGTTGATACCATTGAAACAGATCATTGAGAAAACCGACACTCGCGCGGGTCGGACATTCGATTTTGCCATTCAGATTCTGATTCTCTTCTCGCTGCTTACGTTCTCGCTTGAGACGATGCCAGCTCTCTCCAAGACAGAGCGTTATTGGCTGCACATCTCTGAAGTGGTCACCGTGGCCATTTTTACAATTGAATACTGTCTGAGAGTTTGGGTGGCCAATCGTAAGCGAGCTTTTGTCTTTAGCTTCTTTGGGATTATTGACTTGCTAGCGATTTTGCCCTTTTATTTCTCGACGGGGCTTGATCTGCGTTCGTTACGGGCACTGAGAATGATTCGCCTAGTAAGGATTCTTAAGTTGGTACGCTATAGCGCAGCTATGCAACGGTTTGCCAGGGCCATCACCCTTGCTAAAGAAGAAATGCTGCTGTTTGTGTTTATTGCATTTCTACTGCTATTTCTTGCAGCAGCGGGTATCTACCAATGTGAACACGAAGCCCAGCCAGAGAAGTTTCGTTCGATTTTTGATGGCCTTTGGTGGGCCGTTTGTTCTTTGACAACGGTTGGTTATGGAGACGTTTACCCAATTACCGTCGGAGGACGGCTCTTTACGTTCTTTTTGCTACTGATTGGGTTGGGAATTGTTGCTGTACCTTCTGGCATCATTGCTTCTGCGTTAACCAGTGTTCGTGAGTACGAAGACCGGCAACGAATCGAATCGGAAAAGTTGGTCTAATTCCCCCGTTTTTTACCAAGAGTCTCGCGGCATGTACGAAGAGCCCAATAGTGTCGTGTTTGTTACCAGGAATTTCAGCCTACAGCTCTTGGGAGATTTGCTATGGCTAATCAGATCCCGCAACACTTTGATCGGCGTCGTTTTTTAGGGCAATCGCTTTCTGGTGTCGCGGGCTTGGCGGCTGGCGCTGGGCTAAGTTTTAGTGCCCTGCCCGCGAATCCCTTGATTGCTGCCCCACTGGGCAGCATAGGCCAAGAGTATGGCGGCCCGAATGTCGTACTTATTCGTTTCGGCGGAGGGGCCCGACGGCGCGAATCGATCGAGCCGGGATCTCAATGCTACAGCCCGTACCTGCTCCATGAACTTGCGCCACGAGGTGTCCTGTTTAATCAGATGCTAATCGATACGGCGGCTCCCGAAACGGGGCATGGGCAAGGCACGCTCAATATCCTCACAGGAAAATACGACCAATATAAGGACGTCACTGGCGAGTTTCTTGGTGAACGATTCGAAGCCAAGGTTCCTACATTGTTTGAGTATCTCCGATATCACTTTGCGGTACCCGAGCATCAAACGCTCATCGTGAATGGCGAGGATCGGACGCAAGAAGAGTTTTATACTTTTAGCAATCACCATTTATTTGGCGCAAACTACCGTTCGAATGTACTCAGTCTTTATCGCTACAAAACGTACCTCCTACGACTGCAAATCGAGGAGAACGAGGAGAACTGGTCTGAAGAGCAACGGCTGGCAAAAAAACGGGAGCTCGCCGAAATGGAGGCACTCGACTATCGCCGTCAAGACGGCGGTGATCGATCATCAGCCATTGAAACGTTTTGGAACTCTTGGCGAAAGCTCTATGGCGATTCAGGGTTGGTGAATCCGCGGGGAGACCGCCTACTGACTGAACTGGCGATCCGTGCCATGAAACAACTTCGCCCCAAACTATTGATGGTCAACTACAACGATTGCGACTACGTCCACTGGGGAAACATGGCCCACTATACCCGTGGGATTGCCATTATGGACGATGGCATTCGCCAGATTGTCGAAGCTGTCGAGGCGGACGAAGAGTACCGCGATAATACCGTTTTTGTGATCGTTCCCGATTGTGGCCGCGACGATAGCCGATTCGCTGCGGTGCCTTGCCAACATCATTTCAATAGTCGTTGCTCACGGGAAATTTTTGCAGTTCTGTTCGGCTCAGGCATCGAACAAGGCCGCATCGTGGATCGCCCTACCGAACAAATTCAAATCGCGACAACGATCGGACAGCTTATGGGAATTTCTACACCGCACGCTGAAGGCCCGGTGCTTGCGGAGGCCTTAGCATGAACATTTCCACGATCCGAAAACTGTTGGTTGTCCTCTGGAAATATGTGGTTGGTATTATTCTTTGCCAACATCCCCTCGGTGCCATGGCGGTAGTTGGTTGGACCAGTCGAATGATGCGACGTCAGATACTCCGCACGTGGTGGAAGAAAAGCATCCACCGAAAAGAGGGGGGTTCGTTTGATGAATTTGTGGCAACGCTTCCTGGGGATTGCGATTCCCAAATACTACCCAACTGGTCAATCGCCGAGTCGTCGGTGAGTTCCGTTCCGCTCACGAGTCGCCGGCAGCGTTATTTCGGCGCGCTGATTGCTAATTTCCATCGTGGCTTGGCGAGCGTGCTAACCATCCTGCTCTTCACTCTTCCGGCAACCTCCCTCTGGCTTTACGCTTGGGTACTGGGGTGGAACATCTCCTTCTATAAACTCTACGAGCAGTCTCATCTTGGTGTGTTGATAGGTTTGTTTGGTATTTTTCTATTCGGATTGGTAATGCTCTACGTCCCCATTGCCCATGCTCGGCATGCTTTTACTGGCAATTGGCGAGAGTTTTTCCAGCTTCGCCGCAATTGGCAATTAGCAAGGCGGTATCCGGCCACCATGTTGCCAACGGCCATCGCCTTCTTCATTGCCGCCAATCTGGTGATGATACTACGTATCGCCCCCTATTTTCTCGGCAGTAGCGACCAGGTGGCACAGCTTACCACAGAGCAACTTCGCGACTGGATCGATCGCTACTACCTAGCCGCTGGGGCTCTCGTGTTTCCCGCCTACGTTGGGGTATGGTCCGCGGTGGCCAAGTCCTACGCCTACGCCGTGGCCAAAGAGCATGCCCAAAATCGCTCTAGTAGCCGTCTGAATGAATTGGAGCATGAGGCCCTTGTCCGCTTGCAACTGCCTCAGAAGGCCGCGTCAACGGCTCATCCGGTTGTTCAGGGGGCACACACGTCGCTAGTCCGGGTAGCAGCCCTAGGCTCGCTCTCGCTGACGGCCATCGCTTGGTTTGCTATCGCTGCCCAAGTTTTCGCCGCTCAATTTTTTAACTACCTGCCCGGTATCCATTGGCTCAACCATCCCCTGGTTCTGCTGCCGTGGATTAGGTATATCCCACCCCTGTGAAAATGATGGGCCCAGGAGGCCCCGAAGGTTGCTCTGGCCAAGGGGCTGGAATGGGATATCATAAGCAGAATGAGCGCTACCCATAACGAATCTGCCAAGCCGTCGTCGTTCGAGGTTCGTATCCTTCGGCAAGATGCACCTGCGTCGCCCGGACGCTGGGAACGGCATCGGATTTCTTATGAGCCGAATCTCAACGTCATTAGTGTTTTGCAAAAGGTGGCTGCTCAGGCCACCACCTCCGATGGCAAGAGCACCACTCCCGTTGCCTGGGATTGCAATTGCCTGGAAGAAGTTTGCGGCGCCTGCACCATGCTGGTCAACGGTCGCACTCGCCAAGCCTGCTCGGCTTTGGTCGATCGTTTGTTAGAAGAGAATCCCGATGGCATCGATCTTCAGCCAATGAGCAAGTTCCCGGTGGTTCGCGACCTTGTGGTCGACCGTAGCCGTATGTTCCGCGCGCTGCAGCGAGTGCAGGCTTGGATCCCCGTGGATGGCTACGGGGATCGTGGCGCTGCCCCCCGCGAATCGCAAGAAGGTCAAGAGACTCGCTACCCGCTTTCTGAATGTATGACCTGTGGATGTTGCGTCGAGGCGTGTCCTCAGTTTGCTAAAGTCGAACCGTTGCAACACACGGATGAAACCGACGAAGAGTTTGCCGATCGTAAGCAGCAAGCCTACGACGAATCGTTCGTGGGTGCTGCCGCCATTAGCCAAGCGATGCTGTTCAACGACCACCCCACAGGCCACATGAACGCTGGCGATCGCTTAGACGCACTCATGGGCTCGGGCGGTATCCAAGCTTGCGGCAACGCCCAGAATTGCGTCGCCGTCTGCCCGAAAGAAATCCCGCTGACCACCTCAATCGCCCGCGCAGGCCGCCAGACCACTGGCTACCTGTTTAAGCAATTCTTTGATCGGTGAGGTTGGGTCGAGGCTCCGGCGGTGCTTAGCATCGCGGCTATTGCGTGAATCTTCTAGGATCGCCAGGTAGGTTTTTTACCACGTGCGCGTGCTTGTCTTGGTAGCCGGTTTTCTTGGGTTGAGTTAATCCGCGTCACAGCTTTTACCGATTTGGCCAGTGGCCGCTTCGGGTCTTCGTCGTTTTTGACGGGCACAAACTGCACGTACTCGCCCATGGCCAGTCGTAGGAATTTTTTGTCGCCGATCACATCCTCTGAGTCGAACCAAAATTCGGGCCCCCCTTTGACCGAGGAGATCGATCCCTGCTGATCGCGGCGTCGGATTTTCACCACGAAGCCGTATTCGTAGTTCACCTTGGGTCGCACTGGGGGACGGCTATCACGAGAATAGCTGCCCTTGAAGTAGGCCGCTGGGCGTTGGCTTCCTGTCCCTGCTTTTACGGTTTTGGCACGCGGCTTTTCAGCCGACGCGTCGATCTCGTACTGCACCTCTTGGTCGACGGCGAGCGAACTAAACAGCACGTCGACGGCGGAACAATGAAAAAACAAATCGTCGCCCCCGGCGGCGGGCTTAATAAACCCAAAACCTTTGTCAGCAACCAACGAGAGAATTTTTCCGGTAAGCATGGTGGGTACATGTTCGGTAGCGGGAGGGGGCGAGCCACTGAGTCTAGCTAGCTGGCAGAGAAATGGCAACTTGGTTAACTGAGAACGAATGGTCGTGTTAGCTGTTCTCTCAGGGGTAAACTACCCTCGCAAAAAAATCACACGGCGTCGAAAAAAAGAAATTCGACGCCGTGTGTTATTATCTAGTTAACCAAAAGTCGGATGATTAGTTTTCTGCCGTGGTGGCGAGTTTACGTCGTGGCTGGGCTTCCATTCGGTGCAATCGGGTAATGCGATGGTCAGCCTTCGTGGTAACACCGTTGACGACGGATCCAATCACACGGATGCCCATGTTCTTGAGTAGCTCAGAGGCTTGATAAATCCGTCGCACTTCGCTTTGGTCTCGCAAGACGGTGAGAATTGCCCCATCAACATATTGGCCTAGCGAAAGCGAGTCGGACAACCCAAGCACTGGGGCACTGTCGATAATAATGAAGTCGAATTCCTCGCGCAACTTAGAAAATACGGGTTGCAGTTGATCTGCCGCAAGAGCATGAACCGCATCCATGTCGCATTGGCCAGCGGTGAGTAACCAGAGCCCTTCGGTATTTGTGGGCCGAAGGGCGTCGGTCACTTCAATTTCTGATCGTAGTAGTTCGCTCAACCCGTCTTCAACCGGCATACCAAAGAGCTTATGTAGCGAGGGTGCTCGCAGGTCGCCATCAATAAGCAACGTACGACGCCCCGCCCGAGTTAGACTGAGAGCCAAGTGGCTCGCTACCGTGGTGCATCCCTCCATGGTATCTGCACTGGTGATGAGTACCACTTGTCTCGCCTTGGAGGTAGAATCGTGCATCAAGGTGGCTCGGACATTGTCGATCGCCTCAGAAAGCTGAGCAGCACCGGCACTTCCGGCAGACGTTGCTTTGCGTGAAGAGACCGGGGGTAGTACACCCAACACTCGAATTCCAAGGCCTTCGTCCACATCGGTGGGGCCATTCAATCGGCGGAGTCGAAACTCAAGCATCGCCACGCAGTAGCAAGTGACTCCGAAGGCGGCTATCCCCCCGATGAAAGCAATCGCGAGCCGTTCGATATTATTGATTTGCTCTTTAGCCTGTGCATTTTGTATGACACTGACCCGCTCGAGCGCGGTGCTCTGGTCAACATTTTGGGCACGTAGCTGAAAGGCCATAGTTTTTTGAGCATCTCGAAGCTGCTCGATGTCTGCTTCAAGCATAGAAAGCTTGGCTGATCGACCGCTCATGTCATCGATCTTCTCGAGTGTTTCCACCATCTGGGCTTCGAGGCCTCTTATCGTTTGGTTCGCTCTTTCGCGTCGAACCATATACTCAGCCATTGCTTGACCAAGCATGTCGCTGGGTGCACTCTTGAACTTTTTGCGCAAATCTGCTTCCGCAGTCATTCGATATTGCTGAACCGATTGTCTTAGCTGTAGTAATTGTTGCTGCAGTTTCTTGATTCGAGGTGAATTTCCCCCCCGAGTCATCGACTGCAAATCTGTCATTTGTTGGGTAATTTCAAATTCTTGTTCTTGGAAGCTGGCAATCATGGGGTCGATTTGGAGTGATTCATCGATAGCTTGCTGAATAGCGAACGTACTCGTAGCGGCACGCTCAGCTAATTCTTTTTCTACTTCGATCTCGACGAGCATTTCTTTGGCTCTGGCGATTTGCCCATTCAGAGTACTTACCTGTCGCATGAGCATCGCGGTCATTTGACTAGCAATCGGCGATTCGCTGTCGCCGAGTTCTTTAGCAAGTGCTTGCTGCTTGTTTATTTTTTCACGTAATTCGTCTGATACTTCTTTATGCAACTCCGATAAACTAGCTCGTTTATCCTCAGCAAGTCCCTTGTCTTTGTAAAGGACTTCATTCGTATAGGCAGTAATAACGGCGTTAATAACTTTGACCATTTCCTGAGATGCTTCTTCGCCATTGTATTGAATTTCGAGGATTTCACCTTGGCCACCCAGAACGTTGACATGCAATCCATCGGTTAGCCAAGTGAGCGCATCTGGACTCTCCTTGGCGACCGCCGTAAGCTGTGCAATATCTGGGCGATTTAATGCGGCTACCAAAACGAACTGGCTTCTAATTAATGCAATCTGAGTTTGTTGGAAGATTTCAAATTCCTGCTTTGAAACTTGGCTCTGTTTGCCGAAAACCGATTCAGGGTCGGCCGCTTTCACTTGTATGTATGCCGTGATCGACGACGAAGCCGGGAATAACCATAGCAGAGCCAAGGCAGTGATGATGGCGAAGAGCAAACCCAACAACAGAGCCATCAGCCATTTTCGGCGTAGACAGTTGATCAGCCAGACTTGATCGAATGCACCATGGAGTATTTCTGGCCCGCGAGGTGCATAACTACCGAATTGAGGTAGGGCACCAAGGGGGGGCATGGGCGCTGCAGGCACCATCGATTGCATTGCTTCTCCGTTGGTCGCAGCCACCGGGTACATCACATTTGGGCCTCGGACTTCAGAATCTTGATTTGCCATCGAAAACCTCTTCTTTTGGACCAACTGCCTCGTTTTCGATCAACTCCGCCTCGAGCGGATCGTCGATCAACGCGTCAACTTGCTGGCAGATCCCAAAACTAGATGCTTATCCACGGTGCAAACGCTGCTTTTGTCAAAAAAGCCAGAACGCTGACTGACATCTAGTCTGGGCCTGTGCGGTGCTTATTAGCAAGTTGCGGGCCAAACGTCAGACGGCTGGAATCCCCCCAGCACGGCGACAAATAAAGTAGTTCGAAAGAGCGTTCCGTTGCTTTTCGTCAACATTTTGGTTGCCTTTTCGCTACTCAGCACCGGACAGAGCATGCAACGCTGCCTCAGCCATGCGCAGCGCCAAAGGCGGAATAATCGTCGGATTCTATAGGCACCGTGATTCTTGTGAGTAGCTGCAATTCGAACCACAAAAACCCAAGTGCGATGGGCATCATTACGAAACCGGCCCAATCGTGAACAGCATGCTGGACCAATTCGTTCCCGGGAAACGCCATATACAAAAGGGCAGTTGCAGTAATACGGATAACATTCGTGGCCAAGGCGATCGGAATCGCACTGAGTAATATCGTGAGCCGATCCCACCATGGTCTGGCAATAATCATCGCCATCGCGACTGCCATGGCACCGAAAATGGTTCCCATCCGCAGTCCACTACAGGCATCAGCGACTTCGAGTGGAAGCTGGTCGATCATGATTCGATTGCCATCACGCAAAGCAGGCACTCCCATCAATTGTAGGGTCCAAGTGCTCGTAATGGCAGCGACTTTTTGCAGAAAGAGGAGAACGGTATGTTCGACTCGAGATGGCAGAGGGAACATAAACATGAGAAAGCACAGTGGCAAACCGGCCCAATGGAGCATTTTCTTCCCGCCCACCATTTGGCAAACTCCGACCAAAGCCATGATATACGAATACCGATCGATGGGATTTGCATCGTAATAAGAGGCAATCAGTCGAACGACTAGCGCAGCAGCTATAATTGCTAACCCCAGCCAACGTTCACTACTCGAAGCTTGATAAAGCTGTGCGTGCTTGATGTTGTAAAAATAAAGCCCTATTAGCACTAATACGACTAGCATAGCTAGCCATGAGGGCATGCCGAAAACTTCCTGTTTAGCGAGTGAAAATAACACGACACAGCCAGCGAGCGCAGCTAAGAAAGTACGCGTCTCTGTCGCAGCAAGGTTGAAATTGACACCCGACTTCATCCAGATCAATACACCTGCAAAAACAGGGACAATCCAGCCATGCGAATAGAGGGGGTTATCCCAAAAGCTCGAAGTAAACGTGAGCATGTTCCAATATCCGGCCGTGAGAAGCATCACCAGCCCCCCAAACGTTACCCAAGCAGCTTGGTTTGCTTTTGGATCGAGTGGTTGGCCCTCGGCACCGTCAGACACGGCATGAAAGGGGTGATTGGCTTGCGACATGGTATTCGAACTCATATACGATGACTAATGTCTACTCTCGACAGTTGGGGCCACCGAGTGACACAACATCACACCCTTGATCAGCCGGGGTGATGCGACCGCCAACCCCAGAGTCAGACGCAAACACGAAGAGGGTCGACACGGTTTGTCGGCTCTGGTTCCCCTTTTTGGCGGCTTTTAGACTCGGGAGCACCCCAAAGGTGCGGACGCACCTAGGGCGTGCTCGCAATCGAGGATACGCGGGTAGCGGCAATCTGTCAAACGATTCGGCGGTAAATAAACGTCGCCAACCTTTTCTGTGGCAAGAGGTTACGAAAATAGGGCAAATTGCCTTGATATAGTCGACGATTGGCATGTTGGTGGCCTCTGCGGGAGGAAACGCCGTATCGTCAACAAGTGGCCCGTCTGCTAGCAGAATGTCTACAGCGAGAGAATTCTCTTGTTTTGGCGAGAGAGAGCAAAGTTGCTGTTAAGGTTTACCGATTAAGTGTTCTATGGCTGTTGGACTGACTTTGTCGCCTGCACGTGGCGGGTACCGACAGTTGCTAATCGCAGTTTTCGGAACCTATTGTAGCGAGAATTAACTGATGAAGGCTTGCAACAGAAGCAAAATGGGGCTCAGCGGATATCTATCGCTGCTAGCATTATTGCTTGGGACATCTGGATGTACGGCCTTTCTTGCGCCGCGCGATCCGTATCCAGTGACCCCTTCTGAGCCACCAGCAGAGAGCAGCGTGCCTCGGGAGCTGGATAAAGTAACGCTTCCCCGCTATGTGATCGAGCCCCCAGATATTCTGCTCATCGAAGGCGTGAAGTTAGTGCCAAAATCTCCACACAAGATCGAGACCTTCGATGTGCTACTGGTCCGAGTGGAAGGTGAGTTTCCCGATCAACCTATCGACGACGCTTACAATGTCGATGCCGATGGTAGTGTGAATTTAGGCCCTACCTATGGGCGAGTTAAAGTGGTGAATTTGACGATCGAAGAATCGGAAGACGAAGTTCGCTCGCATCTATCTAAAATTTTATCCGACGTAGAAGTCTCGGTTTCGCTAATACAATCTGCCGGGGCACAGCAAGTTACAGGACAACATCTAGTGGGCCCTGATGGACGTGTCAACTTGGGAACCTATGGCTCGGTACATCTGGCTGGAATGACCATCGAGGAAGCACGGTCAGCGGTTGAGAAACAATTGTCGCTGAAGCTCGAGGCCCCGGAGGTATTTGTTGATGTGTTGGCTTATAACAGCAAGGTGTACTACATCGTGACCCAAGGCGGAGGGTTCGGCGACAACGTCGTTCGTTTGCCCATCACTGGCAACGAAACGGTACTTGATGCCGTGGCTGGAGTTGGAGGTATTTCGCAGGTTTCTTCTTCGAGACTCTGGATTGCACGGCCTGCCCCCAATGGCGTTGGCTGCGAACAAATATTGCCCGTGGATTGGGAGGATATTACCCGTGGGGCTTCGACCGCAACCAACTATCAGTTGATGACAGGCGACCGATTATTTATCGCGGAGGATCGCTATCAAAAGGCGACCGCAGTCGTCGCCAAAGTCTTGCGACCATTCGAATCCATATTCGGGGCGGTCTCGCTGGGAACATCCACACTGAACCGTATCGTTCGCTTCGGACAAGCGAACACCTTCTAGAAAATTTTGTGACAACGAGTATCGAAAGAAAACCGAATCACCTGCTAGCAGACAACTTGGTTAAGCAACAAAATAATAGGCCGCGAGTAAGAATCGGCTAAGGAAGAATTGATATGTTCTATCGTTGGAATCATCTGAGCGAAATTACAACAACGGCTGTTGTCGCGCTGCTTGGTATCGCACTCTCTGCCCAGGCTTGGGCTATCGAGGGATCTCGGCCTCCGACGCCCTGCCCTTGCGGTGTTGATGGAGAATGTCAGGCGAACACCCTTTTGTGGGGCCACTATCGAACACGCTGGCGCGCTTGGCCAGGCGAAGAGAGTCAGTCAAGTGCTGCGACTCCCGATGTGATAGATCCTGGCCAGGACGAGATGATTCTCGACCCATTCGAACGCCCTGCGCCAGAGAAAGAAGATCTGCGAGGCCCAGAAAAAACCAACTCGAGTAAGAAGAAAGACGATGATGAAGGGAATACGGAAGACACCGGCGAAGAAGTGGTGCAGCCCCCGCTAGAGGAGGCATTTCCGGATTTTGAACTACAAGGGTATCGACAAGTGATGCCAATGTCTACGGACGACATGCCTCCCGCTTTGCCGAGCAGTTTGAATCAAGCTTCTCCCAGGCCGCTGGGTCGTCTGGCACACGAGCGGCTAGTGGTCGCACGAGCACATCCGATCGCACAAGCGAACGCCCATAAATCGAGTCGACTACAACTGGTCAATCCGGCAGCTAGGATAGTAGCGATGGAGACCGAACTCCAAGAAGCCGTTTATTATGAGACTGAGAATGCGGCTCGCGACTTTATTGGGAAATGACTGCTTCCTTGGCGACCTGCGAACATGCCTTTTTCGCCGATCGTGATCGAAGACAAAAAAAACGGCGCTGGGTGTTGCTTGACAGGCAAGGCTAGCACACCTACGGTTGAGAGTACGACTTTCGTTTCTAATTCGAATCTCAGCCCGAGAGAAAGCAGTGCCATGATCCGTGGTCAGTTGCCCGTCGTCCTAGCGGTAATAATCATTGCCTCGTTGACGCTCGTCGAAGGCATTTACATGAAGGACCGTTGGGGAGAAGCAGGTGCCGAGGCAGCCGAACTAGGTAAGCTTTTTAGCAATGTTCCTAAGGAGATTGGGCGTTGGACCGGCCAGGACTTGCCCGTTGATGATATCGTTAAGAATACTGCGGGAGCGGTGAGTTACGTCTCGCGACAGTATATACATAGCACGACTGGCCAAGAAGTGACGCTTTGGCTGATTGTGGGGCACTCTCGCGACATTGTTCGCCATACCCCGACCGTCTGTTATCCGGCATCAGGTTTCCGCCAAGATGGCGCCTTGTTACGTCAGCACTTCGATCTGACCGATGGCGAATCGGCTGATTTCTTTACCGCCAAGTTTGAAAAAGAAGATGCGTTTTCGCATCGTATTCAGCGCGTTTTTTGGGCTTGGAATCATCCCGACACAAAAAAGTGGGAAGCTCCGCATACTTCCAGTGGCAGTGAGAATGCACGCCTGCATTACGGCCTGGCGAAAGCCCTTTACAAGTTGTATTTCACCAGTGCCATCACGGTGGACGAGAGTACTACCGACGACAACGCAGCAGCCGAGTTTGCAGAGTTGATGTTACCTGCCATCAACGCCGCCCTTTTCTCAAATGAAGTACCAGCCGCTGATTCGGAAGAGCTAACGACAAACGAAGCGACATCAGACGGTTAACTTCTGGTTTTCTGAAATAAAAAGCCGTGGGGTCGCAACCCCTACGGCTTTCATTCGCGAATAAGCTTCTCGGATGCCCACTCAAAAAGCGTCGTCGCTGGGCTGTGACACTGCGGCAGTGTCCCGCTCCAAGTCAGAGCCTCTTTTGAGGTCAGACTTCTTATGATTTGAGGTCATCAGCTGGGCATAGACCAGAAAATCGACGCTCTCGGCAACGAGCTGAACATTGCCGCCCACAAAGGCAACATGGACGCCACCAGGATGGAAGCTGGAGGGGAAACCAAAGTCAACTGTCATTTCGCTTACATCGGTAGGTACAGTTAATGAAAGATCGTCCTCTGCACCGCCATTGATGCGATGGTATTGTCTCGTATCGCTAGGAGTAGATAGCGCAGCAATCACATCCGAAGGCTGTTGCCAGCAGAAGCCGTAAAGATATTTCTGATCTTCGACCTCGGGTGAAAGCGAGCCGGTGGGATTGAGTGGATTGAAGTACCCCCAATGCGTGGTATTCTTATTCTCTGAGAGCATCATGGTCCTGGTCGTACCATCTTTGATATGTGCGACACTCATCACAATTTGTGGTGCATTGTTGGTGTCATATACGTCGCTAACAGCAACGTCATAAGCACCATCGGAGATACGCGTACGATCAAAGAAAATACCGTTCGCAGCGTTTTCGTTGCGTCCAAAGACGCCCGCGCCAGCGCCTGGATCTGAGCCATCGTTACTGACCGACCCTGCGTTCGCGACGTACGAAAGCAAGGGCTCCCCTGCCGTTTCGGCCGGATCGCTGGGACATTCAAAAATTTCGACGGGCGAAAATTGGCCATTCCCATTTCGATCGGCAGCATCAATGGTGCCACTATTATTGCTGTCGTAAACCTTGCTCCAAGTTTCAGCTAACGGAGCTTGCTCTAGGTAATCGAGTATAGAAACAACCCAACTGCCACGGTTTTGATTTTCAGGAACATCACCGGGGATGCCCATCTTGTTAATGTATCCGGGGAAATTCTTCAGCGAGCTTTCACGCACTGCCAGTGCGGTTTGTAACTGCTTAAGATTATTCTTGCAGGTATTAGCTCGAGCTGCTTCGCGGGCCGACTGCACCGCCGGCAGAAGGAGCCCGACGAGGGTACCGATAATGGCGATTACCACCAAGAGTTCGACCAGTGTGAATGCACTTTTTGCTGCTTGCCTCATCTCATAGTTCTCCCAGGCATTTTGGTGTGGAAGTTGCGCGAGTCATCTGTTCCTGCCGCGTGTGCCTACCACGCAGT
This sequence comes from Planctomycetota bacterium, assembly GCA_029259945.1. Lineage (GTDB taxonomy): Bacteria > Planctomycetota > Planctomycetia > Pirellulales > Lacipirellulaceae > Bythopirellula. The sequence goes on from JAJDEF010000012.1 coordinate 62,463, forward strand.
ATTCTAAGTCGCAACCAACGGGCCCCTCGTCGCCAAGCATGCGGGGGTCGGGAAAGGGAAAGTTTAGGATGATTACATCTGGCCCCAATCTCGCAAGCCTAGCCGCTTAATTGTCGCAAAACGGATCCCATTTGTCCAGCAATGAGAGCCAAGCCAACCTGGATGGCCAATTGAGAAACGACCTCCTATCGGCTGATTTCCTAGGAGTTACCGCAATTTTCGGTAGTGGTTCACTTTGAAAATAACTATTTTCCAGCGGGCAAATAGCTGGTCAGCCGCCCACCAACTCGCTTTTCTTCCAGCTCAATCATCTTAACTAGATCGAGCACGGAAAACACCCTGTTGGCCAAGCCGGCAGCAACCGCAGGCGTGGTTTTCAGAGTTTGGTGCTTACGAATAAAGTTGTAATAGAAGTAGTGGAGGGCTATAGCGTGCTCGTGGTTCTCTATTTTCTTGCTGAACCCGTTAGTTAGGCGAGTGAATCTCCTCATTGACATTCTCATGGTCAAGTTCTGCCTCTCCACATAGCTCGTGCTGACGTGCTTGGGATCGGGGCTACCTGCCTTATCATTAGACTTGCAGCCTTGACAGACAGCAGGACTGTAGCGTTTCTCTTCTTTCTTCTCGGCCCCATATACCTTGATCAGCATTGCGTAGTCCACGTTGCCCTGGAAAGCAGCTTCAACAGCTTCCAAATAGGGTTTGTGCCCATCGCTTGTCAATTGAATCCTCGTATCTATTCTTTCCGCGACGTCCTTAACAAAGGCTGTTGCGTAATCAGTGTCACGTAGGCCGACCAAATAGCTAATGCACAGTTTGGAGTCGGCGTCGATGGCCGTCCAGGTCCATACGCTGCCGAACCCATCAGAGCCATTGTTCTTAGCTTTGTCCTTGCATCCACAAAAAGACCAGATTTCGTCTAGCTGGACTCGCTTAGATTGCAGACCACGGACAAAGACATTGTGGTACTCGGCGCAAAAGGTGCCGACGTCTGCCAAAAGCCTCAATACCGTGATCTTAGAGGCACCGACCATACGAGCAGTGGAATTGATGGAATTCCCCTCAACTAGAGCACCCAGGATCGCAGCTCTTTTCTCTGTGCTTAGCTTTCTCATTTATATCCTTCCGTTGCTTGACAGCCAAGCATATCATATAGTATAATTCGCTGTCAAGCATACAGTATACGTCTTACCCTAAAAAGCAGGAGATTTTCCGATGGCAGAATTTGGTTCGAGTGAAGCTGGAAAAAGGGGCGGAAAAGCCCGTGCGTTAAAGTTGACAGCAGATCAAAGAAGTGAAATCGCCAGGAAAGCTGCTCAAGAAAGGTGGGCGGATAAGCTGCCGCGTGCGACACATGGTTCGCCAGACCATCCTCTTTGTATTGGCGAAATCGAGATACCGTGCTATGTGCTTGATGATGGGCGGCGTGTTTTTGTTCAGGCGGGCATGTTAAAAGGGCTGGATATGAGCCAAGGAACAGCAGGTCGAGGTCAAGGTGATCGTCTTGGGCGTTTTATCGCCACAAAAGGTATCAAACCCTATGTAAACAAGGATTTGTCGGATGTGATCACCAACCCGATTAAATTCCGCAGCCGCGCTGGTGGCATTGCTTACGGCTACGAGGCAACAGTCTTGGCTGATCTATGCGATGCCGTTCTTGCGGCTAGGAAAAGCGGCAAATTGCACTACCAACAAGAGCACATAGCCACGCAGTGCGAAATCTTGGTACGTGGATTTGCTCGTGTCGGCATTATTGCCCTAGTCGACGAGGCAACAGGTTTTCAATACGACAGGTCTCGCCGAGCGCTGGAGGAAATACTTGAAGCGTTTATCAAAGATGAGCTTGGAAGGTGGGCAAAGAGATTCCCGGACGAGTTTTACGTAGAGCTATTTCGTCTCAAGGGATTAAAGTGGCCATCGCAGAAGAACCCCCCACAATACGTTGGTCACTGGACCAATAATCTCGTTTACAAGCGACTAGCACCCGGAGTTTTGGACGAATTGCGAGCCAAGACTCCCGTAACAAGACGCGGCCATAGAAAAAACCGCTTCCACCAATGGCTCACCAACGACGTAGGGCATCCTAAGCTTCAGGAACATATTTCAGCGTTGGTCGCACTGATGAAGTCATCGGATGATTGGGATGACTTCGAGAAGAGGCTGAATAAAGCGTTACCTAAATTTAAGGCGCTGCCGTTGTTCGACGGTTAGGAGGATTTTGAGAGCCCGATTCATGCCCAGCCTCAAAAGCAGCCCGAAGAAGCGTCATGCCACGTTCGTCGACATTCTGAATGCTGGCGGACCATTGCGCCCACGCCGTCTCAAGACCACATGGCAGGCTCCCTGCGGCTGTAGATTTCCCAACCATACGGGCTGCATTTTCGTTTGGGTCTGGGTTATGCTCATTGTCTCGTGCCATGAAGGTATTATAGCAAATAGTGTGAGCAGTAGGAGTTGAAATCATGTCGAAGGGTCTTAAGTGTCCATTGTGCGGTTCGTGGTATTCGGACGACAGGAATCAGGAAATATGGTTTTCCGCAGGCGACGTATGCAACAATCAAAGCAAGAGCGGACTGAACCCTGAAAAGTGTTCGACAGACCATCCTTGCCCAGGTATTCTTGCCCCCGTGGATGATTTGAAAAACGGCGGTCAAAAAGTAGATTCAAAGTGAACCACTACCCAATTTTCGGGTAGTTGAACCCTCGACACAGGCGCTGGTATGTTAGCGGACTATCAGCCAATCGACTGGAATGTCCCCACGAGTTTTATTCAGGAGAACCAACCGATGTCGATGTTCATCGGAGAAGCACTAGCCGGCGATGGCAACGAGATTGCTCATATCGACCTGCTGATCGGCAGCAAGGACGGCCCGGTGGGCGTGGCGTTTGCCAACGCCTTGGCCCGTCAGAGCGAAGGTCATTCGAATTTATTGGCCGTGTTGACCCCCAATCTGGCGGTCAAGCCGGCGACGGTGATGATTACCAAAGTCACGATCAAAGGCATGCGCCAAGCTGTGCAAATGTTTGGCCCTGCCCAGGCGGCAGTAGCCAAAGCAATCGCCGACTCGGTGGGCGAGGGCGTAATTCCCAGCAGCGAGGCCGAAAACTTAGTCTGCGTCTGCGGCGTGTTCATTCACCCCGAAGCTGCCGACGACAAAAAGATTTATGATTACAACTACGAAGCCACCAAAATGGCGGTGAAAAGCGCAATGGAAGGCCAGCCAACCGTCGACGAAATGCTCGCCGGCAAAGACGAAGCATTACATCCGTTCCGTGGTTTCTGATTGCAGATTTCGGTCGAGATCGCTGCTATGAAAAATATCCTCCTTTGTCTCGACAGCGACCCCCAGCCAAGTGTGTTCGATAGCATCGCTGCGATCGATGCCGGCGTCGATCATTTGCTTCGCTACGGCGGAGTCCAACCAGACGACGTTCGTGATTTGATCCATGGTGCGATGTTTACCCGTGTCGACCAAATGCTGAAGCATACAGCGGTGTTTGTAGGCGGATCCGACGTACATGCGGGAGAGCAGTTGCTCGCTGCGGCGCAAAAGGCCTTTTTCGATCACCTGCGAGTCTCTCTGATGCTTGATAGCAACGGCGCAAATACCACTGCGGCCGCAGCCGTGATTGCGGCACGACGGCATGTGCCATTGGCACAGGAAACGACTGCCGTGGTGCTCGGTGCCACAGGGCCCGTCGGACAGCGTGTCGTTCGAATGTTAGCCAAAGAAGGCGTAGAAGTACGGGTGGTCTCGCGCCGGCTGCCTCGAGCCGAAGGGGTCTGCCATCGGATTTCGCGGGCGGTGGCTGGCGCTCGAGTAACCCCACACGCGGCTGAGGGCACGGAGGTCGCTGAATTGACCCAGGTGGCCCAGCTAGTGATTTCGGCAGGTGCCGCTGGAGTAGAACTATTAAGCAATAAAGCCAGGCAGGCGGCCTCGTCGGCAGCCGTGGTCATCGACCTAAATGCGGTGCCCCCAGCAGGAATTGGCGGCATTGAAACGACTGATCATGGAACCAAGCGTGACGGTCAGATTTGCTACGGGGCAGTCGGCGTAGGCGGCCTAAAGATGAAAATCCATAAGGCAGCCATCCACCGATTGTTCCAAGCCAATGACTTGGTGCTCGATGCGGACGAAATCTACGACCTAGGAAAGAGAATCGACCATGACACTCCTTAGAGCAACCCTGATCTGTGGCTAAACGATCGACCCGCCGTTCTACAAATTCTAATTCGCTGTCGGTCGCCCGTGCGCAGAGTGGCCAAGGGTGGGTGCTTGTCGCGCCGCGTGCGGTTCGAGAATGCGCAGAGGACTTAGAAGAAGTCCGCCTGATGATCGACGCAGGCGAACATGAAATTGCGATCGACGAACTACATTGGCTATTGGGCAACGAGCATGACTTGATCGAAGCGCATTTTCTGCTTGGCAAATTGGCCGTCGAAGCAAAGAATGACATCCCCCTGGCACGAGGGCATTTTGGCGTGGGATACCAATTGGGAATGAAAGCCCTACGACGTGCCAAAATGCCAAAGCCTGTTCCGGCGCTCCATCCAGCGAACCATTTGTTCTTCGATGCCGGCCGAGGACTCATCTGGTGCCTGCATAGTCTTGGCAAGTCGGAAATGGCCATCGAGATTGTGCAGCAACTCCTAGCGATTGACCCTGATGACCCTTTGAGATTGGGGGCTTGGCTCGATGAAATCCGCACCGACGGCAAGCAAGTGGTGGATCTCGGTTCGCTGTTAGGCTAAGGCAGTGGAATATCAGTCAGCTCATAGTCGATAGGCACCCGGACGATCGATGCGGGCGTTTGGTAAACCCATGTGTAGCTATCGATATCGTCGTCGGGAAGCTCGAAGAAATACGCCAAGCCGACTTCTTGTTCTGACTGCATGGTGGTCTCGAAACCGGCGTGATCGATAATCTCGTTATTCTTGTCGAGCAGGTACGTCGTATTCTGAAAGACCCAGCCACGATGCGACTCGAGCGCCGCTTCCTCGCTGTTGACCTGCAGCCGCATGTGGATTTCCCAAAGCTCACGGTTCTTACGAACGCGGTCGACGATCACCGTCACTCCGCCGCGTTGCTGCTTTGCGGTTTTGAGTTTCTGTAAATCGGTAAAGCGAAACTCGGCCATTCGGCCAGGGACGAGGGCTGAAAATTGGCCCCTGATGCTAGTGAGCTTGGTCACGCTGCGTGGAGGGAGTTCAATTGGAATGGTCAGCTCGGTGGCGTGATTGCCAGGCTGCACCTCTACCTCAAGCACGGCTTGCGAATTGGCAAGAGGAATCTTGGTGCCGTCGTCGCCAGTAATCTCGATCTGGTCAACGGCTTGCGACAGCGCGATGGGCCGAAGGCGAGGTTCCCAGGCAATTTCTAGTTCGAGTCGCAACCCTTGCTGCGACGGAGTGCGTAGTCCGCGTTGGGCGAGAACGCTGGTCGCCTCGACTCGAAAAGGCCCTGCGTAGCTCGCTTTTCCCACGCGTGATGTCACACCCTCGTCTTCCTCGACCACGGCGAGAGACTCTTCTCCTGAAAAAGGATAAAGGCTTAGCCGAGCTTGGTCCAAAATTTTGTCCAGGGCAGGCCAAAACTCCTCGTCCTCGATTTCAAGGGCCACACTTCGAGGCTCGGCATCTTGGCCGAATTGATCGCGATAGTCGACCAACCGATTCCCTGTCTGTTCGTAGATTTTATCGAACAAATCTGCTAGGTCGGCTTCATGTTCACTCAGCGTTAGTCTGCTAGCCGTCGAGGTGCTTTTAGCTTGCCGGTTTTCGAGTTGTTGTCGCACTCGTGTGAGGCGAAGGCGGACTTCTTCGGGCATGCCTTCGATGGGTTCAGGTAGGAGCAACAAGAACGCATCGAGGGCTGTCGGATCGTCACCCGGAGCTAGCTTCATCAGTTCCTGCTCGGCTTGATCGCGGCGCACGGCTCGGTCGTCGTTGAGTTGGCGAACCAGCGGCTCGACGCGGTTGATGAGCCGCGGGTCGAGTTCCTCAGTCCATGAGATGACACCCCCTCCCAGGAAGAAAGTGACGCTTAGAAAGACAATCAAACTACGCATGATGGTTTCCTCGCTCCCAAGGGGCGAATACAGGCGGAGAACCTATTGTAACGGGCATACAGATTCTGACGAATGCTTATGTCGTGCGTAAGCTAAGATTTATTTAGTATGACTATTTCACTCACCCTACGAAATTTTCTGATCGCGGCAATGGTCGCGGCTTTCCCTGGAATTGTAGCCGGGGGCGGCCCTGCCGAATTTATGATGACCGCGTCGGTCAATGGGCGCGTGCTCGAAGGCCAGCCGTTGGCTTGGACCAAGCAGCAAATGCTTCTACTCGGACGCGATGGCGAATTGTATGAGTTTGCCCCAGATGCCGCGAAGAACTCGCGTAAGACAGGCGTCGGCTTTCGCGGCTACTCGATTGCTGAGATGCAGAATCGCCTTCGAGATGAGTTCCAAGGCCAAATGGAAGTGAGCACGACCAACCATTTTGTGGTGGCCCATCCTCGTGGAAAATGGGATGCGTGGCCAGCGCGGCTCGAATCGCTATACCGATCATTTACACATTACATGCAGGTGCGCGGTTTTTCGGTACGCCGAGCACAGGTGCCGTTGGTGGCAGTGGTTTTTCGCAATGGCACAGACTACTACCGCTATGCGGCCGCAAGTGGCTCGCCGGTGCCGGCAGGAACACTGGGGCACTACTCCCCAAAGTCGAATCGAGTATTTCTCTTTGATGCCGGTGGAGCAAGCAACGACAGCGACTGGTCAGCCAACGCAGAAACCATCATCCACGAAGCAACCCATCAGACGGCGTTCAACGTGGGAGTCCACCGACGGTTTGCCGAACAGCCACGATGGCTGGTCGAGGGGCTCGCGATGATGTTCGAGGCGCGCGGGGTATGGGATGCGCGTTCAACCTACACGCGCAGCGATCGAATCAATCGAGGGAGGCTACGCGATTTTCGAGCTTCGCTAGAAACGCGACCAGAAAACGTGCTTGTAAATCTATTGGCTACCGACCAATTGTTCCGCACCCAACCAGCCTTCGCCTACGCCGAAGCTTGGGCCCTTACTTTTTTCTTAGCCGAAACGAGACCTCAGCAGTACAGCCGGTACTTGGCGCGTGTCGGTTCGCGGAAGGCGTTTACCGACTATCCGGCCCGAGATCGCTTAGCCGATTTCATGGCCGTGTTTGGCAAAGACCTGGAACTGCTAGACTCGCAGCTTCGCCGCTTTGTCGAACAGTTGTAAGCAATCCGATTGCTACCGTTGATCAATAGGGACGAGGTCGCGCTCGTTTTCTCCGGTATAAATCTGTCGCGGCCGACAAATTCGCTTGGTGGGGCTCTCGTGCATTTCTCGCCAATGGGCAATCCAGCCGGGCAAACGGCCAATGGCAAACAGGACGGTAAACATCTGCACGGGAATGCCAATGGCGCGGTAAATGATGCCCGAATAAAAATCGACGTTGGGATAGAGCTTGCGCTCGATGAAGTACTCGTCGTTCAGGGCCACTTCGGCAAGCTCCTGAGCAATGCCAAAAATCGGGTCGTTAATGTGTTGCTTCTTCAAGAGCTTGTCGCAAGAAGCCTTGATAATAGTCGCCCGAGGATCGAAATTCTTATACACACGATGCCCGAAGCCCATCAAGCGGAAACTATCCGACTTATCTTTCGCCATGTCGACATATTTTTTGACATTGCCACCGTCTTGGCGGATTTGTTCGAGCATCGCAACACAAGCCTCGTTAGCACCGCCATGCAACGGTCCCCACAGAGCATTGATGCCAGCCGAAATCGACGCAAACAAGTTGGCATTCGACGAGCCCACCATGCGAACGGTCGAGGTACTACAATTTTGCTCGTGATCGGCGTGAACGATAAGCAATAAGTTAAGCGCTTCAACAAAATCAGGATCGAATTCGTATTCTTCGGTTGGTACCGAAAACATCATGCGAAGGAAATTTTCGCAGTAAGTCAGGTCGTTACGCGGATAGACGAACGGCTGACCAACCGATTTTTTATAGGCAAAGGCGGCGATCGTTGGGAGCTTGGCCAGCAAGCGGAACACCGATTCGTCAATCTGGTCGCTGTCGTCTGGATCGAGAGAATCTTGGTAGAACGTCGAGAGTGCGCCGGCTACCGAGCTAAGAATGGCCATGGGATGGGCATCACGCGGGAAGCCATCGTAGAAAAGCCGCATATCTTCGTGCAGCATGGTATGCCGACGGAGCTTTGTACGAAAAGCTAACAGTTGGTCAGCAGTCGGAAGTTCGCCATAAACCAAAAGGTAAGCGACTTCGACAAAATCACATTGGGCAGCGAGTTTCTCAATGGGGTAACCCCGATAGCGAAGAATGCCCTTTTCGCCGTTGAGAAAAGTAATGCCGCTGGTCGTCGATCCGGTGTTGACGTAACCCTCGTCAATCGTAATCAGCCCCGTGGTGCCTCGCAGCTTGCCGATATCAAGTGCCCGTTCATCCTCGGTGCCTTTGATGACGGGAAGGTCAATTTCCTGATCGCCTACCGTAAGTTTTCCGACCTCGTTCACCGAGTCCTTCCTTTCCAGCGTACCACTCATGCTCATTGTCCTCTAAAGACATCCTCGAAAAAGCCGCGATTCGCGCGGATGCGGTCTGTGAAAACCAGACGCAAGATAAGAGCAGTCTAGCGGCGCATCGTCTGTTCGACAATCGGGCAGAAGCCAGAGTGGCCTCACAAATTGGGAATAATAGGCGGGAATAGCCCTATTGCTAGCGCCGTCGCCGATCCATCAATTCGGCCAGTTTGGGGCCGCTCAGGTCACCATCGAAAACGGTCCAGACGCGGCTCTGTTTGCGGAGTTTTTTCAACTCGCGCTGCACCAATTTTTGCGTACGACCGCCTTCAAGCTGCTTGCGAATTTCTGCCTGAGCCACGGTGAACGGAGTACGGCCCGCTGTTTTGCGTTCGAGAACTCGCAAAATATGAAACCCAATGTCCGATTCGAGAATATTGCTTAGTTGCCCCACGTCTAATACGAAGAGCGCTTCGTTAATCGCTTCGCTACGAAGAGCCCCCTTGGTAGTCCAATCGTGTTGCCCGCCCTTGTCGGCCGTAAAGCCGTGAGATTTTTGCTTCGCAATCTCCGTAAAAACAGGACCTCGAAGTCCGGGATGTTTGGCGACCTGCTGCCAAATCGTATTTCCGTGCCCAGCGATTTCACGCCAAGCCGCAGCCCGATCGTTGTCGAAACGGCTAAAGCGAACCATGATCTCTTCCCACTTTACTTGAGCCGGAAAATCGTAGTCGGTGAGATGGGCTTGGTAATACTCCAACATCTGGTCGTGAGTGGCTTGTTTGGGCTTGGGAGCCTTTTGGCGCAGCCACTCGCCGGCAATAGTACGCTCGTTGAATTGGCGCTGGACGTCGGCAAGCGAGGAACCAAAGCTTTCCAGCCGCTCAGCGAGTTCTAATCGATTTTTTAGCTCAAGTACTTTGATGAGACGTGGGATTTCATTTTCATCGAATGGCTCAGCAAGGTTTTCCGCGATCTTGGGGATATTCTCTGGAGGAATATTCCGCCGGAAATCTGCGTAGAGTAGCTTCGTATCGATCAGCCCCATCACTTGTTGCCGTAACAGGGCACGACGGGCCTTGTCGATTTCTTTCGGCGGAATGCGATCAAGATTGGCTTGAATAATCTGGTTGACCTGCCAAAGAACATCGCTTGCCAAAACAATCTGCCCATCCACACGAGCAACGATTTCGCCCCCCGCAATGGGCTTTGCATCCGTATTTTTTGTAGGCGTGATAGGCGTTGTTTCTACAACGTCATTCGAGGCAGACGCAGCGGGTGGCGGTGTGACAAGAGCGGGCGAACTGTTTGTCTGAGCTGGGTCGTAAATACCCCGCACCGGCGAGGGTGACGGAGGTGGCGCAAACGAGGTTTGCCCAACAGCACGAGGGCAACCTACGCCCAAGACATGGCCGACGAGTGCAACGGTTGTCGCAGCGACTAGACAAGTCGTTGACTTCCAACGATTTGGTTGATCGCGATTACTTTTAGAGATGCTCATCGACGCAAGTTAGCTCAGAAATGGGGGAAGAGAAAAGCGGCGGGATTCTAGTGGCTCGATCCGTTTGGCCGCAAGAGCGATTTCAGCTCACCAAGAACCTGCTCGACTTCGCTAACTTCTTTGCCTAACGGCAGATAAGCACTTCGCGTGTCGGCAACTCGCAGTCGGCCATCACTACGATCTACCAATTCGCCGATCAGGCTTCGATCGGCATACCCCAGCACGGCATAACCATCTTCGCGATAGATCGCATTGATCTGCCACGCATGGGCCCAGATTCTGAGCCTAGCCTGTTCCAGCAATTGTTCTACAGGTGCTGGCACCGACCCAAACCGGTCTGCTAGCTCTTCGCCGAAATCGTCCAATTCGGCCTCATCCGTGATACGAGTCAATCGGCGGTAAAGATCGATCTTCATTCGCATGTCAGGCACATATTGGCGTGGGAAGTAAGCGCCAATTGGCAAATCGATCGTGACATCAACCGACTCTACGGGGGGAAGGTGTTTCAGCTGGCGGACGGCCCGCTCGAGCAAAGCGCAATAGAGTTCGTAGCCGACGGTCGCGATATGACCACTCTGTTGTGTGCCCAAGAGGTTGCCTGCCCCGCGTAGTTCGAGATCTCGCATGGCCAGCGCAAAACCCGCCCCCATCTGGTTAAACTCTTCGATCGCTCGCAACCGACGGGCCGCTTCGGGGGGCAGATGACGGTCTTCGTCGATTAACAGATAGCAATAAGCACGATGTTTGTGCCGCCCGACGCGGCCGCGAAGCTGGTGCAAATCAGACAAACCATAGCGGTCGGCATCGTCGATGAACATCGTGTTGGCGTTGGGTATGTCGAGTCCGCTCTCGACAATGGTGGTAGCCAGCAGAATGTCGAAGTCGTGGTGCACAAAGCCGAGCATCACCTCTTCGAGTTCCGACTCGGCCATTTGTCCGTGCCCGATTCGAACCGACGCCTCGGGCACAATGCGTTGCAGCCGCGAAGCCACGGCGTGGATATCGTGAATGCGGTTGTGAACAAAGAATACCTGGCCATCGCGGTTTAATTCTCGCAAGACGGCGTGGCGAATCATGCTATCGTCGAAGCGCGCAATGCGAGTTTCGACGGCAAGACGGTCTTCGGGCGGCGTTTCCAAATTCGAGATGCTTCGCACGCCCAGCAGCGACATGTGCAGAGTACGCGGAATGGGCGTGGCAGTCATCGTCAGCACGTCGACACTTGCACGCAAGGCTTTTAGGCGTTCTTTCACAGCAACGCCAAATCGTTGCTCTTCGTCGATGATGACAAGTCCCAAGTTTTGAAATTGAACATCCGGCGAGACCAACCGATGGGTGCCTATCAGCAAGTCAATCTGACCTTCGCTGGCTCGCTCGATAATTTGCCGTTGCTCTTTTTTGGTGCAGAAACGCGAGAGCGCCGCAATCTCGAAGGGAAACTCTGCCATCCGTTGCGAAAAGGTTCGCCCATGCTGTTCGGCAAGTACCGTGGTCGGCACAAGAACCGCAACCTGATAACCCGCATCGATTGCCTTAAACGCGGCACGCATCGCCATTTCGGTTTTGCCGAAACCCACGTCTCCGCAGAGCAGGCGATCCATCGGCTTGGCTTGTTGCATGTCTTCTTTGATCGCAACGATCGCATCTAACTGATCGGGAGTTTCTTGGTAAGGAAAAGCCGCATCGAATTCTTGCTGCCAATGGCTATCCACCGGGAACACTATCCCGGGGCGAGCGCTGCGAGCCGCCTGAAGCTGGAGCATGTCGGCTGCCAGATCGGTGACCGCTTTTTCCGCCGCTTGCTTGTGCCGTATCCAAGCTTTGCCACCGATTCTTGCGAGCGTTGGCTTCGTTTTACGGCCACCGACATACTTCTGTACGAGATCGATCTTACTGGTCGGCACATAAATCCGCGTGCCGCCGTGGAATTCGACATCCAGATGTTCTTCGGCTCCCCCTTCTTTTTCAAGCAGTTTCAGACCTCGGTAACGTCCGATACCGTGGGCCAGGTGAACCACCAAATCGCCTTCTCGCAGCTGTAGAAAGCTGTCGATGGCGCGACCCATACGTCGCAACGACGGTCGCGAGACCTCCTGTCGATGAAAAAGTTCGGCGGCACTGAGGAGAATAACTTGCTCGCTTACCAAACGGAAACCACTGGCCAAACGGCCCTGCACAAACTGCAATCGCCCTTCAGCAACGAGGCGGGTTTCGCCAAACAGTTCGCCCAGACGCTCACCTTCGGCTTTGGTTTCTGCGACAAGAAAAACACGATTCCCGGCAGCAACGTGATCAATTTCCTCGCGTACACGATGCACATCGCCGCTAAAGCGCTCAATCGATTCAAATTGCAAATGGGCGGTCGTTTCGAACGAGCCTGCGGGGATCCCTGAAGCAGTAACGGATGGGAATTTGTAAACTTCTTTTAGTGTGGTCGAAGTCGCAAAGAAATCCTCAGGCGTTTCTAAACGCTGATGGTAGTAGCGCCCTTCCTCTTCGAGTTGATTCGGTTCGACCAACAAAAACCAACTCTGGGGCGGCAAATAGCTGGTGAAATGCGTTCGATCGGTATGCGTAGGCTGCAGGACGGTGATGTCAACCGACTGCAGTGCCGTGATACTGCGCTGCGTGGCAACATCGAAAGAGCGGATCGATTCGACTTCGTCGCCGAAAAGTTCAATGCGCACGGGATGCTCGGCGTCCGGCGAAAAGACGTCGAGGATGCCGCCGCGCAACGAGAACTCGCCTGGCAATTCGATGGCGGTCGTACTTTCGCAACCTTGGGCAACAAGCCAACGAGTGAATTCTTGCGGATCGAATGTTTCGCCTACCGAAATGGTTTGCGTGGCAGCGTTCATGTCGTCGTGGCTCGGCACTGGCTGCATCAGGCTTTGGATTGCCGTGACGATGACTCCCGCTTGACCAGCACTTGCTTGATGATTGGCGAGGCCTTTGAGAACACGCAGACGCCCGGCATAGATTTCGTCTTGAAGCACGCGTTCGCCCGTGTCACTTTCCCAGGCGGGAAGCTGCTGGACGGGGACGTGGGTGAACAATGCAAGGTCGCTGCAAAAAGCATCGAGATCGCGAGCGTGGGGCAACACGACTACGAGCGTCGTGGGCGAAGATCGCACGAGTGCTGCAGCAGTCAGCGCGCAAGAAGAGCCCCAGACTCCACCAAGCGTCCCGCCATGACCTGCTTTGAGGCTGGTGAGAACGTCGGAGAAGCCGCTGTGCCGTTCAAGTTGGGCAGCCAGCTCGCTCAGCTGTTGAGCAGCCGCCGATCTGGCCGCGACGACGGTTTCCATAAGACTGAGCGTCAGTATATCTGCTGGCAAGAGGCGGTGGTAGAGCGGTGGGGCTTCGCGCAGGACGACGGCAAAGTCGATATCCGACGATTGTGGGAGGCGTCTCCGACGCCGAAAATGCTCGATTTAGATTCTCAAGCGGCGTCAGGAGACACCTCCCACAGCGACTTTGCAATCGACTTGCGGACGCCGGTGGGAAAACAGGGTGGTTTTTGATAGCATCAGCCAAGGTTTCTATTTCCCGAGCGCTGGCAAGAATCCCATGAGCATCATCAAAACTGGAATCATTGGCACCGGATTTATCGGCCCAGCGCATGTCGAGGCGCTTCGCCGACTTGGCAACGTGGACGTAGTAGCGGTCGCCGAGCGCGACGAAGAGCTAGCCCAAGCCAAAGCCAAAGAACTCAATATCTCCAAGGCCTACGGAGATTATCGCCAGCTACTGGCCGACCCCGAAATCCAGGTCGTCCACAATTGCACGCCCAACCATCTTCATTTTGGAGTGAATAAAGATATTCTTGCTGCCGGCAAACACATCATCTCCGAAAAACCTTTAGCGATGACTTCTGTCGAGTCACGCGAGTTGGTCGAGTTGGCCGAGAAGGCCGGTGTCGTGCATGCCATCAACTTCAACTACCGATACATGCCGCTCGTTCAGCAAGCCCGGCTCATGTGTCAAGCCAGCGACGACGTGGGCCGTGTGTTGGCCGTCCACGGCTCGTATCTGCAAGACTGGTTGCATCAAGAAACCGATTGGAACTGGCGGCTAGTGCCCGAACTCAGCGGCGACTCTCGCGCAATCGCAGATATCGGTTCGCACTGGTGCGACCTCATCCAATTCATCACCGGGTTAAAAATCGTTCGCGTGATGGCCGATTTGGTCACGATCCACCCCATCCGCAAACGTCCGAAGGTGGAAGTCGCCACCTACGCAGGCAAAGAACTTGCGCCCACGGATTACGAAGATGTCGAGATTCATACCGAAGATTACGGCTCGGTCTTGCTCGAATTCGATTCCGGCATGCATGGGGTAATGACCGTCAACCAATGTGCGGCCGGACGCAAAAACCGCCTGGCGTTTGAAATCGACGGGGCAAATTGTGCGCTGGGCTGGAGTCAAGAGGAACCCAACGAGCTTTGGGTGGGCCGACGCGACGCCCCCAATCAGACCATTCTCAAAGACCCCAGCCTGCTGTACGAAGAAGCGAAGGAGTACGCCCACTATCCGGGCGGGCACAACGAAGCCTATCCCGACGCCCCCAAAAACCTATTCCGCAACGTCTACGGTTTTATTGCCGGCGACCGCCCCGGGGGCGACTTTGCAACCTTTGTCGACGGCCACAACGAAAACGCCATCTGCGATGCCATCCTAAAAAGCAACCAAGCAAAACAGTGGATCGACGTTGTGTATTGAAAGCAATGCCCTACACAACCAATTCTGCGCTCACCGGCACCTTTGACAGCATCAAATCGAAAGCCGCCGCCCAGGCTTCTTCCAATTCGTTGTCCCAAGCAGAGCCAATAAACCGGGGTAAGGTTTTTAGGAATGTTGCCCGCCATGCCTCGTGCTGATCAGGGTCGAAACCGATTTCTGCGCCCGCAACGCCAGTAATTTCGATGGTTGATTCGGGCCCCTCAGGTCGACGAAGATTTTTTACGCCAAGAACAAGTAGTCCCAGCAGCTTTTTCTGCCGAAGGTGCTGCTCAAGTTCAGTCACGATCGCTTTGGTGTCGTTCGTTAGCCGCATATAAAAACTCGCGACTAGTGCTGCACCCTTTGGTGCGATCGTCTCAAAACTCTTTTCGACACCTTGAATTTGCTTCTCGGTAAGTTCCCTATTGCCCATCTGCGTGTTCCCCCGCCATTTTCTGAAAAGATCTCCCCCTGAAATCAGATCACGTGATGACGTCTGATCTCCCTGCTTAAATGTAGGTCTCAGAGTGGAAGCGGGATCGCAAGAGTGACCGGATTTTGTCGCCATAAATGGCACAAAACCTACACGCGGCCCAACGGTTAGCGGTTTCACGCGGTCAGGGCACGAGTCGGGCGATCTTTCGGCCGGTCGTGCTCAACGGCACATCGACCAGCGCGTTCGTGGCACACCAGCGCACAGGCTTCGCCTTGGTCGACTTCACTCGCCCCGACGCCCAACGGGCGTCGTAACAATCAAGCGTGATTCGATACTTGGTCACGCCATGTTTGATGGTGGTCAACAGCGCAGCCGGTTCGATTTCTACGCCGGTCTGCTGATGGACTTTTTCGATCAATTCGTCACGCACAAACAGGGGCCCTTCGCCTTGCAACTCGAATCGCGGGAAATCCCACAGCCCTGCCCACCGTTCGCCTTCGGCACACTGTCGCAACAGCACCTGCCCTCGCTTACGCACAACCACCGCTGCTTCAACAACATCAATCAACTTCATCTTTCGCGAAGCGAAGGGAATCGAATCTTGCAGCCCCGCTTCTTTAGCTAAGCAAACCGTAGCGGCAGGGCACTCCTCGCAGTTCGGATCGTTCGGCTTACAAACCAACGACCCCAACTCCATCAGCGCTTGATTAAATTGCGAGATGTCTTTGCGAGGCAACACTTCTTCGGCCGTCTGCCAAAGTAGCTTTTGTCCCACTGATTTTGTCGGATCTTCGCGATAAGCCACCAGCCGCGAAAACAGCCGGATGGTGTTGGCTTCTAAAATCGGAACCCGCGAGTCAAAAGCGATCGAAGCAATGGCCCCAGCCGTATAACGCCCGATGCCCGGCAAGGTTTGCAACGCGGGAACATCACGGGGGAACCGCCCGCTGTGAATTTCAACAATTTGTTGAGCGGCTGCGTGCAATTGCCGCGCCCGACGGTAATATCCCAGCCCTTCCCAAAGCCGAAGTACCTCTTGCTCATCCGCAGCCGCCAACTTTTTAACGGTCGGAAACGCCTTCATAAACCGCTTGAAGTAGGCTTTGACCGTTTCCACCTGCGTCTGCTGGAGCATCACCTCGCTTACCCAGACACGATACGGATCGCTCGATTTCCGCCAAGGCAAATTCCGCTGGTGCTTGGCATACCAAGCTAACAGCCGCCGCCGAAAAGTCCGTTTCCAATTCGTATCTAAAGCCATTTCTGACAAGGAATCTGTTGTCATGGTTTCAGTTAAATTCTCTCGCAGAGACGCAAAGGCGCAGAGAAAATGGCTCTTTAGGAAAGTTGAAGGTCAAAGGAATGGTCGCCAGAAACAATATCCTTTACAGGAGAAAAAATAGTAGCTTTCTCAACAAAAAAGGCCCCTCAACTGTGAGTAGTTTTTTACTCCAGAGAACATAACACGCACTCTGTTGTCTCTGCGCCTCTGCGAGACACTTTTTTAATTTTCCTTAAGCGCCGCCACCAGATCGACGAGCACCTGTTTTCCATCGCCAAACAACATGAGGCAGTTATCGGCGGCGAACAGCGGGTTGGGGATGCCTGCAAAACCTGGGCTTAAGCTCCGCTTGATGACCACCACGGTTTGCGCTTCGCTCACATTCAAAATCGGCATTCCTGCGATGGGGCTCGACGGGTCGGTATCGGCTACCGGGTTCACCACGTCGTTGGCTCCAATGACAATCGCCACGTCGCATTGTGCGAACGTCGGGTTAATGACGTCCATCTCTTTTAGTTGATCGTAAGGAACATCGGCCTCGGCCAACAAAACATTCATGTGCCCCGGCATACGCCCTGCGACCGGATGAATGCCATATTCGACGGTCACCCCATTCGCTTCTAGTAAATTCGCCAGCTCTCGCACCGCATGCTGCGCCTGCGCCACAGCCAGCCCGTAACCCGGCACGATCACCACGCGTTGCACTCCGTCGAGCATCATAGCGACTTCGTCTGCCGAGGTGCTCTTTACCTTGCCGGCATAAACCTCGTCGGCGTCGGCAATCACGCCCCCTGCTTCCATCTTGCCAAACAGCACGTTGGCGATCGAACGGTTCATTGCTTTGCACATGATGTTGGTCAAAATCAACCCCGACGCACCGACTAATGAACCGGCAATGATCAGCACATTGTTGTTAATCACAAACCCTGCCGCCGCAGCCGCCAGACCCGAATAGCTGTTTAATAGCGCGATCACCACCGGCATGTCCGCACCGCCTATCGGTGTGACTAAAAAGACGCCAAGCGCCAAAGACAACAGCACCAAGGGGAAAAACTCCCAGCCGCTGCCATCGGTCATTTCAAACGCCAGATAGACACTTAAAACCACTAACCCGGCATTGGCGATCTGCTGCCCGCCAAAGTTCCAAGGCTTTTTGAATTGCGGTAGCTCCTGCAATTTGCCGGCGGCGATCAGCGAGCCAGAAAAAGTCACCGACCCAATGAGCCCCGTCAATCCGGCCGCCAACCCAGCGGCCCCGTGGTTCGAAGTTCTCAGTACCTCGGCCGCTGCAACTAACACCGAGGCGATGCCGCCAAAACCGTTAAACAGCGCCACCAACTGAGGCATCTGTGTCATCTGCACCACGCGGGACAGCCAAACCCCGCCAGCACCCCCAACAATCATGCCGAGAATAGCCACAGGCCAACTCACGACCTGCCCACTGACCAACACCACAAACACCGCCAATAACATGCCAATGGCGCCCAGCTGATTACCTCGCACTGCCGTGCGTGGGTGGGTCATACCCTTGATACCAAGAATAAAAAGTACGGCGGCTACCAAGTAACCCAGATTGGCCTTGGCCGTTGAGCCGGTGATTTCGGTAAGCTGACCGGCCGTCTGCTCGACGACCTCGCTCAGCCCGTCTGCCGAAACCAGCTCAGGGCCCGCTTGGGCCAACAATAAAAAGTCGATTACGTTGTCAAACACTCCGTTCAACCCTTCTTCTTAAACATTGCCAACATGCGATGGGTCACTAAGAACCCGCCCACCACATTCAACGTGGCAAAGATAATCGCTAGAAAACCAAACAGTCCGCCCCAAAATCCACCGCCACACAGCAGCGCCCCGACCAACGTAATCCCGCTAATCGCGTTCGACCCACTCATCAACGGGGTGTGCAACGTCGGCGGCACCTTGGTGATGATCTCAAAGCCGATGAACACGGCGAGTACAAAAATCGTGAGAGCAGTGATGATATCCATGGCAATTACTTAGCTAGTTAAATGCGAAATGAAATTGAGAAAATAGCCGCGACTCTATGAGTCGCCGGAGGCCAAATGATCGATCGGTGGAGTGGTCGCAGGCAACGTCAACGGCCCTAGCTCTAGGATGTCTCGCAACCGTTGATTCTGTACTTGCCCATCCTTCGCAGCCAACGTGTCGCGAATAATCTCGTCTTTGAAATCGATATCCAGCTTGCCCTCGTTGGTCAAATGCAGCAGAAACGTCACCAGATTTTTCGCGACCATCTGGCTGGCATGTTGGGGCACTTCGCTGGGCAAATTCGTAGGGCCGAGAATCGTCACGCCATGTTCCACTACGATTTGATCTGCCTGAGTCAGCTCGCAGTTGCCACCTCGCTCGGCTGCCAGATCGACAATCACCGAACCCGACCGCATGCGGCGTACCGCATCGGCGGTGACCAACAACGGCGAAGGTCGCCCGGGAATTGCCGCCGTGGCGATACAAACATCGCATTCCGCAACAATGTCGGCTAACTGTTCTTGTTGTCGCTTGACTTGTTCGTCGCTCAACTGTTTGGCATAGCCACCTTTGTCTTCGGAGTCTCCCGTGTCGAGATCCAATTCGACAAACTTGGCCCCTAAGCTTTCGATTTGTTCCTTCACCACCGCTCGCACATCGTAAGCCTGTACGACCGCTCCCAAACGGCGCGACGACGCAATCGCCTGCAGCCCAGCCACGCCCGCGCCGATCACCAACACCTTCGCTGCAACCAATGTGCCTGCGGCCGTCATCAACATCGGAAATAACTTGGGCAGACGGTCTGCCGATTGCAGCACCGCTTTATAGCCAGCAATCGTCGCCATCGAGGAAAGAATATCCATGCTCTGGGCACGGGTAATTCGCGGGATCATTTCCATCGCGAACAAAGTCGCTTGCTTGTCGGCCAACTCGCGAACTGCTTCAGGGCTGCCCAACGGATCGCACATGCCAATCAGCACCTGACCCGGGCGAACCAGATCGAGATCTTCACGACCCGCCTCTAGGTTTGCCCCCAGGCACCGTACTTGTAAAACGACATCGGCTTGTTCGAATGCGGCATGCCGGTTGCCAACTATCTCTGCTCCCGCTGATTGAAAATCTTCGTCAGAAAAATTCGCCGCCTCGCCGGCACCCGTTTCGACAAGCACTTGCCAGCCCGCTTTGGTGAGCGGAACAATGGCGGCGGGAACGAGCGAAACTCGTCGCTCACCGGGAAAGGTCTCTCGTACGACGGCGACTTTCATGGCGATCCTGGCAGGTCGGTCGGGGTGTCTGAACGCTTACGGTTGCCGTGGCAGATCCAGCCAAATCGGCTCGAAAACCACAGCAACAATTACAAAGATTGTGGCAGATTTTCGCCCCGCTCACCATAGGCGATGGAACAATATAGCCCGACCATCCTGGTCGGTAGTGCCCGATACCCCGAGGCAGTACTACGGCAATTCATAACTATGCTGAGACACCACCACCTGCGGCAAATCGATGCCAAGGCTCATTAACTCATCATCCCCAGCCACGGCGATCTGGCCCACCACACCAATCCGACGACCAATCGTAACGGTCGACCGCTGGACGAGAACGGGAATGGCGTCCGACGCTGCTTGGCCGTCCAGCATCACAAAGCATAAGGTTCGGTTGCCCACAGGCTGAGCGCTCTCGACATGACCGGCAAAAACGATGCCCTGGTTCAACCGACCAGAGTGACCCCACCACCGAGAAGCAATCGTCGTCAAATCATCCTTTGTCTCTGCATTAGCCAACACCCGGCCAAACACAACCTTGGCATCTTGCATCTCGGCACTTGGTTGGTGCGAAAGAAAGAATTGCTCCGCCAATTGGCAAAGTGCCATGTAGGCCTGCCCTTTTCGAGAAATCGATTCTCGCGTACTCAAGTCCCCTTCTGCAAATCGCGGCAACGCGTTTCTCGCTGCGATCACCAGTCCGCCCAACTGATCCACCGACAACTCCGATGCCGCAGGCAGGGTGGAAATCGGTTGCTCAGCCGCAGTGGTTTGTACCGATTCATCTCGAAGAACCAACGGAGGAAGCGGGGGAACCACTTCTGGCAAGGCGTCGTCGATCGGTTGCGCACTGGCGAGCTGTTCTTGCTCTTCGAGCATCATCCGCGGTTCTTCAGTCATGGGAGCAGTAGTGGGCAGTAAAGACGCGGGCAGATAGTTCGCCAACCCCACGAAGTCCGCACTTGGCCCACGCATCCACAACAGGGCAAAAAGTCCGAGGAAGGTTCCCAGTAGGCCTGGCCCTGCGATCACCGCCGCCATCTTGACCCAGGGACGCCGTGGCGATCGGCGCTGCGAAGCAACTTGCAGCGCCACGCTAAGTTCCTCGTGATTGGTAGGCGAAACCAGATCAGGCGCAAATGTCTCGGCCTGCGCTGGCGGATCGAGGTGAAATTCAAACTCAGGCTGTTCGATCGGCTGAGATTCTACCTCAGCACTCGCCTCAGACTCGATGGAGTCTGTTTCGATCGCCCGCTTCAATCGTGCTTCCCAGCTTGGTAGCGAACTGATGTCGGTAACTTCACCGGCGGTCTCTGGAGTCAACTCGCCTGGCGTCACGAAAGTTTCAGCCGCTGCAGTCTCCACCACAGGCACTTCGGGCGATTCCACCTGGCAAACAATCCGCGCTGCCGGCAAATCTTGCTGCCGAGCGTTCGCTAATAAAAAAGTCGCGCCGCATAGGGGGCATTCGGCAGGATCGTCCGAAGAAGCGGTTTCTGGAACCGCCAACTGTCTTGCACATTGTGGGCACGTGGCGATCGATACCATGGCCATGTCCTTATGTAGACTTCAGAAAAAATCCTCGAGCTTTACTCACCCCCCGACAAGTGCTCACTGGACGTCCAGTGTAACACGAGAGCCCAAACTTGTGGGGACGCAAATACCCGGGTTATGAGCCAGAACAGTCCGCTACAGGCCATAAACTTTACCAAATTTTTCCTGCAACTGTTCCATCAACGGCTCGTGAGATAGCGGCGCGCCGCTGATGCGCTCGACCAACTGCGCCGGCGAATAGCGACGACCATGCTGATGGATTTTTGTTCGCAACCATTCTCGCAACTCACCAAACTTGCCCTGTCGGAAGCTGGCGTCAAAATCGCCCAAATCTTTCTGGGCTTGTGCAAAGAATTGGGCCGCGTATAAGTTGCCCATCGCGTAGGTCGGAAAATAACCAAACAAACCGGCACTCCAATGCACGTCCTGCAACACACCATCGGCATCGCTTGGCGGCACGATGCCCAGATAGTGTTCGTATTTTTCGTTCCAAGCGGCGGGCAAGTCGGCAACCTGCAGATCATCTTCGATCATCGCTTTCTCTAGCTCAAAACGAATGAGAATATGCAGATTATAGGTCACCTCGTCCGCCTCAACACGTATCAACGAGGGCTGCACTTCGTTAATCGCATCATAGAAAGTCGAGAGTTCAACACCGTTCAAAGCCGCAGGGAAGGCCTTTTGTGCTAACGGGAAAAAATATTCCCAGAACGAACGACTTCGGCCTACTTGATTCTCCCACATCCGCGATTGTGATTCGTGAATCGCCATCGAAACAAATTCTGCCAGCGGAATTCCAAACTGGTCGTCTGGCAACCCCTGCTCGTAGATGCCATGCCCCGCTTCGTGCAAAATGCTAAATAAGCCGTCGTTGAACGATCGGGGGTCGTAACGCGTGGTCAACCGAACATCGCGCGGGCCGAGCGTCACGCAGAAGGGATGATGGGTGACATCGAGTCGACCAGCATCAAAATCAAAACCGATTTCTGCCGCGGCCTGTTTGCCAAATGTTTCTTGGGCGACAACCGGATACTCGCGGGCCAACACGCTGGCGTCGGGCCGGGTTGAGCTGTCGGAAATCGCTTGCACTAACGGCACCAGCGCGTCGCGGAGCCCCATGAGCACTCGTCCCACATTCGCTGCCGTCTCGCCCGGCTCATATTGGTCGAGCAACGCATCGTAGGGCGTCGTTTCGTAACCTAGGGCGGCTGCCTCTTGCCGTTTTAGATCGACCGTCTTTTCTAACAGCGGTCGAAACTTAGCAAAATCGTCGGCTTCGCGTGCCTCGGCCCACGCTTGTTGCCCTCGGACGGCGGTTCGCGTTAGCTCTTCGACCAACGATTGCGGCAGTCGCACTTTTTTGTCGTAGTCTCGCCGTAGTAGGCGAATCACCGCGGCGGTTTGGCTATCGGGTTTGGCTGCCAAGGAGCTCTCCGCCAGTTCATCCAGCCACCCGCCGATTTTGGCATCGGTCTGCTTTTGATGCGTCAGGCCCGACAAATAGGCGGCTTGGTCTGCCCGATAGGCCCCGCCGGTGCTCGGCATTTTCGTGC
Organism: Planctomycetota bacterium; assembly: GCA_029259945.1. Classification (GTDB taxonomy): domain Bacteria; phylum Planctomycetota; class Planctomycetia; order Pirellulales; family Lacipirellulaceae; genus Bythopirellula. The sequence continues at coordinate 85,333 of JAJDEF010000012.1, forward strand.
GCTCATCCCATTCTAGCAATTGCTGAATCGAGTCGATCAAAGCCGCCTCCTTGGCTTGATCGCATAGCAGTTGATACGTTTCGTCATGACTGGCCATCGAGATTCCACTCCTTTGATTGCAAGCACCGCCATCGGTTATGATGACTGAAAGGTAAATTGGAACCAATCGCCCCGACGGCGAACAGTGCCTTTTGTGCAGACAAATAATTCGAGGCCCCACCATGCTCGACATTCTCGTCATCGCCCCTCATCCCGACGACGCCGAACTTGGTATGGGCGGAGCCATTCTCAAGTTCAAAAGCGAAGGCCTGCGGGTGGGTGTGCTGGATCTTACCAACGGCGAACCCACCCCCCACGGCTCGCTAGAAATCCGCGCTCAAGAAACGGCCGCCGCCACAAAAATTCTTGACCTCGACTGGCGGGACAACCTCGGCCTGCCGAACCGCAGCCTGGAACCTACCCTCGAAGCACGCGCCCAACTTGCAGGCGTTATTCGTTTGCAACGTCCCCGTTGGCTCTTCGCCCCCTACTGGACCGACGCCCACCCCGACCACGTCGCCGCGACCCAGTTGGTCGAAGCCGCCCGCTTTTGGGCGAAGCTTTCGAAAACCGACATGCCCGGCGAGCCGCACCACCCCGAGCGAATTTACAATTACTACTGCGTCCATCTCAAGCTCGTGCCGCAGCCGGCGTTTGTGCTCGACATCAGCGAGCACTGGCAACAAAAGCGAGCCGCCATCGAGTGCTATCAAAGCCAGTTCATCACCGGTCGACCCACCGAGCCACCCACCTTCGTCGATTCCCTCCGCGACGAGGCCGCCTACTGGGGAAAAACAATCGGCACCAAATATGCCGAACCCTTCACCTCCCGCGAACCGTTAGGGCTAACGACCCTGGCAGGCCTGATTTAGAAATGCTTAGCTTCGATTTTTTTACCAAGGGTTTCTCAGGCCAAAATGTCCTGGCCATGGAAAGTGCTAGCAGCAGATTTGGCCTGGGCTGGATTTGGGCGGTTTGATAAAAGCGGGCTGCTTTTCTGCGAATTTCTTTTACTAGCTTCATTTCTCCCGGGCTATTCAGCCGAGCGGGCGAGGATTTTCTACTATGGCTACTCGTCAAGTGATGGATCACGTAACGATATGGGTGGTGAGCTTTGTTTTGCTCGCCTTTGGAACATTAGAGGGTAAGGCGGCCGATCACCCGAATCGTTCAACATCGTCCGACCTGACAGCTGGTCGAATGGTGGACTCGTTATTCGACCTCGAAATGCCGACCGCTCAGCAGCCTTCCGATAGTCGTCACTCAGCCCGACGCCGTTTTGATTCAAGCCATACTACGATTCAGGGCCGATTGGTTCGAAATCCTGATCGAGGGGATGGGACTCCATCGTTCGCGCTCATCGACTCCTATGGCGGAGTATTGCGCTATGTCGAGCCGGTCAACCGCATTGATCTTGGGCCGTATATGGGGCAAACCATTGGCGTGCGCCACGATACGGGAGACACCCTTCTGGCATCGCAACTGGCGCTGCCTAGTGCGAGAGCAGGGCGAAGATTCAGTGGCGTGCAGCTGGCGGGCTATGAACAAACCCTATCGCCGGGAGGAAGCGTCTCAGCACCAATCACTCTGCTCCAAGGGCAGGAACCGATTTATCTCGACGAGGGCTTTAATTTTGGTGGCTACCCAGATCAAGGTGGCCCCATTGGCGTTCGTAGAGGTCGTCGCGGACTGCGTTCACAGGGGTTGGGTTTTTATGTCGGTTACGAACTAACCGCCCTTCGACCCTATCTGTCCAATGCGGGCAGTACCGGCGGGTTCGCTTTCCCGGGCCCTGTAGGTTTTGATGACGACTATGGTTTCGGACATCGATTTGTCGTTGGCTACGATGGTGGTTCTGGTTTGGGCGCAAGATTTCGTTACTGGTTCTACAATCATGGCCATGACTTCGTAGCCTCGCCGCCTGCGGCTGCAGCCGTCGCTGGATCGGTCGGCATCGACCTGGACGTGCTTGACCTTGAACTCACTCTGGACGAGCAACTACGCAATTGGAACCTCATGCTCTCGGGTGGTTTCCGTTACGGCCGCGCCGGTCTTAGCGGGTTGAACCCGGGGGGTTCAGAGCTGTTCTTCGAGGGTGTTGGCCCGACGGTAGCTATCGAGGCGCGTCGTAAATTTGGTGACCGAGGTTTGCACCTCATCGGAAATTTTCGAGTCGCTTTGCTCTACGGTGACTGGAACAACTACCTGAACGGTGCGACGCCCGCAAAAGTCGAGGATGAGATCACCACGGTGTTCGAAAACCAGTTGGGAGTCGGCTTTACCCGTGACCTTGGCTTCGCGACAGTCACTCTCCGAACGGTCTGGGAAACGCAGTTTTGGCTCAATGATACGCTAGCAGATGAGTCGAACGGAATCGGCTCGAATCTAACCTTCGCCGGTCCAACCTCCTCGGTCGAGCTGCGATTCTAAGAAAAACCTTGAAAATTGGCCTTGCGTGGTTTTTCGTGTGTTTGCTACAAGTCCGCCGCTTATCAAGATGTAGGTTCTTCTCTTCTACCAATTTAGAGCCACTTCGCTGACGCATGTCGGTTGGGGTGCGCAATCAAGGACAAAGCTCGATGGTTATTCAACTATTGCGTTTCGCTGGTGCGCTTTGCGCTGCCAATCTCATTCTGCTTTCACTGATAATCGCTGTTGGCGATGCGGCCGACGGGCCGAATCAAGTGACGCACTCCGACTTTGCCGCAGGGCAACTTGTCGATTCAGTCTTCGAACCTGAGGTGTCTGCCCCATCGTCTCGTCAGGCGAGCCCCAAAAAATCACGCCGTGCGGCACTTCAAGGGCAACTCGTTGACAACCCGAACACCAGCGAAGGCTTGCCGCCATTTGCTTTAGTCAATCGTCAGGGGCAAGTTCTGCGTTATGTCGAACCGGTAAAAGAAATCAACCTGGAAGCCTACCTTGGCGAAACGGTCGCGGTGCGCCAAGATACGGGCAGAGTGCTGTTAGCTTCGCAGCTTGCTTTGCCGAAAAGATCGCCACAGAGTGAGGTCGAGTATAACAAAGTTGAATTATCGGCATTTCAAGAGCCGACACCTGCTGATGAACCCGAGCCGATTCTGGCCGGTGAGGTGACTGAAGAAGCTGTCGACGAAGAAGTTGACGAAGAATCGGTGGTGACACCCGAGACCGACCAAGGCCCTACCTTCTACGACGAAGGTTACGAAGAAGGCTACGGCGGCGAAGTTGATTTTGGCGGATGCCCCCAATGCGGAAACGGCACCTGCCAAGGTCGTGGCGGATGTGCCCCAGGTGCGCGAGGAGTAATCTACGCTCACGGCGAGTACTTGTCGTGGTGGCTGGAAGGAATGGATACGCCACCGCTCGTTATTCAGAGCCCCAATGCCAACTTCAACCCCTCGGAGATTATTTACGGCGGTGCTCCGATACTCGAAGACCAACGAGATGGCGGGAGAATTACCTTCGGGCTTTGGCTCGACGATTGCGGACAGTGGGCCATCGAAGGCGACTACCTTGCTTTGGGCGATCTGGACGAAGCTTTTCGAGCGGGTGGAAACGATGGTCAACCTGGCCCTACCGGACAGTTCATTGGCCGGCCGTTTTTCAATACCGTCCCATTTACGAATACCCAAGGCGTGGTGGTGCCGCGAGGCCCTGCACGCGAGGACGTTGATACCCAAGGGCTCGATGGTTTTGTGACCGTCCGATCGCGAAGCGAATTTCAATCGGCCGGCATACGCCTAAGGCATAGCCTTTGTTGTGCCGAAGGCTGCGATACGGGTTGTGGCTCGGTGGTCACTTGCGGTAGTGGTTGTGGTGCTGGAGTTGCTTGGCCGTATGGAGGCCCGATGGGACGTCTATTCCGATTGATGAAATACGGGACGAAACGGACGGATGTCATCTATGGAATTCGCTGGGCTAGTTTGGACGAAAGCCTTGGTATCCGAGAAGACTTAGTCGTCGTCCAAGGCCCTCCGACGGTTGGAACCACTTTTGTGGTGAACGACCTGTTCGAGACGAGTAATGATTTCGTCGGCGGCGATATTGGTTTTATGATGGAATGGGAACGACGCCGCTGGTCGCTAGAATTTCTCTCAAAAATTGCCATCGGCAATACGCGTCAGCGGGTTGATATCAATGGCAACACCACCACCGGTGGAACTGCCACGCCGGGTGTCGCCGAGGGGGGACTTCTTACTCAGCGTTTTGTGCATCCTGGTGCGGACGGCATCCCGGGGAATGCTGACGATTTTGTCGTGGGGAATATCGGCAGATATGAGCGCGACGAGTTTAGCATGATTCCTGAAATCGGAGCCACCCTGGGCTACCGGGTCACCCCTCGGCTTAAACTGACGCTCGGTTACACGCTGTTGTACTGGAGCAATGTCGTACGGCCAGGCGACCAGATCGATCTCGATGTGAACGGCAATCTTATTCCCAGTACGGCGGTTGATCCCGCAACGGTCGTGATTGGCGATCATCCGCGATTTGAATTCCGCCAAACCGATATCTGGGCTCAGGGAATAAATTTCGGCGGCGAATATCGCTGGTAATCTGAAGGCCCCTCACTAGCCGATACAACCCTTTGTAGGGTTGCGCGGCAATCTTCTGTTTTCTCCACGCTAGCAATGCATGCGCGAGGTGCTGTTATGGTCCCTTTTGGTTCCCACCGGTCTAGAAATACGCCTAAATTCAATCGAGAGCGAACGCGGCTGTCGTTCGAAACTTTGGAACAACGCGCAATGCTAGCGGCCGACATGGCTGAGATTCTCGGCACAGTGACCGCCGATCCACAAGGCGATGGCAATGCTAGCAACGATATCGTTGTCTCGGGTGCCCTTGCCACCCTTTACCGCGATGGGGGCAATGGGACGTTTGATGGGGGTGCCGGCGATGACACGGTGGTCGGCGCTTCGACGACGACCGACGCCCTGGGCAAATACCGGTTCGATCAAGTGGGTGCCGGAAAATATTTTGTGAAAATTTCGCTGCCCTCGGAGTTTCAGCTTCGCGCTGGTCAAGATGTGAAAGAAATCGTCATCTCGGCAGACGAAGGGGACGGTGTCGTAGGCCCAACCATTGATGGTTTTACAACCACCCAGGTGGTTCAAGCCTCACCGCCCCTGCCTTCGAGTCAGGTATCGCAATTAGCCGATGCGGACGTCATGGGTGGCGAGCGAGACATCTGGGTGGAACTCACCCAAAGCACCAATCCCGTCTCCTCGGTGGCTTTGGCCAGCAGCGGTGGAAATCTATATTTGGCGAGTGGCCCTGGAACGACGGGCACCGCGAAAGTTGTTTGGGATGGGGTCGACTCGGGCGCTCAAATTGTCGATCCCACCGGCTTGGGCGGCATCGACCTGACCCAGTCGAACGGCAATACTATGACCGGCATCGCTCTCACTTCGGGCGCCGATCATCCCAATGCCAAGATCACCATGCGAATTTACACCGACGGCAACAATTGGTCGGAATTTACGACCACCGTTCCTGAATCGCCTGGCGGGTTGGCCACCGGGCAAGCGATTTTTAACTTCGCCGATGCACCAACTGCAAGCCTGGGACAAGGGGCCGACTTTACCAACGTCGGCGCCTTGGAACTTACCTTCGAAGGGGTTTCTGCAGTCGACGGGCAGGTTGCCTTAGTTGGCCTAGTAGGCCGGGCCACCAAGCGAGCCGATTTTATTGCCTCTCCCCGTTTGAGCCTTGGCGACCGCGTTTGGGCAGACCTTGATGACGATGGAATTCATCAAGCCGGCGAAGCGGGGATCGCAAACGTTGCGCTCAATCTGTACGAAGATACCAATGGTGATAACCAATTCACCAACGCCGTCGATCAGTTTCTTGGTGCAACGACGACCAATGCGAATGGCGACTACTTGTTTGCTGATCTGTTCCCCGGCAAGTACATCGTACAGGTCAATCCGACCAATTTCCTACCGTTAGGAGCGTTGGCGGGGCTCAGTTCTAGCACTGGCAACGACCCGGCTTCTGACCCCGATGACAACGTGAATGGCGACGACAACGGCACATCTTTGGCGGGTGCGGGCGTGGTGAGTCAGGCGATCTCGCTCTCTGGTGGCGAAGAGCCAACCAACGGGGGCAATTCGAACCTCACCGTCGATTTTGGATTCTTTGGGTTTGATTTAGTTCTTGATAAGGCAGTAGAGCAAACAACAGTCGCTCCTACCGAAGTGATCGACTACACCATCAAGATCGACAACACAGGCCCGTCAGAGGCGGCGAACACCACCTTTAAGGATACGTTACCTGCAGGAGTAACATTTATTTCTGCATCGGCCACGCTAAACGGGGCAGGCTTCAATACCAATCTCGCACACACTAGCGGCGTGGTGACCGCAGACCTAGGCACTGTGCGTAGTGGTGATGTGGTGATTATTACCATTTTTGCAAAGGTGAACGACGATGCCACCGGAACGCTAGTCAACACGGCAACGGTCATCGCACCGAAGGAAATCGATTTGTCGAATAACACCGACACGGTTTCTAACCCCATCACTCCACGTATCGACTTGGCGATTCTAAAGACCGATAGCCGCGACCCGGTGGAGCCTGGAAGCACATTCAGCTATACGCTCGACATTGTGAACAATGGCCCGTCGAACGCGACCGGGGTGATTGTGACTGATCACTTGCCCGCGACCGGCGTCTCGTTCGTTGGTGCCTCGATCACTCCAGATTCGGTGGTGGGCGATCGGTTGACGTTCAATCTTGGCAATTTGGCCAAAGGCGAATCGGCAGACATCACCATTAATGTACGTGTTGATGACGACTTTGAGGGTGAATTGCTGAACGTTGCGGACGTACGCGGCAACGAGACGGAGATCACTCTGACCAACAATCAAGACGATGAGCCGACGATTGTGAAGGCAATCCCCGCAAGTATCGCCGGGACCGTCTTTGTCGATCGAAATGACAATGGCGTGTTTGAATCAGGCGAAGCGACCTTGGCCAATGTGCTTGTTTCGCTTAAGGGAACCGACACCTTCGGAAACACAGTGACTCGTACTACCAACTCGGCCAGTGACGGATCGTACCTGTTTGAGAACCTACCCGCGGGAACGTACCGCCTCGTCGAAACGCAGCCCAATGCCTTTAAGGATGGTCAGGATCACATTGGCACCAATGGCGGAGCCCACGGCGAAACTCCTGGGCCGCTGTTGATCCCCAATGATGTAGACCCCGCAAAAATCCAGGACTTATTCCTAGAGATTCAGCTTTCCAGTGGCGATACGGCAGTGAGTTACGACTTCGGCGAATTGGCCGTCGGTGCCACCAAGATGGACTTCATCGGCCCCGCCAACTGGTGGCGTTAAGCGACCACAAACAATGGTGTTGGTTTACTAGCAAGAAGCTTTTGCTTGCTAGATGCGCGAGTAAGAACAGCTTGTTTTAGGCTTGTTTCTAGGTGAATGCGCCTCTTCTTTCCATTTTCTATTGGACACACTTCAAAACGTGACCTAGTCTTCCTTTTGGGCCGAACGAATCTTCTCTTGCTAAGAGGCCCATCGCTGAAGGATCCCGCGACGCCAAAATTTCTTCACCCTGCTTCGGTCGGGTGAATCCCGCCTTTTCTATTTTCCAGTCGCTTAGCGGCTCCAGTGTCTTCAGCGCATGCGCTGAAAGGAGATTCTACCCAATGATGTTCTACCTAATCCAACAAAAGTCCCAACGATCTAAACATCTACTGGCTGGACTGTGTTGCTGTGTGCTCCTGGGGTCAACTCCTTGCCTAGCGTTAGATGTCCTGCGAATCGAAGAACATTGGAAACTGCAGGTGGGTGGGCCCGACGAAGGCCGTAGTGCTCCTCAAGTCTCGATGGTCATGGCGCCAACTGGTGATCTGAGCAGCCATTATTTCATCTTCAACCTCAATCACTGGAGCTATCCCGAGTTTGCAGCAGGTGGATTAGAACTGCAAAGGTGGGACGGCGACCATTGGATCTCGTCTCACCACAGTTCGAACCGCAGTTCTTTGTGTAACGAAGGCGAAATGATCACCTGGGTCCAACGAATCGAGCTATCAGAATCACAACTTCACTTCACTATCACAAACGGACAATCGCAAACCTGGAGTCAATTTGGTGGACAGGGTCTGCTGCAGACTTCTATTGCAACTGAGCTAACTCGTCTCAACGATTACCGACCGGAAATCTCTCTCTCTGAATCAGGCATTGGTTACGCAGGCAATCGTGTTTCCTCGTTAACGCTTAAAAAATTGGTTTGGTGGACATCCGATGGCGAGGAACATGAGATGATTGCTCCTATTGATATCGACACAGACATCGACCCCTAGATGTTCAACCGCTCACCATCCTATCGCCAGAGATCTAACCACGTTCGCTACTGATTAAACCTGCGTCTGACAAAAGAGGCCCTTCGATGACATTCACACGACCACTCAGATTACGCGGCAATATCGTTTCACAGCGGCACGGGGCAATCACTGTCTTTGCCGCCATTCTGTCCGTGGTACTTCTCGGGATGGTCGCGTTTGCGGTGGACATCGGGTACATCCTCTCGAGTAAGGAAGAATTGCAACGGACTGCAGACTCCGCTGCATTGGCTGCGGTTTGGGAATACGGTAAGCAACTCGCTGCTGGACAAGATGCTGCAGCAGCAGAATATATGGGGCGAGTCACAGCCGCTTCGTTTGTTAGCGCAAATCCCGTTGGAAATGCATCTCTAGCGATTGACTTAAATCAGTCAAACAACGCGGAGAGCGACATTGTTTATGGTTACATCAGTGATTTCAGCGACACAAACACAATCAGCACCACCGCTGGATCGCAATTCAATTCGGTCACTGTTCGGGTTCATCGCAATGGCACACTCAACAGCAACTTGCCATTATTTTTCGCGCCAATTTTTGGTCTCTCTGGGACGGGCATTCAAACGGAGGCTACCGCGGCATTTGTCCGCGATGTCAAAGGCTTCGAAGTGCCCAACGGGGGCGGCAACCTAGACATCCTTCCCTATGCTCTCGATCTAGAAACATGGAACCTCTGGATGGCCGGAAACGCCGATGACGACTGGACCTACAACGCCGATGGCTCGATTACCTCTGGCCCCGATGGATATCTAGAAGTCAATTTGTTTCCACAAGGCACCGGTTCTCCGGGAAACCGCGGCACTGTCGACATTGGCAGTAGCAACAATAGCACCAACGATATCGCTCGGCAAATTCTCAACGGCATCTCGGCAGCAGATTTGGCTTACCACGGTGGCAAGCTGGAATTCAATGCGTCTGGGTACCTGATTCTCAATGGCGATACGGGCATCAGTGCTGGTGTCAAAGACGAGCTCACCGACATCAAGGGAGAGCCGCGAATTATTCCCGTCTTCGGTTCTGTGAGCGGCCCAGGAAATAATGCCGACTATACGATCGTCAAGTGGTTTGGCATTCGGATCGTCGATGTCAAATTGACGGGCCCGATGAACAATAAGCACGTCACCATTCAAGCAGCGCCTATTGCCTCGAAAGGCGTCATTCCATCACCAACTCCTGGTACGAGTTCCTACGTCTACTCATCCGTCGTGTTGGTAAAATAAAACCCACTTAAAATCCCCCCCCAAGAACATAACAAGTCTAATCAACGAAAATGCTGCGTTCGAGGAGTAGCTACCCAATGATTCAAACTCGTAACCAAAATGATATAGGTTCACTAGTCTCGAAAAACCGTCGTCGGATTTCGAAACGCAACGGGGTTGCCGCTGTTGAATTTGCTATTATTGCGCCAGTATTTTTTCTGCTGGTTATTGGTTCCGTCGAACTGGGACGTGCAATGATGGTACAACAAATCCTTACCAATGCCTCACGTGTTGGAGCTCGCAATGCCACCATGCTCAACGCAACCGAGCAGGGAGTTATTGACAGCGTGAATAACTATGCCTCTAGTGTTTCGGTGCCATCGACCACGGTAGTGGTTTCTCCTGAGCCAACCACGGCGTCTGCCGGCGACCAAATGACCGTGACCGTTTCAGTACCGTTTCAATATGTGAGCTGGCTATCCTCTCCTTGGTTCCTCGGGAACGCTACACTCACGGCATCATCTGTCATGAGCAAAGAGGGATTTGAGTAGGAAGAGTATGACTTTGCCAAGATCGTACAGCACCTTCTGCTCTACTTGGTGAGACCGCTCAAATGACTCACCGACGGCACCGCCCAATCGAATGCCTCATTCGGAGATTTCTCAATGGGGGCTTCTTGCTTTAGCAAGCAAACGTGATGCCTCTATGCATCAGTGTTGACCACATGCAACGTATGATCTCATTGCCGGTCACATTCTTGTGTAAATAGCAATGATCCGAAAAATTCTCGCGCCTGCTTAACAAACCTGAGCTAGGTTTTACATGGTGAGAATCTGCTGGCACTTTGTTTGTCGGTAACTTGGTTTCCCGCCACAAGAGTTTGTGACGTTTCACTGCGAATTCCCCACCACTTTTCATCGCTCATTCGAGTGGATCGGCCTTCGCCGGTTATTGATTTTGTGCTGATTGCTAATCGGCACGGAGGTTAAACATCATGCGACGTCGCCAGTCTGCACGACTCCGTCTTGGCACGACTACCGTAGAAACTGCGGTGGTGCTCCCGGTCTTTTTTCTCGTCGTTTTCGGGATTTTTGAAATCGCCCATGTCCAGTTGGTCAACAACATGATCAATAGTGCGTGCCGAAAAGGGGCACGCGTTGGGTCGGTAGAAGGAACGACAACCAGTCAGGTGTTGAGCAGTGTTGACGGAGCTTTGGGTTCTGTCATTTCAACCGCAACGGTATCTGTTTCGGTGAAAAATGCGGACGTTTATGATTCGGGGGTTACGCCACCCACCGATGGCCCAAGCCTTGAGGCCTTGCCTGATATTGAATTGTCTGACGCCGAACCTCGACAAATGTTCTTGGTGCGGGCTTCAGTCCCTTATAACGACGTCGCGATATTTCCGATGTCCTTCATGCAAAATGTGGTGCTAGAAGGCCTATCGTTTATGCGTCACGAGTAAATCCACTCCTCCTCTGCCTACTGGAGATGAATCTATGAGAAACCGTCCACTAAAAGACCGAACCCACCAACGTCTCGGGGCAGTTGCCGTCGAGTTTGCTATCGTTTTGCCCATCCTCGTAACCACGGTCTTGGGGCTCATCGAAATAACCCGCGCCTACGATGTACAAAACCTGCTAGAAACCGGCGCTCGCGAAGGGGCCCGTTTCGCGGCGATGGATCGCAGCGGCATTCTCCAGGAGGGAGAGACTGCCAATAGCAAACTCATCTCCGACGTCACGAACTTCATGGCGTCTTCGGGCATTCCGGCAGAAAATGTATCGGTGGTGATCCGGGATGCCACCGACCCTAACCAGGGCTTCGACTTGGACGACCCTGCCAACGATCTCTTGCTATTTGAGGTCGAGGTCAGTGTTCCTTTCTCAGCGGTTAGCTACACGCCGGTGAGTGAAGCAAACGATTATGGATTGTCTGCATCCATTACCTTCCGCAACGGACGCGCGACCCTATCTCAGTAAGACTGAGAAACTCAGGACTTGAATCATTCTTTTCTTTCGGAGCGCATGTCATGACTCACCAATCTTCTAAGAATGCACGTCGCAATCCAGCAATTCAACGCCGTCAGGGCGTGATTGTCGTTCTCACGGGTTTTACGTTAATCGCTATTTTCGCCTTTGTCGCGCTTTCGGTCGACACAGGCCGCATTGTGCTTACTGAAACGAAAATGCAAAACGCGGTCGACGCTGCTTCGTTGGCTGCCGCCCAGGAAATTACCGCTGCCGTCTACGCGGCAGGACAAGGGCAGGGCTCGGCGAGCGTCGACGCCAATTCGATTGCGGTAGAAGCCGCTCGCTTGATGGCCGCTCAAGTGGCCGAAGCCAATGGAGTTTTTATCGATCCCCAGGCGGATGTTCAATTTGGCAAGCGCGGGTTTGACGATGCCACCGGCACATGGCCCATTGAATGGGGCGGTACGCCGGTCAATGTGGTGCAAGTGGTTGCACGTCGTACAGAACTAGATGCTAGTTTACCAGATGGCCAGTTGCCCCTAGCATTCGGCTGGGCGGTCGGAAGGTCGCAAGTTCCGCTTCAAACCTCGGCCACAGCTTTTGTCGAAGCACGTGACTTGGTGGTTGTGCTTGACTTCTCGGCTTCGATGAACGACGACAGCTCGCTTCGTTCGAGCTTAGGTCAGACACAAGCTGAAAATTCATTGGACGACATGTGGGACTCGTTAATTGCTGCTGACCCGAAGTGGCCTGGGACGACGGAGTCAAAATTTCCAACCACCGGTTTTGGAGACGTAGATTCCTATGCTGGTACCTACATTTCTAGCAGTACGACGAGCGACATACGCAGCCTGCTTGGGCTGAACGAAAACAATCCCGATGGTTCTCGGATGTATCCCTTTCCACAAGCAGGCCGGTACAGCAGCGGAGAACTCAAAAACAAGCCAAGCGATTCCACAAGCGACGCACTCTGGAATGGATATATCAAATTTGTCAAAAAGAAAAGCGGCTCCTATAAGAAGAAATATGGCTATCGCACACTAATGGACTATCTTCAAGAAAGTCGATATTCGGCAAGTAGTTCGGAAGATCTTTGGCGTACGCCCCATTATCCTTTCCACGCGGTAAAGGAAGGCGCCTCGTTGTTCCTCGGGTTCCTTACTGACCTCGACTTCGGCGACGAAGTGGGCTTAGTGAGCTACGGAAAATGGGCCGTCAAAGAATGGACGCATTATGATGGCGAAGTCGACATCGACATCACCGCCAATCCAATTACTAGCGACTATGCGACGATCGACGCCATCCAGCGGCGTCATCAAGCGGGTCACTACAGCGGATGGACTGGCATGGGCGATGGCATTCTCAACGCCCGCGAACTATTAGTAGGCGATGCCAATGACCCGAACGATGACGGCTACAGCCGCTATGGGGCTCGGCCGACGATGATCATCATGACCGATGGTCAGACCAACCAGGGGCCGTCCGGTTGGAGTTTGCCCGGCGATTTTGACTGGGCCGAATGGACCGACTACGATGGCGACGGAATTGCCGACTACTCGACCTCGAACTGGAAGAAACAGTATTCGTTCTGGGAAGCGACCGAAGCCATCAAACGCGGGATTACGCTTCACACGATGGCTGTCGGTGCCGGCGCAGACCGTGATTTGATGGAGGCCATTGCCTTTGCAGGCAGTGGAATCTTTATCAGTGTCCCCGGCGGTAGCACCGTGGCCGAGATGGAGTCGCAGCTACTCGACGCTTTCCGCAATATCGCCTCGCAGGTGCCGCCTGCGAAGCTTGTCTTTGAGTTAACCGCTCCGGCGAACTGATCTTCGCAAGTCTGCACCACCCCTGTCCCCAGGCGGCCGGTGGCGTGGGCGTGCGGTGCTGGTGTCCTGAACTGCATTGTCTACCTGCCGGCTGCCACGGACGCGCGCCGTCGCCTTGTGCGACGGCGCGTTTTTTTGTTGGGAACGCCTCATAGCGACCTGATCAAAGGTTCTATCACTGAGGACATCAGAGGCACATAGTGTTACACTGGCGGCTTCTGAACTGGTGCGGTTCAGGGTCATCCCCAAAAAGGACATGCCGGATGGATATGCTTCGCCGATTTCTTTTGACTCGTTTCTCGTTTCGTCGTTTGCCTAGGGTAGCTCTGGCGATCATCCTGGGGTTAGCTTCCCAGATAGTAACAGCACAATCCTTGATCGGCTTGGTTGAACTAGGCAGCGAGGATGCAGAAGCTACGGCGCCCATCGTTTCGCCAGAGAAGAAGGTGGAACCACGCCTGGTACAGATGCTCGAGTCGCCGAATACGACGATGTCGGGGTTTCTTGGCGCGATGAACGATGGCGAGTTTGATCTGGCTGCAAACTGCCTCGATCTTTCCAAACTAGGCGAAGCGGTCTCGGGCGATAAACGAAAAACGTATGTGTTTCAGCTCAAGGAAGTGCTTGACCGCATGCTATGGGTCGACACGAGCGGCTTTGCCATACAGGCCGACTTGAATCGTTCGTATTCGCTTGCCGAGGAAGCCCTCGAACTCACTGGCGCCGATCGAGAGGATGCCCGATTGATCATCATTGCGCAAAGCGCCGATGGTCTTTGGCGTTTCAGCCCCGAGACACTCGACGCACTGGATAGCGGCTTGTGGCTCCGCTGGCACAATCGCAAGGTGGTTGTACCCAAAAGAGAGGGCGAAGAGAAACGACAGGAACGCGCTCGGCAGGAAATGCCCTTTTCGTTGTGGTTGCCCACCCTCTTTCCCGAAATTCTCATGAAACAACATCTGCTGGTTCCCGACTACCAGTGGACTTGTTTGTTAGTGCTGATTGTCTTTGGCTTTTTGGCAGACATGGTCACGCGTTTTCTTTTACTTCGCATCACCCATGTCTGGTTTCATTTCCGGCAGTCTGGAAGCGAGCTGAAAAAACTGGGCAATCCATGGAAGCCAGTGGGCCTGCTTGTTCAAGCGAACGTTTGGTATTTCGGGACGCGTGCGATTGGGTTCCCTGCCTCAGTGATGATGATTTTGCTGGTGGGGCTTAAGTTATTTTCCATCGTGGCAGCGGCATGGACGACGTTTTTGTTCATTAACCTACTGACCGGCTACTTGAAAGAGAAGTCGGAGCTGACGGATACGAAATTCGACGACCTGCTGGTTCCACTCATATCGCGGTCGCTCAAAGCGTTGGTCGTTTGCATGGCGGTGGTCACGGGGGCCAAGGCATTCAACCTACCCATTTCCGGGCTAGTAGGGGGACTTGGCCTGGGAGGAGCGGCATTTGCGTTAGCGTCGAAGGATACGATTTCTAATCTGTTCGGCTCGCTGACGGTGCTGACCGACCGGCCATTTGAGGTGGGCGATTGGGTGATTACCGATCAGGCAGAAGGATGTGTCGAGTCGGTCGGTTTTCGCAGCACGCGAATCCGCACATTTTACAATTCCGAAATTACGGTGCCCAACAGTCTGCTCACAACCGCAACCGTCGACAACATGGGTCGGCGAAGCTATCGTCGGATCAAAACGCAGTTGGGCGTTCAGTACGACACTACCCCTGAACAGGTCGACGCCTTTTGCGAGGGAATCCGCGAACTGATCCGACGGCATCCTTTCACACGAAAGGATTACTACCACGTTTACTTCAATCAGTTCAGCAGTAGCTCGCTCGATATTCTGCTCTACTGTTTTCTCGATTGTCCCGATTGGGCGGTCGAACTACGCGAACGGCATCGACTTTTTCTCGACATTTTGCGTCTAGCCCAATCGCTAAAGGTGCAATTTGCCTTCCCCACGAGCACGCTGCACATGTTTACTGAGGAAGCAAACAACACCAACCCACCGATCCGCAACCCGATGACCGATGGCCGTCGCGCAGCAGCCACGATTGCAGACTTACCACTGCCCACAGACCAAAAGCCAGGAAAAGTCGAGTTTCCCGGCCCGTTTGAGTTCGGAGAAGATTCTGAAAGCTGATTTGGGGCTAGCAGCCAGAGTCAGCGAAATGCGACCGGGCTTTGTGGTTCCGATCCCGACGACTGCTTCTCCCCACACACAGCACAGCCGCGAATAGCGAGGCTAGACTCGAGGGTTCGGGGACGGCGGCAGGGATGACCGATAGGTCTTGGCTCTGGTTGATCAGCGAACCAGGAACTGGGCCTAGACCCAGTAGACCGAGTGCCAGATTGCCTGTGTCCCCGTTGCGAATAGGTTGATTGGCATCGGTATAGGTCGGTCGGCCAGTGCCCGGGTTAAGACGACTGGTCGGATTCAAAGAGTAAAGATCGATACCAGATGCGACACCGGGGCCCCATATAAGAACAGGGACGGTGTAATGCTCTGGCGCGCTGGCCGGCGTGCTATGCCCAAAATTAAGGCCGCCATGATCGGAGGTAACGATGATCACTGTGTCATTCAGCAGGCCTGCGTCTGTTTCAACAAGGTCGAAAATTTCGCCCAGATATCCGTCAACTTGTTGCACCGCTGTATCCCAGAACGTTGACCCCCAGCCAGCGCCATGCCCAAAAGAGTCGGGATCGCGATAATGAAGGAATGTATAATTGTATTCGCTAGTTGGCATGTCGGCGAGATAATCGGCCTGAAGATTTGATGCGACTGAGGCGGTTGACTTTTGCACATAGGTATCAATTTTGTCACGACCGTTGTCGACACCTGTCGTGTCCAGCGCACCGGCGGTCGCGTTGTAGCTTTGCTCGTAGATGATAAACTTGCTTTTGCTCGCGTAAAGAGCCGTCGATAAGCCGTTGTCGTGGGCAACACCGAACACGCTGTCGACGTAAGAAAGATTGGGATTGCCAGCGTTGTGAAGCGTGGCTGTCGAACTAGGATTGCTGTTCAGGGTATAACCATGATGGGTCGTATCAGGCAGCCCGGCAGGTTGCGAGACGGGCCGTCCGGTTAACATCGAGGTGTGGTTGGGGATCGTGTTGGTATGGGTGTAGTCAGTTCGCGCGTTGTAGGTAGTCGCTCCTTCGTCCACAAACCGCTTGAAGTTTGGGTAGAGCAGGGGCGAATTGTTCACCCTCGTTTCCAGGAAATCACCACGCAGCCCGTCAACGCTGATATGGATTACATGGTTGACCACCGCCATCGAGACAAGCGGTGTGGCCAATGTCAAAACAAGAAAAAGGCCTAGCAAAACAGCTTGACGTCGTTGCCAAATACAGAATGCAGTTAAGTAAAAGTACAAGATTAGATTCCTCAGTGAGACTCGCAGCTACTTTTTACAGACGCGCGAGTAGGACGTTATTTGGGCAGAATTTAGACGAAAAAAAGGCGCAGAGTCTCCGTGCCGAGACACGAAAACTTTGCACCTTTTTTAACGATCAGATTAGATCTTACCTGCCGAGGATGAACAGAACACTCCATGCACTCTACCAAGGTTCGCCAGAAAAGACAAGCAAAATGCGACAAATGTCCTGGATTGCGATCTATGTACAATTGAATACTGCGAAAAAGATATGAAAAAAGGCCGCAACCCGTAGGCCACGACCTCTTTTCTCTTCAAACAAACTTTCGGTCGAATTGCGACGGTGTGGAGTCGCTGGAAGAAAGACGCGTGTCGGACAGCGCTGCGCGCTGCCATAGTTATGACTCGGGTCTATCCAAAATTTGGTCCTCCCGGCGGAATTATGACCGTAAAGTTTGATTTCTTATGCTGCTACAAAAAAGTAGCAGATTTGATGTCGGCGAAATATCTCATCGGCTTTCTCGCCCGCTTGCTCCAGTCGAACTAAACGGACGAAGGCGAGACGTTACACGGTAATTATACTTCACGGAATAGGGGTCGTGGACAGATTTTTTCGCGAGCAAACCCTGTGCCAGTTACCAAATTCTGCGATCGGCAATTTCTGCCGATCGGCCCTTCAAAGGCCTAAGTGATCTTGGCGTACCGGTTTCCAGCAGCTACAAACGCCCCTCCGGTAAAGTTTGTCTTTTACACGTCCTGGTTCATCGCAGGTTGCCATGGTTCTGCAAACTGGATTTATTAGCCGAAAGCGGCGTGCCTTGTGTTGGGCGTTAGTCGGGGCCATGTTCCTAGGGTTCACAGGACTGCCTTCGGTCGCCCAACAGTCGACCAGTTCCACGAATAATCAGGGCAGAACGATTTCATTGAGTGATCAGCTTCGTACAGGACTTAAGGCCTTCACGAAGTCTGATTTCGATTTTATCAATAAAGTGACGGATCAGGTAAACCAGGGGAAATTGCCTCGACGACTGGTCGATGGCACCTTCCTTTGGGCTCGCGACCGTGCTGCTAGAAGGTCACGATTGCGTGAGCTACGGCCCATGGTCTACTTTCGCCCTGCTCTCGTGCAGCGTGCTAAGCGAATCGGGGTAAAGCTGTAGGTCACGTCCGGCGAGAGTGGTGCTAGCCAGCGTCAGCGAGATCGGGTATGATCTGGGCTCACCGTTAGCCCCCACCCCCCCTCTCTAGCTGGGCCCTTGCACCCAACCTTATTCATTCATGGCTAAAAAGACCGCTAAAAAGAAGGCTCCTGCAAAAAAAGCAGCCCCCGCCAAGAAAAAAGCGGCCACTGCCAAAAAGGCGGCTCCGGCCAAGAAAAAAGCAGAGCCCAAGAAAAAGAAGGCGGCTGCCAAGAAGAAATCCCGCGCTCGGGCGGTCAAAGAAATTCGCCTCAAGGCCTACTGGGGCGTCTTTAGCCAATCGCTTAAGCGAGTGGCACTCTTCGAGTTCAACGAGAAGAAACAGGCTGAGAAAAAGGCCCAAGACCTCAGTAAAAAAGCCCCCCACTTTGTCCAGCCGGTCAAAGAAGTCATCGAAGAATAGTTTTGGGGATGTTTGCACTATCCGAGTAGCGGTGCCAACCGCTCGGCCGTGTTTTTGTCGAGTTCTAGCTTTCCGAACCCACGTTCTGCGCCGATGGCCATTGCGGCCTCTTGGTGCTCAGGCATGTTGGTCACCAACATTACCGGGACGCTATTCAGCTGGGCATCAGCTTTTATGGCTTTGATGATTTCGACACCATCGGAGTAGTCCCGGTCGAGTTTGCGATTTACCGTGACAAGTGCGAAGTCGTTTTTGCGTAACTCCTCCAAGGCATCTTCGACGCCATCTGCCTGAACCATCTCGCAGTCGAAGTGGTTGGTCAGAAAACTGCTGATCATAGAAAAATCAGGACCACAGTTACCCACATCTAAAACACGTTTCGTCATTCCTTATTCCCTCAATGGTTTCTAACCATCATCGCCTTTCGCACGGAGCGTTACTTCCCGTCTTTGGAAATGGCGAACAGGTGGGTTCGGTTACTGATGTAAAGTACGTTGTTTGCAACAATGGGTGTGCTGTACACACTGTTGCCCATGTCGCGGGTGCCGTAGTGTGGCTCCCATTCGCCTTCCACCTCGCGCATGGCAACCTCTCGATTTTTGGAATGCCGGAAGATGGCCACTTCGCCATCTTCGTCGCCAATATAGACTTTATCTTCGACGATTAGCGGCGAACCCCAAGCTGCGGCAAGCAGGTCGTAGGTCCAGTGGACTTCGCCTGTTTTGGCATCAAGGCAGTGGAACAGCCCACTAAAATCTGCGATATAGAGAACCTGATCACGAATCGCCACGGTGCCGCAGCTTCGATGCATTTGTTCCTCGAAGTCGATTTCACCATCGTGGTTTTGATCGAACTCGCTGTAGTGCCAAATCGCGGCAGAGTTTGGGTTCGGACGGGTGAGGTCGCCGTTTTCGGGCACCACCGCTTGAAGTCGTTGATGAGCAATTGGAATGTTGGGGTCTGAGGCGTTGAAAGCCAGATCAGGGCTAACATCTCCACGTCTTGTTGGATCGATACACCAAAGATGCCCAACCCCCTCGCCATGCTCAGGGTCTTGCCCCACGGCAACGTAAACGCGCCCCTCGTGAATCACGGGGGTTGCGATGATATTGTTTCTCGTGCCCCGACCTCCCAACTCCCAGACAGACCTTTTGGGGTTGGCGTCAAATTTCCAGAGCAGCTTTGATTTTCGCTCAGGAGTGCCGTCGGGATCGAAACTATAGACCCAACCATCGCCCCCAGCAAAAATCACCTGGGGCTGGCCGCCCAAGACTCCATAAGAAGGCGACGACCACTGACCATGTAGAATGTTCACGCCAGGCGAGCTATCGCTCCACAGCAACTCGCCAGTCTTTTTATTCATGGCAAAAAAGCTTGGGGCTTCAGGAGCCGGGATGTAGTTATGTTCGACATCTACGCCGTTCGAAGTATTCACAAACAAGATGTCACCGGCTGAGGTTACCGAGCAACTGCACATATTATGTTGCGAGATGCCCAGTTCTTTCATCATGTCGAACACCCAAACCACATCGGCTTCGTCTTGGGCGTCGGACACTTCGTCTTGATAGGGCCCGTCATTTTCTTTGTCTGCAAAGCCAGAAGTGTCGAGACAACGGACTTCGCCTCGGCTAGTGACAAACCACAGCCGAGTGCCCTCGACCAGCGGAGCACAACAAATTCCCTGAAGAGGCCAATCGTGAACTCGACCTGAAGGTAGTTTTTCGCTGCTGTGTTGCCATAAGAATTTCCCCGAATCTAAATCAAAACAGAGCAAGCAGCCAAGATCGACCTTAGCGGGATAACGCTCTAGCCATCCGCCGCTGTTATTGGTGCCGACGTAGATTTTCTCCCTCGCCACGACTGCGTTGCCGTAAGTTTGCGAGCCGAGCCGAGCAACCCATTTGATATTTTCGGCTTCGCTCGGATCCCATTTGCCTGTGCGATAGTCGAAGCTGCCGATGTTCCACTGCGTAGGGATCTGAAATCCCACCGGTGCGTTATTGCGATTTGAGTCGCCTCCCCATTGCGGCCAATCGAGAGTGGACTCTGCTTGCGAAACTTCGCCAGCCACGTAATCGAACCCCGCACCAGTCCACCAGCCAAGGGCGGCGGCACACAATAGCCAGAAGTATCGCCATTTTTTTTTCATCGTGTTTCCTTGATCAACCGGTCGGGCTCTGTACCGAGGGGGTGCATCCGCACGGTTTGCGTTATTTGTTGCCGTAAACCGTGATGTTATCGAGATATATTTCTGCTTCTTGAGCGTTGCCATACATGCCGGGACTTCCCGTTCGATTCGGCGAATCATCCGTCATTTCGACGGTCCACTTCTTTGGTTCTGCTTGCCCTCGTTTCCAGAGTTTGCCACGGACTAACGCTTTTTCGCCGTCAGGCTCCACGCGGAGTTTCATCGTGTACCATTCGCCTGGTTTCGGATCGAAGTTAACTACCGCAAACGCGCGATAATCGTGAGGGCTCCAACTATAAATACGCAGCTGCTTGTTCGAGGAACGCACGGTCATCGTATACCGGCTGTTGATCAAACCGAAGTCAGGAGTTCTGCCGCTTTCTTCTGATTGGGTCAGAGAAAAATCGGCTTGGATCGTGTAATTGGCCAGGTCAGTGGGTCCCATCCACAGCCGGCTACGTGTGCCAAGCTTATTTTCGGGATTGCGCGGAATTGGTAGCACACTCCTTTTAACCACCACCCTTTCACCATTTAGATCGCGAATGACGTAACGTACCCGCCCTCCTACCCAAGTGAGTGGCACCTTCTCAGCCGTATCGAAATCAAAACTCCAAGGCAACGGAGGTACAACCCGAATCCGTGCCGTGCCGTGCAGCTCGCCAACTTTCGCAACCACTAAGGCCGTCTGATGTTCGTTCGTATTTGGAGCGAGATAGACACCCTCGCTTTGCGAAATCTGCCCGCCTCCCTGCACCTCAAACGTTACATCTTCGAAGGGTACTTCGCGAAGGAATTGTCCGCGACTGTTGTAAAGTCGGACACGATAGGCTTGGCTATCGCCCGGTACTAAAATTGCATCGTAGGGCACAATTTGGACTAGCGAGGGAGTAGGATCTTCGTTTGCTGAGGTTTCTGCCGGTGGAATAGGCAAAATATCGCCAGCAGATTTTTGGTCTGGATCACCTATGCAGTACAGCGCCGCAGAGGTCGGCAGATAAATGCGGCCGTGCGAGACAATCGGTGATCCATCGCTTGCTTCGCCCGCTAGGCGCAGTTTGTGCAAGACTTTGACGCCCGAGTCGGTGGGCTGCAGCACATACCAACGGCCATTGTTCGTACACAGGTAAACTTTGCCGTCGGCATAGAGCGGCGTACTGCGCATCGCTGTGCCAAGTGCCTTGCGAGCAATCCGCTGGCCCGTCTGCGGGTCGTAGATTGAAAGTTTTGCCCGATCATCAACAACCCATAGCCTGCCGTCGACCATGATGGGCGAGCTTTTGCCAGCCATCACCTCAAACTGAACCCAATTTTCTTTGTCGGTGAGATCGCCTGAGAGCGTTCCATCCAACGACACAAGCGAACCCATCGTAGTGCCAACCACATTTTCTTCGCTGTGCGAAGCATAGACGGTGTCACCCACCACGAGTGGTGAGATATTCACCCCGCGACGAGAGATCGGGTAATGCCATATTCGTTCGCCGGTGCGTGGCTGTAGTGCCCAAATAGCCCCGTCGCCAGAGCCAAAGACCATCGCCGCTTGGCCGTCGAGCATCGTGATGGTGGGCGTACTGTAAGTGGTGTCGTAGGGAGCAATTTTCGTCCCCTTGAGCCAGCGCAGGCCGCCGGTTGCTTTATCAAAGGTTAAGAAACGATGGGCGGGCTTGGCAAGGGAGCCCCACTGCGGGGAATCGCCCCAGCCGATTACCACTGCACTGACGAGTACCATGTCTTCAAACACCAAGGGGCTGTGTGTTCGGCCGCCGAATGTACTAAGCAGACCGAACTCTTCGTGCAGGCTGCGCTGCCAGACCACTTTGCCTGTATCGCCCTCCAAGCAACAGAAATAGCCCGAGACGCTCAACGCATAGACGCGGCCTGTTTCTGGATCGCCCACGCAAGAAGACCATCCCACACGAGTGTCTGGAACGTCGGTTAAGTAAACATTAAAACGATGTTCCCAATGCTTTTTGCCCGTTGCTGCGTCAACACAAACGATTTTCGCCCCTTCGTGGGAAGTACCGCGTTGATCTCTAACAATCGTGTAGAGTCGACCCTGCATGACAATCGGTGTCGATCGACCGCCCAACGCCTCGTTCTTCCAGATCAGGTTGCTGCCTGGCCCACCCTGGGGATCCCAGCGGTCAACGAGCCCTTGTTCGGTGGAAACTCGATTTTGTTGCGGACCCCGCCAGTTTGGCCAATCGGCCCCACCCTCGACGGCAAACACCAGACCGTTTCCACTCATCGACAATGCCCAACAAACTGCTAAGGCAGAGCATTGAACCAAAACGCGACTCATGAGATGACAACCTCCAAGTGAGAGGACTCTCTACCGATGGGTTAGAAACGGATCAAGGCTTGGTCGACTAAAAAGCGAAGGTGAGGGCGGTAGTGGCAGGATCGCGAGTGAGTGGTGCGATGCAACCGGTCGTGTGAAAGTTTGACGGTTAAACAAAGATTACCGAAACAGGGGTGATTACCGGTTGTCTCTTGTCGACTACGTCCTGCTAGCCGCACCAATCGCAATTTGCCTAGAATAGCAGACTCTAGGGAGTTACGCCACGATCAGAGTAACTGATTTTTGGGGCTATAACCGACGCGAGTGTACTATCCTTCGTGGACCGCAAATCTTGCCTAATGATAGTCCTAAGCCACTTGTCGAAAATTGCTTCTGGATGCTCAAGGGGCCGTGCGCAGGGGGCCGATAGGTTCTCATGTCGCAAGAAGGCTGAAAAGTTTTTTTGCGGCAAACCACTGTATGATGCGTCGATAAAACCGGCCTGTTTAATTTCGAGTCAAGGATTGGCTCGACTGGTATTGACGCCTGACTGTGGGGACACACGGAAGAAACGAACCCCATGACCCTCGACCCATATGGGTCGCCCCCGCCAACCTATCCCATCGGGCGCAACGCCCACACAAGTCATCTCGACCAACCCAGGGAGGGTGCGGTGATTCGTTAAACCGAACACCATTGGTCCGTTCGTACTGTCGTCCCCAAAGGAATAGGAGACGTTATTCGATGAAGTGGAATATGTTGGGAGCGCTCATCGTAGGCGTTTGTCTCACAGGCCAGAGTTATGGTTTTGGTTTGTTGGATACAATGCTTGGATGTGGCTGCGATTGTTGTGAAGCCTCTTGTGGCTGTTCTGATGATTGTTGTGCCGATGGTTGCTGCGGTGACAACTGCTGTGACGATGGATGCTGTGGCGACAACTGCTGCGAACCAAGCTGTGGTTGTGCAGACAACTGCTGTGGAAACGATTGCTGCTGTAAGAAACGTAGCTGCGTCTTGAGCAAGCTGTTCAAGCGTAAGAATCGCTGCTGCTGCGAGCCAAGCTGTGGTTGCGACGATGGTTGCTGTGGCGACAACTGCTGCGAAGCCAGTTGTGGGTGTGCAGACGACTGCTGCAACGACGGCTGCTGCGGTGACAGCTGCTGTGGTGGTGGCTCAGCCGCTGCTGAGTCCAGCGAAGAAGCTGCACCGATTCCACCCGCGCCTGCTGCCGATCCAAACGCTCGGATCGCTCAGCCTCGCAAGGTAGTCAGCGCAAGTTTCGTTCGCTAACGCGGACAAAGATGGATCCCCCTCTGAGGACCTGTCTCGGGCTTTCGGGCTCGGGGCGGGTTCTTTTTTATGCCTACTCTAGGTGGGTTTCGATCAGCACGAAAAACCCTCAGACGCTATCCCGCACTCTTTCGATTTACCTTCATGAAATGCTCGTGCGGCATTTGCATCGCACTGACTCGGAAACCAAACTTGTCGCCAATTTTGACGGCTTCGCCCTCGGCCACTTCTTGGTCGCCCACATAAAGCTGCAGCAACTCATCGCATGCTTTGTCGAATTTTATGATCGATCCCATCGCGAGTTCGACCACCTCCTGGACCGATTCTTTTCTCGAAGCAAGCACCACGCGCACAGGAACCTTAATTTTTAGCAAACTGCGTGAATAGTCTGGCAATTCGGAAAAATTCTGAGGACTGCCCGCAGGCGTGTTAGCTTTTTCTGGTTGGCTGTTTTCCGGCTCGCTTGGCGACTCTTCTTCGCTGTCTGCTTCAGCGGTTGGTAACAATGCATCGGGGGATGCTAGCGGCCAAATCACACTCATCTGCGAGGTGGTGTCGCCACTACTTATTTGCAGCGGTACCAGGGCAGCGTCGTCCGCAATGCCTGCCGCCTTGAGGGCTTCGCCGATGACCGGAACTTGAGCTGCTTCAAACACGTCTGCCATTAACGTCTCGGGCACCAGCAGCATGCTCAGTTCCTGAGCCAGTGTGCTGAGCTTGCTCACCCCGGTAGGATCGGGGTTCGCGTACCAATCTGGCAAGAGGCCGCTTGATTCGGGCAGAATGGCAACCACGCCGACGTCGCCAAACTTCATGAGGATTGCCAGCCCAGCCTTGTCAAAGCCATCGGGTGTCTCGGCTTCGTAGGTGGTTGGTTCACCCACCTGGAGCGTAAATTCACCGTCCAAAGATCGACTCAACGCACCAGAGGCTTCTTCGGCCCCGGCCTGGCAGGCAGAAACAACATCGGCGGCAAGGTCTGGAATTATTTCGCTCATCGATCCATTCAACATCGGCAGGGACAAAAGCTTACGCCGTCGGCGCAGCCCTAGGTGGAGGGCTGCTCTAAGTATCGGACGAATTGATCGGCAAACTTTGCCCAGATCGTCTACATTGCAAGTGCTAGCTGCTGGGGCAGGAGCACTTTGCAAGCATGTCAATCGGTTTCTAACCAGCCGAGAACCCTCTTTGGAAGGCAGCTACCCATCCTGTTTTTCGAAGCGTAGCAGGCTTATAATGGCTGAGAAGCCTGTAGTTTTTCCCACCAGAACCTGGATCCACGATGAGCACGACTACCCTCACTCCCCAAACTGAGCTCCAGCCCTACAAATCGCTGGAAAACGATGAGTTAGTCGCTCGGATACAGGCGGTGCGGCTGCAGCTAGGATCGCAGCTGTTGATTTTGGGCCACCACTATCAGCAGAATGAGGTCATTGGTCAGTCCGATTTTCGCGGTGATAGCTACTTGCTTAGCGAGACGGCTGCCGAGAACGAAGAGTGTCGATCGATCGTTTTCTGTGGTGTCCATTTCATGGCCGAAACGGCCGACATCTTGGCGAATCGACCAGCAAAGCTAGCTGAGCGCGCTGGCCAACGTGTGCGCGTGATTCTTCCAGACATGGCCGCTGGCTGTTCGATGGCCGACATGGCTGCGATCGAACAGATTCAAGACGCGTGGGATCAGCTTGGCGAGATCATCGATACGAACGACATCACGCCGGTGACCTACATCAATTCGGCAGCTTCGCTCAAAGCATTCGTCGGACGTCATGGAGGGATTGTCTGCACGTCGAGCAATGCCCGTGCGGCGTTGGAGTGGGCATTCGCGAGAACGGGCCGAGTAATGTTCTTTCCTGATCAACATTTGGGGAGAAATACGGCTTTGGGAATTGGCATCACCGAAGAACAAATGCCCGTCTGGGATCCGTATGCAAACGACCTAGGTGGTCACTCTGAAGAGATGCTACAAAGCAGCAAAGTCATCCTCTGGCAGGGGCATTGCAGCGTCCACCAAGTGTTTAAGGCAGAGCACGTGGCCATGTTTCGCGAGAAACACCCCGGCATCAAAATCTTGGTGCATCCAGAATGTCCACGCGAAGTCTTTGAGCTGGCCGACGAATCGGGTTCTACGGGTAAGATTATCAAAGTCGTCGAAGCAGCCCCGGCTGGCAGTAAATGGGCGATCGGCACCGAGTTGCACCTAGTCAACCGATTGAAAGAAGAACATCCCGAGCAAGAAATTCACTTCCTTTCGCCGGTGGTTTGCATGTGTGCGACCATGTATCGGATCGACTTAGCGCACCTCTGCTGGAGCTTAGAAAACCTCGCTGCGGGAACCCCGGTCAACACAATCGAAGTCGACGAAGAAACCGCCAAATGGTCGCTGGTGGCACTAGAGCGGATGCTTGAAGTGCGGTAGCGGAGCAACGAAGTTTGTTACTCAGCATCTTTCTCGCGACAGTAAACAACCATCGCGTCGACACTCATCGAAGTTCTGTCGACTTTTCCTGCTGGAGCATCGGCTACTGGAGAAGCTTCGGCAACAGGTTCTGGTTCGCTTTTGGCGGCAGGAGCGCTACCGCCACGTGCGGCTGCTAGGATGTCAGCGGTCGAGGTTTTTTTCTCGGAAGCAGCTTTTCCGGCTCCACCTTGCATCCTCGCCATTTCAAGAGGAGAGAGCTTTTTCTCATCGCCACCCGCTGCAGGCTTCTTGGCTGTTGATTTTGCAGCCGCTTTCTTAGCCGCTGGTTTCTTGTCTTCCGTCGGAGCTGGCTTGTCGACAACCTTGAGGTAGTCGAGATCGATATCAAACCAGCCGATGTTCAGATGGTAGTCCATGAACTCGACAAGCGCACGACCACTCATATTGACGGTTTTTACCCGCCCCACCAAATCGCTAAACCGAGCCAGCTCGGGGCGCTGGCCGTCGACGACGACGTATTTGTCGGTGTATTCCTGTTTGATCTTCTCGATCGGTTGAAAGACCATCGCCGCTGATAACTCCCTCGGTAGGTATCCCTTGAGCCAAGCGTTCGATTGTCGCCCAAATGGAGAGCCAGGGCAATGACTGCTTTCGGGAGTTCCGAATCGCTTGCAGCGCCGACTCCCATGGTCGATAATCAGGCACACGAAGCGCCCGGGTAATCAGGGCGGGCACCCACATTCTTGATTGCAGGAGATCGACGGGGATGACACTGACAACACAGGTGAACTGGGCGGGGAAGATTGGTTTTCGAACGATATTAAGTGGCTTGCTGGCGATTTTGGTGGGGTGGGCCCATGCCCAAGAGTATCTGTCTGGCATCGAATGGCCAGAGCCTGTGGTGGTGACTCCAGGGGCAGAAGACCGACAGCCACCATCCGACGCTGTGGTGTTGTTTGACGGTAAGGATTTGTCCGCCTGGGAGAATGGGGAAAACTGGTCGGTTGAAGATGGCGAAGCGGTGACCGGTCGCGGCTTTATTACCAGCAAAGCCAAGTTCGGCGATTGCCAAGTTCACCTAGAGTGGTCGGCCCCCATCGCCGCCCAAAGCGAAGGGCAAAGTCGGAGTAATAGCGGGCTGTTTCTGATGGGTATCTACGAGATTCAGATTCTCGATTCGTACAAAAACAAAACCTACTTCGATGGTCAGGCGGGGGCGATTTATAAGCAGACGCCGCCATTAGTCAATGCGATGCGACCTCCTGGCGAGTGGAATACCTACGACGTGATGTGGACCCGACCACATTTCGCTGCGGATGGTTCGCTGGAGTCACCCGCGGTGATGACCGCAATCCACAACGGCGTGTTGGTTCTCAATCACTTCGAGCTACTGGGCGACACACCTTATCATCGTCCAGCAGCTTATACCAAGCATGAAGATCGGTTGCCGATCTCGCTGCAAGATCATGGCAACCCCGTGCGGTTTCGCAATATTTGGGTCCGCGAGCTTGAGCCGATGATCGGCAAGCAAGTGCGACCTGCGTTTCTCCGCGACCACGCAACGGGCTTGGAAACTGCGGTTGAGTAGTGACGCATAAAAAACGGGACAGGTGACAAGCACCCGCCCCGTTCGTTCATTTCAACTGGTCTTTTTGGCGTTAGCCACGCACCTTGACGTCACCCTTACGATTGACAACAACCTTCACAGTGTGATCACAGCAGGCCCAGGTGTAGGTTGCAATCTGGCGACCAAACAACCCGCTACGCCAGCAGACGGTTGGCGCTTCGGTGCAACAACCTGGCACGCAGACAGTGACATTTTCTGAACAGCAGCTGCAAGGCGCCTGAACGCAAAGTGTCGTCTGAATGGGTGCAGGTGGGCAACAGCAGCGGGCATTGCCTGCAAAACTGTTGTTGGCCATGCCGGCCAAGGCGATCGCGGCAACAGCCGCAATAGTACGAATACGAAACATGTCTTTATTCCCCTCTGTGAGACAAAAAATGGTTTAGCGGCAACAAACCTTCCAGCGTTGCCATTCCCCCTATTCTTAACTTTAACTCACTAGATGAACAGTGCAAATTCCACCTAAAAGTCGGGGGGTTTTTCCTCAAAAAACGTGGTCTATTCGCATCATTTTAACCCGCGTCAAGTGGACACGGCTGATTCGAGAGTAGCTTGCTTGGCATAGTGCCGGTTAATCAGATCGTTCTGCAACCAAAGCAGCTTATTGAATGCCCGCAAGGTTCGCTCCTGAACCTCAGGCTCGAGCCCCAAACCTAGAATCGTTGCTACTAACGCATCAGCTACAAATCCCATGAGGGCGTTCATCTGCACCAAAGGCACATCGATTTTCTGACTTCCCGTTCCTGGCGTGTGCATCGCACCCACAAAATCTAAATAGCCGACCATCTTCGCATCATACGGTTTAGAAACCAATGTGGTGAGATACCGACCCAAGTGCTGTTTGCGGAACTGGATCACCTCGTCGCTCATCTGCAACGATTCGACATCTTCAACCACACTGCCCTCGTAGCCATGCTGACGCGGAACGAAATGGCGCCAAGTAGCATCGTATTGAAATAGCTTGTCGTAGACCGCGTCTACCAAGCTTGGAACCACAGGAGCTAGGTATGCGGCCGAATCGTGGATTGCCGCGATATCAGCCTCAGAGAAGCCCATAAACCCTGCCAAGTACTCAAATCGGTAGGCTAGGTCATTTTCCAGCCGTGTTTCATCGATAGTTTGCATCAAAATCTCCTCTACTTCCATTATCTGAGAATCACACTACCCCTCGCCGGATAGCTGCAGCGCTGCTAAAATACAGCTCAAGCATCATTCTGAGCAAGATACCGATTAAATAGTGGATGTCAATGTCCAATTTAGGGCGGGTCAATGATTACTAAGACCGTTGAGTATGCCTTGCGAGCAGTGGTGCATTTGGCTGCCCAAGCACCCTCGAGTTGCACCACAGGGCAACTTGCAGAAGTGACCCAGGTGCCTTCGGCCTATCTTTCGAAAGTACTGCAAGGGCTGTCGAAAGCGGGGATCGTGCGTTCGCAACGCGGCATTGGCGGAGGAATTACGCTCGTCGCAAAGCCCAACGAAGTAACGATTTTCGATGTCGTTAGTGCTGTCGATCCACTACAACGGATTAAGACTTGCCCACTTCAATTAGAATCGCATGGCACGACACTCTGCCCGCTCCACCGCCGCATCGACAACGCCATGGCCGAGGTAGAAGTGGCCTTTCGCGGCACAACGCTAGCCGATCTCCTGGGAGAGAAGGGTTCTCTCACGCCGTTGTGTGAAGTGAAAAAAGTGCATCAACTCTGCTGAATGCCGAAGTGATTCAAAGGATTCATCGTCTGCTGCGCCAAACACCCGCAGCAACGAGCTGTTTAGTCACTGCTTCGGCCCAACCTCGATTGGCAGCAGGACTGGCAGGGCTGGGATGCAGGATGCGTGTAATCTTGGTCGAGTCATTGGCGACTCGCTGCAAGCATTTTTCGGCATAGACCCCCACTCCAACCGCCCACGTGGGCTGGGTTGCCGCGAGCAGCGCGCGTAGATGAGTATCGCAAATTGAGTCGAGCGATTGGCGTTCGTCGGCAGACAGTTTGTCAGGGGTGTGATTTTTGCCGCTGGCTTCCATAAACACCAATGGGCAGTAGTTGGCAACGAAGTGCCGCTGGAAAAACTTAGCCGGCGACTTAAACCGCTTGCGAAACAGGCCCCAAAGCCGTTCCCCCGAGACTTCGCTGCGCGTGCAAGCCAAACCTTCAATAATTCGCTTGGGGTGTTGCTGCGAGGGGGAACCTATGGTCGCGTCGATTGCAAGCCAATCGCGAACTGCTTCGACCTGCCCAAAAGGGACTCCCGTCTGCGCCATTCCCCAAGGGCCTGGATTCATTCCTAAAAACAGTACCCGCGTGCCAGCGGGATTCATTTTTTGCAGATATTGTTCGTGTGCTGTCCAAGCGTAGGTCAGCGGATTGTAGACGTGCGTCACCGGCGGACTGAACTGAAGCTTATCGACGGCCTTCGAGAGTTTACGAGCAGCGGTGATAGCAGACTGGATCGCGGGCATAGTTCTTTTCAAAAAATCGGGCGATGTGGTGGTTCTAATCGCACCTAGCTTGTGCTGCATCAAAGCATGTGAAAACGCGCGATCATTATGCGGCTTCTTCGCTGCCTGGAGAATCGTCTTCCTGATGCAGTGCTGGAGATTGTTGTTCAGAAGCTGTTTCGGCGACGATCCATATTTCGCCAAAGAGTTCTTCTTGGCAGACCTTCACTTGGCCATGCCGAATGAGCTCTAAGATGGCTAGAAAGATACCTACCATTTGCGAACGGATCATGTCGGTCTGGAAAAGACTGGTGAACGCAAGACGTGGCTGGTGGGCAAGACGATCACGAATCCGGTCCATGTAGACTTCAATTGACGTCTCGTCGTAAAGAATCGCTGAGGGATGGGCCGCTGCGTTGTCGCGAACAACCCGTGCGAAGGCGCTGACCAAGTCCCAGAGTTCGACTTCTTGAATCGGTTGCTCAGTGGGGTCGACGCCACCTTTGGGCAGATCGTTGACGCGACGCGAAAAACGTTGTTGCCATTGCCGCCCGCGTTCTTCCAGCATACTGGCGGCATCTTTATATTTTTTATATTCCAAGAGCCGCTCGACAATGTCGTGGCGAGGATCCTCGACCTGCTGTTCTTCTTCCTCCTCGTGTCGAGGCAGCATGAGCCGCGATTTGGCTTCCATGAGCCGGGTGGCTAGTTCCAGAAAGTCACCGACTGCGTTGACATCGATCTGCTCCAGGACGCTGATCAATTCAAGATATTGGTCGGTAACCAGCGCGATGGGGATGTCGAGGATGTCTAACTCATGCTTGCGCACGAGATACCACAATAAATCGAGTGGCCCCGAAAACATGTCAAGTTGAACACGGAATCGCATAGCGGTGATCGTGGAAGTGAAGTGTTGGGGGCGAAATTATGTCGATTAGAGCTGCCTAGCACCAGAGCAGGTGCTAATGAGTGATAGCGGTCTTGTTGGCTCCGAGATCGAGGCCTAGACTCCCAGAATGGGGTGGCCAAGCAATGAAGTGAACAAGAGCATGGACAACGAGCGAATTTGGGCGCCGTGGCGTATTGGCTACATTGCAGGAGACGAACTTCCCACCACACCATCGGTACCGACCTGCTGGCACGAGGGGGCAGACCGGCAATGCTTTCTATGCCGTGCGGCGGCAACCTACGAGGTGCCTGAAGAAGCTCAGCGAGAGAGTTTGGTTGTTGCTGTCGGTGAACATACACTCGCGTTGCTCAATCGATATCCCTACACGAATGGACACTTACTTGTGACGCCCAAACGGCATGTGGCCAGTTTAAGTGAGTTAACCGACGCCGAGCACTTGGAATCGATGCAAACCCTGACTCGGTTTACCAAATTATTGGGCAAGCTGATTTCTGCTGAAGGGTTTAACGTGGGGTTGAATCTGGGACGGGTTGCGGGCGCCGGTGTGCCTGGACACCTGCATTGGCACTTAGTTCCTCGGTGGGCAGGAGACAATAACTTTATGCCCACCTTAGCAGGGACGCGAATAATCTCTCAGTCGCTTGAGGCCGTTTGGGAAGCGTTGGCTGAAGCTGGAGCTACTGAAAGCAATTAATTTTGTTGGGCCTTTCTTATGAATGTCACAGTCTCAAACCTAACCGATCACGAAGCCCATTGGTTGGCACCCTATGCAATGCATAGCGCCGAAACGGCAGGGCGCGAGCATGACGAGCCGCTGCATCCCTATCGCGGACCGTATCAGCGTGATCGCGATCGCATCGTACACAGCAGTGCGTATCGCCGATTAGCCCATAAGACACAAGTGTTTACCGGGGTGAAGGGTGATTACCATCGCACACGATTAACGCATACGTTAGAAGTTGCTTCGATTGCACGGACGATTGGTCGTGTGCTTCGGTTGAACGAAGATCTGATCGAAGCGCTAGCCCTGATGCACGACATTGGCCACCCGCCGTTCGGACATGCAGGCGAATCGATACTCGACGAATTTACCCACGACTGGGGTGGATTTAATCACAATCAGCATGCAATACGAATCGTGACGGAGTTGGAATATCGCTATCCAGAATTCCCCGGCTTAAATCTGTCGAAAGAAATCTTAGCAGGACAGCAAATTCGCTATAAACGCAGAAACGATCGCGTGCAGTGCCCACCCTTGCTAGAAGTTCAAGTCGTCGATGCTGCCGACAGCATTGCGTATGACGCGCACGATGCCGACGATGCATTGGAGTTAGGGCTTTTGGAGCTGGACAACTTGCTGGCTGTGCCTTTATGGGAGAAAGCAGTCCGACAGGTGGAGAGTCGATACACGGCGCTCGATACAAAACCGTTTCGTCGTGCGGTGATCCATCAGCTTATCGAAATGCTAGTGAGCGACTTGGTGGAATCGTCCTGTCATCGCCTCGAAAAGTCTGGCGTCGACAGTCCGAGGGCAGTGACCCAGTCTGCGACGCGAATTATTGCGCCCTCTGAAGCGGTATTCAATCAGAAAACGGAGCTGGAAAAGTTCTTATTTGCGCAAGTTTACCGGCATCCCACGGTTTTGGCTGAGCGAACGATTGCCGGTGAGGCGTTGCGAGAGATGTTTCAGCATTTCACACAATGCCCAGAAAAATTGCCCGAGAGCGCTCGGAAACGACTAGAAATCGATGGCGTGGCTCGAGTCGTCTGCGACTTCTTGGCAGGCATGACTGACCGTTTTGCCTTGGAAGAACACCGTCGGCAAAAAGAGCCTTAATGTCTGCCCTGACTGGCGATGCCCAAACCGTGCGGCCTACAAGTTCTAGGGCTGACTTGGCATGAAAGCCTTGCTAGAATGAATGTTCCGGGAATGATTATCTAATAGCTGACATTGCCATTCACGGCATGACTGTCTCTTTTCTCTTATAGATGGTGCTAAAACCATGGCTCTAGCCATCCTGCGCTGTGTGTTTGTACTCGTTGCCGCCGGTATCGGTGTGCAAATGATCCAGTCTGATACCTTTCCTCGCGAGCCTGCCTACTTGCCCTGGCTTGCCGTGGGCGGCATGCTGTTGTTGTCGGGTATTGTGATCGGCGTCGACGCCTTTTTTGGCAAAAAACGACTGGATACAATCACGGCCGTCTATTTTGGTCTTCTGATTGGACTACTGCTGACCTACGTACTGACATTGGCGTTGAGTCCCGTTTTACAGAAATCGGGAACCTCGCTGGTGAGTGGGGCTCCGCTCATTCTAGGCATGATTCTCTGCTATATC
Organism: Planctomycetota bacterium; assembly: GCA_029259945.1. Classification (GTDB taxonomy): domain Bacteria; phylum Planctomycetota; class Planctomycetia; order Pirellulales; family Lacipirellulaceae; genus Bythopirellula. The sequence goes on from JAJDEF010000012.1 coordinate 119,182, forward strand.
TGCATCAGTATTTTAATGCAGACGAAAGATGATTTCCGGTTCATCATTCCTTACGTCGAGTTTGCGAAAGAGATTAAGGGGTTGAAGCCTTATGTACTCGACACCAGTGTGGTGATTGATGGCCGCATTGCGGATGTCGTCGAGACACGAGTAATCGACAATCAATTGATCATGCCACAATTTGTGGTAGCCGAATTGCAAGCAATTGCCGATTCGAGCGATCGACTGCGCCGCGGCCGTGGCCGACGCGGGCTAGATATCCTTAATCGCCTACGATCAGACCCCAAGGTCGATTTTCATATTTTCGAGCGAGAGCTGCCGCAATTTGCCGGGCAGCCGGTTGACCAAAAACTCGTGCTGCTGGCCAAGCATCTCGAAGGCAAGGTGGTAACCAACGACTACAACCTCAACAAAGTTGCCAAACTACACGAGGTGGAGGTCATCAATCTCAATGACTTGTCAAACTCGCTAAAACCGGTTTTCCTACCTGGCGAAACGCTTGAAGTGCGAATTATTAAAACCGGCGAAGAACCAGGGCAAGGCGTTGGCTACCTGGAAGATGGCACGATGGTGGTCATCGAAGGGGGACGAGACTTTGTCAACCAAAACATCGTCGCCGATGTCACCAGTGTACTACAAACGAGCGCCGGTCGAATGGTGTTTGGTAAGTACGAAGGCCCGACGGGGTAGGGTGCCGCCGTACAGCGAAACGGAACCCGTTGCAGTAATTTCAACGAAGTCGCATTCCCAAAACACTTGGGGTCGGTTCAAGTATTTATCCAGATAGCTTGTGTATAAACAGGGCTTACACTTTTTTTGTGTTGAACACCAAGTTGGCCACGAAGGCAAGAAAAAATACATGGGTATCCTCAGCAGATTGTTCAAAACCAAAGAAGACCCCTTGCAGAATCAGGCTGCCGCTCTAGTCCCGGCGGCCGGGATCAACGCAACGAGCATGTTCGTGCCACACCTCGACAAGTTCCCGTTCTTGCGAGAAGTCGATGTTGAGCATTGGGATTTCATCCTGACGGTTGCCGGTGTCTTCATGGCAGCATCGCGCCTGAACAGTCTTCGGCTGGGCGATATCCGACAGGAGAGCTTGATGGAGACAGTTGCGGAGTCACTGGTGGAATGGAATCCGGATGGCATACGCGGATTCGAGGACTGCATGGACCTGTTCGTGCTACCCGCTTAGGGCCAGATCAACGGTTTATCCGCTTAGTTTGTGTCGAATTACAAGTTCCGCGGGCACCCGAAATCCACGGCAAATGGTGATTCTTGATCGGAATTTCCGCCACAACGCCTTTTGTGTAGAATGGAGTGCATGAGTACCGACATTCCATCACCGACCGATATTCCGGCACAAATAGGCACGGAACTCCATGAATTGGCGCCCGATGCCCAGCGGCGTGTTCTCGAATTCGTGCGCTCGCTCAAACCCCTTGGTTCGGGCATGTCAATCGACGCGCTCAAGAAACATATTGGTAGCATTAGTTCTGACGAAGGACGGGCTATGCGCGACGCCATCGAAGCTGGATGCGAACAGGTAAACATGGATGAATGGTAAGTTTCTCCTCGACACAAACGTTGTCATTGCTTTCCTCACCGATGACAAATCTGTCCATCGCCCAAACCCGACGGACCAACTCTACGTCTCTTCCACGGTCATTGGAGAGATGTTTTACGGCGTATTCAACTCCAATCAGGTCGAAGAGAATACCAACCGGCTTGTTGAATTCGTTCGCGATACGGTTTCGGTCCCGTGTGACAATGGCACCGCCCGCGTTTACGGAGAAGTAAAGTCAGCACTCCGAAAAAGGGGACGACCAATTCCCGACAATGACATTTGGATTGCCGCCGTAGCGATACAACATTCATTGTCGCTAGTGTCACGTGACGAACACTTCACCAATATCGACCAACTGAACCTTGTTCGCTGGTAGGTCCAGCAGTGGCGCCCTGCCGACTCACCCATGCTGAACCCGTTCGCCTTTCTCAGACCTCAGAACAGCCAGCCTCTGGGCCTACATCCGCTGGACGACTTCAATACCCAGAAGGTTGAGCCCGCGAGCAATGGTTCGGGCAGTAAGATCACAGAGTAGCAGCCGACTGCTGCGGAGTTGGCTGTTTTCGGCTTTGAGCACTGGGCAGTTCTCGAAAAAGCTCGAATAGGTGCTGGCCAAATCAAACAGGTAAGCGGTCAGGTGATTGGGACGATAATCGGCAACGACCCGCTGTAAAGCTTCGCTGAATCGCGTCAAGGCAACAGCCAAAGCTCGCTCGCTTGGTTCGTTCAAAGTGATGGTTGCGTTGCTGGCTCGCAAGGCTTCGACATCGACCTCCCCACGGTCAAAGATGCTTCGCACCCGTGCATAGCTATATTGCATGTAAGCGGCCGTGTTGCCGTTCATGGCCAACATTTTGTCGTAGCTGAAGACGTAGTCGCTCGTGCGATTGTGAGCAAGGTCGGCATATTTGATGGCACCGAGCCCAACACGTTCGGCAACTTGTTGCCGTTCTTCCGACGACAACAGGGGCGTCTCGCGTGAGTCATCGTTTTCAGAAACAATTTTTTTAGCACGCTGGACGGCCTCGTCCAACAGTCCACTTAAACCAACCGCAGATCCTGAACGCGTTTTGTAAGGCCGGCCATCCTCGCCCAGCACGGTGCCGAAACTAACGTGTTCGAGCTGAACATCTTCGACCCCCCATAGACGCAAGGTGGCAAAAAGCTGCTCGAAGTGTAACGACTGACGATGGTCGACCACATAGACAATGGTGTCCGGCTGCCATTCTTCAAGACGATATTGGACGGTAGCAAGATCGGTGGTCGCGTATAAAAATGCGCCGTCCTTTTTTTGGATGATAAACGGTGCTTTGTGATCTTTGAGAAAGACGCACTTCGCCCCGTCGCTTTCGCGGGCCAGTCCTCGTTTCGTAAGATCTTCGACGACTCCCGCCAAACGAGATTGATAGAAACTCTCGCCCAAAGCATGGTCGAATGTTACGCCCAGACGACGGTAGACTTCCTCGATGCTCTGCAAGCAAGCCGGCAGAAAACGATCCCAAAGCGCCTGATTGGTTTTATCGCCCGAATGTAATGCGGCAGTCTCCGCCAAAACAGCGGCTCCAATTTCGCGATGTGCGGCTGCCAACGCTGCTAACTTGGGGTCATCGTCAACTACAGCAACCTTGCTGCGGAGGCTATCGAGGGTTGTTCGCAAACCGGCTAGTTGCCCCTCGGCTTGTCGTAAACGTTTAGCCGCTTTTTTGCGTTCTTTCACCACTTCAAGCTCGGTGGCATCGTGCATTTGTTCGATGCGGGCAACCAGTTCGATGACTTCTTGCTCGATTTTAGGAATCTTCTGCTCGAGGGTGTTGTGGTACTCCACGAGCTGATTCACCAGTTTGTAAAGTCGGGTGAGTTCGGCAACGGTATCTTCGCCGATCAACGACTCGTCGACGAAGTGTTTATAGCCGTAGATAATCATGCCGAACTGGGTACCCCAATCGCCGATATGATTATCGCTAATCACTCGATGACCGAGTTGCCTAAGGATTCGGCAGAGGGCGTCGCCAATTACCGTCGAACGAATGTGCCCCACATGCATCGGCTTGGCCACATTCGGCGACGAATAATCGAGAACATAGGTTCTTGGCTCAGAAGTCACGGCAATCCCCAACTGCTGCGGGTCGTTAACCGTTTGCTGCAATTGGTCGACTAGCCACTGTTCTTTGAGCCGCAAATTGATGAACCCTGGGCCGGCAATTTCGGGCGTCTCACAGAGATCAGCAACGTCGAGCTTTTCGACCAGTTGTCCAGCAATGTCGCGAGGTGGTTTGCCGAGCCGTTTGCCCAAGGGCATGGCGCAATTGGCTTGGTAGTCACCAAACTTGGCATCCTGGCTGGGCAACACCATGTCGGCATATTCGCCGGCAGCCGTATCGAGTGACTCTAAAGCGGTATGAAACCGCGAACGAAGTTCTGCAAGTACGTTCATGAATTTTGGCGAACGGCGTAAAAGATTGCCCGCAAATTACGCGAAAAACCTATTCGGTGGGAGATTCTTTCCTGTCGTCCCAAGGTAGCGCGACTTGCTTGGCCTCGCCCCAGAAATCTTCGAGAGCATAGTAATCGCGGGTCTCTTGGTCGAACACGTGAATAACGACCGTGCCGTAGTCTAATAGGATCCAGCGACTTTCGTTGTAGCCTTCGATTCCCATTCGCTGATCGTTTAGTTCATCTTCCAAACAGTGGTCGATCTCTTCGCTGATGGCATGCAATTGTCGACGGCTGTTACCCGAAATGACGACAAAGTAGTCAAACACCGGCGTGATTTCGCGCATGTCGAGCACGACGATATTTTCGCCCCGATTGTCGTGGGCGGTGCGTGCCGCAGCCAGCGCAAGCTGCAAACTACGATCTGAGGTCTGTTCGGCAGTGGGTGAGGTTTCGGTAATGGTCGCGTTCACAGTCGGTAACAAAGGGTCAAAACTTGTCGCAGGAAAACGGCCCATTCTACCCAGGGCAAGCCACGAACCGCTAGTGGCCGAGCACGATGATTTCGGCGGCAAACAGACCCTGCCACCCTGGTCAGGCTCGATGGCTAAGTTAAAATGCCCCCTCAACTCCCCAATAATACACGAGGCAAGACAACAATGAGTGACTGGATCGAACCGGGTAAGAAGGCCCCAGCATTTACTCTCAACGCAGACGATGGGAGCAAAATGCGCCTTTCCGAGTTACTAGGCAGCCCGGTCGTCCTGTACTTCTACCCCAAAGACGACACCCCCGGCTGCACGCGCGAAGCCTGTGCTTTCCGAGATCGGCAAACCGAGATCAAAAAGCTGGGGGCCTTGGTCTTTGGCCTAAGCCCTGACGGGGTCGAAAGCCATGTGAAATTTCGTGACAAGTACCAGCTGAATTTTCCGCTATTGGCTGACCTCGACCACAAGGTGGCCGAAAAATATGGCGCTTGGCGCGAAAAAAACATGTACGGAAAGAAATCGATGGGCATCCAGCGGAGTACTTATCTGATCAATGCAGACGGTAAAGTTGCCAAACTCTGGAAACGGGTGAAAGTGGATGGCCACGATCAAAAGGTCATCGATGCCGTGAAGGAACTGGAGTAGTTCTAGGCACCGAAATCCACACAGAGCGCGGAGCTACGTAATCGGCATGGTCGTTTAGCGAACCGCGATCGGAACAGTGGCTGTGAAACCCTTCCGCCCTTGCCGGTTCTTTAGTCAAACTTCAATAGAAATCACCGATTTTTTCTAGTTATGGGCCGGCTTCTCTGCCGTAAGCGTGTAGAGTTGCGTTGAACACGGCAGACGCACACAGCTGTCGGAAGGGTTGGGCGAGCCCGTGATTGGCTCCCCACTGGCTCACCCAACCTTGTTCACTTATCGCATTCGTGCCGTCATTGCTTCTGATTGACTAGCTTCTTTGATCCGACGGTCGAGGCACCTGGAATGAACCCTGCCTGCAAGCAACGTGTCTTGTTGGCAGAAGAAACCAAGGTCACCCAGTGATCGCCTTTCTTTTGGCGTCACTCACCTCGAAACGAAGGAGGATCGCCGTCATGACGCATGCAAAGCTTAATCGAGTTTTCGCAACGACGATGCCTAGGCCCCTCGATCAAAACATCGCGCTACGCCGACAAATGTCGGCGGCAGTTGCCAAGTTACGAGTTTCTAGTGATTCTGCTCCAGAGCGTTTCGTTCAAGCACGCCTCACGCCGATCGACGAACGAGGTAACTGGAAGTCGTCGTTGGTCGTCGACATCAAAGACTTTAATGAACGTGGCATCACGTTTCACCACCAACTGCCGTTGAGCGCTCGACGCGCAATGCTAGTGATCGAGAGTCCTCAAGCCACGCGTTTCACCGCAGAAGTCGACCTCACGTGGTGCCGCTTTAATCGTACAGGCCGATATACCAGTGGCGGACGATTCGTCCAACTGGTCGGCAAAACCGCATAGCAAGTGAACGGCCCGCTGGAGTGCGTCGCTCCATCGGGTCGGGGTTTCTCCTCCCTCCCCCTGATACGGCCGCCCCCGGGCGGCCGTATCTCGTTGGTAGCATTCACTCTGCATTTTGTTCCTGGAAATTATCTTCTTGAGAAAAGAAGCCCCTCCGATGAATTGTCTTTGACTTGGATCCAAATTGGGTGATAAGATGACCGATACGCAAACATCGGAGCAAACCATGGATACGAATCAGACCCCGCAACAGATTATTACTTCTGCATTGCAATTGCCTCCTGAACAGCGAGCAGCAATCGCAGATGCTCTGCTGGTCAGCATTCCCATCGAGGACTCCGAATATGGCGTTCTCGATTCGGCAACCGAAGTCGACGCTGCTTGGAGCGACGAAATCGAGCGTCGTCTCAATGACATCGACCGTGGTCGAGTGAAGACCATTCCAGCCGAGGAAGCCGAAAGGATGATCCGCGGCAATGAACGACCCGAAGTTTGAGTATCATCCAGAAGCAATCTCCGAAGCGGCTGAAGCGTACCGCTGGTATTTTGAACGTAGCGAAAAAGCAGCAGAAGGCTTTTGGCAGGAATTGCATCGGGCTCGTCAACTCGTAACCGGCCAACCTGAATCTTGGAACCCTTATTTTCACGGCACAAGGTGTTTTCGATTGCATCGCTATCCTTTCGGCCTCGTTTACGTTCAACGAAGCAATTTGATCTTCGGTCTGGCCGTTGCCCATCTCAAACGTCGCCCAGGTTATTGGCGCGATCGAATGACCCCATAGCGGCCGTATCTCGTTGGTTTGCAGTTTTTCTCGAAAACTGCGAGGGAATTTGCCTTGGGCACCGACTACAGAATACACTCGGGGTTCTTCTAGGGGTTGGTAGCTTGGAACTCTCCTGCCCCGAGTTTCTTCGGAAAACTTGTATTCGAGAGGAGAAGAGTCATGTCACGATTTTCTGTAGGTGCGGCGTGCGCGTTGCTGACACTCGTTGGACTGGCCCTAAGTGCGAGGCTAGGGGCACAAGAGGAAGGTAATTCTCGCGACGTGGTTGCGTCACAAACAATGCTTCCCTATCACCGGATAGCAAAAAATGCGGAGGACCGTATTGAAGCTGTTCTCGACGGACGGCTGAAGGCTCCCATGGAATTTCTCGATATTCCGCTCGCCGATGTGATGACCCAAATTGCCGACGAGTATGAAATCCCCATTCAGTTTAACAACGCTGCATTAGACGAAATTGCGATTAGCACAGATACCGAAATCACCTTGGCAACCTTACAAAACGTCTCGCTACGTACCGCACTCAACATCATGTTCAAGCAGCCTGGTCTCGAAGACTTGACCTACGTAGTCGAAGATGAGGTGTTGATGATCACGACCGAGGAACGGGCCAACGGGACCCTGCGCATTCACGTTTATCGTGTGGATGACTTAGACTGGGGTGTGAATCGCTCATCTTCCAAGGAAAATTACTACAGTTCTTTACCCCAGGTGATCGTTAGTGTCGTCGAAGTCGATTCTTGGCAAGAAAACAATACGGGCGAAGGAACAATTCTTATAATGGAACCAGGGGTTCTTGTCGTGTCGCAAACGCGCAGGGTTCATCAAAAAATTGGCGAACTTCTCGACGATCTGCGAGATACTATTGCAGAAATTGAAGGTGCGAGTGGTGGCCTGTAACGAAAACCAGACCTTGCCGACTGGCAAGTAGGCGGCGATGATGGGGTTTGGCTTTCACCGATTGTCAGGCCCCTTTTTTATCAACTGTCATGCAACTTGGCCCTACGCTTATTGTTGATACGTTTGCCGAAGCGTTTCGCATGCGGTACGTACGGCTGATTGTCACGGCTGTCGACGAGTATTGGCTCGATGCGGCACTGCGTGAAACGACTGGATTCGCGTCGTCGATCATCGGCTGCGATGTCGAAATCGGCGTCGAGCGAATGCTTAATTCCAACGAAACGCCCGATGGTCGACCCGGGGCGACCGTATTGGCATTTGGCTTTTCGGTCGAAGCCTTGGCCAAGGCAATCCCAAACCGCATCGGGCAATGCACGATGACATGCCCCACCACGGCAGTGTTCAATGGCTTGCCCGACGCCGCCGAAACCATTCCCTTGGGGAATTATCTACGCTACTTCGGCGACGGTTTTGAAGAGAGCAGGCTGATTGGTGACCGACCGCACTGGCAAATACCGGTGATGGACGGCGAGTTTTTGGTCGACGAAACCTTGGGCATCGCCCAAGGAGTTGCCGGGGGCAACCTAATTTTGCAGGGGGAAAATTCCCACGTAACGCTACAAGCTGCCCGTCGAGTTGCCGAAGTGCTCGCACCCATCGAAAACGTAATCACCCCGTTCCCGGGCGGCGTGGTGCGATGCGGCAGCAAAGTAGGCTCGACCTACAAAAACTTGGTCGCCTCGACGAACGATGCCTATTGTCCCACGCTACGCGGTCGCGCGGAGAGCAAGCTAGTCGAGGGTGCTGCCTGTGCTTACGAAATTGTCATCGATGGCACCAACGAACAAGCGGTGGGCAAGGCCATGAAACTCGCCCTAGAAGCGGCCGCAGGCGATGACATCTTGGCCATCTCAGCAGGCAACTACGACGGCAAGCTCGGTAAGTTCCATTTCCATCTGCACGAGCTGCTTGAAGCCTGATGGACAACCTACAGCGTGTGATTATTGTTGGCGGAAGTTGCACGGGAAAAACTACCCTGGCAAAGCTAATTGCCGAAAAACTTGGTGCTTCACGAATCGAATTGGACTCGATGTACTGGGGACCCGATTGGCAAGAAAACTCACCCGAGCAGTTTCGAAACTGCGTCAAACAAGCCGTTGCCCAGCCACGTTGGGTTTGCGATGGAAACTACACCTTTGTTCGCGATATTACGTGGCCTCGCGCGACGATGCTTATATGGCTCGACTACCCGTTGCCAATGGTTTTTTTGAGGGCGATCCGTCGCACTTTCAGCCGTGTTTTTCGACAAACGGCACTCTACTCTGGGAATAAAGAGACGTTTATGCTTAGTTTTTGTAGTCGAAAGTCGATTCTCTTGTGGGTTCTGCAATCTCACCACAAACGGCACAAGCAGATGGATCAACTTCTGAAGCAGCAAGAAAACTCACACTTGCATGTTATACAGTGCAAGAAACCGGCGGACTTAGATTTATTTCTCTCGAAAATCAAATCTGAACATTAATAGCCCACTTTCTTCGCGCCTTTGCGCCTTTGTGAGAGATTTTTTGTAGCTCAGCCACTCGAAATCAGGTGTTCGAACGTCACCCGCAGACAGCGTTCCTAGGTACCCATGTTGCCAACTATCCCGATTATTGCCCGCTAAAACAGTTGTACAGCAACACGTGAGCTTGCTAAACTTAAGCTGCAGGGGTTGTCCGTTGGATAAGCCCGAATTTATCTTCTCAGGAAAATCGAAGACATGACTCTTGAAGCCGACGTGCCAGAGCCAACCTCCTCCGAGACGGACTCTAGCGAAACCTCCTCTTCTCCGAGCCTCGAAACCGCCTCGCAACCCGCCTCGGTGGACAAGGCGGATGTTGTGACCAGCGAACCGGTCAGCGAGGCCCCGCCTGCGGAACGACCCAGCGAACGAATTCAAATCGGGACGCAGCGCGAGAAAGACTCTGCAGAGCAGGCTCAAGCAAAACCCTTGTTGCCTGGTAGCGAGACTCCCTCAGAGCCGGAGCCCACAAAAAGCAACTATCCACCGCCCAACGTCCGCGATCAACTATCGCCAGAACTCGAGCAAGAACTTGAAGCAGCCCTGGGTGGCGAATCGCTAGACTCGATTATCGAAAGCTCGGCCACGCCTGCCGCCACGGGCGACGAACTATCGCCAGAAACAAAGCTGACTGGCAAGGTCACCAAAATTCACCGCGAAGATATCTTTTTAGAACTAGGCGGACGCAACCAAGGGCTGCTGCCTCTTAAACAGTTCGAGAAAACCGCTCCACCAGAAATTGGCTCCGAGATCGAAGTCGTGGTGACTCGCTACGATGCAGAACAAGGGTTGTATGAAGTCTCGTTGCCCACCGCAGCGGTTTCTGTGGCGAACTGGAATGAAGTGCAGGTCGGGCAAATCCTGGATGTGACGGTCACCGGCTCGAACAAGGGTGGGCTGGAATGCCAAGTTTCAGGGATTCGCGGTTTTATCCCTATGGGGCAAATTTCGATCTACCGTGTCGAAACCCCGGAAGAATTTGTCGGGCAGAAACTAAACTGTGTGATTACCGAAGCCAACCGTGACAAGCGCAACTTAGTGCTCAGCCATCGGGCTCTGATGGAGCGTGAGCGCAAAGCGCAGCGAGAAAAGTTGCTGACCGAATTAGAACCAGGCCAAACCCGCGAGGGGGTGGTTCGCAGCTTGCAAGATTTCGGTGCGTTTGTCGACCTAGGAGGCATCGACGGGTTGATCCATGTAAGCCAATTGAGCTGGGATCGAGTGGCTCATCCCAAGGATGTGCTGCAAGTGGGGCAAACGGTCTCGGTTCGTATTGAGAAAGTCAATCAAGAGACCGGCAAGATCGGGCTCGGCTATCGCGAATTGGCAGATAACCCCTGGGACGATGTTGCCAGCAAATACGGTGTTGGTTCGCGTATTAAAGGCACCGTGACCAAGCTGATGCAGTTCGGAGCCTTTGTGAAGCTCGAACCAGGCGTTGAAGGTTTGATTCACATTTCTGAAATGGGCCACGGCCGGGTTAACCGTGCCGGCGACGTAGTTAGCGAGGGGCAAGAAGTCGAAGTGAAAGTCTTGTCGGTCGACACCAACGCACAACGCATCGGCTTGTCGCTAAAGGCCCTCATGCCAGAGCCAGAAAAGTCGACCGTGAAGAAAGAAGATTATCCTCCTGCGGAATCGATCAAACGACGCAATCGAGAATCAGACAAGCATCTCAAAGGTGGCATCGGTGGCCCCTCCGGCGGCGAACAGTTTGGCTTGAAGTGGTGATTGCAGCCGGTCGTTTCGATGGAATTGTAATTGATGTTTCATTGGGATAGAGGTCTGTTTCTTACTGCGGCCGGGTTGGCCGTCGACGTCCCCCGACGGCAGAAGCTTGGGTTTATGTCGCATGCCCATGCGGATCATATTGCTACCCATGAGCTAGCCCTATGTACCCCCGAAACCGCTGCCCTCTATCGTCATCGCCGCGGAGCACATCGTCGCACTCGTGAGCTGCCCTACCGCGAGCCGATGCAACTCGGCCCCTTGCAACTAACCACCTATCCCGCGGGCCATTGTCTGGGCTCAGCAATGCTGTTGGCCGAAGATGAGCAACGATCGCTTCTGTTCACAGGCGACTACAAGCTTGGTCCGTCTGCGACCAGCGAACAAGCAGAAGTTCCGCGTGCTGACATTCTTGTGATGGAGTGTACCTTTGGCCGGCCAAAGTATCGGATGCCGCCGCGCGAAGAAGTGGTTTACGAACTGATCGAGCTGGTCCGTCGTTGCCTAGCCAACGGACAAACGCCGGTGATTCATGCTTACGCCCTGGGTAAAGCCCAGGAGGTCACCAAACTATTAACCGACGTAGGCATTGCCGTGCAGCAGCATCCGATGACCTACGCTGTTAGCGAAGTCTACCGTGAATGCGGAGTCGACCTCGGCCAAGTCAGCGTTTACAAGGGCGAACCGAACCCGGGGCAGGCCGTGATCACTCTGCCACGCGGTATGAAATCGCATCGACTGGCGGGTCTTAAAAACCCCGTGAGCATTGCGGTGACCGGTTGGGCAATCGACTCGAGTACAAAATACCGCCAGCGCGTCGACCATGCCCTGCCGTTGACCGACCATGCCGACTTCAACCAACTACTAGAAACCGTTGAATTGGTCGGCGCAAAAGCGATTTATTGCACGCATGGACCACGAGAATTTGTCGAACATCTTCGGACCGAAGGCTACAACGCGTTTCCGGTCACCGGCAGCTATCAGACTCGGATGTTTTAATGTGCGAACAGTTTTACAGCGCAATTGGGCAAACCTTAACGATTGCTCGAGGTGATAGCACAGCGACCGGTTGGGCTGTGACGACTGTAGCACCTCCTCTCATTCTTCCAGCGCCGATGATAGGGGTTTTGCTGGTTTCTCCAGGCTAAGGTAGTCGAATTTGAAACTACGGATTGCCCGAATCAGAGCCTCTTGTGCGCGCTGAAGCAACGGGACAATTCTTTCCCAGGGAAGGGTAAACGATGAAAGATTGTTGTAGATCGAGCCTAAAATTCTTAGGTGCTATGCTGCTTGCCGGATGCTGCATTCGCGTTGCAGCCGCAGAAAATTGGCAAATCTCCAATGCGCAAGAAACTACTGTCTCGAATCAACCGCGAATGGCGAGTTTAATTTATTCGTCGGATCTGGCTGAGCCAAAAAATTCTTACACAACGCCACACCCTAGGGCGAACTCCCAAGGAAATAAATATTGGACTTTTCCGAACGAGGACCAAAGCGGACCAGTGCTACAGCTACCGGCGATCGTGCGATTGCCACCAACGACACCTTCCCGCATCCAAAATTCGCCGGAAGAGCATATTTTGGAGGACGACCCAGTCGCCTCGTTGCTTGCGCCCCAAGCAATGATTGTTTCCAATCCAAAGACGGAGGAAACTTTCGTTGCTCCCGAAGCGCCTTCGAACGACAAGGTGGATGAGAACGAAGACCTCTCGGCAGAAGAACACGCGATCGTCGCCGCGGTGATTGGTGATCGCCGAGCGGTTACCACGGGGGTGCTCACCGATCAGCGCATCAACCAACAAGCGCAAATGAAGATTCGACGCGCTTATGCAATGGCTGGCCGCGGGGCCTACTACGCCTCGCGTCAAGAATTGATCGAAGTGCTGCGGATGATCTCCCTAAGTAAAGATGCCGAGCAAGGCAAAGCCAAACAAACACTAGATTTGGCCGCAGGCTTGCGTGCCTTGCAAGAGGCAGAAGACTTCGCCCCCCGCGGTACACAACTCGAAGCCGATCTGGCGATTGACGTAATTTGTGCCTCGCATCGGACGCCCGTGGCGCGTCAAATAAAGTCCAATGAACTTCTTCCACGTCAGATGATGGATTGCTATTTCCGATATGCCCAACTCAAGTTGGCTTCCGCAGTGAAAGACGAACCCGCCGGATCGATGGCACTTCACGCACTCGGCAAACTCAACAGTCGCTTGAATCGCGTGGAACCAGAGAAGCATCGTTTGGCACATCGTCTCGCGGTTGCTTTCCAACAAGCCGCCTTGTTGGCGCACGACCAAAATCACTTGGCAGCCCACGAATTGGCAGTGCTGCTAGCCGATTCGGGTCACTATGCCGAGGCAGAACAATTGCTGAAACAGGTAGTCGGACGTGAGCCAAACGCAATCGTTTATCGCAATTTGGCCCGCGTGCAGGAAAAGATGGGCCAATCGCAACAAGCTGCCACCAACCGCGACTACGCACAACAACTGGTTCAACGGGGAGCAGGGGGCCCTAGCAATGTCCAATGGGTATCGCCCCAAGATTTTTCTCGCATGAGTGGCAACTCCACGCGGTTTGCCTCAACGACGTCGCATCCCCCATCGAGTCCAGCCCCCGCCCCTAACTGGCGATAGAAATCAAAACACCATCACTTTCCCTCCACCAGCGAAAGCCCACCAGACATGAAGCTTCCAACGAGGACCATTCGTAGGTCGCTATTTGCTGTGATTTCCTTCTCGGTTTTTGCTGGGTGGGTGATCTCAGGCTCTCGTTCTTGCCAAGCTCAAGCGTTGGGTCCTTCGGCTCCGCACTCTATTTTAGGCGTGGATAGCGGCGCAAGCAGTTGCGGACGGGGTGAACCCGGCTGGGAAGCGCAAGGGTGCATCGATTGGCAAGCCTACGCCCAAGGCGAATACGTAGGCCACGCACGGATGCCTCATGTGGCCGAGTATCGCATTCGCGTGGACGATCAGATTGCGTTTGTCTTTCGTCTCACTCGCGAGGAGACATCGAAGCCTTACGAACTGCAGGTTGGTGACCGAATACGCGTGGAGTCGCTGACCGGCGATAATGCGGCAGCACCTCAAGACTCGCCAGAAAACGATAATATCGGCCGAGAATTGGTCGTGCAGCCCGACGGAACAATCAGCTTGCCGTTGCTCGGTCAGGTGCGTGCAGCACGCATGACGATCGACGCGCTACGCGAGCATCTTGAAGAACGTTACAAAAAATATTATCGGGTGCCAACCATTACGGTCACGCCAATCAACGTAAACACCCGGCTGCAAGATTTAATCGAGTCGGTTGATGCTCGACAAGGCTCTGGCGGGTTGCAGTTACAGGTGTCGGTCACCCCGGCAGGCAAGCTTTATTTACCAGGTCTCGGATCGGTCATGGCACATGGTTTGACGCTTGAAGAGTTAAAATTTGAAGTCGACGCTCGCTATAGTGCAACGATTCCGGGCGTCGACGTGACGCCGGTGCTGGTCCAGCGGGCCCCTCGCTTTGTCTATGTGCTTGGCGAGGTGGGCAATCCAGGGCAGTTTACGCTCACCAGCCCAACCACTTTGATGGGAGCCATCGCGATGGCGGGCGGATGGAACCAAGGTGCGAATCTGCGTCAGGTGGTCGTTTTTCGCCGCGGCGAAGATTGGCGGCTGAAGGCCACCATGCTCAACATAAGAGGTGCCCTCTATGGCCACCGTCCTGCCCCCGCCGACGAAATTTGGATTAACGATTCCGACATTATCGTAGTAACGAAGTCACACATCCAAGTCGCTGATGAGGTGATCGATCAAGTTTTCACCCGGGGACTGTATGGCCTGTTCCCGCAATTCGCGAACGGAATTTTTAACTTCGATAACTTTAGCTCGATCGGCAATTGAGGTGGCCGAGACTTCGCCGACCAGGACGGGCGGGCTATAGAAGTTGGTCGGCAAGCCAGTCGAAGTAGTCTTTGTTGCCGTCTATAATCGGCGTGGCAATAACCTCTGGGCATTCGTAGGTGTGTAGCTCACAAATCTTCTGCTTGACGGCATCACACAACGACTTGCGTGTCTTGGCGACACAAAGCCACTCGGCGGCTTGCTCGACTTTGCCCTCCCAGCGATAGACACTGCGTGTCGGACCTGTGATCTGTACACAAGCAGCCAGACGCTCGTTGACCAGTGCTCGGGCAATCTGATCGGCTTGCTGCTCGGTGGGCGTGGTGGTCGTAATCTGCACAAATTCGGTCATGCCAAGATTATACCATGCCCCCTTTGGAAGCCTAGCAGGATGGCTCGCCACCATAGAGTCGCTGAGCCACCTCTTGGCAGTGAAAAGGCAGCCATTGACGCCGCGTGTAGAGTGCGTGGCCCGCGAGGTGGTTGTGAATGCCCGACTCAATTCCTCGATAATCAACCAACAATGTGGTGCCCTCATCAGGAACACGGGTTCGATGGCGTATCCGTGCGAGCACTCCCTCCTTCTCGACATTGTATTCAAGAAACTTGTCGAGCCGCCAATCGGCGATCAACGTTCTTACGGCAAAGGGGTTCGGCATAAGGTTCGTTCCGGCGATGCCAATTTGTTGGACATAGTCGCCGTCGGCTGCTTTTAACAGACGTCGCAGCTCGATGGGCCCTGGTGCTTGATACTCCGGAGCGCCCACGCAAGGACGATGGTGAACGAAATGCAATAGCTTGGAATAGCCGGCTGAGTTCCAACCATAGCGAATGGGGGTGCCAAACGTGACCACATCAATCGCCAAGCGACGAATCGGGTGTGCAGCATCCCCAAGGAGTTTTTGCACATGCTGCCAGACCGGCATATCGGTCTCGCGCCGCAACCAAGGCCGATAAAACGACCTTGCTGCTTCGAAGAACTGGTCTCGCGCCGGCGCATCGCTTCCTAACAGATTGGTAAGCAACGCAAATACATTTCCCGCATGGCTATGGCCCCACAACAGAATGCGAGGTGGCTCGGATTGCGAGTACTCATCTTCTGAAATGGTCTCGGCAAAGCGAGCAAGTTCGGCAAAGAGGCAAATCGCGCCGTCTGCTCGACCGATGTGATTATTTTGACTCGACCAATTAAAAAGCTGTATAGGAATGGTTCGCCCTGCGCCAGCGCTAAGGTTTTCTTGCATAGCGACGACATATCCAGGCGTGTAATTACCTGTTTCGCCGGCAATCAAGTCGACCGTCCGCTTGCCCAATCGCCGTAGCGATTTACTAAGCCTTGGCGTAAACCTCGAAAGCTCGGTCAACAGACCTAGAACATCGTTGCCTGCGAAAGTGCCATGCACACAGTAGACAGCGGCAACACGGGCGTTGCCAAACGCCGCCCCAGCAGATTGAATTGGCCCCACAAAGTCAGCCGTTTGTGGTGGAATGGAGCTGACTGCTGGGAGCAAGTGGTACGGCGAAGTGGGGCGCTCCGACCGGTATGCTTGGTGTCGAAATTGGTTGGCCCGCGGCATTGGCTTGAGTTCCTGAATCCACTCGGTAGTTACTCGTGGCTAGGGGATGAATTCCCAGCGTCCCGGTCCAAGTTTCATAAGGGCGGCCACTCCGTTCGTCATCTTTGAAAAACGCAAGATAAGTCATCGTGTCTGCAGCGATGAACTCGTGTTCTCGCGGTGCAAACTGTGTTTGTTGGTGTACCCGTCGCCAGGTGCCCGAATTGAAATACGCTTGATGCAACACATAGCCGTCGGCATAACTCGCATCTAGCGGCACGACTTCCGATTGGTGCGTATGTCCATAGACAATATGCTTTGCCCGACGATTGCGAAAGTCCTGTTCGGCCAACGCATGCGAATAGTAAGAGCTATGATTCGCTCCACGCAGTTCTGCAACCCATTGGGCAATCCAACTGGCCCAGCCAACTGACAATCTCCGGCTAAATTTCAGCGCTTTCTGCAAGCCATCGACAATATCGACCGGGCACCAAGTATCGCGCTGCTGGACGAAGGGGTGTTCGAGAAACTCGTCGGCCAAACTGTCCCAGATTTTCTTTACCTCTTTGCGAATCGAAGGCTGCGGACAGCTTCGCTCCAAGAGACCGTCAATCCAAACCGGGATTAATAGCAACGGACGAATGTTATCGATTTCGCGCAAACCCGCTAGCGCCGTGTTGGGTAAATCGTCGCCAAGCTCTTGCATCACCTTGACGCCAAACCGATTGAGCAACTCCACAACGATCACATCCCCTAGACTACTGGCATCTCGATCACCTTCGTAATTGAACGGGTCGTAAACGTCGCCATGACGGGCGAACACTTTGTGCCGTCGCATGACTTGCACCAGTTCATTGCTTTCCCAAATCTCATGCGGAAAAGGTGCCTCGGGATAAGTAGCCAACCCCATGTGCGAGGCAATCTGTCGCCTCAGTTGATTGTAGTTCTCACCAGGCAGATGGTAGAACCAATCGTGATTGCCAACCATGTAATGAATGCGTACCGGAACTCGCTGCAATTCGCCGCCGGCTAGGCGTCCCTCGTTGGTGGCAGCCGGAAGAGCGACGCCGTGCTGCGCCAACTTGCGAAACTCGCCCAAGGCTTGTGCATTCTGAACGAGGATATCTCGGGTGATTTCCGAAACCATGTCGAACAAGGCGGGCGACTTCACATCATCCCAAGGCCGCACTCGACTATTCAGCCACTTGGTGGAACGAATGGGATCCAGCACGTCGCCAAGCAGCAAAAGATCGATGCGATCAATAGGGCGATAACTGCCATCGCGTCTTCGCGAAGCGCTCATGCCAAGATCAGACAAACGCTCGCCGAGCAAATGAAATGCTCCTGGCGATATCGTCGCACCGCTTGACCCATCGGTCAGGTGAAGATCGCTGATAATAACCAGCATGGCTTGGTTCTCGATAACAGTGGACGCATGCGCTGGCGCATGGAACGGACGCATCCCCTCTCTGGGGTTCCTCGTCTTCTAGTCATCGGAAGGCGGACTGGTAAAGATTGAGGATTATTTGGAATGTACCGATTGCCTATCCGTTAGCTGGCAATTCAGATTTAGGTGGCGCATGAAAAACGCCTGCCAGCTCGACACCAGCTGGCAGGCGACTTGGTTTACCCGCAGTACTCCTCGCACTCCCTACGGACAACGCAATATTTTGACTATCGCCTGTTAGTAACCGTAGTACACCACAGGACTTGCATAGACTACTGGTGCCGGACGGACATAGAGAACAGGGCGTCTGAGGATCGGCCTAGCAACTACTCGTCGAGCAATCGGATAGGGTGGCAACACCACTCGGGCTGCCACTCTTCGAACTGGTGCGATACGCCGAACAATCCAGGCGTTAGCTTCCGAGGCCCCTGCGAATGTGAATCCGCCGATCAAAACTGTCGTGATTGCTAGTCTTTTGAACATGATTCCCTCTCCTTATGCAATGTTTTTGGCAATGGTGTGGCTGTTGAATGTCTCGCTGGCCGCTCTGCTCTAGCTAGTCGCATTAAGCGTGCCAACTTCTACGGTGCCATCTCTAACTGCTTTCTAACAAAGCATTTAACCCATGTCGAGTAGCTAGCAGAGGGAAACTCGACATGGGCTGCGCCATCAATCATACAACAGACAAATCTCACTTTTGACTGCACGTAGACTCGATTGAACGAAACTTTCCCCCCAGATCAATCAGGTCGACGATTTGACTGGGCCTTACGACGTACTCTCAGAATCCAAACGAGAACGATACGCCGCTGTGCCCACCGTAATTGCCATGATGTCCGTGGTGCCCGTGATGGTAGTAGCTGCTCCGACGATGCCCGTAGTGGTAACTTGGGCTGCTGTAGTAGGACGAGTGCCCTCCACGGTAATAGGAGCCACCACCGCCACAACGCCGTGCTTGTGCCGAAGAAGCCGTAAACATGACCATACCAATAACCGCTAATCCGAAAATCATTTTCCTAAACATCGCCGTCTCCTTGGGCCCGCGAGGCCCGCTAATGTAATCGGAGCTGCCGGGAAGCTCCGTGCTGAGGCACCTTGCCCGGCTACTGGGTACATAAGTCGCATTTGCTATGCCGTTGGCGACAATAAATGACGCAATTTGTTTATACGAAACGACTTAGAGATATTTCACCTGATCGGAAATACAAATAAGCATCTTGTTTTCGATGTCGGTGTGACGACATCCGTCGTCGAATTGGCCTCACATGAATCTCCGTAACCTGTTTTCATATAACGAGTTAAGTAATTCCAACTAGGTAAAAAAACATGCTGAGTGCGGTTATTCGTTCACTCTGACTGTTATCGAAAAGCGAGCCGCCCCATCGGTTTTGGCATGGCCTTTGCTTTAGTGAAAGTCGCAAAAGATTTTCAGTACGGAGCAGACGTGTTTGGAACGCATGACTGGGCCGGAACAGATAAGAGGCCAATACTGGGGTCGGCTGCAAGAAGAGGCACCTATTTGAGGACCTAACAGAAGAGGCAACAACCTGTGGCGGCTCGTCCCTCCCCATAGGGCCGCCATTTGTTGTTGCCAGGGTCCACTACCAACAGGCGAGCCAGGAGAGTTCATCAGAACCCACTTGGCTCGCTTGTTGCATATAGAGTGTATCATTATTAAACATATGTACCCTTTTGCTACATTGCCTGCCGATTGATGGTCCCGGTCTCATCGGAAAAAAATAAAAACTTTGCCGCTACTTCCACTGGCCACCAAAAAGCCATTTGGTGATCACTGGATCTGTCTGAGCCTGGGGGCTTGTAAGTGGTATAGCTAGCGATCGTGGCAGGTTACCATGGGCTAGTCGACAACCGCTTGAGTTCCGTTCCTATCTTCGCTCAAGACAATGTCCCATGCTCCGATCATCTAGCGAAAGCGCCAAACCCTTCCTCTGCATGGCCATGCTTTTGGCTAATGCGGCGATCAGCCTCTCCATGTCGACATCGTCGCTCGCGGAGCCGGTCCCAGACGAGTCTGTCTCGCAACGATCAGGTAGCCTCGGGCCAATCGACTTGATTAACCAACAGATCCGTGCCGCTTGGCTAGATCACGACCTGCGTCCCTCGCGTCAAGCAACCGATGCCCAATGGTGCCGTCGGGTGTTCCTCGATCTGGTTGGTCGGATACCCACCGTCAGCGAACTTGACGCCTTCACCACACAAAAATCGCGTCAGAAGCGGCATGAGCTTGTCGACCGTCTGCTCGGCGAGGAGTATCTCGACACTTACAGCAACCACTGGGCAACCCTCTGGACCAATCTACTTGTGGGTCGAACTGGGGGCCGAGAGCGTCGCTCGCTCATCAATCGCCAGGGTCTCGAAAACTACTTACGGCAGTCGCTACGAGAGAACCAACCTTACGACCATCTGGTGGTCGAGCTTATTACCGCCACAGGCAGCGCAGATCCGCAGGAAAAAGACCATAACGGGGCAGTCAATTTTTTGGTCGAAAAACTTGACGAGGGCGGCATTCAAGCGACTGCCAAAACCGCACAAATCTTTCTTGGCATGGCGGTCCAGTGCACACAGTGCCATAACCACCCCTTCAACGAATATCGACAAAATCAGTTCTGGGAACTCAACGCCTTCTTCCGCCAAACCAGGGTCGAGCGAATGCGTGACCCGGTGGATCAAAACCGCCGCACCGGGCGAGTCACAAGCCAAGACTTTGCAGGTGAAGGACGCGAGTTGTATCGCGATAACCGCCGCGAGATATTTCTTGAAGAGCGCAACGGCAAACTCGTCGACCGCGATGCCAAGCAGTTGCAGGCTGCACCGACTTACTACGAGTTACGAAACGGGCAGATTCGAGTTGCTTACCCAGTGTTCGTCGACGGCACCTCGCTAGCAGAGCAATATCACGACGAGGGATCCGAGTACGGCAACAGTGGCTATCTAGAGCACGTCGACCGCCGGCAAGAACTGGCCAAGCTGGTCGTCGACGTCCGTGATTTCGACCGCGCGATGGTCAACCGAACGTGGGCGCATTTCTTCGGCTATGGTTTCACGAAACCATTCGACGACATGGGCCCCCACAATCTGCCCTCGCATCCAAAGCTATTGAACGAGTTGGGCCTAGCGTTTCGCAGCACCAACTTCGACATGAAAGAGCTCATGCGCTGGATCGTGCTGAGCGAGCCTTATGCTCTCAGTAGTCAAATAAACAAACATAATGTTAAAGACGATCCGAGAAATACGGCGCCACAGTTCAGCCGATTTTACTTAAGGCAGATGCAAGCCGAAACGCTCTACGAGTCGCTCTTGATAGCAACCCAGGCCGACGAGACCGTTTCGAACGAGCGCCGCTCAGCGCTAAAAGCTCGCTGGCTACAGCAATTCAACACGGCGTTTGGCACCGACGATCAGGCCGAGGCAACCACTTTTAATGGCTCGATCCCGCAAGTACTCACCCTGATGAATGGGGATTTAGTGCGTCGGGCTTGTAGCACAGGCACCGGCAGCTTTCTTGACAAAATTGCGAACGATAGCGGCCTGACGAATCGCCAAAAAATTGGTTATCTCTATAAGGCCGCATTGGCCCGTCGACCTTCGAAAGAAGAAACCAACGTTTGCAATGAACTACTGACTTGGCGTCACGGTGACATTGTGACCACGCTGCAAGACATTTGGTGGGCGGTGCTCAATAGCAACGAATTTATTTTGATTCATTAGTTCGAGAGGAGCAAATCACGATGTCTCACTTCTCCACCCCACGTGGCATGAACCGACGCCACTTTCTCAACCACTTGGCAGGCGCTTCGACACTGGCCTTGCCTGCTTTTACACTCACCCAGGCGCTCACAACCCAAGCCGCGACCCTCAAACACAACCACAAATCGTGCATCCTGTTGTGGATGGGCGGCGGTCCGCCCTCGATTGACATTTGGGATATGAAACCCGGCGCGCCAACGGGTGGCACCTACAAACCCATCAGCACAACCGGCGAAGGACAAATCACCGAACTGCTGCCCAAGGTAGCACAACAAATGCATCGACTTTCGATCGTGCGTTCGATGAGTACTCGCGAGGCAGACCACGAACGGGGCCGCTACTACATGCACACCGGTTTCGTGCCCAACCCAAATGTGCAGCACCCAAGCTACGGCTCGGTGGTCGCTCATGAATTGGCCAACGAGTTACGAGAATTAGAAATTCCACCTTATGTTTCGATTGGCGGCGCGAGCGAGGGCCCAGGGTTCCTGGGAATGGCCTATGCGCCTTTCCAGGTCGACTCGAATGGCCGCGTGCGAAACGTCAAAGCGAATGTCGAAGAAGCGCGAATGATGGATCGCATGAAACTGTTGGGACTGCTCGAACGGCGATTCGTACGCGAGAATCGCGGCCCTTCGCCCACCGAACATGCCAAAGTACTCGAGAACACGCTCTCGCTGCTAACGAGTAGCCAGATGCAAGCGTTTCAGGTGGAAAGTGAAACACAAAAAATTCGCGATACGTATGGAAACACCAACTTCGGCCGCGGCTGCTTGATGGCACGTCGGCTGGTCGAAACCGGGGTGCCGTTTGTCGAAGTCAACCTGGGTGGCTGGGACCTGCACCAAAATTGTTTCGCTGGACTCCAGCAAAAGCTTCCCGAAGTCGATCAAGCCATGAGCGCGCTGATCGAAGACCTCGCCAGTCGAGGAATCTTGGAAAATACCGTCGTGATGTGGATGGGCGAGTTTGGGCGTACCCCACGAATCAATGGCAATGCAGGCCGCGACCATTGGGCACGCAGTTGGAGCGTGGTCGCTGGCGGTGGCGGTTTGGCCGCAGGAAAAGTGATTGGCGCCACCAACGAAGATGGCACCCAAGTCACCACCGACCCCCACAGTTCCGAAGACCTGATGGCCACCATCTGCCAAGCGATGGGAATCTCGCTCGACAAAAAGTTCACCGCAACCAACGGCCGCCCCATGAAAATCGCCGGCGGCGGTAAGGTGATCGACGGGTTGCTTGAGTAACTGCACTTTCTGAAAAAACAGGGATAACTGGTATCCACTAAAAAAGGCTCTTCTATCAAACTGCGGTTGCGCAACACGCGGCACGCTTGGACGCGCTCATGGATTCACCTTGCGACTAATGGACCATTTTCAGCAACAGAACGACCAAACTGTGCGGTGCAAACGAAGCGCAGCGTAGTTTGCATCCGAACGAGCGTTTTGTTAGGCATACTTATCAATAGCTATTGCCATTCTAAATTGGAATATCAGCCCGATTACCATAATACCCCCAAAAATGATTACTATATCAATGATTGTTACAGGTAAGAAGATTGCGATAATTGCAGAAATAATATAAGCAACCTGTGCAAAAAATGTTGCGATCAGCGAGGCTTCGCCACCGCCACCTTGCATTTCTTTTTGCGCCATATATGTGAGTGGGCCTGTTGCAGCACCATACGACCAAATTAAGGTAGGTATATACGAATTGGCGTTCGCTTGCTGCGCAAAAAAATACATAATCCCTACACACCAGACGGTGAGTACCGCTACTGTGTATAGCGCGCTGAGAAATCCAAAAAAATACAGGCCAATTTTATTTTCCTTCTCCGCCAACATCGCTGCTGGCGCGGCGAGCAGCAACCCTGGCATCATTAGCAGACATAAAGCGAATACACCAATAAAAAGCATTGCAATACCGTAACCAATGATTCCCCACTGGCCCAAAATGGCCAACCAAATTCCAGACGCTATCCCACCAAGCATATTTAGCAACATTAGCGGTGGAGATAGTAGGCCCATAATTTTAGTTAAGAAGTTCATAGCATCCTCCTGTATGCCTAATGACAAAGCTCACCTGCCGCTATGGAGCGCCAGCGGAATAGCGGTCAGGTGGAGCGCCTTGTTAGCCACATTCAATTCTGTTCACTTCATTTGTCCCACCAGTCAAAGAATGCATGTGTGACCATTCCTCCAATCGCACGCACTAGTATGCACTCTTCATCTGTTTGAGGTGGTCGTCCCAGTATATTCCAGACAATCCATTTGCCGACAGCATCAGAAGCAACAAAGCGAGGTTCATGCCCAACTTCGGTGAGCCGATCAAATTCGCTCTCAAATAGCACTTTGCAGTCTTCAAAGCCACGAGTACCATCTGGTTTCCATTGATCCAACCGCTCAACGACTACCTCCATGAGCCTTTCTTCACGCTCATCACCCAAGCGCAGATTATTCAGGCGTGTAGCCGCCATGAACACACTGGCGACTGTCAATATGAAATCCGAATGCTCAACATCTACTTCTCGCAAAATCGGGAATCGATCCAGTAGTGGAGTGAACATTCCCACTGCATTGATTTGGGCGGCCTGCACCAAGTTCTCGGCTCTTTCTAGCAAAGGATCTGGTTGACTGGTCTGACTCGAAGAAGAAACCTGTTTCATCTTGCCCTCACGTTTCATTTTCTCCAGCCATTTCTTGGTAACTTCCGCCTTTTTCACGCCACCGTTCGGCGAGGGAATCTCCAAGGTGATTCTTTCCCCGAACAGGGCGTCCCAAAAGCCAACGGATGTCTTCATTGTTTTTCACTTCCCTTTTCTTGTGGCTAACGTTAAAGTTGACCCGGCGGCGGGCCAACAGGAAGGAGTTTGAATTGATGAATGATGGAACCAACAAGGAGAGAGGTGAAACGCCGAGTGACGAAGCCGCTCGGGTCCAACGTTTTGTTCGCCAGACTGTTCGCGTCCCGTGTGCGATTGAGGCGGTGAAGTGTCTGGACCACCCGGATTGCGACACGGTACCAGCCATTCACCTGCGCATTGGAGAAGCGAATCTGGGGCATGTTTTTTTTGATGATCGGTACGATGATGGAAAGCATTGGATTCTGAACGATCACCGCAAGCGGTTTGAGAAGCAGAAGGAAGCGGTTGATTCGGCGTTCCAACGTCTTGGTTTACAGTGTCCGGCCGGATTCCTTGATGTTTGTGAGAAAGTTTAAGATTTCAGTGCCGCGATCAACGTTATTATCGACGAATCGTTTTAGGAATTCATCATCGAGGTTCGGGTGTATTCCAAGCATCCGTTTCCTGATGAAGTCACGAGTTGCGCGTTCATCCCAGAGCGTGCGTGTTTCGTCCCAGACAGCGAGGACAAAATGGTGGAGCACGTCGTCGTCGATCGGATGGCGTGCTTTGCGCCAGGAAGGACCGATCCAAGCATCGAGTGCATCCAAGGTGGTTTCGTCCCACATTGCGGTGTCCCTTCGGTGAGGAGCGGTTTGTCTGGCGAACTTGTTATTACTTGGGAATTTCCCGTATAAACCCATCAGAATGGACTTATTTGGGAAATCCCCAAATAAGTCCTTGACTCTAGGTAAGATGCTAATGTGTACATACATACACTCTTTAAGTCGTCTTGCCTGAGGGGGCAAACATGTCGGCAGTGTACAGGAATTTGGGCGACGGAGCAAATTCTGCTCAGCCGCCGCGATTGTTGAATCGAATGCGGCAGGTGTTACGCACAAAGCACTATGCTTACAGCACTGAGCAAGCTTATGTGCAGTGGGCTCGGCGGTACATTTTATATCATAGCGGGTAGCCCATGTTGCCTCTGCAACCTGGGTCGCAAAGCGACAAGAAGCATCTTCTGTGGGTAGCCGTACTGCAAGACACCTCGGTGCAACCAAATGCTTCTTGCCACTACGCGGCCTTGGTTGTGAACAACCAAGGCTACCCGTTTGTGGCAAGATCGGCATCACCGTTGCAACCGGTTTGATTTATTGAGATCGCGGCCGTAGTGGTCGCGACTGAAGGCGACTTCTTGTTGCAGCAGGGTAAAGTTCTCTTGTAGCTATTTTTCCAAGAATCTTTGCTTTCCTTGGTTGTCTGATGTCTGAATTGATTTCAAGTTCTCTACAAACCCCAGTCAACGCGACGTTAGTTTTGCCGACGCCGAGCGTCGAAAAAACAGTCGCAACCGCCACCCAACGGGTGCTGCATGTCATTAACGGCGAGCATTACTCGGGCGCAGAGCGTGTGCAAGACCTACTTGCCTTAGAACTTCCGTCGCTAGGTTACGAAGTTGGGTTCGCATGCTTAAAGCCCGATCGTTTTCCCATTGCCCGAAAGTCACAGAATGCCCGTTTGCACAACGTGCCGATGCGATGGCGAATCGACCTCGACTGTGTCGACCAACTAGTCAACCTGATTCGCAATGAAAATTACACACTGGTTCACGCTCATACCCCCCGCTCCGTATTCATGGGCAGCATGGCAGCCAAGCGGGCTGGCGTCCCCCTGGTGTATCATGTGCATAGCCCAACCGCTCGCGATTCGACGCACCGTCTTCGAAACTTTATCAATGCAAAGCTCGAACGGTGGAGTCTTCGCAACGCAGCTCACCTAATTACCGTCTCGCCCAGTTTAGAACAACTGATGCAAACGCAAGGCTATGACGACTCGCAAGTCACTTATGTGGCAAATGGCGTGCCGATGATCGACGCAGGTTCTCGAGAGCAGCCTCAAGGCACCTGGACGCTGGGGATGGCGGCTTTGTTTCGCCCGCGCAAAGGAATCGAGATTCTCCTCGAATCGCTTGCCGCGATTCGTTCGCAGGGCGCGGATGTGCATCTTCGAGCAATCGGGCCATTCGAAACTCCCGAGTACGAACACGACGTCAAGCAACGTTGCGAGCAGCTTGGAATCGAAGAGGCCATCACTTGGACTGGTTTTGTCGACAACATTCATGCCGAACTGGCACAGATCGATCTGTTTGTACTACCAAGCCTTTTTGGCGAGGGGCTGCCGATGGTTGTGCTCGAAGCAATGGCGGCGGGCGTGCCGGTCGTTGCCAGCCATGTTGAAGGGGTACCCGAAGCAATTCGCCACCGCCAAGATGGCCTACTTGTCGAACCTGCGAGCGTCAGCCAGCTCACGCTCGCCATCGAAGAATTGATTGCCGGCGAAAGCCTCGACTATCTCGCCCTCAGCGAAAATGCAAAGCAACGTCACGGCGAACGTTTTTCAGCCCAAGCCATGGCCAAGGGCGTTGCCGCAGTCTACGAGAGAGTACTGCACTCCGAATTCTGACTCCGACCTCTTCGCTCTTAAAAAGCTCATCGCTGCAGCGTAGCCTGCGGCTGAGCCGCTTGCGGAGCAGCCTGGGCATTTGGAGGCAATTCTTGCACCACGCGTTTCCAACCGAGTGGCGTGCGTGGGGCGCTAAAGAGGCTTCCGAACAGTTTGTTAAGCGTTCCATTGACCGTTGGTTTTTGGAACATATAAACTGCTCGACTTTGGCCGTTGGGCATGTGGACTTGTAAGGCCGTGGGCAACATCTTCTTACGCTCAAGCATAATATCGACATGGTGATAGTTGGCGGCATCGGCCTGATTGCGAGGATACGCCTCGAGCCAAATGGTGTCGGGGCTACCCTGCTTACTGCGAATCCAGTAACGGCTATTGAGTTTGTCGGCATCGGCACCAAACAAGAAAGGCAGAGGGCCATCGACAATGGCTTGGCCACGCATCGAAGGCGGCAACGGATTGACCACGAGTTGTTTCTTGCCGTGATTGTATTCAAAGACCGCCTTGCCATCGCAAACCCAATGTTCACCCACTTCGTGCTTTTGCAAAACCCAATCTCCGGGCTCCCAAGACTCCTGGCTCGCCTCTTGTTTTGTCCAACGGCGGATTTCGCTGATTTTGAAGCTGCCTTTGTCGGGCTTCGAATACGTAAGTTGGCCCTCGCTTTTGATCAATGGAATCTTATTTCCTGGTCCCCAGACGGGGTCGTACTCCCAACGCTCAAACTGGCAGTCGAAGGTATTGATCTGTGAACTCTGGTCTTCCCACATTTGCAAAATTTGATCGACAAATTGTTTTTCAACCGGAGTCAGCTGGAACGGAGGGCCCAAAGGATTGCCCGGTGTCACGGCTTCTTCCGAATTCCCTGGCTGGGCAGGTGCTTGCGCAACCTGCACGGGCACAGGGCTCGTGGTTGCCGGGGTTTGCCCGGATTGGAAGGCAGCCGGGGGCTGGCCCACCGGGGCTTGTTGGCCATTCGCTGGCGAAGATTCGACAACCAATAGAAAACTAGCCACGGTGGCAATAGCTAGGAAATGTGTAGGGGAACGATGCATAGCAAGGCTCTTGGGTGTGGACTCACGCATGACGCGATGACAATAGGCAGGCCGTTTGACCGGCCCATAAGGGGCGGGGATCATAGCAATCGCCTCGCCTCGCACCTAGGCCGGCTTCGTGCACTTCGGGAGCAAAAATAAGCGGTTGACTCGCTGCTAGCACTGCGGGCACGATGCTTTCTGCTAGGGCACTCCCAGAAACATTCGATGCAAAGGAAACCTTTTTCGATGCAACTACGCTGGAAAGCCAGTTTCTCGGCCACCTGCCTGCACGCCGCCGCTTGTATGCACGAAGGATTGCCGATTGCAGACACGGCGATCGCGACAACCCTCGAGCCGGCTATCAAAGCGTTGCTGCGCGAATTAAATGCTTGCAGTTTGCCCGTCGATGAGACGTTGCCTCTACTGGTTAGCCTGGCAGCTGAATACGAAAACAATCGGCAGCTGGTTGAGATAGTTGCTACCCGAACCGTAGAGGCCAACTCGCTGGGCACAGCCGCGATAACGCGGCTTGCAGGCTGCGTTGCCGACTTGGAGGCCGCACTCCTACGAGAATCACCCATGCTCGTAGACGAGTTGGCGGTCCGTGGGCGACCCCTGCGAGAACAATGGGAGGCTCGTGGCCCAGGGCTGATGCGTCAGGTGGCAATGCTAACCGAAGAATCGCTTCTCGTCCCGTCGGGCGAAATTGTGCTGGTCTCCCCAATCGTCGGTGGTCATGGACGAGCCCATCTGCGCAATAACCGCGTGACCTTCGAGGCGGTGTTAGCGAATCCGCATGCTGTCCTGCCCGAAACACTCCGCTTAGGTTGGTTGCTTGCGCAGCTGAACTTCGATTTACCTTGCTACAGCGATTCCATTGCCGGGCCGCGACTGCCATTGATTGCGAAGTTGGCTAGCGTACCCCTGATTTTGGCCGCAGCAGAAACCGTCGAACTCGCAGAGTTATCTACGGCGACACTCAGCGAATCGCTCGCCTGCTGGTACCTACCGACCGACCTAGCTGCCCCATTACAGCAATGGTGGGGAACCTACACCACTGGCAAAACCCGCTGGACAGTGGCCCTGGCTGCTCTGGATGCGATGCTCGACTCGCAAGAGCACTGCAATCCCTGAAAGCTTTGCTTTGCTCATCGTAAGACGTACCGTATAATTTTGGCACTACCATTGCTTTTTCCTCTTAAGCACCGAGTCGACTATGGCGTTTCATGGATTGTTTGCCGCCCGCACGAAAACCATTGCCTCGGTCTGCCTTGGCTTGCTGATGTTGGGGCAACTCTCAGCGAACTCACAAGAAATGCCTACCGAGGAGCAAGCAGCCGTCGCAAGCACACCGGCTGCCTTAGTGCGCGTGCATCTCCCACTCAGGGGGAATGCCGATCAAGCGGTGCAGGTGACTTTGCAGCGCACCTGCGATCGGTTACTTGCCGAGGTTCGAGCGAATAAAGACGCTCGACGTCCGTTGCTGGTGCTCCAACTCGAACCGCCCTTGGGCGAACTCCAAGCGAATGAAAGCAGTCAATTTGAACGCGTATTCGCTCTGGCCCACTTTCTCTGCAGCCGAGAGATGAACGGCGTTCGCACGGTCGCCTTTCTGCCGAGATCGATCCAAGGCCATGGGGCGCTCTTGGCCATGGCCTGCGAAGAAATCGTCATGGCACCTGATGCGCTACTTGGCAACGCCGGCATCAACGAAATGGCCGAAGGAGCCGTTCGCCAAAGCGTGGTCGCCGCCTATCGAGAAATCGCCGAAATACGACGTACCATTCCCGTGGCAATCGCCATTGGCATGATCGACCCAGCTTCAGAAGTCTCGCAAGTCGAAGCGGAAGATGGCATTCACTTTGTGCTTCGAGCCGATTTTGAATCCTTCTCCCAGGGACGTGAAATTGTTGAGCAAAAGGTACTCATTCCCCGCGGTACGATGGCCGATTTTGATGGGCGAGAAGGTCGACAGCTCGGTTTTGTCAAATATCTCACCTCGACGCGAGAGGGGGTCGCTAAAGCATTTGATATCTCTGCCCAAGCCTTGACCGAAAACAATTCGCTAGCCGCTCGCTGGCAGCCGGTGATCATCGATCTACAAGGAAAAATCACTCCGCGATTGGCTAGCCAAATAGAAGCCCTGCTAGGCCGAACGGTGGAGCAGCAAAATGTCAACTGGATTGGGCTTCGCATCGACAGTGCGGGGGGCGATTTGCAAGCGAGCTTACGACTGGCGAATGCCGTGGCCAACATCGATCCAAACTCAGTGCGAACAGTGGCATATGTCCCCGCGGAGGCTCGAGGCGGTGCTGCTTTGGTCGCGCTAGCCTGCGACCAACTAGTGATGCACTCGACGGCAAAACTCGATGCCGTTGCCCCTGCGGTTCCTCAGCAACCCGCAGAACTCGAAGCCGCCAAAACGGCCCTTCAAGAATCGCTCGCCCCGCAAACCGAACATCGTTGGTCGCTGCTCGCCGCGATGATCGACCCGAACATCGAGTTATTTCAGTACCACAACAAAACCACAGGCGAACTCCGCATTATGAGTGGCGAGGAAGCCACCGAGTTAACCGATACCGAGGCTTGGCTGCAAGACGAAGGCAATCTGCAGTTACCTGTTCACGGCCTACGTGCCCAGGAATTGGGCATCGCCTGGAAGGCCGTCGAAACTTTCGACGAACTCAAGCGCTCGTATGGCCTAGAGAGTGATCCGCCTATTGCAAAGCCGAACTGGGCCTTGGAATTGATCGAAGCCTTGGCGTCGCCCGGGTTCTCGGTACTGCTACTGATGGTCGGATTGACAGGAATCTATCTGGAACTTCGAGCGCCTGGCCTGGGTGTTGGCGCTTTTGTGGGTACGCTTGGCTTGCTACTTTTTTTCTGGAGCCAGTATCTCAACGGCACGGCAGGTTGGCTTGAGGTAATTCTCTTTGTTTGTGGCTTAGCTTTTATTTTGATGGAGATTTTTGTCGTCCCCGGATTTGGCATTTTTGGATTGGGCGGCGGGGCTTTGGTCATCGCGTCGATTGTGCTGGCAAGCTTAACCTTTGTTCGGCCACACAGTGAAGCAGACATGGACGAGCTTGCCCGTTCGGTTGCGACCGTCGCTCTTGCCTGTGTCGGATTTATGGCATTTACGGTGGCCTCGCGCCGTTATCTCCCCCAGACGCCCCTCTTTCGCCGTATGATATTAACTCCTCCTGCCGCCGAGGAACGCATCGCGCTCGACCATCACGAAGCAGTGGCGGACTATTCAGAACTCGTCGGCGCGAGCGGTGTGGCAACTACCGATCTTCGTCCCGCGGGCAAGGCAGAAATCAACCACGAATTCATCGACGTCATTGCAGAAGGCGAGCCGCTTGATCGGGGCACGCCCCTGGTGGTGGTCGAAGCCAAGGCCAATCGTGTGCTCGTGCGAGCTACCGGGCCGGCATAATTTACCACCGACTGGCTTTGCCTTCGTAGCAGGTAGGCTGGTAAACTACGCTGGTCGCCAATCACGCTGTCTTACGGAGCTTCATCAATGTCTGGACTCGATCCGCTTACCTGGGCGATCGTATTGATGCTCGTCGGATGCGCGCTGGTGGTGCTCGAAGTATTTCTCCCTTCGGGCGGACTGCTTAGCTTTCTTTCCGCAATCACTATCGTGGGTAGCGTGGTGATGGCATTTCGCCGTGACTTGACCACAGGCCTGGGTTTCATGGTGATTACCGTGATTGCCGTCCCCTTGACCGTGGCGTTAGCTTTTAAGTACTGGCCCCATACGCCCATGGGGAAAGCCTTTTTAGGTGAACTGGCTACCTCGGACGAAATGTTGCCAGAGGATCCACGTCGGGAGCTTGTGGGTCGAGTTGGTGTTGCCAAGTCCAAGATGCTGCCCGCCGGCTCAATCTTTATCGACGGACATCTGGTCGATGCTGTTAGCCAAGGGGTCGCGATTGAAGTAGGCCAGCCGATTGTCGTTGTTGAGGTAAAATCGAATCGTGTGATGGTTCGGCCCGCTGACGAAGAGGAAGCACGCAACGTGGCTGAGGATCCTCGCGAACTATTCTCGAAACCAATCGACGAATTCGACTTTGACTCTTTCGAGGATCCCTTGGGCTAATCTTGTCTCACTCGCCCCAGATGCAAAAAAGGACGTGCCGACTGGATAAGCCGACACGCCCTGATTTTTCGTGTGAGATAAAGACTAGGCTCTACTCATCATCGTCATCTTCGTCGAACGATGACTTCTCGCCACTGCCTTCGTCTTCATCGCCTTCGTCATCACCATTGTCGTCAAAGGACGACTTGTCGCCACTACCTTCGTCCTCATCACCTTCGTCCTCATCGTCATCACCATTGTCGTCGAAGGACGACTTGTCGCCGCTACCTTCGTCCTCATCACCTTCGTCGTCATCGTCGTCGCCGTCTTCGTCGAAGGACGACTTGTCGCCACTGCCTTCATCCTCATCACCTTCGTCGTCATCGTCATCACCATTATCGTCGAAGGACGACTTGTCACCACTGCCTTCATCTTCGTCGTCGTCACTCTCCTCAAACGTCGCTCCAGCGAGGTCAAGGTCGTTAACGCTTGTGGCAAAAGTACAGGCTGGTATGGCTAGCCAAACTAGTGCCGCCAACAACATCAATCCTACAAACCAACTTCCCTTACGCATTGTGATACTCCTCTACCTCAAACCAACCTTGTTAGAAAAACGGGACAACTGCCCACATGGTTCTAAAAACCCATAAACTGGCCAGCCCGAAACAACCCAGCCATTTTCTGCCGAAGGGCTTGAAAGTCAAGCTGCCAATAAGGCCTCTTTGCCAAATTTATCTCTTCTGAACGGGCTAGCAAGGCACCGCTAGCAGTTTGGTGACGTAACTCACACAAGGTCTGCTCGAAACCAGACAAATGTCCAATCGATTCATCATCCCGCATAATAATGGCTGGCCGTAGTACTGGAGCGCTATTGGCTTGCATTGACAGCAGGCAGGTAGTACAAAACGGTCAGGTGGGCGGTGGTTGGACATGCCGTCCCTCCCCTCTCCTTGGCCCCTGGATGGAGACTCTTCGCAATGCTTTTGCCTGAAACGCTTCTTGGCAATCCCCTGTTGGCGGCAGGCAATACCACAACGATGTTCATCGTAGGCGCTTTTGCCGTGATGATCGCGGTGATGGTCTTTTTTGCCATCTTTGCCCGGTATGCTCGACTGTGGATTCAGTCGGTGACAACCGGTGCCGGGGTTGGCATCCTCGACCTCATCCGCATGACATTCCGCAAGGTAAATCCCACGGTAATCGTCCGCAGCAAGATTATGGCCGTGCAGGCAGGAATCGAAGAAGAGGAGGAGGGGATTACGACCAAAGCACTGGAAGCCCACTATCTGGCCGGCGGAAATGTCCCGCTGGTTATTCGCTCGATGGTGGCCGCCCGCAAGGCAAAAATTGTCCACCTAAAATACAAACAGGCAACGGCCATCGATCTGGCCGGTCGGAATATCCTTGAGGCCGTACAGACGAGCGTCTACCCACGCGTAATCGATTGCCCATCGCGTGAGTCGAAACGAGCTACGCTCGACGCCATCGCCAAAGATGGTATTCAACTCAAGGTTCGTGCCCGCGTCACGGTGCGAGCAAACCTCGATCAGCTCATTGGCGGAGCCACCGAAGAAACGATCGTCGCTCGAGTGGGTGAGGGCATTGTCAGCGCCATTGGTTCGGCCTTGACCCACGCCCATGTTCTAGAAAACCCAGACTCCATCTCGAAAGCAGTTCTAAAGAGAAAGCTTGATTCACAAACGGCATTTGAAATCGTCTCGATCGACATTGCCGATATCGACGTTGGCGACAACATTGGGGCCCGGCTCCAAGCCGACCAAGCCGAAGCCGATACGCGGGTGGCCCGGGCACAAGCCGAAGGTCGCCGCGCCATGGCGGTCTCGCTGGAGCAAGAGAATTTTGCCGGAATCGAGGAAAACCGGGGCCACTTGGTCGAAGCCGAAGCCGAAGTGCCCAGGGCTATGGCCGAGGCGTTCCGCAGCGGTAACCTAGGAATCCTTGATTACTACAAGCTGAAGAACGTCCAGGCAGACACCGATATGCGCGAGTCGATTGCAAGCTCTGGATCTCGACGCGATTAAACTCAAGCGATCCTTCAACAGGCTGATCAATCACCCCTAACACGAGTACAAGGCGTGCAGATTTTAGTTGGCATCTTGGTTCCCTTGATCGGCGATTTTCTCGATACGGTCGCACCGATAATTTTCCTCATTCTTTATGGCATCTTCCAACTACTCACCGGTAAAGCGGAAGCAAAAAAGAAAGTTCCGCAGCCGCGTATGCCACGGCCCCAGCAGCCTCCTGAACTTCCAGGCAAAGCGGCACCGGTCGACCAAGCCGATGCGTTGAGGGGTGAGGTCGAAGAATTCTTGCGCCGAGCGCAAGGCAAACCACCGAAAAAACCGGCCGTTCAAAAGCGAAGACCGAAGCCGCAACCTGCCAAACCTCGTCGACTGGTGCCCGCAGAGAGACCTAAACCCAACCTGCGACGAGAAGGCGTCAGTGAGCATGTCGCCCACCATATTAGCTCCTCGCAGATTGCCGCACATGCCGAGCGGTTAGGAGATAAGCTAGAGTCGACCCATGATCGTGTGGAATCGCTACTCCACGAAAAATTTGACCATCAGATCGGAACCCTTCAACGTCAATCTAAGGCTCCTGGCACCGCCACTCCGAAGACCGACTTGGCGGCTGAGATTGCCGAGCTACTAAGTAAGCCCGAAGGAATGCGGCAGCTAATCGTCGCGCAAGAAATCTTGCGGCGGCCCGAACGATGGTAAATCGAGCACCCTTCCTTAATTTTTTACTCTGGAATTCTTCTCATGCCGCTCTACGAATTTGTCTGCCAGCAATGCGAACGTGAGCAGGAACTACTCGTTCGAGGCGAAGAAACCCCGCTATGCGAAGCCTGCGGTAGTACCCGACTGACAAAGCTCCTGAGTGCCCCAGCGGCCCATTCTTCGTCGAGCCGCCCTGAGTCGCCGCCAGCAGGCTCCTGTGGCTCGGGTTGTGGCTGTTTTCCAGGCTGATGGCAAAGCGTGCTTGGTCCCGAAATGAGGGTTTGCACGAAACCCTCCGTAAATTGCGGGATTCGTACTCACAGGCCACGTTTTCTTGATAAAATGCGGACGCACAGATTGGCGATTTGGTCTCAGAAATCGGAGAATTGTCAAAATCGGCCCCCTTGGCTGTCGTCTGGCGAATCTCACCCGACGAAAGTTTGACACCCATTTCTTGCCCTGATTATACTGCGTTTGTAGGAACTATCTCCTGAAGTGGCAGCGATTTCGTGGGCCCATGGCCGAGCGATAGGTTCGCTTACCAGCCAAGGTCCCTTAGTTTTCTGCCGACGATTGCAAGTCGTTATGTCGGAGCATTGGAAGCTCTTCGCACGGAACATGATCTTCGTGGTTCAGTCAGGCCCGACGACCACGGCACGATTCGGAGTTGCCTGCCTACACCAAGGCGTTGCAAACTCCCCCAAGAGGAAGCTATTTCGATGAATCTACTCGGCAAAGTACTCACCGGCGTGATCCTAATTACCTCACTCATTGTGATGGTGGTGGCGGTAATGGTGTACTCAACTCACCGAAATTTCAAGGAGGACGCCGACAAGCTAACTGCCCAACTCAATAATGCGAAGCAACAAAACCAACAATTGGAAAGCAAGCTGCGTAGCCTGGAAAGCCTGTTGACCGGCGAAGTCGAGACGGCGAAGCAGGAAGTTGCAAAACTTGAAAGCGAGCGAATCCAACTGGTTGCCGAAAATACCACCTTTCAGTCGGAGCTTGACCTACTACGCCAAGAGCAACGAACCAACACCGCGGCGGTGGTTGCTACCCAATCGAATAACGAATCGCTCACTTCCGAGGTCGATGCGCTACGAACTGCAATCCAGGAAAACCAGCAAGCTCGCGACGAAGCCGTTGCCGTCACTATTCGTGCGACCGACGAGCTTCATCAGGCCCAGGGAACGCTAACATCCCTTCGTGAGCGGAGCATTCAGTTGGTCCAAGAACTTGGTACTGCCACCTCGATGTTGCGTGAGAGTGGCATCGACCCCAGCACGGACCCCAAAGCTGGGGTGCCTAATGTGCGTGGTGTGGTAAGTGCGATCCACCGGGCCGCCGGCAATCAACTGATCGAAGTGAGCGTGGGTGCCGATGATGGCATCAAGCCAGGACACACGATCGAGGTCTTCCGTGGCGAACGCTATCTTGGCCGCGCCGAGATCCTCAAGACCGAGCCCGACCGGGCCGTGGGTCGCGTGATTCGCCGCTTCCAGCAGGGTCAAATTCAGGAGGGCGATCATGTCGCAACCAAACTTAGAATCAGCTAGTGCCCCCAGCATACTTAGCAAGAAACCACAGCTGAGCGTTTATACGGTCATGCTCATCGTTTCTCTTATGGCTCTATTGCTGGGCTGTTTGTTCCTCTACCTGGAACTCCGCGAATATGGCGGCTGGGGTGCCGTCCGAGGCCACGTTTCTGCCGTGACCGCCCCGGTGATCGACGCCGCGTCTGCCCTCTGGGCTTAAAGCCAACGGATTGCACTCCTTTGGCTTTGTGGAAGCGCAAGTTAATTTGCGTCAGCTTGTTCCGGCGCACGCTGGGCTAACGCGTTGTCCAGGTCGAGCAACGAAGCCGGATCGTCTTTGACCATATTGAATTTGTGGACAATCTCACGGGCTGTTTTTTCTTCTTCGACCTGCTCGGTGATGAACCACTCTAGCTCAACAAGCGCGGCAAAGGCTTTTTCCTTGATCGCCAACTCATAGAGCCCGTCGATCTGTTGCGTCACCAGTTGCTCTTGGGCCAGTGCTTTCTCAAACACGTCTACGATCGATTCGTAGTCGACTTCTGGTTGGGGAATCGATTGAAAGAGAACCCGACCATCACGAGCTATTTGAAAGTCGTGTAGCCGCATGGCGTGAACACGTTCTTCATCGCTTTGCAATCGCATCCAATGGGCACACCCTGTAAATTGCTTGTGCTCACACCAAGCAGCCATCGACAAATAGCTGTACGACGAGAACATCTCGTTATTGATTTGGTCGTTGATGGCGTCTTGCATCACCTGACTAAGCATCGGTAAGGGTTCCTGAAAAGGGTATCGAAGGGTCCACGATGAGTACTCTTGGAGATTGTAAGCCCTTTGGCGCAGGTGTCCACGCCCATCGAGAGAGTGGCGCAAAGAAAAAGACTCGCTGCCAGATTCAAATGACTGCGAGCCTCAATCTCAAGTGGGCCCGACTGGAGTCGAACCAGCACGCCCTTGCGGGCACATGCCCCTCAAGCATGCGCGTCTGCCAATTCCGCCACGAGCCCATTTTTACAGTCGGTTTCAAAACCCATCCTTGGCACGAAAATCTCCGGCCGCGGGATACTTTTTTGGTATTTTGAAACCGTCTCTAGCCAGAAGCTAGTGCCTCGGCGAGTAACCGAGTCTACTCAGCACAATCGGCGAGTCAAGGCGATGCTCAAATATCAATGCTCGCTTCGTCTGTGGATGGCGCCTCCTGGTCGCCGCCCGTCGCTTCAAAACGACTCACGACAGCACAACCACATGCATCGCTCCACACGTTCACCGAAGTTCGGCACATATCCAGCACACGGTCGACCGCAATAATCAGCCCCTGGCTCTCGGTCGGTAATCCAACGGCTTGCAGGATGATCACCATCATCACGAGCCCGGCATGAGGGATGCCCGCCGCCCCGATGCTGGCTAGCAGCGCCGTGAACGCCACAACGGCTTGCTGGCTTAGCGATAAATCTAAGCCACTTAGCTGGGCGATAAATAGGACGGCAACCACTTCGTAAAGAGCGGTGCCATCCATATTGATCGTCGCCCCAAGTGGCAAAACGAACGAACCTACCCGATTGCTGATTCGTGCACGTTCTTCGACGCAAGTAAGCGTTAGCGGCAAAGTCCCGTTGCTTGAAGCCGAACTAAATGCCGTCAGCAGGGCAGGGCTCATGGCTTGGGCAAATTGAACCGGACTACGCTTGGCACAAAAATGCAAAATTGCAGGCAAGACAATCATAGCATGAAAGGCCAACGCGCAGGCCACCGTCAGCATGTACCACCCCAACGTGGCAAAAATCCCCGCACCTTGCGTAGACGTCGCCGAGAGCATCAAGAAGAACACCCCAACAGGTGCCAGGCGAATGATAAGCATCGTGAGTTTCATCATCACTTGAAACGCAGCATCGACGAGCTCGCTGATTCGCTGGGCGGTAGAGCCACCCACCAGTATCGTGCAGACGCCAAAAGCCAAAGTAAATGCGATGATTGAAAGGAAACTGCCTGTCGCCACGGCGCCAAATGGATTGGTCGGGATCATGTTCTGGAGCTGCTCGAACAGCACGACCGCCAGTCCCTTTCCCTGTTGCGGCGCATCGATAACGACGGGGGCAGCTACGGCTGCGTCAGAAACACCCGGTTGGATGAGGTTGACCATCGCCAAACCGGCCACAATCGCCAACATGCTGGTTGCCAGATAGTACAGGAGTGTTCTGCCAAACATGCGGCCAAGCCGCTCGGCACGCCCAAGTCCTGTGACCCCTGACAGCAGTGACGTAATGATCAATGGCACCGAAACCATCTTCAGCATCCGAAGAAACAAGTCTCCGATGGTCTTGGCAATGTCGCCGACTCGGCGCGCTAGCGACCGTCCATGCTGTTGGAATAACGTGTACGCCACCGGGTCGTGCGACCGTAGCTCATTGAGTGTGGGCTCCACCGATCGAGGAAATGAATCTGCGCCATCGACGTTGGGCCAGGGTTCGCCCTCGCTGGCCAATCGCTGCTCGACCAAGCGGCGATCTCCCACGACCACTCGACGGGTCGTCCGCACGCCTTCGCCCTGATGGCTTTCGATTTGAATCAGTATTCGCTCTGGGGTGTCGAGTGACCAGAGTCTCCCCGTTGGTAGAGGGACAGCTTTCTCCATGCCGACGAGCTGTACAGAACCCGCCTTAAATTCGGCGACTTGCTCCGTATGCTGCTGACTGGCAGTACGACTGAGCCCCATCCCGATGGCCGCCCCTAGTAACATGGCAACTAGAATCTGCCAATGCAACGCGATTCGCATAGTTCCGTCACTCCCTGGCGAGGTGATCTCAGATTTCAAAATTGAGAGGCGGGGTATAAGCCGAGGATTGCAATGTGGCTATCTGGAAAACGGAGCGGTTATTGCGGCACTTCGGCCTGCTCTTCAGAAGGCTCTTCTGGCTCGGTGACCTGAGATTGCTCCTCAATCGTTTGGCGTTCTCGCCAAGGATTTTGTTGCTTGTAGCTGGCTAACTCTTTAGCTAATTGCTCGCTATGGGTTGGGTCTTCCTGGTCGACGGCCTGCTGCGACCATTTGATCGCGGAGTCAAAGTCGCCCGATTCGGCGTAGGCTGCTGCCAGAGTGCTGAGGATGTGGGGCATGCCGTAGCTAGTCAGCTCACATGCTTTGAGGGCAAATTCGACTGCCCTTTCTCCGTTGCGCACCTCGTCGCTAGGCGAGGTCGCAAGCACCCAAGCCAAGTTGTTTAGTACGGACGAATCTTCGGGCTGGAGTTTTGATGCCGCTTCGAGGTCGGCAACCGCCGCGGCATGTTCGCCGAGATTGAGGTAGGTATCGCCCCGTCGCTGGAGTGCGTAGAAGTTATTCTCGTCCATTGCCAGCACCTCGCTGAAAGCGTGAATCGCTTTGCGAGGCTGCTGGTTGTAACCATAATAAACAGCCAACTGAAACTTGAGTTCCGATTGCTCAGGCATGGCCTCGGCCACACGCTCCATCTCGTCGATCGCCTGCGGCAAACGATCCATCTTTGCCAAGATCTCAGCACGAAGACGATGGGCGGCTATGAGCGGCTGTTTTTCGAGGGCAAGCTCAACGTCTGCTAACGCTTCTTCGTTTTGATCCGAGAAAAGATAGGCCTGAGCACGGTGCAGCAAGGGCATCAGACCACCCGGCTGACGCTCTAATACTTGGTTGAACTGCGAAATGGCCTCTTCGTATTTCTCTTGCTCACGGAAAATTTCGCCTCGATTTTGAAAGGGGCTCGGTGCTTGTGGCGCTAGTTCGGTGGCTAGGTCAAAACTCTTCAATGCCTCCTCCATCTTTCCCAATTCACGGAGCACTTCGCCTTGAAGAATCAATGCGTTGGCATCATCGGGGCTATGATCAAGCAAGATATCTACCTCGGCCAATGCCTCCTCGAGCTTGTGGCGGCCTCGTAGAAAAACTGCTCGGATCAACCGATAGCCATCGTTATTTGGCGCGAGTGTCACCGCCTGATCAAAATCGGCCAGCGACTTCGTTTCGTCCACCTGCACACGACCACGCAACGCATACGCTTCTGCTCGTTCGCCAGGACGCAAATCTCCGGCTTCGAGATAGGCGGTCAAAGCGCGCAACGCTTCGCGCCGATCTCCGCCGGGCAAGGCCATGAGGCGCCCCAGCATGTAATTCGCCTGAGCAGGCGGGTCAGCATAAGCCAAGACACTTCGTAGATCCGAAACGACCAGCCGGCGTACTTGCTGGACTTTCGGATTGAGAATCGAATGGGTATTGATCACCTGCATTAAAACGGAGGCACGCTCCATCATCGAGTCCGAGAGCATTTGCTCAGCAAACTCAGCATCTTCGAGATCGAGCCCCTTGCTCAGCGAAGTTTCTAATAGCGCAACCACTCGGTTGAGATCTTGCAGGCCCTTGGCGTTTACTTTGGTCTGCATCGCCTCGAAGAAATCAGCCCGACCCTCGTTTTCTACTGTTTCTACTGCGGCCTCGTCGCAGAATGCGTTCTCGCATGAAGTTGTCAGTAGGCCAACGACAGCCACTACCGCCACGATTTTCTTCCAGCCTGACATGCATATATCCTTTGAAATGTCGGGGATCTCCATTCGGCAGCCCTGCAAACTCGCCTGGGGCGCTCCTCCCATTATTACCGGTCTGCGTTGATCTGACCACGCGAGATTGGCCAAATTGCTCGCTCTAGGACGACTATTATCCCAGCGCCAACTGGGCTAGAATTCGGGACTTTGCCAGACACGGCCAAGACAACCAGTAGCAGTTGAGAAGTTGAGAGAACTATGGAAGCAGGAATTGTCGGGCTCCCCAATGTTGGAAAATCAACACTGTTCAACGCGTTGACTGCTGCCGGAATCGCTAGCGAGAACTATCCTTTCTGTACGATTGAACCCAATGTCGGTGCGGTGCCCGTCCCCGATGCTCGACTGGCGCGAATCAACCGACATATCGAGACCGAGAAAATCATTCCTGCGGTCTTGCAGCTGATCGACATCGCTGGGATTGTGCGGGGTGCGTCTGAGGGCGAAGGGTTGGGCAACCAGTTTCTCGGCAATATCCGCGCGGTCGACGCTATTTTGCATGTGGTCCGATGTTTTGAGGATGCCGATGTGACGCATGTGGATGGCAGCGTCGATCCGTTGCGCGATGTCGAAACCATCGATACCGAACTCATGCTCGCCGATTTGCAGTCGGTTGAATCGATGGCCGATAAGGCGGGCCGTAGCGCTCGGGCAGGCGACAAAGAAGCGAAGCAACGGGTCGAAGTCTTGCAGCAATGTCAAAGCTTGCTGGCCGAAGGAAAACCGGTTCGAGAACTTACGTTCGAAGACCCGACCTTGTCGAAAGTATTCGCCGAGTGTCAATTACTGACTGCGAAACCGGTGCTTTACGTCGCCAATGTTCACGAAGACGATTTGCAAGGCGAAAGCAGCCATGTCCAAGCACTCTGCAAGCGTGCTGCCAACGAAGGTGGTTTGGTCGTCCCCGTCTGTGCTCGCCTAGAATCGGAACTGGCTGAGCTAGACGAAGAGGAACGCACCGAGATGCTCGAAAGCCTTGGGCTTGCCGAGCCGGCGCTGGCTTCGCTTGCACGGGCGTCCTACAAACTGCTTGGCTTACAGAGCTATTTTACTGCGGGTGAAAAAGAAATTCGTGCTTGGACAATTCCGGTCGGCGCCACGGCTCCTCAGGCTGCTGGGGTGATTCACACCGACTTCGAACGTGGTTTTATTCGATCGGAAACCTACTCGGTTGATGATCTCGATGAATATGGCAGCGAAAAAGCAATCCGCGAGGCTGGCAAAATGCGCGTCGAGGGCAAAAGCTATGTCATGCAAGACAGCGATGTTTGCCATTTCTTGTTCAACGTTTAGCCGTTAGTTTTGTCACGCGGTTTGGTGACAAAATGGACAAAACTCGTTGCGGTTCTGTGCGATTGACTCTGGTTTTGTAGGTTTTTGTCTCTTCGGTTGGTGGTAGTTTTGGCACGATATGGGCTGTTTGGGGATTTGGCGGACAATATCCAAGAGTTTTGTCCGCCATGATTTTCTTAAACGTTTCAATGCTAGGCTTTGCGAGATTTTGCTTGGACAAAAGTCGGTGGGGTTTTGTCCTATTTTGTCCATTTGGTGTGACTTTATTGTCATAAAA
Source organism: Planctomycetota bacterium (assembly GCA_029259945.1). Taxonomy (GTDB): domain Bacteria; phylum Planctomycetota; class Planctomycetia; order Pirellulales; family Lacipirellulaceae; genus Bythopirellula. The sequence continues at coordinate 161,636 of JAJDEF010000012.1, forward strand.
GTAAACCGCTGATTTGCGCTGATACTCGCTAATTTTTTGTGTGATGCGAATGGGTGCCACTGTCTGGCTTGTCCAGCAGTGCGATATGGGTACCAGTGTTCCACTGCTGGACAAGCCAGACAGTGGCACCCAGTGAGGATTCGCGTTTTAGATTTCCAAAGAGTGGGGGCAAGAGTTATTGTCGAGCATTGGTGTGGAAAGTTCCATTGGCATTTTTGGCCGGGGGATTTACCGCGGAGGGCGCAGAGAACGCGGAGTTTTGTTGGTTCGTGCGTTTCGGTAATACACACGGATATGGCAGGGTTTGATTGAGCCGATGCTTCTTGTCGCTTGGCGACCCAGGTTGCAGGGCAACCTGGGCTACCCGGTATTCCGGCCAGGATGGCCGGGCTATGGGGTGGGTTGGGGGTTTTCTATTGTTAGTGTGTGTTTGCCGGTGTTGTGGGGGGTGGTGCCTTGGGGGATGGTGATGATTTGGTTGAAGGTGGCCAGCGGTTGCCAGTTGTAGTTTCTGCCGACGGGCTGTTGATAGATTGTTACTCGCATCTGATAGGTTGCCGGTTGGATGTCGTGAATTACAAAGGCACCCTGGTCGTCGAACGTAGCGGTATAGTTTTTTCGGTGGACCTGTTTGGCGGGCTGACGAGACTTTGCGGTTTGCTGGATAAGTTGACTAAATGCCCGGCCTAGGGCCTGTAAGTAATTGTTTGGTTCCACCTCGTAGAGAGCGACGGTACCCATGTTCCACGGTATTTCGCCTTCGTAATCGTCGGGGACGATGCACTGGCCTTGGACGATTCGCCCTTTGCCGCCGATTTGAATTTCGGCCGTCTCGCCTGCTTTGACTTCGACTTGTTCGCTATGGGTGGTGGCCGACATCGACCCGCCATTACCCCTGTCGGCAAAGCGAATCTGTCGGCCGATGGTTGTGGTTCCGGCTCGCACACGTTTGAAATGAAAGGCCCCCTCGCCGTCGGTGGATGCGGTATTCGACCAATGCAAGTTCGGCTGATTTTGCCGATGGACCTGCTGGAAATAGGATTGGATGTTCTCGCCAATCATCGGCTCGTTGCCTTGTATAAGTTTGCCTTGGACCTCTGCCCACGGCTGGAGGGTAATCTCGGGGGTGTCTTCGAGTTGCTGGCCGTCGAGTTGCTGCCAGCCCTTGTCGTGCAAAATTGCAACCAAGTAGTCGCCCTCGGGGAATGGGAGGGTGAAACGTCCGTCGGCATCGGCCTCGACGATTGGGGTGTTTTGATGTTGCTGGGGTTGGCCATTGTAGATTTGGGTATACTGACCAGCAACTGCTATCACCACTTTGGCACCGCCGGCGGGCTTGCCGTCAGGGGTTTTTACGACACCACTGGGGCCGATGCCTGGCTCTAGTTTGAAGTCGATAGTGATAGTGCCTTCGTCTGACTTGATTACTCGCGAAATTCCCGGTCGATAGCCGTCGGCCTCAATTTTTATGAGGTGGCCAAATCGCGGCTCGGTGAACTGGGTTTGAAACGCTCCGTCACTCTGGGTCTTCTGGACGTTATGGCGTTCCCAGTATGTGTTCTGACGCGATTGGTCCCAACGGATACCTTGCACGACGACAAACTCGTTGATGGGTTTTCCGGTTTCGGCGTCAGCCACGTTTCCTTGAACTACCAATGGGTCGGACAAGACAATGACATGCTCGTCGTCTTGGGCGGTTAAGATTTGTCGTCGAAGCGACATGTATCCTTGTTTTATGATGCCGTATTGAACAGCATCATGCGGTGCGCTGTCGGATTGCCAAACGCCTTCGGCGTTGGTTTCGTATCGTCCGGCCAACCCCTGCAGGCTACGATGGCCGCGCCAAGTATCGGGCGCTAACCAGACGCCCGCCAGAGGTTCGCCTTGGTGGTCGGTTACACGAACTTGAATGGTGTGACCGGGCGTTAACGAAAAATCGACCGAGGGCATTTCGTATTTTGCGACCACCGTTCGCAAATCGGGCGCCCAGTGCTCGGCGAAGACGGTGAGCACCGTGCTGCCTGCCTGGACTTTTTTCAAGACGTACTCGCCGTTGGCATCGGTTTCGACGGTTAGGTTGCCGCTATTGAATCGATCGGAGCCTGTGCCTACGACGGCGCCCGCGATTGGCTTGCCGTCGGGATCGGTTACCTTGCCGCGTAGTTCGATGCCTTTATTGAGGACCACGATGTGTTTGAGCGTAAGAAGTTGCGCCCAAGTGCCACCACGGAAACTGTAGCCGGGGTCGCTTACGTAGTCGGGGTGCGAAAACTTGAGTTGCAATCGCATTGGTTTTTCAGGGGCGGCATCGATTTGCCAGCGTCCCTCGGCGTTGGTGGTGACCAATTCGCCCCGGAGGCGGGGCTGTAGTTTTGCTTTGCCGGGCTGAGAATCGTTGATCGAATCGTAACCCGAGACCAGCACGCCTTCGATGGGGTTGCCGTCGGGGTCGTGAACGATGCCGCCGATGGGGATGCCCTTTTGCATGGGGATGGTGAACTCGGCGGGAATTTTGTCGGTGTTTCTCCAACTGATACCCAGGGCAGCGTAGCCTTCTTCTATGACGGTGAGCTGCAGGTTGGCACCTTCGCTGGGATAGTTGATGGGGACGATCCCCTCGCGGTCGGTCATCATGGGGAACGCCATGCCATCGACCGAAATCTCGACCGTGGCGTCGGGCATTGGCTTGCCGTCGGGGTTGAGAACTTTGACTTCGAGGTATTTGATGCCGTCGTCTTGGGCAGTGAGCGGTGCCAGGAAACTGAAAAGCAGCAGGAGGCTGGTGGTGAAGCGATTTGTTGGGGAACCGAAGTTCATGTTTTTTGCTCCTGATAAAACGCAGCAAAGAAAAAGGATTGCCACAGAGGACACGGAGTAAACTTTGTAGTCGTTCGGGGGCGAGAAATCACGCGAAATTATTGTGGATTTTTTTGCGCGGGTATCCGGCCAGGATGGCCGGGCTATGTGGGGTGCGTTATTTCGCCGGTATCACTCGGAAATCGGCGCCGATGAACGCATCACGTCCGTCCGACACGGACTACAGCCAGAGTTTTAGTCGGTTGTCGAGCATGTCGGGGAGCGCTTTTTTGACGATGCGGGTGACTGCGTTGGGGTGGTAGCGGGTACTGAGATGCGAGGCGATGATTAGTTCGTTTTTGAACCGATCGCGTCGGTCGACAAAATCGTCGAGGTGCATGTGTCCGAACTTGTGGATTTTTTCTTTGCGATGCTCGGGCGAAACGAAGGTCATTTCGCAAATGAGGATTTTCGCTTCGTACATCGCTGGGCAATCGTCGAGGCCTTTGGGCGCTGTGTCGCCAAGATAAGCGATGAGTGGTTTTCGGTGTTCGGTGGTGACGTCGGTGCCGTCGAGACGAATGTCGCGGATTTGTTCGCCGGTGAGTTCTTGATACTCGGGTTTTAGCTTACGACGGCAATCCCACACAATGTAACCCAACGAGGGGACGCTGTGCTTGGTCGCCGAAACGGTGACGACCAACTCTCGCGAGAGTTGGACCTCGTCGCCGGGCTTGAGTGGCTTGAGCTCGCACGGCATGCGACCACGGTCGAGGCGGGTGAATTGGTGAAGGATTTGGGTGCAAGGGTCGATCATCGCCTCGGGCATGTAGATGGTGGGGGGCTCCATCTTCATCATTCGTCGACGGGCGACATAGACGGGCAGGGCGACGATGTGGTCGAGGTGGCCGTGCGAAACGAACCAATTTTCGGTGCCCATGAACGACCAAGGCTGGAGGCCGAGATCAAAACCGATTTTCATTTCTGGAATTCGCCAATAGCTTTGCACCGCCGCTCGAGAATATCCCTCGATGGTGAAGCCAGCATGTTGCAGCGATTGGACAGGTGCGTTTTCGATCATAGGGGTAGCGTACTGGGGCGGGGGTATTCACCACGGGGGCACGGGGGACACAGAGAAGAAAGTTTTTTGGGCCGTTTCTAATTTCTGCGATAGTCCATGACATAAACTTGGGACTACGTCGATTCGTCTAGTTGATTTAGCAACTCTTGCCAGGAAATCTGGACTTGGCCAATTCGCCGCCCCAGTCGATCGGAGGTGGTTTGATAATTATACCGCGATCGCACAGTGGTGACTTCGTTTTCGAGTGCTGCGAGCCAATCGGGTAAATCGAGCCCCACACCGGACGGCTCGCTGGCTAAACTAGCCACTTCGCGATTGAGGGCGGCAAACGCTTCTTCTCGCGTTTCTTTTTCTGCGTTGAGGGCCGGTTCGATCAAGGCTTTCACTCGATCAATAAGCAACGGCCGGACGAAGCGTTCTGCGACTCGATCTGCGATGGTTGCGAGTCGCATGCCATATTTTTGACAAAGATCGCCAAAATGCTTTTGATGTTCGTCTGCAGGCTCGGCAGTTCGTTCGGCAAAAGCTTGACACCACATTTCGGCGGCCTCGGCCCGGTGTTGTCGAACTAGGATTTCATGCGCCCAAACCACGGGCTTTAAGTTCCACGCGATTCGATCGTAGGCGGTTCGCAATCGCAGAAAATCGATGAGTGTGTAAAGTAACTCGCCATGGTCGGACTGCGTGGTGGTCGTGTTGTAATCGCGATAGGCCCGGTAGTTTTCGACGACGGCTTCGATGGCGAGTGACAACAGCTCGATCGATTCTTTTTGAGGATCGCCTTGTTCTATCTCGCTAAGCAGCCGGACTTCTTCGACAAGTTCAGGATCTTCGGCCAGGCTGTCTAGCCAATCGTCGACGCCTTGGTGCAAGATGCCTCTCAAATTGCCTAAGCTCATAAACTTTTGATCAAAGAAGTCGGCGCCGTACCGCTGAACAAACTTGACGAAATGATCCCACTTTTTTTTATCGGTCAATCGTTCGACCACGCTGAGTCGCAAGGTTCGGCTGTGAGCTAGCCAACGATCGAGCTGTTGCTCGGTGAGCTGCTGAAGCGCATCGACAAGCATATGGTCGACATGCTGCCCCTGCTGCAATCCTTTGTTGGCACTCCATTGCTCAGCCGAGGCCACCATCGAACGGACAATTGCCTGGTAGCCACTTTCGAAGAGACGATCGAACTCGGTGACTGCTCCTTGGCCAACCGGGTGCTCTCGTTCCATTTGTTGGGCGAGGTCGAGGAGTTGGCAGGTTTCGCGAATCAGACCTAATTGGGGCAACCAACCCAACAAATCATGCATCAATTGCTGTAGGGCACGGGTGGTGACAATTAACCGCGGCTCGCCGCCTCGAGAATGCGGCACGTAGAGGAGCAACCTTGGCTCGAGCGAATCGACAAACGCCCCCCAGCAGTGACGCACTCCATCGGCATCGCCTGCAAGCACTGCTCGAAGAATTTCGACTGCGTTGACATCAATGGGTTCGCCCGATTCTTTTGCGATATCCGACACCTGACCACCGCTCGTGGCTGCCAAAAGTCGAGCGGCATCGCCCGTTTCGACACAGGTGGTGATAATTTTTTGGACGAGCGCTTCTTGGGTGGTTCGCAAACGATCGAACTCGACTAACGATTCGTGAGATCCGGAAGGGGGCTCAAACTGGCAACTGTGAATCGATTCGAGCAACGCGACCAGTTGGCCGTAGTTGTTGGTTGCCTGAGCGAGCCATAGTGCAAAGGTTTCGGATCGCTGGTTCGTTTCTCCATCGGCGGTTCCCCACGCAATGGCGGCGTGTTTCCAAAGGCTTGCGACGGTGGTCAAGAAATCGAGCCGTTGCTCGATTCGTTGCACTTCGTAATCCCATTCGGAATTTTCGAACTCGGCGCCCTCGTCGACGATATCGCCTTCCTGGCCATCGTCGGTGCTGTCGCGGTAGACCATCTCTTCGTAGGCGGCTTCGAACAGTTCGGTTTCTTCGTCTTCCTCTTCGCTCTCTTCGTTTTCGTCTTCAAAATATTCAGCCCCGTCGATTTCGTCGAGCACCTCGTCGAACATCGAGTCCAAGGGCATGTCGAACAACGGCGAGGGGACTTGCCAATACTCTTCGGCATTGGCTTCGAGATAGGCAAAGAACTTGGCTACTTGCTCCCAGCCGTCATCGTCATCGTTTTGCTCTGTTTCGACGGTCGAGAACCAACGAAATGCGAGTCGACGGAACGAGCTGTCGGTCTCTTCTAGTGGCGTGCGGTCTTTCTGGCTCACCCATTGCATCATCAGGGCCCTCGCCGCCACCGTATCGTGGTGGTCGAGTAGCGCCTCGATGACCAATTGAAACGCTTTCGAGGAATCGAACTGGTCGACAAACATTCGCCAAAAAGCGATGTCTCCGGCCGCGGCCCCTGCTTTATGCCAAGCATTGAGTGCACCGGCCACTAAGTTGGCAGAGACTTCGATCTCTTTCGCTACGAGGCGATCGACATCTTCGATAGTCGAAGTGGCAAACTGATCCCACCACAGAGTCAATCGAGCAAGAATGGTGGAAAACTTTTTTTCTAGTTTTGTGTTGTCGACAGCGGCGGCTTCGCTCCATGCGCGTGCACCCAGGTCGAGCACTTGCTCGACGAGATCGATGAGTTCATCCACGCGCCAGTCGTGCACCGTGTTTTCAAGAGCCGGAAACAAACTGAAGTTACCGGCAAACCCCACCACATTCCAAGGATCGACCAGGGCTCCACATTCAATGGCACGATGCATCCGATCTTCGATCAACTCGAGATGCTCGACCACGGGTTCAAGCATCTCCTGATCAATGGCGTCGTGGCCTGCAGTTAATCGACAATAGACGTCGCTGATCATACGGGCGGACGCCACTCGCACAGAATCTGCCTGTTGTTTTGCGGCTTCGGGGTACCCTAGCCGTGCAAAGAGATGTGCCAGATGGACTCGCTGTAGTTGAAGTGCACGCCGTCGGGCCAGTTCTCCGTTGAGATGTTGGCGTGCGGCACCAAAGGGTTGGCGGCAGCGTTGTGTTTCTTCTCGCAAACGTTTTCCGCGCTCGCCCTTCGCCTGCTCGACCAACTGTTGATAAAAGTCGTCGCGGTAGGCCGCGATATGTGGCAAGAGTGTTGCCAGCGTCACACTCGAATCATGGCAACTGGGCCCGTCGCCACTGGTGCCCGAGGCCATCAAGATGGTGCCTGCCAAGACGGCAGCGGCGTCCATCAAACAGTCTTCTGAGTTATTCCCCTCGGTGCCATGGTCACCTTCGTAGCGTGACAAGAGCGCGTCCAAGGTAATTTGCTGCAGCACAAATCGGGTGTAATATCCCGAATTGGAAATTTGATGAGGATCCCACATGCCGAAGTGATGGTTAGGACGACGGTTGGCAGGGTGATCGAAGTCGTAGGCGCGTGGATCGAGGGCGATCTCTTCGAGTCGGTCAAGATCGAACCAAGCACGATGAAGAATTTCTTCGTCTGCGTTTTTGAGAATTTCGATTGCGTGGTAAATAATTTTCTCGTAGCGCCCCGACGCGACTCCGGCATCACGGATATAGAGTGGTATCGGTCGGACATACTCGTGCGGGTAGGGTTCTGATAACGTTTCGGGTTCGAGTGTGGCTACCGGTCGATAGCCGACAAAATCGTTGAGAAGGGCCAAGGCATTGTCCACGATCCGATCGGCTTCCTCCCACGGAGAACCTTGCGTGAGCAACGCCTCGAATGCTCGGCCAATGAAGAAGGGGCGCCATAGGTCGGCCTCTTGCTGATGAAACAACAAATCGTGGTGGAACGCTCGATAAGCAGGTAGCAGTTTCTTGTCGAGTAATTGGACCACGGCACGCGCTTGCGACACGTCGGCAAATGGGCCGCCTGACGTTTGGAGTCGATCGATCGTTTTTTGCAACCGACAGACAACTTCGTTCAAGCTCTTCTCACGAGAAACCTTGGGCTCAAGCAAGCAATAGAGTTCGTCGAGATGGCGCAGAAACTTGGGGTCGCTGGCTCCCGACGAAAAATTGAGATATCCCACGATGTCTTCGAGCACCGCTTCATCATCAATTTCAGACTTACTACCGTCGGCGTTCACGTTTCGTCACGCTACTTTCTGGATATTTCGCTCGGATTGCCTTTCGGGGACGTTTCCGACGAGGTTCTTTGCTAGGCCTCTTCGTCACGGGCGTTCATGGTAAAGGACGCCTGCCTAGGTGGTCTAGGTGCCCAAATCTGCCAACCGGGGTCAAGTTGCTGTATAACAGGCAACTGACGTTCATTTTGACCCAATGGCGGCCGTGATTAAGATGGAGTCGCCCTTGGGCTATCAATAAACTTTCCTTTGTCGGAACTCGCGACCACTAAACGACTCATTCACCGATCGAATTGGCCCCTATGTTGCCCCTCAATTTCTCGCTACAAAAACGATTTTTTTCTTTCGGTCTTACCTGCTGCGTTGGTTTGATCGTCCATGCCTGCTTCGTTCCACAAACTTTCTCGGCCGATCGACTCGTCTCCTTCGATCAAGCAACCAACAATGGCCTAGAGCGAGCTTGGTCTGCACAAGCCCGAGTGGATGCTTCTCGCAATCGGGTCGACCACTGGGAACTATCGGGCAATGTTATTTTTGCGCTAACGACCTCTAGCACCGTCCATGCGATGCATGCGGAAACGGGCAAGACTCTTTGGATTGCGCAAGTGGGCAATCCAAAACATCCATCGACTGGCCCCGTTGCCAATTCGAATCGAGTTGCGGTACTCAACGGGTCGAATCTCTACCTACTTGATCGTCAAGATGGACACGTTATTTGGACGCGACAAGTGGGTAACGCAGCAGGCACCGCACCAGCCTTGAGCGAAACCCACGCGTACGTCACCTCGATCAATGGACGCATCGAGGGCTTTCCGCTCGACTCGACTTCGATAGGTGCGTTGCAGTATCAATCCCACGGGCTTATCTTTCAGCCCCCGATGGCAACAGGCCCTTATGTGGTGTGGTCTACCGATCGCGGTTTTCTATACGTTGGCAATGCGGAGCAGTCGCGCGTATTGTTTCGGATCGAAACCAACGAAGAAATTATTGCTACCACTGCAGAATGGGGCTCTCAGTTTTATGCCGCCTCGATGGATGGCTATCTTTATTGCTACGATCGTTCGATTGGTGCCCAGCACTGGAGATACTCAGCGGGCATGGCCATCACTGGCAAGCCGGTCGTGATCGACCACCAGGTTTTTGTCGCGTCCGAGAAGCCGGCCCTCCATGCGGTCGACGCGACCACCGGCAACGGGCGGTGGACGACTGAGGGTGCCGCATATTTTGTCGCTCAGGGCTTGCAACACCTCTATGCAGCAGACCGTTACGGCAATCTGCTGATCTTAGACAAAGAAACGGGGAGTATCGCGGGCCAAATCAATACGGGTGAGAATGTTCACCCGATGATCAACGAGCAGACTGATCGCATCTTTCTGGTGAGTGATACGGGCTTGATTCAGTGTCTTCATGAAATCGGCGCCGAAGCGCCGACTAGCCACCGAGAGATGGCCGCGTCCGAGGAAACAGAAAAGGCCGAGCCAAAAAGTTCAACCGACACCGAACCGATTTCTCCAGCCGAAGAGGATGAAAATCCTTTTGAAGCGGAAGAAGCTCCGGCCGATGACAACCCGTTTGGCGCTTTTTAGTTATGTTGGGTATCTTGCGTGCGTGTGCCGACCAGGATGGTCGAGCTATGTGGGCTCCGCGACGCAAGCAGGTCTAAGCATAGCTCAGTTCTGATGCCGAAAAATTGGCAGCATGGACAATTACATCTTGCATCCCTTACTTAATCGATTTTGGCAAAGCTTACCTAGACAGAGAACCTAAGCACTCGGAGGAGACGCTGGAATACCACCGTCAAGAACAGCAGGAGTTGTGGGAGGACCATTATGATGAAGTACAGGCAGTACTTTGGCACTTGCGACAAATCGGTATTTTCTACTGCGACGCAAAGCCAGCGAACATCATGTTCCCATCCTAACTGTTTGCATGAGATGGCAAAATTCTCTCCGCAACATCCCTTAGAACAGTAGAGAAGAAGATCGGTGCTATGCTCGCCGACCAGGATGGTCGGGCTATGTGGAGGGCATCAATCTTGCTTCCATTTTTCTTGTCCGGTCTGGGCTAGTACGGATGTCCACAACTGGCCTTCTGGCGAGAGCCGTTTTTTCATGCCTGTCGAAACGGCTAAGGGGACGTGGATCAGGTGATTGTGCCAGAGGCCGATGAGTAGGTCGGTCTTGCCAGCCATCCCCGCATGAACGGCAGCTCGGGCAAACTGCTCGCACAACACGCTGTCTGCTGTGTTTGCCGCCACGCTTCGGATGTGATAACTGGGGTCAAAATACTTGACGTTCATCGGAAACTGCTGGGCGCGGAAATGCTCGGTGATGCGTTGCTTAAGAAAGACGCCGATGTCGCGTAATTTGCGATTCCCCGAAGCATCGAACTCTTCGCGGCAACCTGACAAAAGATGCTGCCCTGCACCTTCGGCAACCACCACGACGGCATGTTCTCGTGATTCCAGTCGGCGCTTTAGCGAACTGAGCAAGCCCGTAGGCCCTTCGAGTTCAAATGGCACCTCAGGGATCAATGCAAAATCGGCCTCGCCGCTGGCTAGCGTTGCAGCAGCGGCGATAAAACCGGCCTCGCGGCCCATGAACTTTACCAGCCCGACACCGTGACGTGCCCCTTTGGCCTCGACATGGGCTCGATCGATCACCTTTTCGGCCTCTGCCACGGCTGAAAAAAATCCAAACGAGCGGAAGCAAAATTTTATGTCGTTGTCGATCGTTTTTGGAATTCCCACGACTGCAATGGGCAACTGTCGTTGGGCAATCTCTAGAGAAATTTCGTGGGCACCTCGTTGTGTGCCATCCCCTCCAATACAAAACAGAATGTCAATTTGTCGGTCGACCAACTGGTCGACCGTCTCTCGTGGATTTTGATGACCACGCGACGATCCTAAGATTGTTCCGCCTTGATGATGGATGCTTTCGACTCGCTCTGGGGTAAGTTTGATTGGATCGCAGGCTTCCTGAGGATGAAATCCTTGGTAGCCAAACCGTATGCCCAAAATTTGTTGCACCCCGTAGTTCAACGACAACTCCATCACCAAACTGCGGATCACATTATTGATTCCCGGACAGAGACCGCCACAGGTAACAATGGCCGCCTTGGTGTTCGCAGGATCAAAATAAATTTCTTCGCGTGCCCCGGCGCGCTCAAACGCAAGCAGGTCGATCGCTTCGCCCACGCGAAATCGGGGCTCGTAGAGTACCCGCATGTCGTCGGGTACATAGCTACTCACGCCTTCACCCGATCGGGGCGATCGTTTGAGAGGCGAAGCAAGGCTACGCTCGCCTAAGATCGAAACTTCAAGCTGTTCGGGCTGCAAGGTAGGTCGCTCGACCATGAGATATTCCTCTTTACTACATCAGGTTCACCACAACGGCACGACGGACACTACGAAAGGTATTGGGTGGCAGAGCGTTTACCGGCCAGGATGGCCGGGCTATGGGATGAAACACTTTGTTACTTGAGCCAACCGTGTTCTCGATACCAGTTGACCGTCTCAGAAAATCGCTGCTCTAGCAAGGCCGCCGGACGGTAGTCGAGTTCATTGCGTAGCTTCTCGTCTGAACATTCCCAGGCTGACGCCGCCGCTTCTCGAACTTTGTCTAGGTTTAACACGCCTGGCCGACGACGAATTTGCCCGATCGCTTCTGAAACTCCGCCGATCACCCAAAATAGCGGCATGGGCACTCGCATCGTCAGGACACTTCGACCGAGGGCTTCGGCAGCCAAATCGCCAATCTCAGAATAAGGAATGGTCCGCTCGGCGGCCACATAGTAGATGCCTTTCGACCGGTCTGCCGAGTCGTCGTCAGGGCCAGTCATTCGGTCGCCTCGTTCGGCTAGGCGTACGATAGCATCACAAAAATCAGCCGCATGCACCAACGAAACAGGAAAGGCCTTGATGCCAGGGACGAGGTGCAAACGTGCTCGCTGGACTCCACGAAATATCGTCAGACTCGCCGGGTCGGCGGGCCCAAAAATAATCGGCGGACGGATTACCGAAATCGGTACTTCCTGGGCCATGGTGGCAGCTACTCGTTCGGCTTCTAATTTACTATGGCCATAGTCCGACACGGGCAGGTCGGTGTCGGTTTCACAGCGAGGTTTTCCGGGCGTGCTGGGGCCCCCAGCCGCAATCGAACTGACGAGCACCGCCACAGGAGGTGATGGCTGCTTCGCACAAGCTTCGACCAGATGTCGCGTTCCGCGGACATTGTCGTCGAAAAGCTGTTTTTTGTTGAGCGCTCGGATTCGCCCCGCCACATGAAAAACCACGTCCACATCGGCTACCGCAGCGGCGAGGCTTTCGCGATTATCCAGCGACCCAAGCGCTAATTCGGTCCCTAAAGACTCTAGCTCAGCGGCTCGATGGAAATCTCGCACCAGACAGCGCACGTCCCAGCCCTGCCGGCATAAGTGGGCTGCCAGATTCGATCCGACAAATCCTGTGGCGCCTGTAATCAAAGTTCGAGGCATGGTTCGACCTGGACGACCGAGGAAATCGACGCTAGATACGGTGTTTTTACCGTATTTTACTTAAATATCAACGTTCAGTGAATAACAACATCGGCTACCCAGATCGCCATGATCTAGCGTTTGTCACGATTGAAATTGGTTGACCTTCGTGCCAGATGCCGATTACAGTGATCGGCACCCAAAGCATTGCCTCCCCAGAATATCATTTTATTGGCTAAGCATGTCGCACCTGGAAGTTATCCCCGTCGCCACCCGTGGTGAGAAGAAACAGTTCTTCAATCTTCCTTGGGATCTTTATCGAGGCGACCCCCACTGGGTACCGCCGATACGGATCGTTCAGAAAGAGCTTCTCAACTATCGGCGGCATCCGTTTTACGACACGGCTGACATCCAAACATTTGTGGCTCTTCGCGATGGCAAACCTTGTGGTCGCGTGGCTGCTATTATCAACCACGCCCATAATCGCTGGTACGACGAAAAGCGGGGCTTCTTTGGCTTTTACGAATCGGAAGAAGACGAAGAGGTCACAGGGCGTCTGTTCGACGCAGCCCGTGCATGGTTCGCTGAACATGAGATCGAAGCCATTCGCGGGCCAGTCAACCCGTCGCTAAACTACGAGTGTGGTTTGCTGGTCGATGGCTTCGACGAAGCGCCTTGGTTCATGATGACCTATGGCAAGCCTTACTACGATCGGTTGATCAAAGCCTATGGCTTTCGGAAGTCGCAAGACATGTTTGCCTTTTGGGGCCATGTCGACATGCTCGACGATATTTCTCGTCGGCTCTACTCGCTAAGCCAGCATATTCTCGAACGGTTTGATTTGGTTTGCCGACCGATGGATATCAAACGTTTTGATGAAGAGATCGCCACTTTTCTAAAAATCTATAACCAGTCGCTTGTGTCGACCTGGGGTTTCGTCCCGATGTCGGAAGGCGAAGTCAAAAAACAAGCTGCTGGCCTGAAGCAGATGCTTGTGCCTGAGCTTACGACCATGGCTGAGATTGATGGCAAGCCGGTGGGCACGATGTTTGGTCTGCTCGACTTTAATCCACGAATCCAAGCGATTGACGGGCGGCTGTTTCCTTTTGGATTCCTCAAGCTGCTACGCAAACGCCAAGAGATTACGCGCGTCCGCTTGATTAGCACGAACGTGATTCCCGAATACCAAAGTTGGGGCATTGGCATCGCACTGGTTTCGCGTCTTGTGCCAGATGCGCTGAAGTGGGGCATCCAGGAAGCCGAATTTTCGTGGGTTCTTGAGAGCAATAATCTCTCTTATAAAACCCTAAAAAAGGGCGGGGCAAAAATCACCAAGCGGTACCGCATCTACGATTACGGGCCGCTTGATACTACGGCGAACGCCAAATTCATGAAGCAAGGGGAGTAAGAGGCGCGAGTTATTAGGCGCTAGGCGCGAGTTTAGAGAGAGTTGGAAAAAAGCCAGTCGCCTCTGCTAGGCTTCCTTGCCTTGATGGCGACTGGCTTGAGCGTGCTTCCCTTCACGCAACTGCTTCTAGTTTGGCCCTATCGAACGCGGATTGGCTTGCAAGAAATCTCGCGGACCCCGTACGGTGTAGTAGGGGTAGGCTGTCTGCCCGGTCGGCGGACTTGGATTGAAGTTTGCTGGTTCTGGATAGCCGCCTGAATGTGGGCAAAGGCTACAGCCAGCGCCACCACAAGCACCACAGTTGCTGCCTTGTCTGCATGCGCAACTGCCACCCTGTCCGCAGTTGCCGCAGCAACTGTCCGAGCAGCATGTCTGTCCACAATCGCAGCCTGTGTTACAGGCACAACAGCTATCGCGACATGCGTTGCGAACGATTTTTGGCCGAGGAGCCAATCGTGATCGCGTCACGTGACAACCTGCACCACGACAATTGCTTCGAGCCAACATTCCATTTTGGGCGCAGCCGGCGGTTGCCAAACCAACGACGGCAATCGCTACCATGAGCTGTTTCATCAGTATCCCCCCTGAATTCGAAACCGGGACAGCTATGCGGGCGTAAATGATTCATGCCCATTGGCAATCGAATTGCGCCCGTTGCGGGTTAACGCGCAAAGGAGGCGCGCTAGTAAGCTTCCCGTAGGAGTGGTATCGGCGGCAGAATCGGTAGAATCCAACCAAACTGTTCATGGAGATCGACGAGTGCTAGCACCGACGGGGTCATCCTGCAAATTGCTGCAAAGCTCTTGGTCACTCTCTAACGATCTGGTAGAACACTCGCCCCGTGCTTCTCGTTTTATCTCTTTCGGTGCTAGCAAGCCTCGAAAGCCGATCTTGTGGTTGCGGGTGTGTTTCATGGATGAAGCACTAAGGGTGTTGTTTTTAATGCCCGACCCACTTGTATCTTTCTGGTGCCCTTCGATCAGGGATGATCTGTGAGTAATTTTACCCGCGTCCTTCGCCTAGCACTTCGACATCGTTTGACGGTGGCGGCGTCGATCCTCTGCTCTTTGGGCGTCGCGTTGCTTTGGGCAGGCAACATTGCGGCAGTGCTGCCGATTGTTGACGGGGTGATGCAAGGGAAATCGATTCCCACACTTCTGGACGAGACGGTCGAAAACTACGAAACCCGAGTTGCCCATTTTGATCGGCAGTTGGCTGGTTTTCAGGAGCAATTGGCCGACGCTTCGGCGGAGGATGCGACAAGCCACCTCAATGCCGATTTACGAATTGCTGAGTCCTCGCGTCTCAAAGCCCTCAGTCAATTGCGATTTTGGCAATGGTTTCAACCGGCCGCGCATCGGTGGTTGCCGACCACGCCATTCGAAACTCTGGCGGTTGTTTGTTTGGCGTTGTTTGTGGGAACGGTACTGAAAAGCGCCTTTCGCGTGGCAGGCAGCTTTTGCATGGCGAGACTTGGGCAGATTACTGACTTTGAGCTTCGCAAAGAGTTTTATCGCCGCACATTGCAACTTGATCTGGATACTTTTCGACAAACCACGCCAGGCGATCTGATGAACCGTTTTACGGTCGAGGTCGGGGCGGTTGCAGCAGGCACGCAGGCTGTGTTTGGGATGGCGATTCGCGAGCCCTTGAAAATGATTGCTTGCTTGGCTTTGGCCGCCTGGGTGAGCTGGCAGTTGCTGCTACTCACGCTGATCTCAGCCCCTTTGGTCGGCTATGCCGTGATGTGGCTAGCCAAGGCATTAAAACGTGCGAATCGACGTGCCCAGGAAGAATTTTCGTCGGTCTACAATCACTTGGAAGAAACTTTTAGTGGCATCAAAGTGATCAAAGCCTTCACGATGGAATCGCTTGAGCGAAGTCGGTTTCACCAAACCTCGAAGCAGTACTATCGCCGCTCGATGAAAATTGCCCTCTACAATTCACTCGTTAGCCCCATCACCGAAACGATGGGCGTCACGATTATCATTGCCGCGATGCTTGCTGGGGGGTACTTGGTTCTGAATCAGCAAACCCATCTGTTCGGCATCCGGATTAGCGACCAACCCTTGACTCACGGACTGATTGGTTTGTTCTACGCTTGCCTTGCCGGGGCAAGCGATCCGGCACGTCGGCTGTCGAGTGTATTTAACGGAATTCAACGAGCGGCTTCGTCTAGTGATCGCATTTATGAGTTACTGGATCGCACCTCGAAAATCGCCGACCCCCCCGTGCCCGCTAAATTACCAGCGACTTTGGGGCGACTTCATTTTCGTGATGTTGCGTTTTCGTATGGTAGCGACCAACTCGTCCTTGATGGAATTGACTTGCAAGTCGAGCCAGGCGAGACCCTTGCCATTGTTGGCCCGAATGGTTGTGGCAAATCGACGTTGATGAATTTAGTCGCTCGATTTTACGATCCCACGCGAGGTGCCGTTACGATTGACGGGATTGATCTCCGTAACATCCGTGTTCGCGACCTCCGCGATCGCATTGGGGTCGTCTCGCAAGAGACGTTGCTTTTCGATGATACGATCGCCGAAAACATACGCTATGGCTCACCAGCCGCCAGCGAAAAGCAGGTAATCGAAGCGGCGAAACAGGCACACGCTCACCGATTTATTACCGAGAAGCTCGAAAAGGGCTACGAAGAAAGATGCGGCGTCAGTGGCAACCGCCTCTCGGGAGGCCAACGTCAGCGCCTCGCGCTGGCCCGTGCGATTCTGCGTGATCCCGAAATTCTTATTCTCGACGAAGCCACGAGCCAAATCGATGTCGAAAGCGAACGCCTGATCCACGACGTACTTCAAAAATTCATCCAAGGTCGCACCGTATTCATGATCACCCACCGGCCCAGCACGCTGGCTCTCGCCAATCGGATTGTGGTGATGGATCATGGCCGAATCGTGGATGTCGGCAGTGCTGAGGAATTGTCAAATCGCTGCGAACTCTTCCGCCGCTTAACGCATCTAAAGCACCGAAAAAGTGCCTAGATCGAGGGCTATTTCGCCTCATTCGGGCTAAGCTGCTAGGCACATTCTCATTGGTCAATCCTCCTGCCAGCCTCTATGATAGGAATCGTTAGCCCATTCTTTACCCCCCAAGCCCTTCGAAGATGTCGACCCTCCCGCTGCATACGAAACACGGCCGATCGTTCGACGATCATCGATTTGTTTACCCGGTGTTAAGCCGACGGTCGGGGGGCATGTCGATTGGTGTGAACCTGAATCCCGACAAGGTTTGCAACTTCGATTGCATCTACTGCCAGGTGGATCGCACGACCCAGAGCGAAACTCGATTTGTGGAGATCGAGGCTCTTTTGGTCGAGCTGCGTCATATGCTTTCGTTGTTTGCCTCGGGCGCGATTTTCGAGACCAAGGAATTTAGAACGATACCGCAAGAACTGCGACGATTAAACGACATCGCTTTCTCTGGCGATGGCGAGCCGACAACCTACAAGAATTTTGACGAAATCATCGGTGCTTGCGCCCAGGTAAAACGCGAAGCATCGCTCGACCAGGTGAAGATGGTGTTGATCACCAATGCTAGTATGTTTCACCGCCCCCATGTCGAACGGGGGCTAGAGATACTGGACGCCCATCAGGGCGAAATTTGGGCGAAACTGGATGCCGGGACACCCGAGTATTTTCAGCAAGTGGAACGCACGCCCATTCCTCTGAAACAAATCCTCGATAATATCACAGCGGTCGCCATCAAACGTCCGATTGTTATCCAATCGTTGTTTATGCAAATTGACGGGCATCCGCCATCGGAGGCTGAGCTTCTTGCCTATTGCGCTCGGCTTAATGAGATTATCCAAGCGGGAGGGCAGCTCAACCTCGCGCAGATCTACACGGTGGCTCGTCGACC
Organism: Planctomycetota bacterium; assembly: GCA_029259945.1. Lineage (GTDB taxonomy): Bacteria > Planctomycetota > Planctomycetia > Pirellulales > Lacipirellulaceae > Bythopirellula. The sequence goes on from JAJDEF010000012.1 coordinate 179,349, forward strand.
GGCAGAAAGCTACGTGAAACCGTTAGCCGATGGCGAAGTGGACGCCATCGTGCAACTGGTCGTTGATCGGGTGGGAATGCCAGCCGTTTCGTATTACGGGTCAACGGTTTGACCAATCGTGAACGCCATCCATGTTATGCTTTTAACGAGCGCCGTTCCGCATTTCCCCATTTGTTTCCGTTCCGCAACCGATTATGCTAAATAAGGCGTTCGCTTATGAACGCCCCCCCTTCTTCGCATCAAAAATAAGGCTATTCCATGAAAATTGCGGTTATTGGCACTGGTTACGTCGGCTTAGTGACGGGTGCTTGCTTCTCTGATAGTGGGAATGATGTTACCTGCGTCGACATCGACGAAGCCAAGGTTGCCTCGCTCAATAATGGAGAAATCCCCATTTTCGAGCCTGGGCTGGAAGACATGGTCGCCTATAACGTGTCTGCGGGGCGACTGTCGTTTACTACGGACATGCCAGGTACGGTCAAACCTGCTGAGATCGTCTACCTAGCTGTAGGAACTCCCCAAGGGCATGACCGGGCAGCCAACCTTTCGGCTCTTTGGGCTGTCGTCGAAGGAATTGCACCTTATCTCGATGAAGATGCGATAGTGGTGACCAAGAGCACGGTTCCGGTTGGAACCAATGCTCGTATTTTCTCCATTCTGAAGGAACACACGGGTCGCGATTGCCATGTTGCAAGCAATCCCGAGTTTCTCAAAGAAGGTGCGGCAATCAACGACTTTGAAAAACCGGACCGAGTGGTGGTGGGGGTGCGTGACCAGCACACGGCCGACGTATTGCGGCAACTCTACGAACCGTTCTTACGCAACGAGCACCCCTTTCTGGTCATGACTCCCGAAAGTGCCGAGATGACGAAGTACGTCGCGAACGCATTGCTTGCGACAAAAATCAGCTTTATCAACGAGATGGCAAATCTTTGCGAGCGGATGGGGGGGGATATCAACGATGTGCGCCGTGGGATCGGCCACGATAGCCGTATTGGTTTTCACTTTCTATTCCCCGGTGCAGGCTACGGGGGTAGCTGCTTTCCGAAAGACGTTAGGGCGCTTGCAGCCATGGCAGAGGAACACGGTGTGGCACCTCGGATGCTGGAAGCCGTCGACGAAGTGAATCAGCACCAAAAATTGGTGATGGTCGACAAAGTGGACGAGCATTTTAAGGGCGACCTTTCAGGCAAAACTTTTGCCGTCTGGGGTCTGGCTTTTAAGCCACGAACCGACGACATTCGCGAAGCCCCCGCCTTGGTGCTGATCGACCATCTGTTAAAGCAAGGTGCGAACGTCCATGTCCACGATCCCGAAGCCATGGGCAATGCTCAGGCGATTTATGGCGACAAGATCAAATGTTTTGATCGGCAGTTGCAGGCGCTCGAAGGTGCTCATGCACTGTTCATCATGACGGAATGGAACGATTACAAACGTCCGAACTGGGAAGAAATGATCCGTCTTATGCAGTCGCCAATTGTCTTCGACGGTCGCAATCTTTACGATCCTGGGCGAATGGAAAACCACGGTTTCCGGTACTATAGTGTCGGTAGGCCCGCGGTTTAGATTCAGGGTGCGTTGCGTTATTGATCCACAACACCCTATGTGCAGGCGTTCATTCTCTATCGGTTCGACGACGTTGCTGTGATCTGCTCGTCGTGGTTTTTGTCGGTCGACTCCTCGCTACTAGTGAGCTGGTCGACCATTTGATTGAAATCCGTCGCTAGGCTTTGCCAAAAATCACCGTCGCGAAACTTCAATGGTTGTGCTGACTCGCCTTGGGCAATAGTTCGGATGGTTTTTCGAAGGCGATAAATGGGCCCTGCGAACCGATTGCTCAAACGCAAAGTATCTAACACAAACACGGGCAGAAGAAAAACCATCGCCAAGATGAAGGGACCATGCGTCCACCAGATCTGAGTGGCATGTGCTTCGAACGAGCGAAACGGGTTGGACATAACTTGCAAAAAGAACGCGATCAGCGAAGCGACTACGAAGAAACCAACCCAGTGAAGAATCAGGCGTCTTACCAGCGATCCCTGAACCTGGGGATCGACGTATGTTTTCTTGCGATCGGGATGAGACATGAGAGTCTTGCCTTTGACTGGAAATCCTGCAATTGAAAATAGATGTGCGCAGACGCGCCCTAGTATAAAAGTAGGTTATGGACGCATCGGATTCGAGAAAGTCCCTGAAATGCTTGTTGCCCTAAGCAATCTCGGCACGAACCCTGCCTCGCAACCCGCAATATCGCCACAATAATCATTCTGATTCTGCACTAGAAAAACCTTCGCGGGCGACCTAACCTGATCGGCATGTTGCAACGTGCTGTTCAAAAACTCTGCCCGACCCTCGAATCGGGCCTACTTAGGTGGTCGCTTGCCAGTAGCGTTTTGCTTTGGCTTGCTTATCCTCCGGTGAGTTGGGGCCTCGTCGCTTGGGTTGCTCCCGTGTGCTGGATAGGCTGGGTTCTTGCCAAACAACTGCCCGGTCGGTGGCCTTATCTCAAGTTTTGGGCCGCTGGTGCGCTCTTCTGGCTATTGGCAGTCCACTGGATACGTTTGCCCCATCCGCTGAACTACTTAGCGTGGGTGGCGCTGAGCGCGTATTTGGGAATTTATCTTCCTCTGTTTATTGCCCTTGGCCGTGTCGCTGTTCATCGTATGCGAGTGCCACTCTGGATTGCCGCCCCGACCGTCTGGACCGGCCTCGACTTGGTGCGTGGGCATTTGATTTCGGGGTTCTTGATGGGATCGCTGGCTCATACGCAAGTCGATTCTCTTGGCCTGATCCAAATCGCGGACATGATGGGTGAATATGGCGTTACGTTTCTTATCGTGCTTGTGGCATCTTGCTTAGCTCAAGTCTGTTATCACCAAGGCCCATGGTTCTCGTTGGCACGACTTTGGCATTTTTGCCCTGCCGTTATCGCATTGGTGGCCGCATTAGTTTACGGGAATTCAAAACTCGATGCGTATCGGCGGATAACACCCAATGCCCCAGAGCCACTGGGCCCGCGAATCGCCCTCATCCAAGGCAATACGCTCGCCGACTGGAAAAGTGACCCAGAAAAGCAAAGCCGGATAATGCAAGAGCATGTGCAGCTATCTCGCCAGGCGGTTGCTGATTCGGCCTCGCAGAAAATCGATTTGATTATTTGGCCCGAAACGTCCTTTCGACAAACCCTGATCACCACGGCAGACGGTTACACTCCGCCGCCTGAGCGTGTGCATGAATCGATGCTGACCGTGGCACAAAAGGACTTGACCGAATTGGTACGGGAAACGGGAACACCCGTGCTAGTCGGCATCGATCGCATGCATCTTTTCGCCGACGAATTGGGGGAACTAGCTTACTCGAATTACAATTCCTCGGTCCTGGTCGACCCTCAGGGAAAAATAATTGGCACCTACGACAAAATGCACCGCGTGCCGTTTGGCGAATACATCCCGATGGCCGAGTGGTTGCCTTGGCTTTACGAACTCACACCGCTCACAGGCGGCATCAAGCCGGGAGAATCGCCCACAGCGATGCAGCTTAATGGAAAGACCTATGCGGTAAATATCTGCTACGAATCGGTGGTCCCGCACTTGATTCGCCAGCATGTGCTACAGCTTACCGATGCCAAGACCCCGCCTGATGTGTTGGTGAATCTGACTAACGATGCTTGGTTTTGGGGCTCTAGCGAGCTGGACATGCATCTGGCTTGTGGCATCTATCGGGCCATCGAAACGCGAACGCCGTTGGTGATTGCAGCCAATGGTGGGCTTTCTGCCCATGTTGATCACACCGGGCTGGTTCTCGAGGTAAGCGAGCGGCAACGGCCCGAAGCGCTGCTGGTGGATGTTCGCCTGCCGAAGCACGGGGCAGGCTATCCGAGTCTGTATATCGCTTGGGGCGACTGGTTTGCCGGCAGTTGTCTGCTATGCTGCATGGTTTTGGCGATAGTTTCTTACCGCGACAGGCACTGCCCTGCAACGTCATAAATTACTGCTGCTGTCATTTCAGACATCAACAATCAAACATTTCACATCAAACATCCTCCGCCGATGGCTATCGTTCTTCAACTTCAAGACGCTTACAAAAGATACGGCGAGCAAGAACTGCTCGACGGGGCAAGTTGTGCGCTGGCCGACGACCAGAAAATTGGGCTGATTGGTCGCAATGGGGCGGGCAAAAGCACCCTGTGTCGAATCCTGTTAGGCGAAGAAGAACTCGACCGAGGCGAAGTGGTTTGCAGCCGGAAACTTCGGCTCGGCTACCTCCGTCAACACGACCCTTTTGAGGAAGGCGAGACGGTTCTTGATTTTCTCCGCCGCGATAGTGGCCAACCCGAATGGCGGTGTGGCGAAATCGCTTGGCAATTTCAACTGCCGGACGCGATGCTCGACCAGCCTGTACGGTCGCTCTCGGGTGGCTGGCAAACACGTGTCAAGCTAGCCGCGTTGTTGTTGCACGATCCGAACTTGCTGATTCTTGACGAGCCGACGAACTTTCTTGACCTGCGCACTCAAATGCTGCTAGAAGAGTTTCTACGAAACTTTCGCGGCGGTTGTCTTATTGTCTCGCACGACCGGTCGTTTTTGAAGCGCACCTGTGATAACACGCTAGAAATCTCACGTGGCCAAATGACGATGTTCCCCGGAAACGTCGATCGATATCTAGAAAATCTTGCGGAGCGACAGGAGCATGACCGTCGTGTTAACGTCGCCACGCTTACCAAACGCAAACAGCTCGAATCATTTATCAATAAGAACCGTGCCAACGCCAACACGGCCAGCCAAGCTCGCAGCAAGGCAAAACAACTTGAAAAGCTTGAGCTGGTCGAAGTGCAAGGCGAGGAGGCTGCCGTACGGTTTAGTTTCCCTGAGATTCAGCCGCGACAGGGCCCCGCGCTGCGAACCGAGCAATTGGCCATCGGTTACCCGAATCTGGGAGTGGCGACCGGCATTCAGGTAGAAGTCGATCACGGCACACGGGTCGGCGTGGTGGGCGACAATGGCCAAGGCAAAACCACTTTTTTGCGTACGGTTTGCAACTCACTGGAACCTCTAGCCGGCAAGTTGAAATGGGGCTTTGGTTGTCAGGTGGGGGTCTATGCGCAACATGTTTACACCACGCTCGACGAAAACCAAACGGTCGAAGACTACCTGCATCATCAAGCCGTCTCGGGTACCACCATCCAACAGATCAAAAACGTTGCTGGCAGCTTTTTGTTTGGTGGCAATATGGTGGAGAAAAAAATCCGTGTGCTTAGCGGTGGTGAACGCGCACGACTCGTGCTGGCTGGTTTGCTACTCCAACAACACAATGTGCTGGTTCTCGATGAGCCGGGCAACCACCTTGATGTGGAAACCATCGAGGCCTTGGCCGACGCGCTTTGCCGATATCAAGGAACCGTGATCTTCACCAGCCACGATCGCCATTTTATGCATCGCGTTGCCACGGCCGTGATTGAAGTTCGTGATGGGGGCGTCGGTAGTTATCCGGCTAGTTACGACGACTACGTCTACCGAGTGCGCAAAGAACTTGAAGATGGTCTCCGCGCGGAACACACGACGCGGGGTACGCCCAGCGAGCCTACTGGTACCGCCTCACGTAAACTGGGTGGGCGCGAAGAACGTGAGTTACAAAAGAAACTCAAATCGGTGGAGCGAAAAATCGCTAAGCTCGACGACGACAAAAAATCGATTGGCAACGAACTACTGACAGAAACCAATGCCCAAGCAGCGCAAGACCTCCATCAGCGTCTCGCCGATGCCGGTGCCGAGGTTGAAAAACTCGAAGAGGAGTGGCTTGAAGTGTTTAATGTTTTGGAATCGACGTAAAAGGAGCACTCTGTATTTAGCGTAGTAGTCCACGATTCTTCATCCAGGCTTCTAGTAATCCAGGCCAACTGTCTACCGGCAGATCTTGCGATCGCATCCCAAACCCGTGGGCTCCACGTTCAAAGATGTGCAACTCCGCAAGGACATTGTGTTTTCGTAAAGCGCTGTAAAACTCCCAACTATTTTCGACAGGCACCACTTTGTCTTCGCTTGTGTGTACAAGAAATGTTGGCCCCGTGTCCTTACTAACATGCCGTTCGTTGGAAAACTGCTTGATCTGCTCAGGCGACGGGCTCTCGCCCAGCAGACTTTCTCGTGAATGTGAACTTGCAAGCGTCAACTCCCCCCGCATCGAGATCACTGGGTAGGCTAGTACCAAGAAATCCGCATGGCAGCTTTCGCGATCAATGGGGTCTTTTGCTGCGGGATCTCCCTGGTCATCATGCGTTCCTGCGGTCGAAGCAAGATGACCGCCTGCCGAAAAACCCATGATCCCAATGCGGTTTCGCTCGACGTGCCAATCTTCGGCCCGACTTCGCACGATTCGCAGTGCCCGCTGGGCATCTTTCAGCGAAAAGGATGCCATCGGGGCGGTTCGATATTTCAACACTGCGGCAACGACACCGCGATCTCGAAACCAACGAGCAATTTCGTGGCCTTCTTTGTCGATGGCCAAACCGATGTATCCACCCCCAGGGCAAATAACGACTGCCGTGCCATTGCGATGTTTTGCAAGCGGTTGATAAACCGTAAGCGTAGGCTGCGTGACACCGGTAACCCAGGCATCGGGAACGTTGGGGTCAAGGCCTTCTTTGCGTATTTCGACGCCAGCTACGTTGTGCGATCCAGGTGCTACGCCCCACAAAGGAATCTCTTCGGGCGAAGGCAACTCTTGAGCCGCTGCGAGAGGCGTCGTCAAGGACGAACAGAAGAGACCGACAAACCAAAGAATGGTTAAACAAGAACTTGAAGAACATCGCATGAATGAGATCTCCTTAGAACCGGCTTCTAGTTGAGTGACTTACTTCCGCCAAACACCAACGACTGCCGGTGCGTAGGTGCGGACGTCCCAGCCTTCGCTTTTTTTTTCGTACGCCACGTTGCCCGGCAACTTTTCGAAATCAAATCGCTGATCTGCTTCGACGACGATGATACTTTCGTCTGGAGCCTGCTCGATGACCGCGTTGATCAATCCAAGCATGTCGTCGAGTCGATCGACAAAAAACGCATAGGGCGGACTACAGAAAACGAGCCAAGGGGTAGCGGAAGGCGGAAATAAAGTTTCCTCCGCCTTCACCTTGGGCAAGTCTCGCTTGCCCCAGAGAAACGCGCTGGTGGTTAGTAACTGGGTTCGGTCTTTGACTTCGAGCGCTGCGATGTTCTCGGCCACCACTCGCGAAGTGGGGATGTGTCGTTCGATGAATGTTGCGCTAACCGAACCACGACTGAGTGCTTCGAGGCCCAGTGCCCCGGTTCCAGCAAACAGGTCGATTGCATGACGGCCCTTGGCTTCGATGCCAACTAGGTTGAAAATAGCCTCGCGGACGCGATGCTTCATGGGCCGCGTCACCGGATCGCCGTGGTAGCTGAGCTTCCGCCCACGAAAATGTCCGCCAATGATACGTAGCTCTAAAGGCTGGTTGCTGTCGGGTAGGTTTGATTTGTTTTTTGTTTTTGCCACTTCATATCCCAATGCAAGGTTTCTCGGAGATTATAGAGGGTAAATTTACGGGGGGTTAGAGGCTTGGTCGACGATTGGCTCTGTCTTTCCGCTATTCGCCCTTTTCGCCCAAATAGCGCCAAATACACTGATTTTCAGGGGTGTTTAGGTCTCAGAAGGCAGTTTCTGCTGGTTGACAAATGGGGCGTCGGCAGGATAGGCTTACTATTCTGATTTTCGATTTTGACGGGTGCTTATATTGCGGGTGCTGATAATAGAGGCCTGCATTTGAGCCACTAACGCTCCAGGGCATCGGCAGCAGCCTCGACGCGCAACGAACTATTCTGAGAGTTGTCGGCCCACCGCCAATTTTGAATCGAACGATAATCTGCCTGCTGGGGGGGACAGACCTACGCAGACGCAGCTTTTTCGTAGAGGGAGGCAGCGGACGTCGCCTACTGGGTCGCGACGTCAACTATATCACGCATTGCCGTGGAATGTACGCGCTGCCAGCAGACCCAAGAATGTTGGACATGAATATGAACTTGAAATCTCTGAAAATCTTTTGCGATGTGGTCCGCCGGCGTAGTTTCTCGCGCGCTGCCGACGACAATGGGATTTCGCAATCGAGCGCCAGCCAAGTGGTCCACCAATTAGAAGACAAATTGGGGCTCCAGCTACTCGACCGTTCAACGCGTCCCTTTGTTCTCACCGCCGAAGGCAACCGTTACTACGAAGGCTGTTTGCAGTTAATCCGACAGTACGCTCAACTCGAGGAAGAAGTTCACACCCTGCACGACGACGTGACCCGTCGATTAACGGTCGCTTCGATCTATTCGGTGGGACTCGCGCACATGAGTGCGTTCATGCAGCGTTTCTCGGCTAAGTACCCTAATGCTCGTGTACGGCTCGAATATCTCCATCCTGACCGAGTTTACGAAGTGGTCGAGAAGGGTGACGTTGATCTGGGTCTGGTGAGCTATCCCGAGGAATCGCGAACGCTCGCTGCCCTTGATTGGCGACGGGAACCGATGGTCGTTGTTTGCCCTCCGCAACATCCGCTGACCAAGCGAGAATCTCTCGCGTTAGCCGATTTAGATGATCTACCTTTCATTGCGTTCGAAACGGGCCTGCGTATTCGTACAGAAATCGACCGTGCGTTGATGGTCAATAAAGTGAAATCGCCGGTTGCATTGGAATTTGACAATATCGAAACCATGAAGCGCGCGATTGAAATCGACGAAGGGATTAGCATTCTGCCCGAACCTACCGTCGCTCGGGAAATCGCCTCGGGGACGTTGGCCAAAATCGCACTCGACAAGCCGCTCGAGCGCCCCCTGGGCATTATCCACCGCCGCGATCGCAACCTGAGCCGTATCGGCCAGCAGTTTGTGCAACTTCTGCAATCTGACGGCGATTTTGTCGCAAACTCTCAACACCAAAACTCATCGCCTGGAGTCGCAGGCCGACCACGGCAACCAATCCGATAGCCTGTTGTGGCAACGGTTAGAAGCACTGGAATATCGTTATGGAAAAACAATTGCAATTAACTTCGCTCCCTCCGAAGCAAGGTCTCTACGACCCCGCGAACGAACACGACTCTTGCGGCGTGGGCTTTGTGGCCCACATCAAGGGTGAGCCTAGCCATCAAATTCTTCTTGATGCCGAGGAGATTCTGCGCAACATGGATCACCGCGGTGCTTGTGGTTGCGAGGCCAACACGGGCGACGGGGCTGGCATGCTCACGGCATTGCCTCATGCGTTTTTGCAGAAGGTCGTGAAGGCCGATTTAGGGATTGATCTCCCTGCACCGGGCACGTTTGCGGCTGGGAATGTTTTCTTGCCACAAATCGAGGCCGAGCGAGAAAAGTGCAAGGCCGTTTTTGAGGAGTTGGTTTCGCAGCAAGGGCAAAAGCTTCTTGGTTGGCGCGCGGTGCCCACCGACCATCAAGCCGCAAACGTTGGCCCCACGGCCAAGGCCGCCGAGCCAGTGATTGAGCAACCGATCGTCGCCGCGGCCGAGGGCCTCGCTGGCGATCAGTTTGAGCGTCAGCTCTATCTCATCCGCAAGCAGGCAAGCCATCGACTTCGGACGGACGAATCGTTGACCCAAGCCAAGATGTTTTACGTCTGTTCGCTGTCGACCAAGGTGATCATCTACAAGGGCATGCTCACCACCGACCAGCTCTATCATTACTTCCCCGATTTGGCCGACCCCGATTACGTCAGTCATTTGGCGATGGTCCACTCGCGATTTTCGACCAATACGTTCCCCTCGTGGGATCGGGCTCAGCCTTGCCGGTTTATGAGTCACAATGGCGAAATCAATACCCTGCGGGGCAACAAGAATTGGATGCATGCGCGCGAAGGGGTCGTTGGTAGCGAAGTCTTTGGCGACGAACTCTCGAAGCTCTTTCCCGTGGTCGAACCCGACTGTAGCGACTCGGGCACCTTCGACAACGTGCTGGAATTCTTGCTCATGAGTGGGCGTACGCTGCAAGAGTCGGTCATGATGATGATCCCCGAAGCATGGCAGAATCACAAAACCATGCCGAAGGAAAAAAAGGCGTTCTACGAATACAACTCTTGCTTGATGGAGCCTTGGGACGGGCCGGCGTCGGTGGCATTTACCGATGGCAAGTACATCGGAGCGGTGCTCGACCGCAACGGCTTGCGTCCCTCGCGTTACTACATCACGCATGACGATCGGGTGATCATGGCGAGCGAAGCGGGGGTTCTGTCCAGTGTGCAGGCGGACAACGTCAAGGCAAAAGGCCGTCTGCAACCGGGCCGCATGTTCCTGGTGGATTTCGAGCAAGGCCGCCTCATCCCCGACGAAGAACTCAAGGCAGATTTTGCGTCGCGTCGGCCGTATGGCCAGTGGTTGAGCGAACAGCGTATCGATATCAATGAGCTGAGTCCCAATAAAGAGTCGCACGAATTCGATAGTCAGACGCTTCTCGAACGAATGCAGGCGTTTGGCTTTACCACCGAAACGATGCAGTTCATGCTTTTGCCGTTGATTAAGGTTGAGAAAGATCCGATCGGTTCGATGGGCAACGACTCCTGCTTGGCATGTCTTTCTGACAAACCTCGGATGCTTTACGACTACTTCCGCCAGTTGTTTGCTCAAGTGACCAACCCGGCCATCGACTCGATCCGCGAAGAAGTGGTGATGTCGCTGGAGTGTTACATCGGCCCCGAGCAAAATCTGCTGGAAACCACCGAGAAACATGCCCATCGGTTGCAACTACCCCATCCGATTCTCTCCAACGAACAGTTGGCCGTTCTCAAACACATGGACCACCGCGGCTGGAAAACCAAAACGCTCGACACCACCTGGATGCGCAGCGAGGGCAAAGGCGGTATGGTGGCGGCGATCAAGCGAGTCTGCGCCGAGGCCGAAACGGCCGTCGACGAGGGCTATTCGCTCGTCGTGCTTTCCGACCGTAATATCTCGGCTGATCGAGTTCCGTTGCCCGCGCTGCTCGTTTCTGGGGCGGTGCATCATCATTTAGTGAAACAAACCAAGCGCACCCGTATCGGAATCGTGCTTGAGACGGGCGAAGCTCGCGAAGTTCATCATCATTGTTTGCTGGTGGGCTATGGGGCCGATGCCATCAATCCGTATTTGGCGTTTGAAGCGTTGTGGCAAGCACGTCGCGACGGACTGCTCGACTCGGGCGAAGCCACCATCCCCGATTCGGAATCGGGCGAAGGCCGCAACCATCCGGCAGTCGATCCGATATCGGATGACGAAATCATCGACCCGCTGACGGTCGAAGACCACGCCCTGGTGGCCCGGTATCGGACCGGGGTGGCGAAGGGCATGCTCAAAGTGATGGCGAAGATCGGCATCTCGACGCTGCAAAGTTATAAGGGGGCACAGATATTCGAAGCCATTGGCCTCCGCGATGAAGTCATCTCGCTTAGCTTTGTCGGCACCGCAAGCCGCATCCAAGGGGTCGATTTCGACGTGCTTGCTGAAGAGACACTTCGCCGGCACCAGCTTGGCTACCCCAAGCAACGCAGCAACCATTTGCCCGTTCTGCCCAACCCGGGCGAATTCCACTGGCGGGCTGAAGGCGAACGGCATATGTGGGATCCGCAATCGATTGCCGATATTCAAGTCGCGGCTCGCACGGACGACCGTGAAACCTACAAACGATTTTCCGACCACATCAACTTCGATGCGCAAACCCGTTGCCAACTGCGCGGACTTCTGACTTTCAAGAAAGAAGTGAACGGCGGCCCAATTTCTCTCGACGAGGTGCAGCCGACCAAGGAAATTGTCAAACGATTTTGCACTGGGGCGATGTCGTTTGGATCGATCTCTGCCGAAGCCCATGAATCGCTTGCGATCGCCATGAATCGACTCGGCGGCAAGAGCAACACGGGCGAGGGGGGCGAGGACCCCGAGCGTTTCAATCCTATGCCGAACGGTGATTCGAAGCGGTCGGCGATCAAGCAAGTGGCTTCGGGCCGATTTGGCGTGACGATCAACTATTTGACCAACGCCGATGAACTTCAGATCAAAATCTCGCAAGGTGCAAAACCGGGCGAGGGGGGCGAGCTTCCGGGTCGCAAGGTCAACGACACTATCGCACGCATCCGTCACTCAACGCCTGGGGTTGGTCTGATTAGCCCGCCGCCGCATCACGACATTTATTCGATCGAGGATCTCAAGCAGCTGATCCACGATCTAAAAAACGCCAACCGTAGCGCTCGGATCAGTGTCAAACTGGTTTCGGAAGTCGGCGTTGGCACGATTGCGGCAGGAGTCGCGAAAGGATTTGCAGACCACATTCTCATCTCTGGCGATGGGGGTGGCACCGGGGCTTCGCCTCTGACCAGTATCAAACACGCAGGCTTGCCGTGGGAATTGGGGATCGCTGAAACGCATCAAACCCTGGTGCTTAACGATTTGCGTAGCCGTGTGGTATTGCAAACCGACGGGGGCCTGAAAACGGGTCGCGACGTGGTGATTGCTGCCCTTTTGGGTGCCGAGGAATTTGGATTCTCGACCGCACCGCTGATTACGATGGGTTGCATCATGATGCGGAAGTGCCATCTCAACACCTGCCCGGTTGGTATTGCTACGCAAGACGCCGAGCTTCGCAAGAAGTTTAAGGGCAAGCCTGAGCATGTGGTGAACTATTTGTTTATGGTCGCCGAAGAGACCCGCCAGCTGATGGCGGAACTTGGCTTCCGCACGATTGACGAAATGGTGGGGCGCGTCGATTGCCTAGAGACCAACGCTGCCATCCAGCATTGGAAGGCCGATGGATTGGATCTTACGGAGTTGCTTAAGCCGATTGAAAAACCGTATCCCGACGCAGGCACCTACTGCACGCAGCAACAAGATCACGGGCTCGACCTATCGCTCGACATCACCAAGCTGCTCGACTTGGCCAAACCGGCACTCGAAGAGGGCAAACCTGTTCGCGAGGAACTGCCGATCATCAACACCAATCGAACGGTGGGCACTATCCTAAGCAACGAAATTGCTAAACGGTATGGGGCGGAGTGTTTGCCGGAAGACACCATTCGATTCAAATTCAATGGCTCGGCAGGGCAAAGCTTTGGTGCGTTCCTGGCACGGGGCATTTCGCTTGAACTGGTCGGCGATGCCAACGATTACGTCGGCAAAGGGCTCTCGGGTGGGCAAATTGTCATCTACCCACCCGCGAATTCCAGCTTTGCCGCCGAAGAGAATATCTTGGTAGGCAACGTTTGTCTGTATGGTGCGACTGCTGGCCAAGCGTTTTTCCGAGGTCGTGCGGCCGAGCGATTCGCCGTCCGCAATAGCGGCGCACAAACGGTGATTGAAGGCGTTGGCGACCATGGCTGCGAATATATGACCGGAGGTCGAGTCGTAATTCTTGGTCCGACAGGTCGCAACTTTGCAGCAGGCATGAGTGGGGGGGTCGCCTATATTTGGGATCCGCAAGATGCGTTTCACGCTAACTGCAACCCTGGCATGGTGGAACTCGAAAAAGTCGAGGCCGAAGACGATGTGGCAGAGCTCAAACAGCTGATTGAACTTCACCAAAACCATACCGGGTCGACCGTCGGCACCGACATCCTCGACCGCTGGGACGAGACCTTGCCTCAGTTTATTAAGGTGATGCCAACGGATTATAAACGCGTCTTGGAGGAACAAAAAAAAGATCGCCAACAGCCAGCGGCGGTCTAAAAAAGTCTCTCGCAAAGGCGCTAAGGCGCAAAGAAAGAAATGTAACGAAAGTATGCATGAGAATCCCATATCTAAGGAGATCGTTGATTCTGCATTCAAAATACATACTAAACTTGGACCCGGACTGTTGGAATCTGTATATGAGGTAGTACTCGCACACGAGCTTAAAAGTCGCCACCTGCGAGTCGAACGGCAGGTACGCGTACCGGTCGAATACGAAGGCGTTCATTTCGACGAAGGCTATCGACTCGACTTGTTAGTGGAAGACAAAGTTATTGTAGAGATCAAATCTATCGAACAAATTGCACCCGTCCATAAAAAACAGCTCCTAACCTATTTGCGACTTATGGATAAAAAACTGGGCCTGCTAATCAACTTCAACGAGGAACTAATACGAAACGGCATCTCACGCATTGCAAACGGTTTAGAAGACACCGAATAAGCCATTTTTACTTTGCGCCTTAGCGCCTTTGCGTGAGACCTGACCCCCCAAATCACTCCTTTATCGAAACTCAAACAACATCGAAAACCATGGGCAAACCTACTGGATTTAAAGAATTCGCTCGCGAGACGGTTCCTTATCGCGATGCGCTGACTCGTGCTAACGATTTTCTGGAGATCTATACCGATCCGCCAGAAGAACTTCTGCGTACGCAGGGGGCGCGCTGCATGGATTGTGGAGTGCCGTTCTGTCAGTCGAACACCGGCTGTCCGATCGATAATCTCATTCCCGAGTGGAACGACCTGGTCTACCAAGGCCGTTGGCGCGATGCGCTCGATCGTTTGCACAAGACAAACAACTTTCCGGAATTCACCGGCCGCGCTTGTCCTGCGCCTTGCGAAGGGTCTTGTGTGCTGGGAATCATCGAACCGGCGGTGACGATTAAAAACATCGAATGTGCGATTGTCGACCGTGGGTTTGCCGAAGATTGGATCGTGCCCCAACCCCCTTCGCATCGCACCGGCAAGCGGGTTGCGATCGTTGGTAGCGGCCCCGCTGGCTTGGCGGCGGCGGCACAACTCAACAAAGCGGGCCATTCGGTTACCGTCTTCGAGCGGGCTGACCGTATCGGCGGGCTGCTGATGTATGGCATTCCGAATATGAAGCTCTCGAAAGACGTGGTCGACCGTCGCGTGAATCTCTTGCAAGACGAGGGAATCGATTTTGTCACTTGTGCCCACGTCGGGTTGGAAGAAGATTTTGAGCCGGGCCACATGACGCAAATCATGCAAGAACGTGGCTGCGAAATGAAGTTCATCGACCCACAACTGTTGCATGACGAATACGATGCGTTGCTCTTTGCCACTGGGGCCACCAAACCTTTCGATCCCACCGGTCGTTGCCCCGGCCGCGATCTCGAAGGCATTCATCTGGCGATGGATTTTCTTACCCGCAATACCAAGAGCCTGCTCGATGGCAACATTCAAACCGGCGAACAAGTCGAGGGCGAATATATTTCGGCCGAAGGGAAAAACGTGGTGGTGATTGGCGGGGGCGATACGGGTGCCGACTGCATTGGCACCTCACTCCGCCACGGTGCGACGAGCATTGTCAATTTCGAGTTGCTCGACACACCGCCTGCAGAACGGGCCGAAAACAATCCGTGGCCCCAATGGCCGCGAATCTATCGCGTTGACTATTCGCACGCCGAGACGGCCGCCAAACTGGGCGACGACCCGCGTCAGTTCAATGTGCTGACCAAAGAATTCGTCGACGATGGCAACGGCCACATCCGGGGTGTGAAGACCGTGACGGTCGACTGGTCGAAGCCGGTGGAAAATGGCCCGCCGTTTTCGGAGGTCGAGGGGAGCGAAAAAATATGGCCGGCCGATCTGGTCTTTCTCGCCACCGGTTTTGTCGGGCCAGAACTTGGCGTAGGCAAAGTGCTGGGGCTCGAAACCCAAAACCCGCGAGGCAACTGGCAAACCTTTGCCGCCCAGCATGGCGACTTTGCCACCAACCTCGAAGGCGTCTTCGCCGCCGGCGACTGCCGTCGCGGCCAAAGCCTTGTGGTGTGGGCCATCAACGAAGGCCGCGGCGCGGCACGGGCAATCGATGAGTTCCTGATGGAAACCACGACCTTGTCGGCCCCAGGGCTGAATCTGCCGCAGCAGGTGGTTTAACGGATGATACGACTAGCAGTACTTTAACAACTTATCTCTCGCAAAGGCGCTAAGACGCAAAGAAAATATTATCCATAGCACTTTGCGTCTTAGCGCCTTTGCGAGAAACGCTTTTTTACGTAATTATCCGACCGGTCTCTTCTAATCGGAGAATTGATGAACTCTCGCAACTCGCGTATTGGGCTCACGCTCTTTGCAATCTATTTGCTGCTCTATGGCGGCTTCGTGTTTATTAACGCGTTTTCGCCCACGACGATGGAAGCGACGCCGGTGGCGGGAGTCAATGTGGCTATCCTTTGTGGCTTTGGCTTGATCGTCACAGCATTTATTTTTGCGCTACTTTATGGATTTCTATGCGGGCCGACGGAGGATGATCGGTGATTTACTCTCCTTCGTTTTTGGCCGTTGGCATTTTTCTGTTGTTCGTTGGTTTTACACTGGGACTTAGTTTTTTTCTGGGCGGCAAGGCAAAATCGTCGGAAGGTTATTTTGCGGCACACGGGCAAATCCCCTGGTTTGTGAACGGCGTGGCGTTTGCGGGCGACTATCTTTCGGCGGCGTCGTTTCTTGGCATCTGCGGGATGATCGCCTTTTATGGCTACGACGGGTTCCTCTATTCGATTGGCTACCTCGCGGGCTGGATTGTCGCGTTGTTTGTGGTGGCCGAACCGATGAAGCGTCTTGGCAAGTTTACGTTTGCCGATGCGCTAAACTCGCAATTCAACTCGCGGGGCATCAAACTTGCGGCGGGGATTAGCACGCTTGCCGTGAGTATTTTTTACCTGATTCCGCAAATGGTCGGCGCTGGCGTGCTGGTGCAACCCTTGCTGGGCCTGCCGCACTGGGCGGGGGTGGTTATTGTGGGGGCCGTGGTGATTACGATTGTGGTGACCGCCGGCATGGTTTCGACGACCTGGGTGCAGTTTCTGAAGGGCTCGCTGTTGGTCTTCTTTAGCGCCATCCTTACGGTGATGATTTTGCAGCGAGGTTTTGAAGTTTACGAAGGGCCCATTGAGCCGCAAACGGTGACTAAAACGGCCGATGGACAGACGCTCGTCAATGGATTGCCACTTGGCGAGGGCGAAAATCAGGCTTCGCTCAAACCGGTAGGCCACCTCAGCAAATTGCCGGGCGGCATGAAAAAAACGGGGCCCCTTGGGCCGCTCGAATTTTTTAGCGTCCTGCAAGAAAGCGAAGTGCTGTTGTCTTCGCCCGAAAAGACGGTGGCCGAAGATGGGAGCGTGACGACCACTTACACTCCGAAACCGACCCCTGGCAGTCAGGTGCTTCGGCCGGGCGAGCATCCGAAGTTCAAGGGAATTCGCAGCGACAATTTTATCGATAAGCTCAATTTTCTTTCGTTGATGCTGGCCCTGTTTTGCGGGACGGCTTCGCTGCCGCACATTCTTATTCGCTATTACACGGTGAAGGACGAGGCGGCGGCTCGCAAGAGCACGATTGTGGGGATCGGGTGCATCGGTTTTTTCTATGTACTGACGCTTTACATGGGCCTCGGTGCGATGACGAGCGGTGCGATGGATGTCACGAATAGCAACATGGCCGCCCCGCTTTTGGCGCTGAGCATGAGCGAGCTATTGTTCGCCATCATTTCGGCGATTGCGTTTACCACTGTCCTCGGCACGGTGAGCGGGCTGATCCTTGCGTCGGCGGGCGCGGTGTCGCACGATTTGGTCGCCAGTTTTCGCAAGACCGAGTTGACCGATCACCAGCAGGTGCGCATCGCAAAAATCGCGTCGGTCGTTGTCGGGATGATTGCGATCGTGCTGGGTATTTTGTTTGAGAAGATGAACGTCAGCTATCTAGTTGGTTGGGCTTTTAGTGTCGCGGCGTCGGCCAACTTGCCAGCGCTGATGATGCTCTTGTTTTGGAAAGGCACCACCAAGCAAGGCATTATTGCAGCCATTATCGTCGGTATGACCAGCTCGCTCGCCTGGATTTTGCTTAGCGCCGATACCTTTGCGAAGGTGTATGGGCTACCCGCGAGCGACGCGCTCGTGCCGTTTAGCCAGCCTGGTATTGTGACTATCCCCTTGGGTTTTGTGACCTTGGTGGTGGTGTCGCTGATGACAAAGTCCTCGGCGGACTGTTGAGGCGCGAGTTGTTAGGCGCTAGGCGCGAGTTCCCTCTTTCTAACTCGCGACTAGCGGCAGAGGCTTCTTTTTTGACCAAACTTGGAACTACAGAATTTTATGTCTAACACTGCGGTGATTTTTGATGTGGACGGGGTGCTGGTCGATTCTTACGAGCCCCATTTGCTAAGTTGGCAACAGATGCTGGGCGAGATTGGTTCGGGGTGTACCGAGGCCGAGTTCCGTGCGACTTTTGGCCGTACGAGCCGCGATATTCTTGCGGAACTTTACGAGGGCGAGCTTACGGATGCCGAGATTCAAAAATTCGACGACCGAAAAGAAGCTCTTTATCGTGACATTGTTCGCGACAAATTTCCTGCGATCGACGGTGCGGGGGAATTGATCGATGCCTTGGCAGCCGATGGCTGGAAGTTGGCCGTCGGTTCCTCCGGCCCACCGGAAAATGTCGCGCTGACGCTGGAGTGCTTAGAGCGAGCCAACCTTTTCGCTGCTCGGGTGACCGGCGGTGACGTCACGCGCGGAAAACCCGACCCGCAAGTTTTTCAAATCGCTGCCGAGCGACTTGGCGTTAGCCCCGAGCAGTGCGTAGTCGTCGAAGATGCCCCGGCCGGCGTCGAAGCGGCGAACCGTGCCGGCATGACCAGCATCGGGCTCACTGGCACCGCCACACGTGAGCAACTTGCTCACGCCGACTTGGTTGTTGACAGTTTACGGGAGTTAACGCCTGAAAAAATTCGCAGGCTGTTTTCGGATTCTTGACTCACTAGAACCGTTTTTATTCTCGATCGGATTTGTTGGGGTTATTTTCAGGTTGAGTCGTCTGCTGTGCCGGAGCAGAGTTGTTTACTGTTATTTTGACGCCAAAGCTTCCCAACTGTTCAATTTTCCAAGTGCGACCAACGCGGCGAAACATAATTGGCTCTTCGCTCTTTCGGGGCTTGAGAAAAGTTCCAATCATCGTTGCATTAGCAGACTCGCCCTCCACCGTTATGTCCTGCAGAGTGGCGTCTGCCATTGGCTGACTTTTGTTGGGAAAACTGTTGTTCGTATGAAGCAACTTGAACACTGCGGTCACATAGCCTGAATGATCGCTGATCGGTTCGGCCATCTTACGAACAACAGCCATGAAATCTTCTGCAGAAGCGTTTAAGTCGAGATGAACCTCCGACTCTAGTTGCGATTTGATATAGCGCTGATTGATGCGGTCAAGTCCTTGGGAGAGCTTTACGCTCTGAGGGTCAGCGCCTTGCTGCTGACCGGCCCACTGTAGCATTCCAGTCATCATGCGTAACGACCCAGCCATCAAGCTAAGACCATCCTCAGTAAAACACTGGCAGAACGCCATGTAATCGCCGCGGACCATTGCCTGTTTGGCGGTATTGAAGGTTGCATCCGGCGAATTCGCATCGCCACTGTTATCTGTCGGCTTGCGGACGGTTGCTTCCGCCAAACTAGAAGCGACAGCAACTTCGATTTTCACCACTTTTTCCTGAGCGTTTTCGGCGAACCGAACATGGGTCACTTTTCCGGGTAAAACTTGTATCGTCTTGCGGTTTTTCGCCCTATTGAAACCTGGAAGGAATGTCTTGTACTCGCCGGGCGCGATAGGGCCCGTGGCGCACAAGTAATCTCGGGAAAAGGGAAATGCCTTTCCGTAGGGGCCACCGACTGCGATAGGGCCAATGATGAACTTTTGATGCTCCAATGAGCCTACAGTCTCCTCCTCAACTGTCACGATAACGAACCCCATTTCCTGTGGCGCACACGGTGTGAGGATGACGTCGCCTAGGATTCCAAGCTTGCCGGGTGGAGGAACATCTACATACAGTTTTGCCCGATGGCATGCGAAGCCTCCTATCTCGATGGGATCCTTACCATTTCTTCGCCTTGCCGAATTAATGTGTTCCACCACAATAAAATCGCCATTTTGAATTTGTCGGAATGCACCTCCGCCTCCCTGGCCTAGCTCCACTAC
The DNA here is from genome assembly GCA_029259945.1 of Planctomycetota bacterium. Taxonomy (GTDB): domain Bacteria; phylum Planctomycetota; class Planctomycetia; order Pirellulales; family Lacipirellulaceae; genus Bythopirellula. Next base: position 199,243 of record JAJDEF010000012.1, read on the forward strand.
TTTGGTGCTCGTGATTTGCAATAAGGCATCGGGCGAAGCGCCTGGCAACACAACCCTCAACAGCGTCATCTGGCCGTGCCCAGATTTGATCCGGGGCACGTCTTGCTGGCGGTCGATGGCTGCTTTCCACTCAGGAGAGTCGCAGTCTGACAAGTCGATTTTGACTCTACTATTTTTGGGCAATTCACTGGTTGCCTTCGATTTTTTGGGCTGCGATTGAACAGATGCCGCAAAATCTGAATTGACCCGATCTGAATTGGGTCGAAATGCAATCACAGACGCAAGAACCACTCCTAACACAAGTACGGACAACCAAAGCAGGCGCTTTCGTTTGCGCCGGCGCTCGTCGTCGTGAAGCGATCGGGCCAACAGTTGGTCCGATTCTTGGAGTGCCGTGTCCAATATCTGTTGTTCGTTTTCGTCGTTGGTTATTTTCTCGCTCATTGGTTTTCTCGCGCGTATATTGTATTAAATTGCTTTGATCATTTTTGCCGCTGTCTCGGCCGAGAGCTTGCCTTCGCTCACGGCGTCGAGGATTGTTCCTTTGGTTTTTTGCGTCTTGCCGATTTCGTCTCGTAGGGCGGCGATCACTTTGTCGAGCCGCGACCGCACGGTCGGGTACGAGACGCCTGTCTGGTCAGCGATTTCTTTGAGGCTGCCACTGGCCAAAATGAATATTTCGATGAACCGCTGATGCTCGGTCGGCAAGTTCGCCAATCGGGCTGTCGGAAAGGTCGCCTCGACCGATACTTCGCAGGCATGGCAAGTCATCCGACTGACCGTCATCGCCTGGTCGCAATAGGGGCACGAAGCGTTTATCGGGGGATCACTCATACTGGTTATTATGTAGGAAAATCGACTTATTACTACATATTATTAAACTATTTTTTGATATAAATACATTATATTTATCTTTCATTGCCATCCCGAAAGTGATCATCTTTGGGGCTGTGCCCTTTCCCTAAATCGTAGCCACACTGATACTTGCGTTATGGCTGCCTCTCGAACTCGCCTTGCTCCTTCGCCAACTGGCGCTTTGCACTTGGGAAATGTGCGCACTTTTTTGGTGAACTGGACCCTCGCGCGGCAACGGGGTTGGGAAATTGTGTTGCGGGTGGAAGACCTTGATGGGCCGCGCCATAAAGAAGGTGCTGGCGTGGCGATGATCGATACGCTCGCTTGGTTGGGCCTCGACTGGGATGAAGGGCCGTACTACCAACGCAACGATCTTCGGCCCTATCGCGAGGCGACCGCGCGACTTGCCGAGCAGCGTCACGTTTATCCTTGTCGTTGCACTCGTAAGGAAATCGAGGCGGCGAGCCTCTCTGCTCCGCATGGCGATGGGCACGAGCTGCATTACCCGGGCACTTGCCGGCCCGCTGAAAACGAGCCGATCGATGCCGAGTTACTGGGCGCGGAAGGCGTTGCTTGGCGAGTGCAGGTGCCAGCGGGCGTGGCGTCGTTTGTTGACGAGTTTTCTGGGCCCCAGCAATTTGATGTTGCGCAGACGGTGGGGGATTTTCTGATCGGCACAAAACTTGGTTTGCCGAGCTATCAGTTGGCCGTGGTGGTGGACGATGCGCGACAGGGGATCGACAAGATAGTTCGCGGCGACGATCTACTCTCGTCGACCCCGCGCCAGATGTTACTTTACGACTTGCTCGAACTTGGCCCGCCGCCAACTTACACGCACTTGCCGCTTGTCTTGGGCGAGGATGGTCGCCGACTGGCCAAGCGTCATGGCGATACGCGTGTGTCGCATTACCGCGAACAGGGCGTGTCTGCCCAGCGTATTCTTGGTTTGCTGGCTGAGTGGTGTGGTGTCGGGACTCGGCAGCCTTTGAGTGCGGTTGAATTTGTTGATCGATTCTCGCTCGACCAACTATCCCGGCAACCGGTTGTTTTTACGAAGGCGGACGATGCGTGGTTGGTGCAGGGTGATTGAACCGAATCGCCGCACTTTTCGGCCAGGATGGCCGGGCTATGTTGGGCGGTGACAAAACTGCAAAACATGAACTCAGATGCCGCTGAACATTACGCCTACGGCATACGCCAGTGCGGCTGCGGCTCCGCCAATTAGCAGGGTCACGAATCCTTCTTTATACCAGGGTTGGTCGATAAACCACGACTTGGCGGCACCCACGCCGAAAAATGCCGCGCCGGTCATCACTGCACTCCAAGTGTAGGGATGCTCGACTGTTTGCGGGAAGAAATACTGGACAACAAATGCTGCCAACGGAAGAAACCCGACTAGCACAAATGCCGTGAACGTAGCCAGTGCTGCCTTGATCGGATTGGGCCCAGCGAGCGCCAGGCCGAATTCGTCGGTCAGCATGGTATCAACCCATTGCTTTACATCGCTCGTGATCACCTCAACAGCTCGTTCGAGGTCGGGCCCTGTAAAACCTTTTTTCCGAAAGATTTCGCGTATCTCTTCCTTCTCGCCTTCGGGATAGTGGGCAATGTGCTGCTCTTCGCTGCGTCGGAGTCGCTGCTTCTGTAACAGTTCGGCGCGAATGCCCAGATAGTTGCTCGCCGCCATGCTAAAACCATCACCGAGCAAATTGGCGATTCCTAAAATAATAACAATACTTGTTTGGAGCCCTGCGCCTGCCACGGCGGACACCACCGCCAAGGTCGTGACGATTCCATCGATGGCCCCGTAGACAAAATCGCGGAGATAACCCTGGTGCGAATTCTTGCGCAATCGCTCTCGAACAGCGTCTGGTCTGTGGGATGCAATATGATCGTCTGTCAATTTTTCTTTGGGCATCGTGTCGTTGCTCAGATAGGCTCGGTTTGGGACTTTTTTTACGTCGTATTCTCTAACCCAGCGGGAGGGCAGTGGACGCATCTGCAGCATAACTGCAATTGGCATTTCATGGCACCATGCGTTAGCATAAGTCACGCAAAGTCAATGGATTTTCTACCGAGAGCAAGAGCTTCGTATGACATCTCCCGCAGATGAGCATTCTTGGCAAGAACTACGCGCCCAGCTCAACCGCCTGCAGCGACGGGTCGAGCAGCTGGAGGATGCTATTGCTATGGACTTGCCTGAAGTCGACGAGATACCCTCTGGACCAACTGTTCCCGTTGCCAACTCCTCTCAAATTCATCGAGAAGAAACCGCGCCGAAAATCTCCCTTCCACCGACGCCAGCCGAGATGGAGCCACACACACCCTGGCGTACACAACAGCCATTCGATGAAAAAATATTTTCCCGCGAGTCGTCCGATGAATCCTGGGAATCGATGATCGGTGGTCGTTGGCTCACTTGGTTAGGCTCAGCGAGTCTTGTGTTAGCCATGCTTTTTTTCGCTTTCTGGACTTGGCAACACCTCGAGACACCTGCTTGGCTTCGCGTCCTGTCTTTCCACCTCACTGGAATCGGCATGCTCGCAATTGCACACTGGCTTAACAGCAAGCAGTTACCACGACTTTCTCAGGGTCTTGCCGGCTTGGGCATCTTCACGCTTTACATCGCATCTTACGTCATGCATCACCATTATCATTTGTGGGGCAACAGCAGCGCCACGGTGGCGTTTATCGACTGTGCTTTGATTACCCTTGTTGCCATCGGGATTGCCTTGAACGCAAATAGTGTGGCGATCATTCTGCTCGGCGCCTTGGGTGGCTATCTTACGCCGCTTCTTTCTCTCTTTGGTGAAAACGACTATGTCCCTGGCTTTCTCTATTTGGCATTTCTCAATGTGGCGCTGATTGCCTGCTCGACGCTACGACCTTGGCAGTTCCTCAAACCTATCGTCGTGGCTGCCACCGCATGCATGTTCTTGGCGTGGATGTTGTCGTCAGGGAGTGCTGTCGCGACAGACTGGAGAACCGAATGGCTGCTCGTTCTTCACGCAACCATCGTCCTGCTTGGTACCACGCTCCCACCCCTATTGTGGCGGCAACGGTCGAGCGGAGCTGACCTCGTTGCGTTAGTCACCAATTCGTTGTGGTTTGTCGGGGCAACGTGGATGATTTTCCATCATCGCACCGAACAGCAAATGGCTGCTGTCTGCTGGGGCATGTCGGCACTCCACACTACGTTGTTCGTATGGACATTCAATCGGGTTACCAACACTGACCGGATGCCGCGTTATCAATTGGCGCTAGCTACCGTATTTTTTACTCTGGCTATTCCACTGCAGATGCACCATTCGCTCGACTATTTGGCTTACGCCTGGGCCGTTGAGGGCGTTGTGTTTGCCGCGCTGGCAGTCTACTTCAGCGACTCCCAAATGGCGCGTTCCTGTCATCTTGTGTTGACTTTGGCGTTAATCCGCGCGTTTGCCTTCGACTACACCGCGCTGCCCGAGGCCCTTGGCTCGCTTGCGATCGATCGCCGGCTACTCGTATTGCTTTGCACTGGTCTAGCGACCATGGCTGCTGGTAGTTGTTATTGGTGGGTGGGCAAGATTGCACCGCCACGCGAAGCAACTCCCCTTAATAAAGACGAAGGGGGGGTTCTTTTGGCGCTAGGTAATATCGTGCTGCTCATTAGCTTCACCTGCCAATGGAGTAGTCGTATTATCCTTGTTCTTTGGACCCTCGACGCGGCAATGGTTTGGATTGCTGCGCTCTATTTCCGTTCTGCTGCGGCAAGAACTTACGCCTTCCTGCTTAGTGCTTTGATGGTCGGGTGGCGCATCTGCTACCACGGCGACTCCGTAGAACAACCCTTCCAGCTACTGCTAAATGCACGCTTTACGTCGCTGTCTTTGGCTGCCCTGCTCTACTTGCTGGCTGCTTGGTGGCAGCGCAAGACCTTGCCGTGCATCGCTGAGTGTACTCGCGAAATTCATGGGAGTTATGCATTAATCTTGCATTACCTGGGTAATGCTGTCTTGCTGATCGCCATCACGATGGAGGTGCACTATTGGTACAATCCTTCGGGCAATTGGGCGAGTCCGTTTTCGATGGGGGAGCAAGTTAGCCACTCTGTTGTTTGGGCTATCTATGCCGCTCTTCTGGTCGCGATCGGCTTCCTGCTCAAGTATCGCCTGCCGCGCGTGCTAGGTCTGATGATGTTGCTCGCGGTCGTAGTGAAGGTATTCTTCGTCGACTTGGCAAGCCTCGCGCTGATCTTCCGTGTCCTTGCACTTAGTATTCTGGGAGCAATGCTACTGATCACCTCGTTCTGGTATCAGAAATTCACGGCTCGCATTGACGCCAACATGAAGTAGGCTATTTCACACGGCAATCAGGCCGTCGCGGATGGCTAGTCGCGTTAGCTCGGCTGCCTTGTGCACTTGCAGCTTTTTCATTAGTCGCGATTTGTGATTGTCGATTGTGCTCTCAGCCAGCTTCAATTGCTCTGCACAATCGCGCACCGAGCGGCCGCAGGCCAGCAGTTTCATGACGTCTAACTCTCGAGAAGTCAGCGATGCTACCGAGGGCTGGTCATGGGCTTGGTCTAACCGCCAACCGCGTGGCGTGCGGTGCATGCGATTCATAACGCCCGGATCGAAGACACGTTCGCCACGGGTCGCTACTTGAATGGTTGCCGTCACCAGCGCTGAGAAACCCGCGCAGCGCGTCATATAGCTCACCGCTGGCATCTTGAGTATCGCTGCCAAGCGACCTTCGTGCAGTCGGTCGTCTAGAATAATAGCATGTCTCACGTAGCATTGTTGAATCAATGCAGCCATTTGTTGAATGCCCATCAATGCCATTTGTGGGTCGATGATTAACACCTGTGGCATCAACCGCCGACAGTGTGCCATGCCGACTTCGATGTTGGATAGCGTTTCGACAACTTCAATCCGCTCCTGCTCGGCAAACAAAGCCGCCAGGGCATCGCAATCCAAAGAGTTGGCAAGCAACAACATCACTCGGATGTTCTCTGCCCCATTTGCTTGCTCTCGATGTCCATTGAGTTGCTGATACATAGTTCCCCACTGCTCTTGAGGGATTATCAAAAAATTGAAAACAGGTCCGTAAACACATCGGAACTCAACCTGCACTAGCTATTAACTTCGGCAATCATGGCAGCGCAAGACTAGTTGACCAAGAGTAGACCGTCATATTCAAAACTGCAGCAACTTGCTAGACAAACCCGCATGTCATTCGTAGTCGCGTGCAACCAAACGACTTACGTTCATCAGCGACATAATCGGCCCTTACTACGGTGACAAAAGGCTGGCACTAAGCAGTAAAGTAAAAACCTCACAAATGACATTACTGGCATCGCTTGCATTTAAAACTGATTCGGGTGCGAAAAATGCAAGTCAGGTAATCTTAACCTCTAGTAGTGAGGTGGCTTTTCGTGAGGCAGATCTTCGCCTGTCCCGCGGTCGACTAAACCTTGGGTCGCAGATCGTAGCGATTTCAGCTCTCTCTCGAGTCGATCTAGCTCGTCCTGTTGCTTGAGAACCACGCTGTTTAACTCGTCGATCGCGCGCTGCTGAAACATCATTTTCTCTTCCAACGCAATGAGGTGGTCAGAAGGATTTTTTCGGTTACTCATCATTCCATCCAACGTATGGCCTTAGATTCATCCTTGCAATGACACACGCCCCTGATCCCCAGGAGCACTGCAAAGTCGGGACGATCAATCAAAAGACAGGAAAAGATCTACCACAGAGCCACAGAGAGCACCTGAAAATAAGCTTTTCTCCGTATTCTCTGTGCCCTCTGTGGTTCAGTTAATTTTTTTATTTCAGACAATTGCGACTTTGCAGTTCGACTGGCACTACCTTCAATGAATTGACGGCACACCCTGTGTCGGGGGATAATTTATGGGCCGCCCAAATCGATACTCATATACTCCCTCTTGAGGCAAGTCATGCAAACTCAATCTGCAAGTCAGCTCGTCAAGAAAAAATGTCTTCCTTGTGAAGGGGGCGTCGAACCGTGCCCACTCGACTTTGCGAAGAAGCAACTCGAGCAACTGGAAGGCTGGGCCCTCACCCACCACGGGCAGCGCATTCGTAAAGACTGGAAAGTAAAACACTTTTTAGCCGGCATGGAATTTTTTGGTCGCTGCGCGGAAGTTGCCGAAGCCGATGGTCATCATCCCGACCTCCATCTCGAAGGCTATCGTAACGTGTCAATCGAGCTCTGGACGCATGCCATCGGCGGTCTCTCGGAAAACGATTTTATTCTTGCCGCAAAAATCGACCAATTGCCGATCGAGCTGCAAGGATAATGCCACCTAAATTTCAGATTTGATTTATTACCGCAGAGGACGCGGAGAGCGCAGAGAAAATGCCTCTCTCATTGTTTCCTCTGCATTCATCCGTGGTTAAAAAAACCTCCTCTACTACAAAACTGGTGTTGAGATGTCTTTTTCATGCTTAATGGTGCGACGTGACGACCTAGGCGATGTTTCTTGTGATGTTGAATCGATTTCCGCCGACGATTTGCCAGCGGGCGAGGTGTTGATTGAAGTGACTTGTTCGTCGCTTAACTACAAAGATGCGCTCGCCTGCCAAGCTAATCCTGGAGTTGTACGAGATCTGCCCCATGTGCCTGGCATCGATTGTGCGGGGCATGTGGTGGAAAGCTCCTCTCCCGATTTTCGAACGGGCGACGCGGTGATTGTCACGGGTTACGACTTGGGCGCCAGCCATTGGGGGGGGTACTCTGCTTATGTGCGTGTTCCTGCGGATTGGGTGGTTGCTCTGCCCGCAGGGCTCACTCTCGACGAAGCAATGATCTACGGCACTGCCGGCTTTACTGCGGCCCAATGTGTGGCAGCTATTCAGCATCATGGCGTCGAGCCTGACGATGGCGAGGTCGTTGTCACTGGGGCAACGGGCGGGGTCGGCTGTTTGTCAGTTGCTATCCTTGCTAAGCTTGGCTACCAAGTCGCTGCAGTAACGGGCAAGCCAGAGCAAGCCCACTTGCTTGGACAGCTTGGCGCGCAAAGAATTCTTACTCGCGACGAGGTGGCCGACACCACCGACAAACCCCTCTTAAAGTCTCGTTGGTCTGCTGCGGTTGATACGGTCGGCGGTAATCCGCTCTCCACGATTTTTCGAAGCATCCACCATCGGGGCTGTGTTGCTGCTTGTGGTTTGGCGGCTGGTCATGATCTGCCCTTGACGGTCTACCCGTTTATTCTTCGAGGGGTCACCCTTGTAGGCATCGACTCGGCGAAGTGCCCTCACGATGTCCGGCTGGAAATTTGGCGCCGCTTGGCCAGTATGTGGCAGATCGAATTGCCCAAAGAATTCGTACAAACCATTGCACTTAGCGAAGTTACTGAAAAAGCCTCGGCCATGCTTTCTGGCAAGGCCTTTGGCCGTACGCTGGTTCGCCCCACGGTTTGATGTCATCGCAGAATCGCGGGTTTTTTAGCATTTTTCGACCAATTGTTTGCTATCCCCGTCGACTCCGTCTAGGCTGGAGGAGGCCGCGCTTAGGGGTTGAGTGCGGAAACTACCGCTGATTTGCATTGAGAGGAAGGTGCTTGTGACCGCTGTACAACTCGATTTCCCCAAGCTTCTGCGCGCAAGGTGTAGAGAGCGGGGATGTTCTATTCCTATACATCGCTTTCTTGTTCTTCTATTGCTCGTCGGTTTTGTCAGCGCGGGTTTTGCTGCCTCGTCAGCGGATGCTTCTTTTGTGACGAAAAACGAAGCGGACATGGATACCATATTCAGCCAAGCTTCGTTCGCTGCGAATCCAATCGACATCCGATATCTACCGACGATTACGCACGTCGATCCGAATCTGCTGAGCATCAACACTTCGACCAAATTGTCGTCGCTGTTTAGTCTCGCGCCCCCTCCGCTCGCGCACAACGTCTACTTTGTTGACTCTGTCGATTACTGCGGTGGCTTCAATACGGGAATCGTTGGATGTGGCAGCTTGCCTGGTAACGAATTTGTCGTCGAATCTGTCTATGCAGGCGGGCTCAACGGAACGACTCCCGTCAGTGGCGCGGAACTCATGGCGCACGAGCTAGGACACAATCTTGGCCTGGGGCATGACCCCGCACCCAACAACGATAACCTTATGGACGCTATCGTTGGTAGTTCGCCCGGCCCGCCCCAAACGACAACCCTTAGCCCCTTGCAGGTAAACACGATATTGTTCTTTGGGGGGCCCTCGGTTCAAACCGACGTGAGTGGCAAGTTCATTCAACTTCAGCCGGTGTTAATTGTCGCCACGGCGGTTCCTGAACCTTCAACCTTACTGCTCGCCTTTGGGCTTGTCGGCATGTCCACCCTAGGCTTCCGGCGTCAGCGCTGCTAGTCACTTGAATCACAACAGCCATCAAACCCCATAGCCCTGCCATCCTGGCAGGGTTTTTTATGCGCTATTGATTCGCCAGAAATCGCGGGTATTTTCAACCCTCCTGGGCTAAGCCGTTACCGTGTAAAATGCGAAGTCACTCGCCCCACTCTCCCGCTACGTTGCACCGTGCTAGTATGTTGCACTTCCTGATGCCCCAACGTTTGACACACGCTATCGTTTTCGCCCTAAGCTGTGCATTTGCCTGCTGTTGGCACTTGCCGCTTACACTAGCTCAAGACGCTGCAGTGACCGCGATGGTCGATCCCGATCAACTTGCCAGCGAGGTCACCATTCACCGCGATGCTTATGGGGTGCCGCATATTTTTGGACAGACCGACGAAAGTGTTGTCTTTGGGTATGGCTATGCCCAAGCAGAAGATAACTTCTGGCAGGTCGAGGACGTCTACATTCTTGCGCTGGGTCGCTACTCGGAAGTGCATGGCCCGAAGGGACTCAACTCCGATCTTTTAAATCGTGCGTTTGAAATCGTGCCGCGATGCCAGCGCGACTTTGCTGCACTCGACAAAACCTCGCAGCAACTCTATGCCGCTTTTGTAGCCGGTATTAATCTCTACCTGGAAACCCATCCCGAGGTACGTCCGCGGCTCATCCAGCACTTTGAACCTTGGCACGTTTTAGCCTACTACCGGCATGTGGCTTTGGAAATGGGTTTTCGCTTTACGGGCCTTTCGTCGCACTACCTCCCTCGGCGGAATTCGCAAATCTGGACCGCGACCGGCTCGAACGGCTGGGCCATTGGGGGTGAGCGTACCGAGTCGGGGCATGCCATGCTCCTTGCCAATCCTCACATGCCTTGGTTTGGTTTCGCGCAATTGACCGAAGCCCACCTCCAAAGCAATGGAGGGCCCGACGGCCAAGCATGGAACTTTATCGGTGCCGGCTTCTATGGCTGCCCCATGCTTGCGCTGGGACACAACGAACATCTTGGCTGGACACTCGTCTCGAACGAACCGGACGTTGCCGATACTTGGCGCATTCGTTTTACGAACCCAGAGAACCCACTTGCTTATGAATACGATGGCGATTGGCGTACGGCCGACACCTGGAAAGAAACCATTTTGGTTCGCAAATCTCGCCGCATGGAAAAACGCGAGTTTGAATTCCGAAAAACCCACCACGGGCCCATTGTCCACCGCGAAAACGACAAGGCGATGCTCGCCGCCAAAATTTCTGGTCTTTTCGAGACGGTTCCGATGCGGCAATCTTTGCAAATGGCCAAAGCCAAAAACCTAGGTGAGTTTCGCAGCGCCTTGGCCATGATGCAAATTATCTATATGAACATCTTGGTTGCCGACTGTGATGGAAACTTGCAATTTGTCTACACGGGACGCGTCCCGCGCCGGAACCCGAACTATGACTGGTCGCAACCGGTCGAAGGCAGCGATCCGGCTACTGAATGGCTTGGTTTTCATTCGCTCGACGAAATGCCCCAAGTGCTCAACCCGGCCGCCGGTTTTCTGCAGAACTGTAATTCCTCGCCGTTCATTACCACTGACAGCGATAACCCCCGACGTGAAGATTTTCCCGTTTACATGATCGGCGACGCTGACCAATATCGACGCCGTGCTCTGCGGTCACTCGAAATCCTTCGCTCCATGAACCATGTCAGCTTCAAACAATGGCAGCAAGCTGCCTTCGACACCGAAGTCTATTGGGCGCGACAGGAACTTCCGAAGTTTGCTGATAAATTCCAGAACCTAGAGCAAGACGATCCCAGCTTGGCCACTCGGGTTCGTCCCTATTTTGAACATCTGCTAGCCTGGGATGCAAAAATTACCTCCGACTCAACCGCCGCTACCTTGTGTCATGCCTGGTACGAGCAGCTCTACGGACGTGGTTATCCGGGGGAGCAGCTGCGAGAGAAATATGTCGACCAGCCTGCCGAGCAACTAGCAGCACTCGTCCGGGCTGCCGACCGTTTGCAAACGATGCACGGCAAATGGCAAGTCCCCTATGGCGAACTTTATCGCGTCCAACGACTCGCCAACGCCGCTGATCTGTTCGACATTCGGTTCGACGACGACGGGCCCAGTATCCCCTCGCTCGGCGGACATGGTCCGATGGGTGTGATCTTTACTCAGTATTACTCGCCCAGCCTTGATATCCCTTGGCTCATCCAGCAGCGAAAACGCTATGGGCTCGTTGGAACCTCTTACCTGGGAGCCTATGAATTTTCTCCTGACGGCGTCCGCGGCGCCAGCCTTGTCCCATTTGGAGTCAACGGCGACCCTGCCTCGCCGCATTATTCCGACCAAACCAAATTACTAACTCAGCACACGATGAAACCAGAACTCTTCGAGAAGCACCAAGTCGTCCAAGGCGCCGTGCGTAGCTATCATCCAGGCCAAGAACCACAATAACCCATGTTCAGCCTCACCTACTCTCATGACTCTACCTGCGGTATACTGACTTCCCGATGAGGATGACGTTAAAAATTTCTAGCAAATACGATAATAGCATTCGATGCCTAAATACGTTGTACGACATGGGGTGATGCGGCAGCTCGGTGTGTTTTCCACCCGTGGTAGCGATATCTATGCGCGCGGCTTGTCGGTGATTGCTCGGACTCACCGCGGACTCGAGCTGGGCGAGGTGTTGTGCGAAGCCACTGAGCATATCGTTGCTAGCATGGACGACCCAAAGTATGGGCAAATCCTGCGCGAGCAAAGCGATGATGACACCGGTGAATTGCGACGTCTTTGGGAGCAGCAACAACAGGAACACGAAATCTGCAAGAAGCGAATTGCTGAACTTGCTTTGGAAATGCGGCTTGTTGACGTCGAACATCTGTATGGCGGCGAACGGGTTATCGTCTACTATCTTTCCGACGATCGGGTTGATTTCCGGCAACTGGTGAAAAATTTGGCCAAGGAGTTTCAAACTCGTATCGAGATGCGCCAAATCGGTGTGCGTGACGAAGCCAAACTGCTGGCGGATTACGGCGATTGCGGCAAACCGGTCTGCTGCAATACCCACCTATCAGAAATGCCTCCCGTCTCGATGCGCATGGCAAAGCTACAGAAAGCAACCCTCGACCCTAGCAAAATATCTGGCCGGTGCGGCAGGCTGAAATGCTGCCTCCGATATGAATACGATACCTATCAAGACCTAAAAAAAGACCTACCCCCGATCGGCTCCGAAATACTCACCGACAAAGGCAAAGGGCGTGTGCTCGCTCACGAAATTTTGGCTTCGCAGCTGCTGATCGAGGGCGAAGCTGGTCGACGACTTGTCATCGAGGCAGCTGAAGTGCTGACCGTGGTAAAAAGGGGCGGAGGGGCAAACCCCGAGCGAAAACAAAAAAAGGGGGGGGGTTCGGGCGAATCAGCGCAAAAACAACCACAAAAAGACTCTCCAGAATCAGAAAATCCCTCCCCCAGCAAAGACGCATCCACTGACAATGAGTAGAATACCTATGGGCGAGTAACTCGGTTGCTCGGCTGACGCTTTCTTAAAACACTTCGAAAACATTCTGACCCAACCATGCTTGACCCTGACCATCCTATTGCTGAGTTGCTAGAGCGCGACAAACGGTATCACTTTGATGCCTATGTGTTTGTCTTCGAGGCCCTGCGCTTTGCCCAAGAAAAATTGGGCCTGGGTACCGAATACATTGACGTCGAGACGGATGCCGACGACCAAGACGAACCAGAACGACATGTTTCGGGGCAAGAGCTCTGTGAGGCGATGCGACTTTACGCCCACGAGCAGTATGGTTACTTAGCCAAAAGCGTGATGAACCATTGGGGCATCGAGTCGACTGGCGACTTTGGTGAGATTGTTTTCAATCTCATCAACATCGAACAAATGCGCAAGACCCCCCGAGATCGCAGAGAAGATTTTGAAGATGTTTTTGATTTCGACGAAGGCTTTCAACACAACTTCCAGTTTTCATCTCCCGACTCCCGCGAAGAGCGTCGATCTTGATATCGACCCCAAAAGGTGGCGACCGAAGGCCGAGTGCCCACCGAAACCAAAACGACGCGGGCACAAACGGACTTCCCAATAAAAGTCGCTGGCAGTTATCCTGCTCGGGTGTGTTGTTGGGAATCTGGATTTTGTTTTTGGCATGGATCGCAACTAATGGATGAAATATCTAGCGTTGCAAGAAAGGCTGCTTTCATGCTTCGTAACCAACTACTGGCCATGCTTTGCATCCTCACGGCAACCTTTGCCGGCCCCTCTGCAACCGCCAATGCCGCTGAGGAAAATCGGCGTTTAACGATAGCCGTCGGCCAAGCGATCAATTTTCTTGCCACAGCCCGTGCTGAAGACGGTTCGTACAGCGGTCACCTGGGCACCGGTATCACGTCGCTCGTCACGACGGCCCTTCTGCGTCATGGCCGCTCGCCGCAAGACCCGATGATCGCCCCTTCGTTGGTGTTTCTCCAAAACCATGTCCAATCGAATGGGGGCATCTATCAAAAGGACAGCCGCTTTCGCAACTACGAAACGTGCCTGGCGATTCTCTGCTTCAACGAAGCCAATCGCGAGGGCCGCTATGACGACCTTCTCGCCCATGCCGAGGCTTTTGTAAAAAGCATCCAATGGGATGGCAAAGAGGGGCACGATCGATCGAGCACCAGCTTCGGCGGGGCTGGCTATGGAATGCATAATCGCCCGGATCTGTCGAACACGACCTTCCTGATCGATGCGCTCCATTCGCTGGGCCGTGGTAGCGAGGATCCGGCTATCCAGCGGGCCTTGGTTTTTGTCTCTCGTTGTCAAAACCTCGAAACTGAACACAACGACACTAAGTTTGCTACCACCAACCCCGATGGGGGTTTTTATTACACGGCAGCAGCCGGCGGCTCGAGTCAAGCGGGAGAAACTGCCGCAGGTGGATTGCGAAGCTACGGATCGATGACCTACGCCGGCTTAAAAAGCATGATCTATGCAGGCGTTGGCCCCGACGATCCTCGTGTCCAAGCTGCGTTTCGTTGGGCGAAGAAAAACTACTCGGTTACAGAAAACCCCGGAATGGGTAACAACGGGCTCTTTTACTATTACCACACCTTGGCCAAAGCGCTCGACGCAATTGGCCAAGAGAAAATCGTCGACGAAACGGGCGTCTCCCACTCTTGGCGACAAGAACTAATCGACGAAATCGCGGAGCGCCAGCTCGAAAACGGCAGCTGGATCAACGAAAACCAGCGTTGGCTCGAAGGCGATCCCAGCTTGGTCACAGGCTACGTGCTGCTGACCCTCTCTTATTGCCGCACGAGATAAGAGCAATTGGAACCACAGATGAACACAGATAGACGCAGATATTTGGGAGGCAAATTACGATTGCAGTTCTGGCTGTGTCTTGATCTGAATTTGTGTTTATCCGTGTTCATCTGTGGTTTCCTCCTAAGCGTAGTAGGCTTACGTCACCGATTCGCTTTGTCTGCTCCTCTGTGCCAGCAGCGCTAGCACGGCGAGGTGGCCTTTGCTGCCGATTGGCAATTTGCTAAATAACGGCCTCGATTTTTCTGAATAATCGTCCACCAGACAGGTCCGTGCCGGCCAACTCGCAACTGCTAATGTAGGTCGGCAACATTCGCAAATCCGTTCAGCCAAGGTTTTCTCATGGAAATCAAACAGCCCGCTCGTAAGCCCCGCTCGTTTTTTCGTCGCTTTGCTGCCCCTGTGGGCTTATCCGTAGCGCTTCTCGGTGGAGGTGTCTGGGGTGTTTATCACACTCTGGCGAATATGCCTGGTTCGCACAAGGATCTTGCCGATGCCGGAAAAGCGCATAGCGCCTCGGAATCTGCCCAGGCTGCAACCGATCAGCTAAAAAATCTGTTTACGTCGGCGCCGCCTAATGAAGAAGAGACTGCCGCAAAAGATTTGAAGCCAAACCGATACTCTCTGGCTGCAACCGAGCAAACGCAGCCATTGACTGCGGCCCCAGAGCTTCCGCCCATCGTCCCTAAAAACACTGTTGGCAATCGTTACGGCTCCTTCTCTCAGAAGCCAACGGTGCAGAATAACTTAAACACCGAGCCTGCTCGCGAAGCTGCTCCCTCCATCGATGTCGAAGCCGCTACGGCAACAAACGACGTCACACGAGGCCAGGAACCCAATGTCAATCCGCTTCGCGCAAACAAACAGGTTGCGGAACTTGCGAACAATCTCGATGCCCGAGCAGTCTTTGAAGAGGCCCCTGGATTAGCTCCGCCAGAAACATCCAATAGTTATCGTGCTCAACAAGAGAACGCCAATCCATTTCCGCCGCAAAATTTTCCCGCGAGTGGTAATGCCCGCTACCAAGTCGAGCAACCCACCAACGATTTCAGCTCGGTTGAACCTAATCAGCAAACCAGTCAACCTGCTGCGTCTCTGGAGATCGAGTCCCCGCTTTCAACTCCACCGCAAGTAGCGCGAGCCAACTCCATCCAGACGGGTCTAACCCCGACCCCTAGTATCACAAATCCATCGGGAACCGGTCGCCCTGGCGAAAAGATGCTTGAAGGCGTTCAAAGTGCGTCAATCTCGATTCAAAAAATCGCGCCGCCTGAGATTCAAGTGGGCAAGCGATGCACCTTTGCTATTCGGGTACGAAACACGGGCCAGCGAACGGCACAGAACGTCCAGGTCCGAGATGAGATACCGCTGGGCACCGACCTTGTCGGCACCGCCCCCCACGCAACGGTTTCTGGTTCTCAGCTTATCTGGGACTTAGGATCGCTCTCGGTCGGCGAAGAGCGGCTTGTCGAAATGGAACTGATCCCCACCGAAGAACGTGAAATCGGCAGTGTGGCAAGCGTGACGCTTGCTGCCCAGGCCTCGGCCAAAGCACGCTGCACGCGTCCTGAACTTGCGCTTCGCCTGACGACCAAACCCCAAGTACTCATTGGCGAGCAGCATCTGGTGCAAATCGAGATCTCGAATCCTGGCAGCGGCGATGCCGATGATGTGATGTTGTTAGAAACCATTCCAGAAGGAGTCAGCCACGAGGCGGGCCCCGCCCTGGAGTTTGAAATCGGCACGCTTCGAGCCGGCGAAACACGTCGCATGGAGCTTATCCTCACGGCCGAACAAGCCGGCAACATTACCAATGTGATGACCGCCCGTGCCAACGCCAATCTGCGGGTCGAAGCGACTTGCGAATTCGAGGTACTTGCGCCCGAGCTACAGCTCTCGGTCGAAGGGCCGAAGCGTCGGTACCTCGAGCGTCCTGCCACCTATCAGGTCAGCATCAACAACCCCGGAACCGCTACGGCAAAGGAGATTCAGTTAATCACCAAATTGCCCAAGGGCTTACAATTTGTGAGTGCCGATAACCTGGGCGAATACGATCCCACCACACACTCCGTTCAGTGGAGTCTGGCTGAGTTGCCTGCCAACGAACGAGGCGTAGTCGAACTCACCGCTTTGCCCATCGAGGCGGGAGAGCAGACGTTACAGATCACCACTGTGGCCAGCCAAGGCTTGGAAGATCGCGCCGAAAAACAGGTGTTGGTCGAAGGACTCACCGCTTTATCGTTTGAGGTGACCGATGTCGAAGGACTCATCGAGGTCGGCAGCGAAACCACCTATGATGTGGTCGTCAGTAACCAAGGCTCGAAAACTGCCACGAATGTTCAAGTCGTCGCGATCATGCCCGCTGGCCTCCGTGTGATTTCTGGCCAAGGAAGTACACAGCACACGATTAAGGGCGACCGTATTTTCTTCGCTCCTTTGCCTCAACTGGCCCCCAAGGCCGAGGCAACTTACCGAATCCAGGCACAAGGCACACGTCCCGGCGATCAACGCGTTCGCGTGATGATCCAGTCAGACGATCTGCAGCAGCCCATCACCAAAGAAGTCAGCACCCGCGTTTATGCGGATGAGTAATCGCAGGCATGGCCAACCGACACTATCAGCCGGACCCCCGAGAGTTCCGTAAAGTTGCCCGTGGCTGCGCCGCAATTTCACTCGACGGTTAGCTGGTGTTCGTCGAGCTGAACAAGATCGCCAGGGCGAAGCTGACGGCGTCGGCGAGTCTCGATTTCTCCATTCACGGCGACCTCACCACCCTGGATCAGTAGTTTCGCTTGTCCGCCGGTCGAGACGAGGCCTGAGGATTTAAGGAATTGATCTAAGCGGATGGTGGTTTGATCGTCGGTGGGCATGCGATGGGACCTTGCTGGCGGTGGGATGGGATCGATTTCTCGCCTGTAACGTAGTGCTAGCATCGCGAGAGGACGAGCTTTTTGCAACTCTTTCTTCTGACAAGGTGGCATCTTTGGGCTAGGGATTCTCGTCTTTACTTGTTTCGTGCGATCCAACTACACTCGCCTTCTGACCCAAATGGCCAGCGCCCGTTTTTCGCCTGGCCCGCGCACTCTTTGGAGCAAACCGATGTTAAAAATTCTATCCATTCTCGCGTTAAGCGTCTGCTGCCTTCAGCCAGTCGTTGCTGGAGGACAAGCTCAGGTAATGCTAGACCCCAACCTGCCGATTTACCACCCATTAGTGGAACTTGAGGGTGAACTCAAATTGGGCGGGTCGAACACCATGTCACATGTTGCGGCAGTATGGTCGGATAGTTTTCAAAGATTTTATCCCAACGCAAAAATCTCGATCGCAATTACCGGCTCTCGCAAAGCAGTTGCCTCGGTAAAAAGTGGCCAAACCGATATGGGACTCTTGAGTCGAACGATCCAACAACAGGAGGTCGCGGAGTTTCACCAGCAATATGGCCATGTGCCGACAGTGCTGACCCCATGTTTCGAACGGACGGCCATTTTTGTACACAAAGACAATCCGATTCAGGGCCTCACCTTTGCGCAGATCGATGCCATCTACTCGAGTCAGCTTCGGCGAGGCGTGAGCAAGCCGATCGGCAACTGGGGTGAGCTGGGTGTACAAGGAGCACTGGCTGCCAAGCCAATTTCTGTACATGGACGTACCAGCAAAACAGGCTCGCAGGTGTTCTTTCAAGAAGCCGTCCTACTAGGTGCCCCGCTGCGAAACGAAGTAACTTCGCATAGCTCCAACGCCGATATGTTGGCCACTCTTGCCAAAGACCCCACAGGAATTGCGTTTGCTGGTATGTCGTACGGAAATCCCTCGGTTCGTGCGGTGCCACTCGCGTTTGCCGAGGGCGAACCGTTTATTGCCGCCAATTCGCTTGAGGCTGATCGAGGCATGTACCCACTCATACGCCGATTGCAGTTGGTGGTGAATCACAACCCCAAGAATAAGCTTCGCCCCATTGAACGAGAGTTCATCAAGTATGCGTTCAGTCGGCAGGGACAAGAGGATGTTGTCAGAGCAGGTTTTCAAGCGATACCCGCAGCACCGGCACGCGTCGCACTCGATGCTGTGGGCTTGGGAGTCGCTCGTTAGTTTTCTCCTGTCAAAGGATGCTGGCGTTCGTCAAACAACGTCCCAGCGAACCAATTATTACCCCCCATTTTTTGGCGGAAGGCTCTTCGATGAATACAAGAATACGAGTTGGCCTAGCGACGGTTCTGACGTTACTGACGGCCTATGGAAATATTTGCTTTGCAATTGATACGAACCGGGCATCGACGCAGTTGCGAAATGCCCCAGGACAGGCTGGGGAGCTTTCCGGCAGCAGCCTGAATCGTTTGTCCGCAGGTAGTGCGATTAACTCGTTTGATCGTGACCGAATCAAGGCCCCTGCGACGACTCCGAATTGGAATCGCTCGGCGCCGTCGAACCTCGCGGCACCACAGTCTTTCCAGCCCTCGTATGTCCCGCCGATCCAGGGCGGACAAACTCAGCAACTCGATCGTTGGCGGTTGGGTATTTTCCCCGAAGATACCGATACGGGTGTACGAATTACAGAAGTGGTACGCAACTCGGCTGCTGAACGGGCCGGTTTAGAAGTCAACGATCGGATTGTCAGTGTTCATGGCTATCAAATTGGCTATGTCAACGGCAGCCTGTATGATGTGGGCAAAGAGCTTGAGCGCAATGCGGACGAAGATGGTTGGGTTCGCATGCTAGTGCAAAACAACCGTGATGGCCAATTGATTAACTTGCCGGTCAAACTGGAAGCAAGACAGAAGCAGCTCACAGGATCGATTACCCACCGCGATTTTTCGGCCCTGCCGCGCGATGCGGTGACGACCGTAGAACTACGAGAAATACTGCGTGACGATTTGCGACCGATTACCATTGCCCGACAGACGATTACCCAAGCCACGCGGGTGCCGATCCCCTTTACCTTGGATTATGATCCTGCCGAAGTCGCTACGGGGCGGAGGTACGTGCTGAATGTTTCGGTCTCGGCAGGAGGGCGGCAGTTGTACGCAACGCGTCAGGATGTTCCTGTATTGGATGGGCGTCCGACAACCAATCTGCAACTACTTGTCGAATCGATCGGCACGAACAACGGCCAGGGATGGGGACAAAATCGCAACGAGCAATTGTCGCAAATCAAACAATGGTTCCAAGGATATCTTGGCCGTGAGCCTCGCGCCCAAGAACTCTACGTCTGGGAAGCTCACCTCGCGCGCGGTGGTTCGTTAACCGAAGCCCAGTTGCAAATTCTTAGTACCCCTGAGTTTTACTTTCAGGCGAACAGCGACGACCGTCAGTATATTTACCGGATGTATCAACTGGTCACCCAACGGCAACCCTCGCAGCAAGAAGTGTCGCAGTGGCTCAACCGCCTGAACTTCCACCATCGCCTACGGTCGGACATGGCCCGTGAGTTTTTAACCATGGCCAACGCCCAGGCAAATCGGCAATAGTGCGTATTACATCTCTGTCGCCTCGCTGGGTGTCTAGCTTGACTCGTCACAAACCACATTCCAGACTAGAATCGAACGAGCAGATGAATACCTTTCGAGTTGTTTCTATTGCTTCTGCGACCGTCTTGCTGGCATTTTTATTGGTTCCGAGACTAATTCCGATGTCTCATGAAGAACAGGGTACTCCGAGCATGTCCAAATCGACGCTTCCAATCGTTGGGGCATCCTCGCTGACTTGGTCGACCGGAACAAGTATCGGCAAAATTGTTGCTGAGCAGCCGCAGGCCGGGCGTATCCTCGAGCTTGTGGGAATTGACTATTGCTGTGGTGGTCTTACTCCACTCGGCGAGGCTGCTGCAGAAAAGAACCTCGATGCGACACAACTTCTCAATGCGCTGCGTGTCGTTGGCAACTCGCCTGGCGAAGAATCCGAGCGAGACTGGCAACAGGCCGAAATCAGCGAACTCCTCGAACATATTATTATGACTCACCATACGTGGTTGCGCCGAGAGTTGCCGGGACTGACTACAACCTCGCAAACCGTACTCAAAGTTCATGGCGAAACGCACCCAGAACTTGCCGAGGTGGTGACAACGTTTGACAAAATTCGCAACGCGGTACTGCCTCATCTCGACGATGAAGAACAGCGCATTTTCCCGGCATTGCTTGGGCTTGTAGCCGGCAATCCACCGGCCGATATGGATAAGCAGCTCGACGAGATGCGATCCGATCACGATGCACTCGGCGCTGAACTGCATCGCCTACGCAAATTAACGCGAGGATTTGAACCACCTTCTGACGCTTGCACAAAATATCGTGAAATGCTGTCAGGGTTTTCTGCGCTAGAGCAAGACCTGCATAGACACGTTCACCTCGAAAATAACGTGCTCTTGCCACGCGCACAAACCATGCTGGCAGCGGTCAACAAACCGTAACGCAGCAAGGACGAATATAGGCCACGCTACCATCGGAAATTGAGGACTCGCAACCCCTAGAGCACCAAGGGTTGTCAAAAGTGGAGGCGGCGGGAATCGAACCCGCGTCCCGTGACATCTCTACGCAAGCTTCTACGTGTGTAGTCGGCAGGTTTAGTTTTGTCTCTCGAATCGCCGAGCCGACCGGGCTATTCGCAGACTAGCCGAGAACTTGTTTAGCTGTCGACGTGCTCAGCAGTGACCGACAGCGATTCGGATTTGGTGACGAACGTCCGGGCCAGTCCGACTCCAGCCCATAGTTCGGGATGCCTATCTCTAGGCAGCCAAAGCATAATTGCCATTGGCAACTAAAAATGTGATCAGCTTTTTACGTGGCCCACTGATCAACCACGACACGCCACCTACGCTTCGGCTATCCGGTCGAACCCTGTTCGCCCCCTGGATGTGCCCTCACATAAGAGTATCTCTATTCTACTCGGCTATTGGGCCGAAGAAAAAGGGGATTTTTTAATCGCAAAATTTTTGCTCGCTAATGTCTGCTTGGTTTTTGGGTAGTTTTGTCACGGTGCCGGGTGACAAAATGGACAAAACCCTGGGGGGCTGTTGGTGTTTGGTGCTCCGTTTATAGGGGTTTCGTTTTTTTGTGGGCCTGAGTTTTGGCACGTATATGGCTGTTTGGCGTTTTCGCGGACAATATTCGGTGGTTTTGTCCACTTTGGCATGTTGCGGGTACTGTAATCGCTGAGCTTTCTTGTGATTGGCTTGGACAAAAGTCGGTGGGGTTTTGTCTTATTTTGTCCAAAGGGGGTGACTTTATTGGCAAAAAAGTGGTCGTCATTTTAGCCACAGAGTTCACAGAGAACTCAGAGACTCTTTTATCTCGGTGTTCTCGGTGGCTAAAAATTTATCGATAAACGGGGGGACACTTATCTTCGCTCATTGGCGCTAATTTTTCATGGCAGGGCAGGCATGCCCACGCGAGCGTAGAGCATGGCACCCGGCGAAGGCCATTGTCTTGTATACGTGAAGGGAATTCCATCGATATTTTTGGCCGGGTGGATTTACCGCGGAGGGCGCAGAGATCGCGGAGTTTTTTTGGGCTCGTGCGTTTTGCTGTTGCTGCACGCACGCTACGAACTAATGCTCAGAAAAAGGTAGGTGAACCTGTCGGCAATCACGTTGAAAGAGAGAACAAGCCGTTCACGCCGACAGAACCACCTACCCTACCAACTGTCGCTGCCACCCGTGGAACCACCTGCCGTACGACTCCGGCCAGGATAGCCGGGCTATGGGTGGGGAGTAATTAAGTGGGTTCGTGAATGCGTGCTGCCCAGATCATGCCGAGAGATCGTAGTATCCAGCCTGCAATGATAAGCATGGCAAAGTGGTCGAGCCGCCAGGGGCCAATCTCAGAGACTACGGAGTTCTCGCTGGCCCAGTCGAAGAGTACTCCGCCCATCAAAACGCTCACGGCATAGGTTAATTGTGTTAGGGCAAACCAAGCCGCAGTGTAGGCGGCGGTGCATTCGACTTTGCTTAACTGCAACATGAGATTGGGCATTGCGACGTTTGTGCCCGCGTAGGCAATCCATAAAACGTAGGTGCCCACCACCCACCACTTTGCTTCCTGCGAAGCGGGCAAAAGAAACAGTAATGCTGCGGCAACCAAGCCTTGCGAAAGGACGAGCGCCGGAACGTTGCCTCGTCGGTCGACCTGTTTGCCGACCCAGGGCATCAGCGTCGACTGCATGCCACGCGACGAGCAGTCGAGGATGCGTTTTTCGGCATACGTTATTTGCAAGACCGTGATTTGATAAACTCGCAATGCCATGTCTGTGATTCCATTGGCAAACGAAAACCACATGCCGTAAAGCAAAAGTCTTCGAAACTTGCGGTCTGCGAACGGCAACAAAAGCTCCTGCATTCGATACGCGGCTTGCCGCGCCCCGATCTGACTCGGCGAGGGAGGGTCGATCATTTTCAACAAAGGCCAGACCGCGAGCAGCATCGCTGTTGCTCCGAGGGTCGCAATCGTTGCGAAGCCAAGCCAAAGCAGGTCGGGCCGCGCGGCACTCTGGCAATAGCTCTGCCAATAAAATGCCCCAGCTGCGGAGAGGACAATCCCCAACACTTTTCCTGCGTTCATCCAAGCGGAGCGACGTCCGACAAATCTTCCGCGGATTGCAGCCGGAACCAAATCGCCGAACCACGACCACAACGCGACATATCCAAAGTGCCCGAAAAGATGATGCCCGGCCCAACAGCACACCAAAGCAGTGCTCGAGCGAGAGGTAGCAGGCAGGATATGAGGGGCTGACATCAGAGGCAACCCTAGCAGCACAATCGCACTCGTGAAAAACATCGCTGCACAGAACTTGCGGCGACTGCCGATGCGGTCCATCCACAACGGGGTCAACAGCCGCAGCACGCCGACCAGCGCAGGGGCGGCAAGTAGCCAACTTAGCGCCATTCCTTTGGCACCGTAATTTTGAGCGAGATAAAAGACAAGCGTCGTTCCGGTCAGCCCACTGCCGAGCCCCCATAAGCCGCCGTTGGCGTAGGCAAGAACGATCGAACGACGCCGCTCACCGGGCTTCATCCTTGCGGCTTGGGATAGGGGGCGATTCAAAAGGGACTTCCTTGTTTTTTATTCACCACGGAGACACAGAGAACACGGGGACGAAGCAACAGGGATACTACTTCAAGTTTCCTAGAGACGACTGTAGTTGAGCGATTCGTTCGGGGGTCCACCAGGCGAGGAATTTTTCTCGAAATCGCTCGACTAGCTCATGCTCGGCTACGATACATCGAGCGAGATCGGCAGCTTGAGCATCTGCGGGCATTGGTGCCAGCCACTGTTGAAACACCCCCTGGGCTGTCGCATGGTCGTTGAGTTTTCCGAGTCGACTTTGCAGCTTTTCGACCAAGGGATAGATCTCGGTGCGTAACTCTGGAGGAAATGCCGCGTGAAATATCTCAATCGAATATCGGAGCCGCTTGCCAGCAATGCGTAGCTCGTGGAGTTGCTCGAGCGACGGTTGCTGCACGACGGCCAGCTCTAACACTGCTTGGCTTGCCTTCTGCAGCGAAAATTTTGCGAATCCCCCGATAGTCCGATGTTGCTTCGGCGGATTGTTGTCGAGCGTGGCTATGCATTTTTGTAGGCTTCGGTCTATCTTGTTTTGCTTGGCTCGCTTTTCGACCGCAACCAGCTGCTGTTGGACATCGACGCGTTGCTGTTGCAATCGGGCGATGACATAGTCAGAAAACTGGCCAGCCTGCGCTTCTTGCTGGGTCCGCCCTAGTAACACATCGGTGTCGCGTGCTGGGCCAGCCGCTTGTCGAATTCGGCGTAGCCAACGGCGAAGCGAAGCCGGCTTTGACTTCATCAGCGGCCGAAACGCGCGTAGTGCGGCGCCCGCCCGACGACAGGCGACTCGCAACTGGTGAACGTGCTCGACATCTTCGGCAGATTTCCAAGCCGCTAGGGGCAACATTCGCTGTACCTGTTGCACTCGCAAAGTCAGCACCTGCTCGGCAATTCGAGCGGCAGACTGTCGAGGCGACGAGAGTTCGATCCATTTACTGGCCATGCCATTAGATTAGCTTCCAGCCTTCTCGGCGGCAACTTTCGAGAAAACCTGGGATTTACTTGACTTGCTGGTCAAAAACGATTACCGTACTAGCACGGTAGTACAGATGGAACCCCTGGGTGCTCTGGTAAATCCTTATGTTTCTTCATATCGAAACGCATAACGGCTTGGCGGTTTACGACCAGATCGTTCGGCAGGTGAAATTTGCCGTGGCCGACGGGGCAATTTCTACTGGCGATTTAGTGCCTAGCGTCCGAGAACTAGCGCGCGAATTGGCCATCAACCCCAACACGGTCGCTCGAGCCTATCGGCAACTTCAGGATGATGGGGTACTGCAGGCTGTGCGCGGTACCGGCTTGGCCGTTTCATCTGGCGCTCGCAAAGCATGTCAGTCTGAACGTACGCGGCTCATTCGGGCACGGCTACGTGACGTTCTGGTCGAAGCGCACCACGGTGGCCTCGATGCGAAGAAAATCGAAGAACTTTTTCACGCGGAACTGAAATCTCTACGACGCAAGACGAGGTAAATCATGCAAACAGCATTGTCGATTCGGCAAGTGACAAAAAATTATGGCGGCCAGCGTGCGCTCGACGACGTCTCGCTGGAAGTGCCGAAGGGTGTGGTGTTTGCTTTGTTGGGAGAGAACGGAGCAGGAAAAACTACGACCATCAAGCTTGCACTCGGGCTGGAAGAACCAAATCATGGCCAACTTGAGGTGCTTGGGATGAACAGCGCTACGGCAGGTGAGGAGATCCGCCGCCAAGTGGGATACGTGCCAGAACGTCCAGCTCTTTACGAATGGATGACGGCCACGGAGATCGGCTGGTTCGCCTCAGGATTTTATGCCGCGGGTTTTGAACACGAATACCGTACTCTGCTTCAGCAATTCGAGGTTCCGACGAATCGAAAAATTTCGCAAATGTCGAAGGGCATGCGGGCGAAGGTGGCGTTGTCGCTTTCGTTAGCCCATCAGCCGGAGCTGTTGATTCTCGACGAACCGACCTCGGGACTCGATACGCTGGTGCGTCGCGAATTTTTGGAAAGTATGGTCGACATCGCGGCAGCAGGGCGAACGGTGTTGTTGTCGAGCCACCTTATCAGCGAAGTCGAACGGGTTGCCGACATTGTTGCCATCATGCGGCAGGGGCAATTGATGGTCGTCGAATCGCTCGACACGCTTAAGTGTCAGACCTATGAGCTAACAATGACGCTCGCTGCCGGTGCTTCGCAACCTCCGGAGGTGCCGGGGCAAGTGCTTTGCAGCCGACAACGCGCCCGGCAATGGCAAGTGCTCACTCGTAATCTGGACGAACGTCAGATCGACGCCATCCGCGATGACGAGTCGGTGGTCGCCGTTGAAGCACGTACGCCTGGCTTGGAAGAGATTTTTGTTGCGTATATGCAATCGGATATTTCGCCACGGCATGACGAAATGGATTGCAAGGCCAGCGAATCTGAAAGCGTTCAAACCTCGTAACCTTTGGAGTAAGCCGTGGGATTGCAATCCGGCGGTTTTAATGCCATGAGCACTGTTTCAACCAGTACCTTAGAAAATCGCCCGCCGGCGTTGGCCAAGAACATCTTCTTGCGGTTCCTGTGGAAGGAATATCGCATGCTGCGCGGGTTTTGGTTCGGGGTGGCCGTGTTGGGCTCGCTGATGCAATGGGCTCTGGCGCAGATGATGTTCAGCACGGACGGGATACCTCGCTTGATGCTTCACGTTGGGTGGGGCGCTGCCGCGTTGTATGCCATCGGGGCGGCGGTCACTTTGTTTAGCGCTGAAAGCGAAGAACGGACCCGTGATTTTTTGTTGAACTTACCTGGTCGATGGTTGCCTATGTTCGCGGCCAAGGTGACGCTCGCTGTCGTCTCCGCTTTTGGCTTGGGACTAGTGCTTGGTGTTATGGGTGGATGGATCAACGGCGGGACGTGGGCCTCGGTTGCCGATTTTCAAAATGTGATGGCCGTGTGGGGTGTCGGAGTTCTCGAAGCGACCGCGTGGGGCCTGTTATTTTCGCTTTGGATGAAACAACCGCTGCTGGCGGCTGTGTTGGCGATTGCAGCCGCCTCGTTTGGCGCGCAACTGGCCATCGCTGCAACTCCGACAGCCCACTACTCTTTTACGCTCCACGCCTACAGCGAAGCGGTCCCTCTGCGATTATTTTTGGCGTCCGCTGTTTTTATGCTCGATGTCTGGCTAGGTGCTCGTTGGTACGAAGCCGCCCCACGGCGCAGTCGAAGGAAAAAAACACCTCTAGAATCGGCGTCTACAACAAGCAAAACAGTTGCGACGGATACACACGCCAAAGGGTCACGCCGCAAGGTGATGGCCCGTCTGCTTTGGCAAACTTGGCGCGAATCGTGGAAGACCATGCTCGCGGCCATCCCTATCGGGCTGTTCTTGACTGCAAGCGTCTCGGTTCTGATTCATGCTTCGCATGGCTATGCCGACTTGCCGACACCGATACTCACCTTGCTTTTTTTGCCTGCTTTGTTTGGCGCGCTGGTGTTTCGTGCTGACCAGCGTGGCGATCATCGGCAATTTCTTGTTTCGCATGCTTCGCGCCCTCGCTATGTCTGGTTGGCTCGCCATCTGTTTTGGGGCACCTGTCTGCTCGGGATGACAGTGCTGGTGAACGTTACTATTTGGGCCGTGGTTGCCTTGGGAATAGGTGGTTCCACTCATCAGATTTTATGGAGCGTTTTTGGAGTTGGTTCTCCAGGTGATTTCTATTCAGGCCAGATGTTAGGCGAACCTAGGCAATTGTCTTCTCGCTTAGTGGTTTTGCTTTCTCTTGCCATGCGATCTCTGTCGATCGGTTGGACGGCATTCTTCACAGCTTATGCCCTAGGCCAATTCTGCTCGTTGATGTTGCGGCGAGAAATTCTTGCCGGGTTGTTGGCGATAATTTTTTCGGTCATCCTCGCTGCCTGGGTCGCCGCTGTGGTGTATTGGCAACTGAATCCCTGGTGGTTTGTCTTGCCAATCGGCGTGGGTGCCATGCTGGCAACTTGGTTGCGGATGCCTGCTTGGATGGTCGCACGCAATCGACCCCAGACTTGGGTACTCCCTCTTGCCGCCGTTGCGGTGCCATTGGTGCTGGTTTCAACGATGTTGTCAGCCGCTCGCTTGGCACAGCTACAACCGGTGTCAGGCCACGTGCAGTTTATGAAGCAAGTTCAGGCGTTTGAGGCGACTCGGGCTCCAGGCCAAAAAACTGCCGACGCGTACTTTCGGTTGCATGCGACGCTCGAGGAAGCGACCGACGATGCTGCCCGTCAAGCCGTCGTCGAACAACTCATGGAGCTGACCAAGCAGCCTGAATGTCGTTTTCCTGAACTGGCAGCTTTGCAAAGAAGTCCGCCGCATAAACAAATTTCGGAGCTGCAAAATCTGCTCTTTCAAGATGCCGACCGACTCGAGCTTGAAGGCAATCTCGATGCTGCGCTTGACCGCTATCTTGCAATTTCTCGACTCCAGAGCCACTGGGTGAAAGGTCAGTCGTCCTATATCTTGTCCTATCGTCGGGGGCCAATCGGGCCTCAGCTCGACCGCCAACTGATTCAATGGGCAACGCACCCTAAACAAACCAGCGCGCGGCTACGTAGGGCGGTGAATGATTTGCAAGTCTACCTCATGCGACTACGGGTCGTTGACGTTCGCGAATCGATTCTCGCCGATCGAGAAAAAATTCGAGCCGTCTTACTGGGCGATGAGCCGCCCAGTTTTTTCGACGGGGGCTATAGCCGATTGTCGGAGTATCTTGCCTACCTAGCGAACGAACTCCCCTGGGAGCGACAACGGGCACTGCAGGCACTCGACATTCGAACCAAGCAAGTGTTGGACTACGCACTGGCTGCTGTCTACGGCGCAAACAGCCATGGGATTTGCGACTCCTCTGTAAGACGGCGGCTTTTGGGACGGTGGCACAGGAATCAAGCGCCTATGCCGCATCGTTCGGTGTACAACGACCGCTGGCATGCGTATAGACGCGAAACGATGAACGCTTGGCAGGCTTCGACCAGCTATCTCGTTTCACAAGAAATGAACAGGTTCATGAATGATTTCTTACGCAATACTCTGAACGCCAAGGTTCGCCGAGCCGGGCTCATGACCCAGTTGGCTTTGATTGCTTACCGACTCGATCACCAGCGTTACCCCGAGTCGCTCGCCGAATTATGGCCCAAGTATATAACTCTCCTGCCCCACGATCCTTATTCTGACAATCCGTTAGAGTATCGACCACAAGGATTTGAACGGCCTACGACAAAACAACGTTATTTGTATGGATCGGATGGATCGTATGTCACGAATGTTACGAAGGCTGAAGCAACGATTCCTGCACAGACCCCACTGCTTTGGAGTGTGGGCAGCGGTAACTGCGCACCAGGGGAAAGATCGCTTACGCTTCGGCAAGTCGACCTAGAGGGTGTGCTGCCCGATCGAGAAGAAAAGATTGAGGTCATGCAACTGGTGCCGACCGAAAATAGAAATTATTGGCATTCTCCGACCCTCTTTACTCTCCCAAAGATCTAGTGCTTTGCCAGAGCTTAATTTTAGGGTGAGCCGAACGCGCTAGCGTCGGGTGAACCTGGGAAAAACCCGCGGCTAGCGCCGTCGGCTCACATCACGAACCCTAATTCTTAGCTTTGACGGTGCGCTAGACGGTTTGGGTAACGCCGAAGAAGATGCCGAATAGGTTGAGTGCGAACGCGGCGTAGTAGCGCCAGTGGGAGGTTCGCTCGGCGGGGTGCCATAGCCGATGCTCAAAAATCACCCAGATCGAATAGAAGTTCAGCACTAAGAACGGCGTCCAAAACGCCATCAGTACAACGCCGATGACTGCTGCCCGCCATGCTCGCACCACGGGTGGCGTCTCTTCGGGTTCTTCGGAGTAGGGCTCGTCGTAGGTGTCTTCGTCGTCGGCCCAGTCTTCGCCTAGCCAATCGTCGTCGTAATCGTCGGCATAGTCGTCATCCATTCGAGAATCACCTTACGATAACCCCATTGCAGTCACAGAGGAACGCGAGCTAAACCGCTTCGGGCTCGATGGATTCGTAGTTTTTCGAGAGGGCAAACGCGATTACCACGGCAAGGAGAATGAAGAGAATGTCGTACCACTGAAACAACGAGAGCATCGAATGGACCTGAATTGTTTCGGTGACGATCTCTTCGGTAGCACCACTATTTTCTGCAATGGCCGAACCATAATGATCAAAGATCAGCGCTTTGGCGGCAAAGATACCGGCCAACGCCATCGCTGAAGCGATTACGCCTGCCATCGTATTGGTATCTTCGCCATAGAATCGGCCCATGCCTAGGCCGGCCAACACTCCGACCACGATGGCCGGGTAACCTACCTCTACGCCGATCCCGATCACAGCGGCAAGAGCGAACCAAACTGCAGCGCCGAGTATCGCTCCTAAAAAGCTGAATGCTCCGCCTCGTTTGAGTCGGTCGGTGGTGGTTCGTTTTTCGCCTTCTTCATACTTGGCTTCGCTGTCGGTTTCTCGGACGTCGCCTAATCGTTTGTCGAATCCACACGCGACACAAATAATGGCGTCGAGGGAAATCGGCTCGCCACACTTGTCGCAGCTAGTCGTGACAGCTTGCGTCAGGGTAGCCGACGCTTCGGTGGGCAACACATCGTCGATGAGGCCGCTGAGTTTATTTAAGTTTAGGCCCGACTCGGAGGCGGCTGAAACCAACTCGGGGATGTGCATCTTTGTGCCACAAGCCGTGCAGTCAGCCGTCTTGCCAGCCAACGCATCTTTAACGCGATAGTTCTTCTCGCAAGAAGAACATGAGAACTCAATCGCCATGGGGACACACCGCAGAGAGAATTTGATAAATAGAAGTCGGTCGACTTCGCTTGACGTTGCTGGCCACACCCAATGTACCCCAGCGCTGGTTCAAGTACAATGTTTTTACTCTTGAATGATGGCTGAAATTCCTGCAGCAGGCGGAACTGAGAGGCTGCCGAAAGATGTGCTGGCAGGTTTTTTTATGTCCCTCGGTCGGAAAAGGCCGCTTTCTCTCCTATTTAGCAGTTCCGAGAGTCATTGTGAAAAAAAGGGGAGTGGGTCAGTTTGGCCGAAGGCCATATTCACCTTGAACACAAGTGAATACGGCTTTCAGCCGAAAATCGTGGAACACATTCAGACCTGGGGCGATGCCCAGGCTACGGTGAAAATGGCCTTCGGCCAAAAAGCAAGGGTAACTGACCCACTACCATACTTTTTTGGCGTTTTGAAATCGCTCCTAGAAAAGTTACAATAGAACGTTATGACTTCGCCCAAATTTCGTCACTGTATATTGCTTGCCCTCGGTGTCGCTTCGATCCTGACGATGCCACACTTCGCCGTGGCCATTGAGCACATCTTGGCCAATGTTGACGGCCACTCGCGAAACCTTAGCGGCAACGTGCTTATCGAAGACTCTGCCGGCACGGTTTTGTTGGAAACCGACGATGGGGCGATGTGGTTTCTCCATGCCAACACGATTCGCAATCGCACTAGCGATTCTGAATCACTGGTGCCACTCAACAAAAAGCAGCTCGCCGCTCGCCTACTGAAAGAGATGGGCCCTGGGTTTCAAGTCCATGAATCGAAGAACTACGTCGTGGTCCACAACACTACACGAAAGTACGCCCAGTGGTGTAGTTCGCTGCTAGAGCGTTTGCAGAAGGGTTTCGTTAGCTATTGGAAAAAACGGGGTTGCGACATTAGCGCACCCGATTCTCCTTTAGCTGTGTTGGTGTTTAGCGACAAGGCCTCCTATACTCGTCATGCTCAGGCAGAGCTTGGGGATGCCGTGGGAAATGCAATCGGTTACTACAGTTTTCAAACTAATCGCATCGTGATGTACGATCTGACCGGTTCTCAGGCACTGCGTCGGAAAAGTAGTCGTCGGGGGACACTTCACGACATCACTCAGCTGTTGTCGCAACCCGAAGCCGGGCCGCTGGTTGCCACGATTGTTCACGAAGCGACGCACCAAATTTCATTCAACTGCGGTCTGCAAACTCGCTTTAACTTTCCGCCCGTCTGGCTGAGTGAGGGCTTGGCAGTTTATTTTGAAACACCTGATCTGTCGAATCGTCGTGGCGCGGGCGGTATTGGTAAGGTTAATTATTCCCGCTTCGATCGATTCCGAAAAAGCGTGCGCACCGGCAACGAGTCGCGATTAAAAAGCATGATCGTGAACGACGACCTGTTTCGCAATTCGCGCACGGCGGTTGACGCCTATGCCGCCGCCTGGGCCTGGAACTATTTCCTTATCAAATGGCACACCCCCCAGTATGTGGCCTACCTCAAAACGCTAGCCGACAAACCGCGATTGATTGTCGAAGACGAAGAAGCCCGCCTAGCCGATTTCCGCAGACACTTTGGCGATAACCTGACCGAGCTTGAACAAGAATTCTATCGCCGTATGTCGAGGCTCGACTAATCTTAAATTTTGCTTAGGCACTCTGACGGACAACCGTCATAACCCCAATGTTCGCTCTCGGTACTTTCTGCCGAGCTTCGCCAGCTTGACATGAGCGCCTCCTGCTGAGTAGGGTAAAACAGAGGGTTTGGCTCCCTCTAAGCCATTACACACGACGAACTTTCTGGCTTTTTAGGCGCTCACCAGCGTCCCGTTTTCGGGCCTGCGTTGTTCCCACTGCATACAATACAGAGCGCGATTAGGGCAGGCGCGACTCGCTCCATCAAAAAACGCTTGCGGCAAGAAGAGGAACTGAGGCCATGTTTGCATCTAGCAATCGTAAAATATCGTTGAACCGTTGCGGTCTAGTCACATGCATAATTTTTGCGACTGCCTCTTTGGCAAATGCGCAAGACTATCAACAGATCGAACCGACAGTGACCGGCGGGGCCGCAAAGCAGCTTCGAGCCGCAGCCACCTCGGCTCTGCGTGACGCAACCAACTACCAAGCCAAGAAACAATCGGTTCAGCAATATTTCACGCAAGTTTATTTTCCGGGGATGACCAATGTTGCCCCTGCTTCGTTGGGACTTCTAGAAAAAAAACGAGAGGTTCTCTTGCGTACCCTCCGCAGTAGCAAAGTGCCTGCTGCTCAAAAGCAGATTACGGAACTGACCTTTAAGGCGATGCACCGCATTGCTCGCGGCAACTACCATCCGGCGGTTCGTTACAACGCTGTTTTGATCCTTGGCGATCTGGATCGAAAGGTGGCAGGTTCGGGTTCCGGCGCTACCCCTCCGGTGCCACTTGCGGATGCCACCCAATCGCTGCTTGAAATACTAGGGAGTGATCGCTTCGAGGGCGTCCCAGTTCCCGCTTCGCTAAAACTTGGTGCTTTGGTAGGACTTGAGCGACATGCTCGCTTTGGTATCGATCAAGAGGATGCCGAAAAACTGACCCGACTTGCCTTGAACCTCGTCGCCCAAGAAAAACCCTTCGAAGACGTCACGCTCGAGGTGCATCACTGGATGAAATGCCAAGCGGCTGGCGTTCTGACTCGTCTTTACGTGAAGAACATTACGCCCGAAGTTCATCGTGCGCTGACTACGATGATTAATGACCAAAGCATGAGCATTGAGGACCGCTGCTGTGTTGCAAATTTGCTCGCTCGCGTTGACTACCAAGGCGTTGGCGGGATTGATGGCTCGGCCACTGTTGCGGCTTTGGGAAACCTGATGAAACAGATTGCAAAAGAAGAAGCGAAGTTTGCCCGCGAATACGAAGAAACGAAAATTGGTCGAAGGGGGGGCCGATCTGGGCGTTCTCTGGTCGAACCGAGTTATCAGCGTGCTCGCCTTGCTTTACGGCTACGTTCGATTGCCCTGGGAGCAAGGTCTCTGACCAAAGGATTGTCGGGCCAAGGCAAAGAACAGCTTAACCGTCTTGTTGCGTCGCTGGCTCCCGTCATGGCGATTGCCCAGGAGAAGGATAGCGTCGACCTTAAAGTCACCAGGGCGGTGAGAAAACTTGAGAACGCAGTCAACGCCGAGGTCGACAGTTGGAAAAAAGACGGCGACGCGGAAGACGCCGATTTCTCGTAACCCGGACCGATTCGCCGGAGCTGCGCGAACTTGTTTCGACCTATCTTTTCTTTCTTACGACTGCAGTCGGGCCAATCGAGGTGAAGCGACCCGAGCTATTGCCAAGCAACCGAGTAGCACCGTTAGAAAAAACAGGTCGCCCGCCAGCATTGCTCGATAGAAGGGCACGCCCGCTGCGTAGCACGCTGCCAGCCCGGCAAGCGAAGGTTCGTAGGTCGACTTAAAAGCCCAGACCGCAAAGTTGGTCACGGCAAAAAAAGCCGTCGCTGGTACCACGCCACACATGGCCCAGCACATTGCGTTTTTCAGGCCCTCGGTCTTTCGAGCGAGTCGGCCTAGCAGCAGGGGAATGATCATCATCGCATGGACGCTAAGGAGCACCGCCCAATTGTCGTGAGCGGGTAGCAAAATATCCGAAACTGCCAACACACCCACCGGCAACAAAAAAGCGGCGAGGTTTTGCCGAAAGTAATATCCACCGAATGCCGTGACAGCCACCAAGGGGGTAAAGTTCCAAGTGGGCTGGGCCCAACGGCCCAAGACGCCGATGGCGAGCAAGAGTGCAAAAACAGCCAGTTCACGTAAGGTATCTCGGTTCACTTTATCGACCCTCATAGGATAATTTTCATTTCTGTCCCGTGACGGTACCATCTTACTCCTTTATCGCAAAGCCCCACAAGACTTGGTCTCCGGGCTCCAGCGGGCTGATGCAGAAGCTCATTTTGCCGTGCTTGCCATTCACCCGATAGAGCCAATTTCGGCCGCCGGCCCCCTGATTCTTCAGGCCCTCGATCGAAGCTAATAACCCCTTCTCGCCTTGGCCTTGCTGAGAAAAAGTGATTCCTGGCCGATAATCGGCAGCTAGCTGCATCAGATGCTCGATGGTCAGGCCTTTGCGCCACGGCAAGGCGGCAAACTGCTTAGTTGCTCCATTGCCAAAATCGATGGTGAGCCCGACGGTTTCGCCGACCGCTTGGGGCGAGGGGGTCCAGGCAGTCGTCGCGGGTTCGCCTCGTTCCTGGGTCGCCTTGCTTTCAGATTCCTGCCGCCCAAGCCAGGCAGCTACCACCAACACCACAAACAGCAACGCGGGAAACGCCCAGCCACCCCTCGACTTTTTTTCGTCGTTTGGCTGGGCAATCCTGGCTGTGTTTTCGTGGCCATCTTTCATAGAATGCACGATACTGTTTCTGTGAGCCACGGGCCAGTGTCTGCTGAGCCCGCCGAAAACGAACCTAATCAAACCATTGCGAGCGGTTTCTGATGCCTGACAATCCTTCTATGATCTCGCTCGAATTTCCCGCTGACGATATTGCGGTCCTCACGTTCGACGACCCGAATAAAAGCGTCAATATTCTCTCCCAGTCGGTGCTCGACGACCTCGACCGTCGTCTTTGTGAGTTGGAAACTCGTAAAGATCTTGTGGGGCTCATTCTGCGTTCCAACAAACCTAACAACTTTTTCGCCGGTGCGGATATTCGCGAATTTGTCGAAAACATTGACCACTCGGACGACAAAATCATCGCCATGAGTCGGCGAGGCCACGCGATCTTTGGTCGGCTGTCGAAGTGCCCTTTCGTCACGGTCGCGGCCATTCGTGGAATCTGTGTCGGTGGCGGTGCGGAGCTGGCGATCTGGTGCGATCGCCGCATCATGGCCCGCGACCCGAAAACTAGCTACTCGTTTCCCGAAGTCAAGCTCGGCATTCTACCCGGCTGGGGTGGTACCGCCCGTTTCCCGCGTGTTGTGGGTTTGGGCAATGCGGTCGAGGTGATTAGTAGTGGCGACCCGGTGGATGCCGACGCCGCTTTGGCGATGGGCCTCGCAGAGATTGCTCCCGCCGACCGACTTTTTGAAGCGGCCCTGGCATTGGTTCGATCGGAACAACAAGCGAAACAGTATCTCAACGACCGCGAACGATGGTCAGGCCCCATTGCCATTAGCGATACCGAACTCGGATTCCTCGGTGCGACGGCAAATGCTTTTATCCAGGGTCAGACCAAAGGGCATTATCCGGCCCCCTTGGCTGCGCTGGAGGTCATGCTCGGTGCTGCAGGCACCGACATCGAAACGGCGCTGCAGATGGAGTCGGAAGCGTTCGCTCAGCTGTTTGGTTCGCCCGTGAATCGAGCGCTGCTGAATGTCTTTTTTCTGAGTGATCGGAACAAGAAAATTTCGGGGCCTAAGGGAGTCACACCCCGAGAAATCAAATCGGCCACTGTCATGGGGGCCGGCATCATGGGGCAGGGCATCGCAGCGGCAAATGTGAAACGCCGCATTCCCGTGACTCTAGGCGACATCACCGCCGAATCGGTCGCTCGCGGGGTGCAGGGCATTCTCTCTGAGGTGAGTTTCAACAAGAAAACACGCGGCCCCGATGCAAAAAAGGCGCTCGATTATATCCCGTTGATCAACGGCTCGACCAGCGACGAGGAGCTTGCGGTTTCGGACATTGTGGTCGAGGCCATTTATGAAAATTCGGACGCCAAGCGACAACTCTATGAGCGACTTGAACCGAAACTCGTCGAAAACGCGGTACTTTGCTCGAATACGTCGACCATACCGATCTCGGATTTAGCCGAGGGGCTCAAGCATCCCGAGCGATTTTGTGGTTTGCACTTTTTCAACCCGGTGCGTCGCATGCCGTTGGTCGAAGTCATTCGAGGCCGACAAACTAGCGACGAAACCGTCGCCACGGCTGTTGCCTACGCCAAGCGAATTGGCAAGTCGCCGATTGTGGTGAACGATGGCCCAGGGTTTGTTGTCAATCGGGTTCTGATGCCCTACATGAACGAAGCGCTGCTGCTTTTAGAAGAGGGGGCCTCGATCAAAGCGGTGGATCGAGCCGCCACGCGCTTTGGTATGCCGATGGGTCCGATCACGCTTTACGACACCGTGGGACTTGATATTGGACTGCACGCCGGTGGCGTCCTGCAGCGGGCCTTCCCCGATCGGGTGCTGCCTACCAAAATCCTGCCTGCTATGCTCGAAGCCGATCGCTTGGGCAACAAGAATGGCAAGGGGTTTTTTGACTACGTCACCGATCGAAAAGGCCGTCAGAAACCAGCGCCGAGCGACGAGGTTCAGCAAATTATCGGCAAACTTCAGTCGGGCGATTCTTCGGCGGATGTCGACCTGGTTGAACGTCTCTTCCTGCCCATGCTGCTCGAGGCAACCCGCCTTTTGGAAGACAAAATCGTCGACGACCCGCGTGATGTCGACTTGGGCTTGATCTACGGCATCGGCTTCCCGCCTTTCAAAGGGGGGCTATTTTTCTGGGCAGACACCCTCGGTGCCGCCAAGATCGTTGAGCAACTCAAACCCTACGCCGAACTGGGCAAGCGGTATGAACCGACCGACTTGCTCTTGGAATACGCCAAAACGAACCGCAAATTTTACCACTGATACGCCAACCACCCTTGTCGGACAACTACCATGAATGCTGTTGTTGTTGATTGCTGTCGGACCCCTATCGGACGATCTAATGCCGAAAAAGGCATCTATCGCGACGTTCGTTCCGACGATTTGGCGGCGAACGTTATCCAAGGGCTTCTCGAACGCACCGGAATCGATCCTGCTGAAATCCAAGATGTGGTTCTCGGCAATACGCAGCAACAAAAAGAGCAGGGTTTTAATGTGGCTAGGATTGTCTCGCTACTTGCTGGCCTGCCTGCTACTACGGCCGGGGCTACGATCAACCGCCTTTGCGGCAGTAGTCTTCAGGCACTGAACCAAGCGAGCCACTCGATTGTGGCTGGAGGCGAAGATGTGCAAATCGTTGGCGGACTCGAGCACATGCACCACATTCCCATGGACGCCGGCGTCGACTTTAATCCCAAGCTTTTTCATGTTACCAGCAAGGGTGCGCTGCACATGGGATTCACGGCCGAGTTTTTGGCCCAGTCGCAAGGCATTAGTCGTGAAGCGCAGGATCAGTTCGCGCTAAACAGTCATCAAAAAGCGGCAACCGCCACCGAGGCAGGGGCTTTTGGTGACGAGATTATCCCCACCTGGGGACACGACGAAGCGGGTGACCGCATGCTGGTCACCGCCGATCAATGCATTCGCTCCGACAGCAGTTTAGAAGCACTCGGCGCACTTCGCCCTGCCTTCATGCCTGGCATGGGCACGGTGACCGCCGGCAATAGCTCGCCGCTCAACGATGGGGCTGCGGCGCTGCTCATGATGAGCGAAGAAAAAGCAAAGTCGCTTGGCCTCAAACCAATGGTACGCATACGAGCCACCGCCGTCGCTGGGGTTGACCCCTCGGTGATGGGCACTGGCCCAGTTCCCGCCACAAAGAAAGCGCTCAAGCGCGCCGGGGTTGAGCTTGCTGACATCGACCTGATTGAGCTCAACGAAGCATTCGCCTCGCAGTCGTTGGCCTGCATCCAGATGCTCGGACTCGATGAAGCCAGGGTGAATGTCCGAGGCGGCTCGATCGCCATCGGTCACCCGCTCGGGGCAAGCGGGGCAAGAATCTCGACGACGCTGATCCACGCGATGCTGGCCTCAGATGCCAATTTGGGCCTAGCCACCATGTGTATCGGCATCGGGCAAGGCATCGCCACGGTCTTCGAGCGCTGTTCGTAGAAGGCAGCCTTCATGCCCAATACCCTACTAAACCTATGGGAATTAACAGCTTACTGCGATTAAGCTGCTGCCCCGGCTTACCCTACCTGTTTATTTTTTCGCAAATTCTTTGACATACTCGACACTTTGCAACTATTATCGGTGGGTGCGGGTTTCGGCAAAAGAGAGGCGAATAGGCGTTTCTTTTGGTTGGCCTCGCATTTTTACAGGTTTTTTTACTCGGTGGGCATCTTCTGATAGTTGCTAGTCGGGTTGTTCGTAATCATTTTTTTATTGCTAACACATAACAATCGGTCGTAAAGCTGCGGCCTACCGGCTGGATCGCTCGCTTGCGAGACGCCACTTGGGGAGAATTTGTCTAATGATTGGTGCTACATGGGTGAGAGCCCATCAATGTTTTTTTCTAGGCTTCTTGAGCCTTTGTATTCTTGGCAACACAGCTAATGCGGGCTTCTTGCCGTCGGGGCCAGAACTCGATGAGCAATCGGACTTTGCGTTTCCCAGCGTTACGGGCGACTTTACGTCGAATGTGCTGACGGTTAATGGTTTCAATGCTAACACCCAGCTTGATATCGGGCCCGGCACAAGTGCCGATCATAGTCTTTTCCAGTCGACTCTCGCCGTTACGGGCGTGGGTATCGACAACGCCGGCGCAGTGACTGCGGGTGGATCTGTCTTGGTGACCCTTGGCGGCTTTTTTCCTGGTGGCACATTTGATACCACCTACGGCCCACTCACTGCCGGAGACATTTTGTTGTCGGGCACCGTGGTCGAAGTGTTGCTCGATGGCGGTCCAAGCCCTGGTGGCGTGGGCGACGACAATCTTGAAGTAGCTTTCCAAGTGACTGGCGGCTTACTTGCGGGCGATTTTGGAAGTACGTCTGTGATGAAAATCAATGGCGCCTCGGGTGGCGGGCTCCCCAGCAATTGGAGTGGTGATTACTCGATCGGCGGTACCCTTGATATCATCGGCCCTGCTGTCCCTGAACCCAGTTCCATTGCTTTGGGGCTGCTAGGCACCTTATTTGTACTGACCCGTGGATCGCGGCGAGACTCGTAAATACAGAACCGTACTATCGTGAGGCTAGCAGGACACGTTCGCCTCTAAACTATTTGAAATTCGCATAGGACCAGCCACGCGGGCCATCTCGTGGCTGTCGACCCCGCTACGATATCGTAGGGATGCGGGTGTTGACTGTCTGCCACGCTAATGAAATGAGCGGGAAACTTGGCTACAGGCGTTTGATCTGCGATCGTCGCCGGTGATAGTCGCCTGAGTTCCACTTGTTCTCTTTTTTCGTCCTTTGCGGGTTACCAGACCTCTTTCGCTGCGCAGGCGCTCGGGTTGTCCTGGCCTGTAGAGGGGTTTTGCGAGATTTTTTCTCTTTACTCAAAGACCAGTGTCCATTTATGAAATGCACCAATTAGAGTGAAATGACTAACAGATTTTTTTCATGGCGATCCATTTTTCGTTTTTATACCTATTCCCCACTAATCACACGAAACCAAATTACTAACTAGAGGCAATCTTATGTTCAATCTATTGAATCGAGCTGCGAAGAAGAAACGCCGCAGCACAAACGTCAGCCGGAGCAACCGCCAGTTCACAGCCGGTCGGTCACTTCACATGGAAACACTAGAAGATCGGCGTGTGCTCACGTTGCTAGGGGTTGCCCCCTTGGCTGCGCCGCTGATGACTTTCAATGTGGACGGGGCCGTCAACTATGACGCCGTCAGCGATGCCTTCTTGGTCGACGCGAC
Organism: Planctomycetota bacterium; assembly: GCA_029259945.1. Classification (GTDB taxonomy): domain Bacteria; phylum Planctomycetota; class Planctomycetia; order Pirellulales; family Lacipirellulaceae; genus Bythopirellula. The sequence goes on from JAJDEF010000012.1 coordinate 239,120, forward strand.
TCCGATTTCGATCGACTCTTCGGTCAGTCCGTTCGGGTTTTTCTTCTCTGGCGATTTAGACATCAACATCGAAGTCGACAGCACCGGCACTTTGGTGGGTGGCTCGGTGGGTGACGACTTTGCCCTAATCGGCGATGTTGACCTGAACGGCGATTTTGTGGTGGATGCCTCGGGCAGTCTGCTCACCGGCGAAATCTTGGCCTTTGGCCATCAAGATTCGGGCGGTTTGACAGACAACTACGACTTCCGATTCCAGATCACCGGCGGCCTGCTGACGACGGGTGCCCTGGCGGCTGATTACCTGGGCAAAGACATCGGTATCACGGCGACCAGCGAAAACTCGACTTTTACCGGCGATTTTAACGTCAACTTTAGTGGCAATGTCAAAGGAACAGTCGGCACGATTGACCCGATTCCGTCGAATCCGGCCATTGATATTGAGAAACTCACCAACGGCGTCAACGCTGACGACCCGATGGATGCCCCGGCGGTGAATCCGGGCGACGTGGTGACTTTCACCTATATGGTTCAAAATACAGGCGACGTTGCGTTCGACTTTGCTGATGTGGTGATCGTTGATGACAATGGCACGCCGAGTGATCTGCTGGACGATTTCTCGACGACCTCCGGCGATATTACGCTCCTGGCTGCTTCGGATGTGGGTGGCGACCTTATTCTTTCGCCGGGTGAAACTTGGCAGTATGAACACTCAACCGTAGCTCTTGACCTTGAGGCCGGTTTGTCGGATCTCGTACCGGACGGCACCTACCAACTGGGCAACCACCCTGACGGCAATGCGGGCCCACCGACTTATGGGTTACGGCTCGATGGTCTCACCACTGGCAATGGCAGCGACATCTTCACCTTTAGCTTCGATCAAGCCGACGGTGCTGATGTGAAAATGGTTGTCGATGGCGGCGAGATCACTATTTCGGGGACCGTCTTTGGTGGCCGTGTTGTAAGCAACGCTTACGTCGTTGGCGAGTCGGGCCTCTGGGATTTGAGCTTCACCTATAACGGAGCCGGCTTGGTAGCTGGCGACGATGATCTGCAGGTAGATGATCTACTCGCTGGAACGAATACTGGCACCATTACCAAACTGTTCGGCGACCTCGCGACGCACGACTTGGTAGATTACGCCGGCTCACATGACTTCGCATTCCAGTTAGGCAACGAAGCCGATGACTTGGGTCATCGCGGTTTCGCTGGCATTTCTGGCTGGGGATGGATGAACCACGCGCCTACGAGCGATCCCGCGTGGCTCGACCACCATTTGGCAGCCTCTGACTGGCTCTTTACCGGAGAGCTGATCTCGCAGCCCATCTACAAGAACACTGCCGTGGTTACCGCACCAGATGCGACCGACATGGATATGTCGCACTACACGAATCCGGATATCCCCGTGCAGCTTGATCCACCCCATATCAGCTACAATGTCGATGGCTCGGTCAGCTACGATAGCCTCACCGACATCTTTACACTCGACGCGACCCCGACCACGATCACCTCGGCGAGCAATCCGTTTGGGTTCTTCTTCGATGGCGACCTGGACATCAATATCATCGTGGATGATACGGGGTCACTGGTTGCCGGCACCGCTGGCGACGATTTCGTGTTGGTCGGTGACGTCGATCTCAACGGGGACTTCGTGGTCGACCTTTCGGGAGTCCTGCTAACTGGTGAAATCATCGAGTTCAGCAGCGCTGACAGTGGTGCAACCACCGACAACTATAGCTTCTTGTTCACGGTTACCGGTGGTTTGCTTGCACCCCAATACTCGGGTCAAGATTTGAAGATCGAAACGACCAGTGAGAACTCGACGTTCACTGGCGACTTCACGACCAACTTCAACGGCAATGCCAAAGGCAGCCTCTGGCCAATGGCATCGCAGGCAGATGTGCGAGCCAGCGTCGGCAACTTTGTCTTCGTTGACAATAACGCCGACGGTATTCAAAATACGGGGGACCAGGGCATTAACGGCATCACGGTTAACCTGCTGAACGATCAGAATATGGTCGTTGCTTCGACCGTCACCGATTTTGATGGCTTTGGCAACGCTGGCTTCTACCTGTTCTACAATCTCGCAGCGGGCGATTACCTCATTGAATTTGAAGTGCCCGAAAACGTCACCTTCACGACCCAGGATGCGGGTCTTGATGACACGCACGATAGCGACGTCAACGTGGCAACCGGCCAGACCGGCGTTATCACACTTGCCGATGGACAGCATCGACGTGACGTAGACGCAGGTGTATTAGCAACTGTCACCGAAGAAACCACGGTTTACTCGGTGGAAAACTATGTGAACCGACACCAAAACAAGCGTGCTGGCAAGGTCAAGTCGCTTGATATGCAATATAGCGCCGAGCTAGACGAATTGTATGTCTCGGTCGACTTCAAGGCCTACCGTGGTCGATTGACCGACGGGTTCACGATTGTGATTACTGGCGGCGAATGGCCGGCAGGCACGGAAGATAAATTCGCCATCTTCTACTTCGATGCCGATATCCGCCATCGTCACGGCGGGCCCGTGCTCAACGTCTTTGGCTACAACGGCAAGTACAACGCTAAGTCGTTCCGCGATAGTGATGGCAATCGAAGAACCTACGATCCCGATCGCATTGCCACCTCAATGGATAACAGCACCGGGTGGGTTAAAGATCTTGTGGTCGACACCTATCGGGTCAACGGGCGTTGGCATCGCACGATGAGCTTCCGCATCGTCGCTTCGGCGGTGAATAGCCACACGAACCTTGCAGGCACCGATTGGGAAGGGGCCCAGTTCGGTAGCATGACCTCGTTTGCAATCGACACTTATGACGGGTTGTATACGAAGTACAACGGTGATGGCTTCCTGAAAAAATGGAAATACCGCCGTCACGGGTGGATGGATGGCGACTGGGTTCATACCACACAGCAAGTTGTCGAAACTCAAGTGCCGATTGAAGAATTCTTCAACGAGTTTGGCTGGGTTGTGACGGACTACGTCGAAGGCAGCAGCGATGGCGATCCACCGGTAGACGAAAACGATACAATCTCTGATTTCGATTGGGCCGGCTCGGTTGACGCCGCCATGGAAGATATTTTCGTCTAAGCCCTAACTTGTTTCGTAACACAAACTTCAAGCCTGGCCGGTCGCAAGACTGGTCAGGCTTTTTCTGTTATAAGAACGGTGTTCTGCGATCTTCAATAACCGCGAACACCTTACTGCAACACTTCTTGCAACCAGCGCCCGGTGTGGCTTTCGTCGCACTGGGCGATTTTTTCGGGGGTGCCTGTGGCGACCACTTGTCCGCCTGCGATGCCGCCCTCGGGGCCCAGGTCGATGACCCAGTCGGCCGACTTGATGACGTCGAGATTATGCTCGATGACCAGTACGGTGTGTCCCAGCTCGACTAACTGCTGTAAAACTCGCAGCAAGCGACCGATGTCATCGGTATGTAGTCCGGTGGTCGGCTCGTCGAGGATATAGAGTGTCTTGCCTGGGGCAGGGCGGCCCAACTCGGCTGCCAGCTTGATCCGCTGAGCTTCGCCGCCGGAAAGGGTTGTGGAACGCTGTCCCAACGATAGATACCCTAGCCCAACCTCTGCTAAGCTGCGGAGCATTCGGTGAATCGTTTCGTGGTTCTCGAAAAATTCGGCCGCTTCGTCAATGCTCATGAGCAACACATCGGCGATCGACTTCTCGCGATATCGCACCGCGAGCGTCTGCCGATTGAACTGCCGCCCATGACAGATGGGGCAAGTGACAAACAGGTCGGGCAAAAATCGCATTTCGATTCGCTGTACTCCTTGGCCCTGACACTGCTCGCAACGGCCCCCCTTGGTGTTAAAGCTGAACCGACCCAACTTGTAACCCAACTGTTTCGCATGTTTGGTACCGGCAAACACGCGGCGCACGTCGTCGAACACGCCGGTATAGGTCGCCGGGTTGGAACGAGGCGTACGGCCAATGGGGGACTGATCGACATGGATTAACCGGTCGAGCTTGCTTGCCCCGCGCAAAGCCCGATAGGGCCCCGCCTTGGCAAACGCACCGTTGAGTCTCTTGGCCAGCGCTCGCGCCAAAGTATCGATCACCAGCGAACTCTTGCCTGAGCCACTGACGCCTGTCACGCAAGTGAGCGTTCCCAGCGGAAAAGCGACGTCAACATTTTGTAGGTTATTGGTCGTGACTCCCTCGATTTGCAACGTACGCGTTTTGGCAATCCGGCGTCGCTCTGAGGGGGTCGCAATTTTCAGCCGTCCCGAAAGATAGCCGCCGGTGATTGATTCTGTATTTTGCGCAACCTCGTCGGGCGTGCCTTGCGAGACAATCTTGCCGCCCCGATGCCCGGCTCCTGGCCCCATGTCGATTAGCCAGTCGGCTGCCCGCATCATCGCTTCATCATGCTCGACCACCAGCACCGAGTTGCCTTGCTGCTGCAGGTCGCGTAGCGATTCGATCAGTCGGACATTATCTCGCGGGTGCAACCCGATCGACGGCTCGTCCAGCACATACAGTACGCCCACCAATCCCGAACCGATCCCCGTGGCTAGACGAACGCGTTGCATCTCGCCACCGCTCAACGTATCGGCCGAGCGGTCGAGCGACAGATAACCGACGCCCACTTTTCTTAGGAATCGCAATCGCTTTGCGATCTCCGCCACTAGCGGGTCGGCGATGGGCTGTTCGCTTTCATCAAATTCTAGCGAATCGAAAAACTCGAACGCCTCGTCAATCGGCAGGGCCGTAATCTCGTGGATGGCTCGACCGGCCAGTCGGCAACCGCGAGCCTCGGCCTGCAACCGTGAACCACCGCAATCGGCACATCGCACCTCGGCCCGAAACTCGGCTAACCGCTGCTGCTCGCTCTCTTTTTTGGCTTTGGCATAGTCCATCTCTAAATGGGCGAGCACGCCTAGAAAACTCGCTGCATCGCCATCCAGTAACTGCTGTTGGGGCTGTTCTGGCCAAGCCGCGAGCGGTGTATCCGAATCCACTTTCGCTTGTTGCAAAAAATCTTTCAATAGTCGGCGCTGTTTTGTCTGAGCAGTCGTCGTCGCACCTCGCCACGGAGCGATTGCGCCTTCCGTCAGAGACAACTTTCTGTCGGGCAACACCAATTCTGGATCGAATCCCTCACGAATTGCCAACCCATCACAAGTTCGACAAGCTCCGTAGGGGCTATTAAAACTAAAAGTCCGCGGTTCGACCTCAGCCAAACTCCGCTTGCAGTCAGGGCATGCGTAGAGTGTGCTAAAGACCTGCTCTTTCCAGCCGTTCTCTGCTGTGGTTTCGCTGGGGCTTACATTGCTGGACTTCGCTTTTGCCTCGGGGGTAAGGTAGCTAATTCGAAGTGCGCCCTCGCCATGCTTGAGCGCCAAACGCACCGACTCGGCCAAACGATTTTCTAACCCTGGCCGAATGATCACCCGATCGACCACCGCTTCGATGTCGTGCGATTGCCTGGCTTTTAGCTCGGGTAAGCTCTCTACCTCGTGAGTCTTTCCGTCGACGCGAACGCGAACAAACCCATCTCGACGAATTCTCTCGAAGACGTCCTCGTGCTTTCCTTTGCGACCTCGCACCATGGGAGCCAGGATCAGCACCTTTGTCGACTCGGGAAGGGTCTCGAGAGCTTGCTGAATTTCGGCCGGTGTTTGCTGCGCGATGCGAGTACCACACTCGGGACAGGCGACCTCCGCAACCCGAGCCATCAACACTCGCAAAAAATCGTAAATCTCGGTGACCGTTGCCACGGTACTCCGTGGATTGTTACTGGTGATGTGTTGATCGAGGGCAATGGTCGGCTGCAGCCCCTCGATCACGTCGACATCGGGCCGCTCCATTTGTTCGAAAAACTGTCTCGCGTAGACCGAAAGGCTCTCGACATACTGCCTTTGCCCCTCGGCGAGCAGGGTATCAAAAGCCAGCGAACTTTTGCCCGACCCGCTGAGTCCTGTCATCACCACCAGTTGGTGCTGGGGGATATCGAGATCGACGTCCTGTAGATTGTGGGTCCGTGCCCCACGAATACGGATCACGGCCTCTGCCTGACGAGGCAAATGAGCGTCTCTCGGGGGTGTGGCAGGGGTACTAGGCATGAGAACTGGGGAGCCGAGCGACTAAAAGAAAGAGTCCACCCACCCTGGGACGGCCCAGGGACAGGGGCAAAACGGCTCAGCCTATCACTGGGCTGCCCAGTGAGCAACCTGCCTGCCCGGTTGCCGCCGCCGCTGCGGCCGATTATCATCGATGGTTTCGTTTCTACTTGGAGCCCTACGACTATGCGCCACGTCCTCTCTGCCCTGGTGCAGAACGTGCCTGGAGTGTTGGCCCACGTGGCTGGCATGTTTGCCTCGCGCGGGTACAACATCGATAGCCTCGCCGTCGGCGAAACCGAAGATCCTCAGTTGTCGCGAATGACTTTTGTGGTGGTTGGCGACGATAATGTGTTGTCACAGGTTCGAAAACAGCTCGAAAAAATTGTCACCGTCGTTCGAGTCGATGATGTGAGTGCCCAGGAATACGTCGAGCGCGATCTGATGCTGCTCAAGATTGATTCCTCCGGTGGCAAGCGGGCCGAAATTCGTGAGCTTTGCCAGATATTCCGCGGTCGAGTCGTCGACGTCTCACCCGATCAGGTGATTGTCGAAATCTCTGGTCAAGAAAAGAAAGTGGTATCGTTCATCGAACTGATGCGACCCTTTGGCATTATCGAACTCGTGCGCACCGGACGTATCGCCATGGTTCGCGGCGTTCAGCCCGCCAACGAAGACGAGACGTGCAATGCACTTTCAACCCCACCCGTAACCAAATAACCAATTCTCGGCTTTGCCAATCGATAAACAATGCTTCGCGCTCGACCCTAAAAGCAGGGACGACGATGTGATTTCAAACTAACACTCAGGAGTTTCCCATCCATGGCTGCAACAATTTACTACGACAAAGATGCCAACGCGAAAGCTCTCGAAGGCAAAACGGTAACGATTCTTGGCTACGGCTCGCAGGGCCACGCCCATGCCCAAAATCTACGCGACAGTGGGGTAAAGGTCGTCGTCGGCCAACGCCCCGGCAGCGCTAACTACGAATTGGCCGTCAGCCACGGGTTCGAACCCCTGCCGATCGAAGAAGCCACGAAGCAAGGCGATCTGGTCAACATCTTGCTACCCGACGAGGTGCAGGGCGACATCTATCAAAACCAAATCCGCGACAACCTGCAGCCGGGCAACATCCTGATGTGCTCGCACGGGTTTAATGTCCACTTCGGGCAGGTCGAAGCACCCAAGGGCGTTGATCTGCTGCTGGTGGCTCCCAAGGGCCCTGGCCACTTGGTGCGTAGCGAGTATACCGCTGGAGGCGGTGTCCCTTGTCTAATCGCGCTGAGCGACGATGCCGCTGACACAACCTTCGAAGCAGGCCTTGCCTATGCCAAGGGCATCGGAGGAACCCGAGCGGGAGTCATTCGCACCACCTTTGCCGAAGAAACCGAAACCGATCTCTTCGGCGAGCAAGCCGTTCTCTGCGGTGGTGCTGCCGCGTTGGTAAAAGCTGGTTTTGAAACCCTGGTCGAAGCGGGCTATCAACCCGAGATGGCTTACTTCGAATGCATGCACGAGCTGAAGTTGATTGTCGACCTCTTTTATCAGGGTGGGCTCAACTACATGCGTTACAGCGTTTCGAACACGGCCGAGTATGGCGACTACACCCGTGGCCCACGGATTGTGACCGACGAGACCAAAGCCGAGATGAAACGGATTCTCGAAGAAATCCAGAGTGGCGAATTCGCCCGGCAATGGATTCTCGAAAACAAAGCCGGCGCCCCGGCGTTCAAAGCGACGCGCCGTCGCGAGCGCGAGCATGGTGTCGAAACCATCGGCAAAGAGCTGCGAAAGTTGATGTCGTGGATCGACGAAAAAGAAGTTTGATCTGCGGCACACAGTACAATGACCAAAGGTCGCCCAGGTGCTTAGAAATTTGGTCCGTGATCGCTGTTATTGAGGACAGGAGATTAGCCACAGATGAACACGCAGGTGAACTGCAAAGTTGCAATTGCATGAAATAAAATGAAATTAATTGAACCACAGAGGGCACGGAGAACACTGAGAAAAGCTTGTTTTCAGGCACTCTGTGCTGCTCTGCGTCCTCTGTGGTAAATTCCTCTTCCTGTCTTTTGATTGATCGTGCCGACTTTGCAGTCGTCCTGAGATGAACACGGATAAACATTGATTTTAACAAGCATCTGTGCCTATCCGTGTTCATCCGTGGTTTCTTCTTACTTCTCAGCCACTTGCTTTTCCGAGGAACCTTTTCTTTGGATAGTACTGACGATCGCACTACTGCGATTACGATCCCGAAATACTCTGCTGCGCGTAGCGCTTCGCTGCGGTTCTTGCTTGCTCGTCGCCGGCCAGGTAGACGGTTAGTGGGGCACAGATATTCGCCCATGTTGCTGGTTGCTTGATCCACAGGAATTTTTCCTGGCCGGTCGCTTGGCAACAAACCCGCAGGGAGTCGCCGCGCCACTCCTCGGGCACCACAAAACGCACGGTCAGTTCATGCACCCCTTCGAGCGACGTTAGCGGGGAACTTCGCCACTTGAAAAACACTCCGTGCTCTTGGCCTAGTGTGCCGCTTACCACCACGACTTGTTTTGGTGCCACTCGCTTTTGCGTTTCGGTCACTACTTCGCGGTGCGCCAGCTTGCCGTTGACCGTGGGAGTGATGTGGGCGACCACATCTCCCAAGAGGACGGGCACCTCACCCCCGAGCGAAGCCCCAATTGCTTTGCCTGTCTCGACGGTTTTGGTCCAGTGAATCGCTTCGCTAAAATTACTCTCCAACTGCGTGCTTGGCTCGAAACTGTGAACTCGCATTCCCAGGTCGTAGTCGCCTACTTCGATGTGAATCTCTTCGACCTTGGCAAGATTCCCGGCAAGCAAATGCACCGACACTCGGAGCTTGAGCTCGACAATTTTCTCGCCTGGGTAAAGATTGGCTGCGACTTCGGAAGTGACGTCGCGACACTCGGCCGTTCGTCCGAAGTCAAAAGCGAGAGACGGGTCTTCAGCTAGCGAAATCTGCCCTTGGATGGCTAACAAAAAACAGAGCGGCAGCGCTCGGAGTCGAAAAAATAGCGCAGGCATCGAACCGACTCCATCAAGGGTGAAGAACGAACCTCGGCGCGCCCCCCTGGGTGCGCCGAGGTTGGCAACTCGCCTTTCTACGCAGCGACAAGAGAAATTGTTTTCGCTGAATTAGAAAAGCCACGGGATTGCTATCCCGTGGCTTGAAATTCGGACGCGGTCTCGGGTGGCGCTAGTGGCCGTAAACTTCGTGAAAATCGTCAATAGCTTCCTTCAACGCCTCTGCGGTGGCTGGATCGGCCGACTGCTTGCACTTCATAGCCGCCACCATCACTGCATGCGCCGAAGTAAGCTTGATCACATAGTGCTCGCTATCGGCCTTAATCTTTTGGGTCATAAAGTACTGAGCGATAATGTGCTGCGTGTTGGTCGCATGCGCTTCTTTGGTGGTGACCCAACGTATCGCCTGATTAATGTTTTGTGACGTATGTTCTTTCGTTAGCTCATTGAGACTCTTGATCGCCTTGGCAATAGTTGCCTGATCTTCGAGCATCTCGGTAATCCGCGAATCATCGTCATAAATGCCGCACGGCACCTCGCAATGGGCCGCCAAATAGGCCATTGGCAAGATCGTTGCCCCGATCATCACAGCAGCAATTAAAGAGCGTTTCACAATAAGTCTCCCTGGTTCGAATCATTCAGATGGGCAGGGCCCACGGTCCATGACAGCCTACACTACAAACCTTGAGGTCAATGTAATGGGGCTGACCGACTAGGTCAAACTGCTGTCTGAAAAAATTCGACGTCCGGGAGTTTCATTGTCTCTCTTCAAACCAGGGCATTATTTTTTGGGAAACCCTTCGACACTACTCCAATTGACAAACTCGCCGTCGGGATCGAACGTGAAAATCTGGTTCATCACCATGGCCTCCTTGTCCCATATTTTGGTGTGATACTTGTAGCGAATCGACACATTGCCCTGTTTGTCTTCAGTAATCGGTCCCCACTCGATAGTTTTCCGTTGCTTTACATCTCGGAAGTTATCCCGGAAAAAAACCTCCACCCAGCCACGTACTCGTGCAGTGGTTGGATCGACATCCTGACTAGTTCGCACGGCTGCAGGCTTCGAGTCTCCGGCCGTACGGAAACGGTATTCCGCAGGATCGACGGGCACTCCCCACTTCGACTGGAAGTTGATGTGGTGCAGGCTGTTGATGCCTAGGATGTAATACCAACCTGGCTTTAACTCCACAGGCAGCACACACTTCTTTCCGCCATTCGTCCATCTGGCCCGTTTGTCTTTAGGCAGTTGTGGGAAATTTGCTCCACCGCCGGTCCACGACATTCCCTGCCCCATCGGCATGTCAAACGTGACGATGAGTCGCTTGATCGTTGGGTCGACATCTTCTGCACCGCTGCCCGGCACAAGCTTGACGATCTTGGGCACTCGTACACGACTTTCGATCGCTTTAGACGCTCCCTTCGTAGAGAAGTAGAAGACCGCGCAAGGAGCATCTTCTCCAGCCTTGCTCTTGAAGTTACGGAAGTTGGTCGAGTTGATTCCGACTCGGTAATACTGACCAGCCGCAAGATCCACGGGCAAAACGCACGTGCGACTGTCGCGCCAATGTGCTTTACCTTCTTTCGGCATCCGCGGCAGGAACGACTTTTCGTTACCTGTCCAACTCATGCCGCCGCCCATGTCGCGGTCGAAGGTGACTGTGATCTCGCTCAGCTTTGGATCGACATTGATTGCGCCTATTGGTGGACTGGTTTTCACAATCCAGGGAAATCGACGCACCACGACTCTGTTTTTTTCGGTAATGTCGGTGTCTGTATCAGCGCTTAGTGAGGGAATCGACATGGGCAAGAATAGCACCGCCAGCATGACAACCATCGCCCGCGACCAAAAACCGAATTCACGTTTTCCAGGTTTGTAATTCATGATCTCCTCCAATCGGCTTTGAATATTTCCGCCCGGCTCAAACACTCCGACCAAGCTACCCTGGGCTAACGAGCGACCGCGGGCTGCTGAAAGCACGCCCAATAGCGTTTGCCCGTAATCGATCGGCTCGCACGCACCGGTGCGCAAGACTGCTTCATCACACACACATTCTCGCTCGTGCCGTAGCCGAGCATTCGCCCACCACACCAGCGGGTGAAACCAGAACAAACTCTGCCCGAGTACTTGTAGCCAACCAATCCAAGTGTCGCGTCGGCGCCAGTGGCTCAATTCGTGTAGCAAGACGCTATCGAGATCCGATTCACTTAGCGTTTCGGTCATTTGCTGTGGCAAAACGATTCGCGGACACATCACGCCAAACAAAAAAGGGCTCGTGGCAACGCCCGAAAGATGGAGGTGTGGAACGCGGTTTAAGCCGAGTTGCAGGGCGATTGTTTCGAGCCTAACTCGAAGCGGCCCTTCCTCGATCGACGGCATCTCAGCTATGGCATGAGCTAACCGCCGGTAGTGCCAGAAAACAAAGCCCAAAAAAACGACGCCCCCCAAGCTCCACACTGCAAAAAAATTTGTCGCTGCGCTCAGGCGAATCGATGCGAAGTCGCCCGAGACCTTGGGATCACCGCTCGACAATTCAACCGTACCTGGAACGGTTGGCGCTACAGCTTCGATCGACGGACGGGTATCCCAAAGCTGTTGAGCTGTAGGTTCAATGGTGTTCCACAACGGACGCACCCCCCAGTTACCGACGCCCCAATTGATGGCCAGCGTTGGCGGCAAAAAGATTTTGATAAGCACCAACAGCCACAACGCGTAACGCAAACGGGGCGACGCCCGTCGGATACTCCACGCCACCACTGCGACGATTGCCACTAGCAAAGCAATTTGCCAACTTGCCGCCAACACCCAGACCAACCAACGCTGGGCGACTGCTTCTAGGGTTGAAATCATCGTTTCTTTCCCTTCCGCGTCTTGCCTCGCTTGGCGTCTAGTTGTTGTTTCAGTTGACGAATCTCTTCGTCGCTCAGGTCGGCTTCTTCGATAAAATGAGCCAGCACGGGCGAGATCGCCGCGCCCATCACTCGGTTGAACAATCCGCTCATTTCTTTGCGCGTCATTTGTTCGCGAGCAACTGCGGGCCGATAGAGATAGGAGTTGCCGATCTGCTCGTAATCGAGTGCGCCTTTGGCCACCAGCCGTGAGAGCAGGGTTTTTACGGTCTTGCATGCCCAACTCACGTCGTCGGGTAGGGCGGCGTAAACATCTCGCGCTGCCTGTGGTCCATGATCCCACAAGATTTTCATCACTTCCCATTCAGCGCCAGACAAAGATTGCGAGGGTTCTTTACGCGAGGCTTTGGACATCGAATCTCCTTGCCGAATATCGAGCTTGCCGAACATCTCGGGCCCAATAGACCCCCTTACGTACGCATTAGACTACATTTGTAATCCTTTGTCAAGTAAAAAACTTGCGGTAGGTTTTCCAATGAAAAAACCCAAGGACTGCAGTCCTTGGGTTTGATTTGGAGCTTGTGATTTTAACCTGTACTTACATTAGCACTGGCTTGCCTAGCTCGCGGCGAACCGGGACAAACTGGCCAGCATGCATCATGCCGTGGGTGGCGATGAGCACATAGATGTGACCCACGGTGGGAAACATCTGGCGAAATTGTTCGGGGCTTTCGGCGTCGAGATCGGCCTCTGACGTTTTCGCTAGTGCCGCTAACGAGGCGGCATGGACCTTGTCGAAGAGGTCGAGATACTCTTGCTTGGTGCAAAACTTTGCCGGATCGTCTTCGCCGCTGGTTTCTTTGCTGTGCTTTTCCGCAAAACCGGCGGGGAGTTCTGCGGCTGCGCCGGGTTGGGCTGCTTCGAGCAAGTTGCATTCCGACGCAACTAAGTGCCCTAGCTGCCAAGCAAGGTGGTTGCAGCCTGGGGCAGGGCGATGCATTAATTCGGCATCGGTTAGGTCGCTAATATAACTCGTCAGAACCATCGAACTGACTTCTAGTGTCGTGCGAATCGCATCTTGGGCATTCATGGTTTCTCTCTTCTGTAAGAAATGGTGACAAAACATCGGCCCCCCAACGCTGGCAGTATACCAATTCTGTGGAACCGAGAGCTACCCGCCGCTAGCTGGTCTTTCTGGCGATTCGTCGTCCTCGGCATCCGGCGCGAATGCGGTGCCTTGTTTCAGTTCTAGCGCGCCGGTGTGAATCGCTTCTTGCAACCAGTCCACATTTTGAATCTGTTCTTCGGTAGCCCAATGCGAGGGACGCTCGATCAGCGAGGCTTCGCATGCAGGACAAGGCAAGTCGCCGCCTTGGGCATATTGTGGCGGTGCGGCAAGGTCGGCATCGCTCCAAACCGCGTCGCATTCGTCACACAGCAGCACGATGTTTCCGCACTGCCCGCAGCAACGCAGACCCAGCGGCCCCGTTTTGCAAACACGGCAGAAACCTACGTAATACATCGTTTGTTTAGTTGGCATCTCAATCTACCCATGGATCATTAGAATAGCCTGAAACGGATACTACTACGGTCGATAGGGAAAGGCCGTGACAAAATTGTGGCCTTCGATGACCAAACGTAAATGTCGCGCGGCAGGTCGATTTCGCCGATTGCCACTCTCGCCTCCGATGTAACCAATGCGCCGCCCAAAATCGACCGCGTAGATCGTCCGTTCGCCTTCGCGCTCCTCTCGCACGTCTCGGCCAGCTTGTGCTTGTCGATAAGCTTCGTCGACTAACGCAACAATCTCCTCAGGTTTCGCTGAGTCGAACACCCCATGTTGACCGGGCCGATCGGCTTGGTCTGCCGCGTGTGCTAACAAATGCTTTAAGCGATGCCCATGCTGACTGCCGCGTGTGTAACGCAAACCGGCAGGCGACTCGTATGTCTGCCGGCTATTGCTATGTAGTATCTGATCAAGTTCGCCCGTAGCCGGCGCATCCGCCTTTTGCCAAGCGGGTCGCTTGGTGGTCGACGACTCCGTGACAAGACTCGTCAGATCGCGAAGACCCGGCAGGTCGATGCCCAACGATCGCACCAACACCGGCTGCAGCAACAGATAGACTGCCGCCAAGACCACCAACCCGACGAGCCAACGCACCGACAACCGCCCACTTCGCACCATTCGTACGAGTTCCTGAACCAAACGAACAGTTTGTCGGTGAGATCGACTCATTAGATCGATTGCCTGGGACGCTAAGTACTATCCCTTGGAACTCGCCGCTGGACGGCGTCGGCGCTTTGCACCGCCCGTTTTTCCGGCAGGCTTTCCGCCGCTACCAGGTCGGCCGCCCGACGTGGAACCTTTGCTGCGGCCTTTGGCCCCGCCCGATTTCGGTTTTCCTCGGCCGCCTTTTTGCCAACGCGGCTTCTGGTTGCCCCGGCGGGCTGATTTGCCCGAGCCTACCGTGGCTGGCGGTGCCACGTCGCTCGAAAACTCTGGGTGGTCGGTCGCAATTTCGATCTTGCGCCGAATGAGTTTCTCGATGCCTCGCAGTTGATAAACCTCGTCTGAAGTGCAAAACGAAACCGCGCGACCTTCTGCTCCGGCTCGACCCGTACGGCCAATTCGATGCACATAGGTTTCTGGCGTTTCGGGCAGATCGTAGTTGATGACATGCTCGACGTCGCGAATATCCAAACCGCGGGCAGCCACGTCGGTTGCGACCAACACGGGGGGCGACTTCGACTTAAACTGCTCGAGCGCTCGCTTGCGGGCAGACTGACTCTTGTTGCCATGAATGGCCGCCCCACGAATTTTTGCTTTTTGCAAATGCTTCACTAGCTTGTCTGCGCCATGCTTGGTGCGCGAGAACACAAGCGTTCGGCCGGTGGCGGTTTTCTGCAGGAACTGCTCTAGAAGCTGGACCTTCATCCGGCGTTCGACAAAGTAGACCGACTGCTCGACTTTTTCGGCCGGGGCCGAGGCGCGTGCCGTCTGCACATTTGCGGGTTTATTCAGCCACTCGTCGGCCAGTTTACGAATCTCTGCAGGCATGGTCGCCGAAAACATCAGTGTTTGCCGTTTCGGGGGGACATGCGAGACAATCCGCCGTAAATCGTGAATAAATCCCATGTCGAGCATCTGATCGGCTTCGTCGAAAATCAGCATTTCGACGTGGCTCAAATCGACATGCCCTTGGCCAATCAAATCGATCAACCGCCCAGGCGTGGCGATAAGCGTATCGACGCCGCCTTTCAATTTACGCACCTGCGGCACTTGCGATACGCCGCCATAAATCATCACATGACGCAACTTGGTGTATCGCCCATAGGCCGAAAAGCTGTCGCCAATCTGGGCAGTCAACTCGCGCGTCGGAGCCAGAACTAAGACTCGTATTTTTCGTTGTTCACGGGCCGATGGGTTGCGTTTGCCGGCGGTTAACAAACGATGCAGCGTCGGCAACGCAAATGCAGCCGTCTTGCCGGTGCCTGTTTGGGCACAGCCGACCAGGTCGCTGCCCTTCATCACATGGGGAATCGCATCGGCCTGAATCGGTGTGGCGATTTCGTATCCTTTGGTCTCGAGTGCTCGCAACAAAGGCTTGGCCAACTGTAAATCTTCGAATTTCGACAAAGTAAAACTCTTCTCTCTCTGCGCTAACGCGCATCTGTGGTGGAAAAACCGCGCAGACACAAACGCCAACTCAGCGAGCGCCAGACAACGGAGGTATGTGTGGGCCACAGCCGATGCTTACCTTGTCATTCAAAGCAATCACAGCGGGCCGGCCCAATGCGAAAATCGCATCGGGTTTGCCGGAGGGGCAAGAATATCAGTCGCGGTCGTAAGCAAGATATCGAGGAGAATGTCGTGTTCTGACAGTTCTTAACCCGATGGCCGCCAATTTCGAAGTTGAATGATCCAACCGTATTCTCGAGCTATCTGCAGGAGGCAGCGGGTCGGTCTCGCACCAATGGTAAGCCGCCATTGTAGCGACTAGACGCCGCAAGTCAAGGTGCCACAAAGGGTTAGAAATGGCCCATGTCCAGGGCCCAAATAACCTGGAAAGATGGGTAATTTGCCTATATGTTCGCCCAGGCCGCTCCTAAAGGGAACCGGTCATAGGAGTTCGTTGCTTTCTCCACCCACTTTTTCGCCGGCTAGCCACCCAGTGCTAAATGCGGCTTGAAAATTGTAGCCGCCGATGGGGCCGTCCAAATCTAGGATCTCGCCGGCAAAGTACAAATTTGGGCAGAGCTTGCTTTGCATGTTACGCGAATCGACTTCGCTCAAGTCGACCCCGCCTGCTGTGACCTCTGCTTTTTTGAACCCTTGCGAACCACGAATCGCAATCGGCATCCGCTTAAGCACTTGCACTAACTTGGCCCGCCGTGTCTTCGATAACTCCGCCAGCCGCTGATCGACGGGCAATCCCGCCTCGGCAAGCAGCGATTCGACTAATCGGCGCGGGAGCCATTCGCTAAGAACGCTGCCCACCACCTTTTTCTTGCCCTCGGATAATTGGGCAAGTAATTTCTCTTCGCCGATCGGCGGCAAAAAATCGCACACCGCCTGCCAGTTCCCCGTGTCTGGCCGTGCGGTTACCGCTCGACTCACATCCATCACCGCAGGGCCCGACAAACCAAAATGCGTAAACAAGAACGAACCGCGACACACCCCTGCCGGTTTTTTCTGTGCTTGATCGCCTTCCACCATTCGCACTTCGACATCGGGCACCGTCACACCACTTAGCTCTTGCACCCAACGATCGTCGGAGAGCAGTGGCACCAGCGCCGGCCGTGGCGGAACAATCTTGTGTCCAAACTGCTTGGCCCAGACATAGCCATCGCCGGTCGTGCCACAGCCGGGATACGACTGCCCGCCGGTGGTAAGCACCACCTGCGCTGCCCGAATGTCTTCACCGTCTGTACAAATGACAAACCCTGTGCCGTCGTGCTCGATCGCGGTAACCGCCGACTCCAGCCGCAATTCTGCCCCACTACGCTCGAGCATTCGCCCCAATGCCGCTGCCACATCGACCGCACGATCACTCACAGGAAACACTTTTCCAGTTGGCTCGACCTTGGTCGGCACGCCCTCGGCCTCGAACAGAGCAACCAACTCGTCGGGCCCAAGCGCCGCCAGCGCCGAATGCAAAAACCGCCCCTGCCGCCCAAAGGCCTCGACAATGCCCCGCCGATCGGTCGCCTGCGTAAGATTACACCGTGTCCCCCCCGACATCAAAATCTTGACTGCCGGCTTGCGGTTTTTCTCAAGAAGAAGCGTCTGCAAGCCACGCTCGGCGGCACACGCTGCGGCGAAATAGCCAGCGGCACCGGCACCGATGACGGCTATGTTGCATTCAAAGCTCATGCAGCCACCGGAGAAGAAACACCCGTTTTCAAGTCAACATAACCCCCGTCAACTCCGTCCCATAGAATGACTCTTGAAAAATCAGACCGTCGTGCTTGTTCAGCAGCATCCGACTCTAGCAATCGTTCTATCTCTTGTGGAAAAAGTGGATATATGTCGCTCGAAGTAGGGCGACGAGTAGCATGTATCAACAACCATACTTCGTCAATTTTTTCCTTATGGGCTTTGGCAAGCTTATCGCTTTTCCTTTTTATTGTCGCACTCAAACTTTCGGCCGACGTAGCACGAATAGTCGTATTGCCACCTATAATTACTGAAACTGCAGAACTCTGCAGGTTCTTCGGTCGGTGTACAGTGACCGATTTCGCGTATTTCTTTAGTAATGAGCCTGTCTCGAACAGACTTGAATTGGGCAGCGCCTGGTATTCAGGGTGTTTTTGCACGTCCCCAATCCTCATAGCGGAGCCCTTGTGTTCGGCTCGTACAAAATTCAGAAGCTCTTCTGCAAAAGCAGGCGCCCTGTTCTTGGACAGTACATTTTCTGTGTTCGGTTCCCAAGAAATATAAATGCCTTGCAAATCAGGAAACGACGATGACAAATCGTCGCGAACGTACTTGCTTACTCTGATCTTGCTACTGGAAGAAGCATTCTCGACGTCATTTGCTGAATAGGCGGTAAGTTCAATACCAATATTTCCAGCGGAAGAAACCGCTACCACGTCAGGACACATGTCGTCGTAATGTTTGTTGGCTGCAGGCCTACATTCACTACCCACAAACTCCGCAAGGGTTTGAATCTCCGCTTTCAAAAGACCCGTTTCTTCGAGAAAGTCTTTTGCGGTGCTCACTTCTGCATTTTTTTGTTCTTCTCGCGCCACAATCTGCCGTCCTGACGAAGTAGATCTTCTATTCGCTTTCCGTTCGGGCACGATACCGACGATGAGCTTCCGCAAGAATCTCGTCCATATCCAGCTCGCTCCATTCCCCAGCATCCGCTTGATCGAATGCAATCTGCAACTCACGCCGAATAGTTTCTTCATGCGAATCAGTGGGCTCGGTGCTACACATCCAGATTCTTCACATCGAGCGCGTGTTTTTGGATGAATTCTCGGCGGGGTTCGACGTTGTCACCCATGAGTACGCGGAACAGGTCGTCGGCTGCGCCGGCGTCGTCCATTTTTACTCGGAGCAGCGTGCGGTTCGTTGGGTCGAGGGTGGTTTCGCGAAGTTCTTCGGCGTTCATTTCGCCTAGACCCTTAAAGCGGGTGATCTTCAAACCTTTTTCGCCGGCCGATCGAATTGCGGCGGGTAGGCCTCGCAAATCTTCGAGGCCAGTTTCGTTTTCGCCACGGCGGAGCGTGTAACGCGAACCTTCTTGACCGGTGCGATCTTCGGGAATTAACGCATTGATCGAAAAACCTAACTCGTTCAAATCGCCGAGCAACGTGTTAATCGTGCGAACCTCGTGTAGCTCCACAATCCGAAGTTTTGGCCCGACCGCGGCTGGCTCGCTGGGGGCCTCGCCGTTGGTTTCTTCATGCGGTACTTCGACGGTACCCGCATCGACCCGAAGCTCATGGCCCAAGGCCTTTTCCTTCTCGGCGACAAACTCGTCGAGTTTTTCTCTGGTCGTAAACCATTTTTCTTCTGAGCCAAGAAAAACATGGTAGACGGGCAACTTTAGGGTGTCGGGCTCTTGCCGTTGGGCATGAATTCTTAAACTAATGCCGCGGCGTTCTAGTGCGATGAGCGCCTCTTCGAGTGCCGCCACCGTCCGGCACAGCTTTGCCATCCGCTCGCCGTCGACCAACTCGCCATCACCCATGTCGAATACGCTGTCACCCAAACCGAGATCTAGGAGTTGGGTCTTCATCTCATCTTCAGTCTGCACATATTGGGTTTTCTTGCCTTTGGCCACTCGAAACAGGGGTGGCTGAGCAACGTACACATGCCCCTGTGCAACGAGGTCGTACATCTGGCGGTAGAAAAATGTCAGCAGCAACGTGCGAATGTGCGAACCATCGACGTCGGCATCGGTCATGATCACAATCCGGCCGTAGCGACGTTTGCTCAAATCCAGCTCTTCGCCGATACCAATCCCCACGGCAGCGATCATGCTTCGCACTTCTTCGTTGGCCAACACCTTATCTTCGCGCGACTTGTAGGCGTTGATGATCTTGCCTCGCAAGGGCAAAATCGCCTGATACTCTCGCAACCGTCCCCCTTCGGCACTCCCACCAGCCGAATCACCTTCTACCAGATACAGCTCGCATTTATCGACATCTTTACTTGAGCAATCCCGCAACTTGCCGGGCAGCCCACCGCCCGAAAGGGCCCCTTTGCGCTCGCGAATCAGTTGCCGCGCTTTGCGTGCACTCTCGCGTGCCTCTGCCGCGACGATCGTCTTGCGTACGATCGCTTTGGCCGACTTCGGGTTTTCTTCTAAAAACTTGGTGAGGTAGTCGCCGAAAATTTTGTTGACGATACCCTCGACTTCGCTGTTGCCCAGCTTGGTTTTGGTCTGACCTTCGAACTGCGGATGTGGCACGCGCACACTAATTACTGCGGTGAGACCTTCTCGCACATCGTCGCCCGAAGGAACGAGGTCTTTGAAAAATCCCTGTTGTTTCCCGTACTTGTTGAGCGAGCGGGTGAGGGCCGTGCGAAAGCCCACCAAGTGGGTACCACCCTCGGTGGTGCTGATGTTGTTGACATAGGTATGCACATTTTCGGTGTACTCACCCGAATATTGTATCGCGATGTTCGCGGTCACGCCGTCGACTTCGGTTTCGACCGACAGCACCTCAGGATGAACCACATCGCTGGCTCGGTTTAAGTGCTCGACAAACTGCCGAATCCCGTCCTCGTACTGAAACGTTTCTGATTCGTTATTGCGAGCGTCCGAAATCGTGATCTCCACGCCACGATTCAAGAACGCCAGCTCCTGAAGCCGCTTCACCAGCGTGGCATAGACGAATTTTGTCACCTGGAAAATCTGCGGGTCGGGCTTGAATGTTGTTTTGGTGCCCTGTTTTTCGGTGGTTCCTACACGTCGCACGTCACCCTTGGGGATACCCCGTTCGTACTCTTGGTGATAGACGTGCCCCTCGCGGCAAACTTCGACCTCGCACCATTCAGAAAGAAAGTTCACGACCGTCACGCCCACACCGTGCAGACCGCCCGAGGTTTGGTAAGCGCCCTTCGTAAACTTGCCGCCAAACTTGAGAACCGTCATTACGCCTTCGAGCGTCGAAACGTCACGATCCATTTGCTCGGAAAGCTGTTCGTGGCGTTCCACCGGTACCCCGCGACCATCGTCTTCGCAGGTCACTGAACCATCGGCGTTGACCGACACCAACACCTTTGAGGCATAGCCGGCCATTGCTTCGTCGATCGAGTTGTCGACCACTTCGTACACCAAGTGGTGCAAGCCTCGGCCGGTTGTATCACCGATGTACATACTCGGCCGTTCGCGGACGTGCTCTAAATCGCTTAGATGCTCTAAATCTTCGGCGTTGTAATCTGAATTTGCGCTCGGACTCGATGATTCTTCGTTTGCCATATCAAATTGCACTCTTCAAAATATGTGAACCGTGATTTCTAGGAGACTTGTCCCACACGAAATCGTAATTGTTTAATATCTGCCTCAGGTAAGGCCCTATGCAAACCCGCGAGTAACTCTTCTTTGCGAAACGTCAGTTCCTGCATCAGCAGTGAATTGGCCACGATTACCTCCATCACCCCACGACGTACACCACCGATTCGGGTCATGGCTGCCAACTCCTCGCCAGCGACTTCCTTCCACGCTTCGTCTCGCGCGCTGGAAGCGCGAACCTGGGCATAACCCCGACGCTGCACGACTTGGGCCAATATGTCGCCTATTGGCTTGGGGCGCTTCGCGTAGAACCACCTACGATGCGACGCCCGACGACGCTCTAGGTCGACAAATTGCTCACTCACCGGATCGTCTTTTCGCGATTTCATCGGTCTCGCGCCAACGGCATAATCACGTAGCCAAATCCATCGTCCGTGCTACATACGGCTGCGCTTTCTGCATCCCGTACTTCCATACTGAACATCTTTTCTGCATCAAGTACCTTCAAGAAATCCATCACAAACCTTGGGTCGAGTGTGACGGTTAGTTCTTCGCCGTTGTAACCAATCGGTAATTCGACTCTTGCATTCCCCACATCGGATGCTTGGCCTGACAACACCAACATGCCTTCGTCAAACGTAAAGTCGATCCCGCGGCTTTCTTCGCTCGTCACGATGGCTGCCTGACGAACTGCTGCATGGGTGGCACCCACTGCCAAGTCGAGGCTCACACCACCTCCCGATTCTGGAAATACCTTTCGCCAGTCGGGAAAACGTCCTTCGAGCAACCGAGCTGAAATCGTCGCGCGGGCACTATGTACCAAAAATTCGTTTCCTTTCAGCGCGATTTTCACCTCGGCATCGCTCGGGTCGATAGCCCGTTCGATGAGCTGCATCGCACGCGTCGGCACGATCGTCATTTGATTTCCATCAATACCGCTGTCGGTCGTGCTGATCGGGCCTGTCATTTTGGCCAACCGACGACCATCTGTACCAATCGCCGTGATCTGGCCGTCGTCGAACTCCAGCTTGACACCCCCCAAGGCATAGCGGCTGCTCTCGTTGTCGGTGGCAAACGCAGTGCGGCGAATTAACTCTCGCAACAATCGGGCGGGGATTTCACAGAAACTCGATTCTTCGAATCCTGTGACGCTGGGGAACTCTGCCGGATCCTCTGCCTGCAAACGAAATTGACTCCGCTCACCTCGGACAGTGATTCCCTGACCATCCGACTCGATGTGCAGGGTTTCGTCGCTGCTTTCTCGTAAAATAGAGCCAAATCGGGCAACCGAAAGCAGTACTACGCCAGGCGTCTGAACATCGACCCCCGATACCTGATGCCGAATTCCTACTTCCAGGTCGGTCGCCGAAATCACTACCTTTTGCTCGGTGACTTCTAACTTTACATTCTGCAATATCGCCTTCGGACTCCGGGATGGGGCAACGGACGCCACCGTTTGGAATGCATGCAATAATTGCTCTCGATCACAAGATATCTTCATTGTTTGGCCAACCTTTCCACGTGATTGAGAGGTGCCATCATGAGAAGACTCCGTCGCGGGTTGGTCCTTGAATGTCGTAGACAACACACACCTCCTGTTTGTTTTTATATTATTAGTTTTTAGTTAGTAACAGTATTAAAGAGAACGATTTGAATGTTGATAAGTACATCAACAGGGCGTCTAAGTGGTGACTCTGTGTGGGTTTGGTAATATTCGCACAAGGGGGATAAGTGGTCGGCACGATGTTGATTTTATGTTGCAGGAGTGTCGAAAAAATTAAGGTCTCTCAGGCGGTTCGTTAGTAGGCAAGAATTTTTGTTCTTAGATGGTCGACTACAAACAGTTAGCCAACCGCTTTTCCAGGAGGTTAATGGTTAGGTTTGTAACGTTTGAATAAGACCAATGAATTTCGAGATTCAATTAACAGCAAAGGGTAAGGGGTCAAACGGAAGTCAAAATGCGATGTAATTCTTCGACCGCTTGCTGGGTGGAAACATCGTTGGTTAGCAATCGTTCTACGCTTCGTTGGGCGTGCATGATGGTGGTATGGTCGCGACGCCCCAATTTTCGGCCTATTTGGGCATAGCTTAAGTCCGTGAGGATACGGGCCAAATGAATTGTTATTCCGCGGGCATAGACCAGTGATTTACGACGAGCAGAGCTTTTCAAGGCCGATTGGGTTAGCGAAAAATATCGTGCCACGACGGCGATAATCTGCTTCAGCTCGACTCTCTTGCGAGTGGTCGTTCCATGATCGCCATTGGCAGCCGAGAGTTCCAATTCTGCCAACGCCTGAAGCAACCGGGGGGCGGGGCCATCCACTCGCTGGGCCAAACCCTGCAATTGTTTGTCAGTAAAGGGGAGACGCCGTTTTTCTGCCGCTAGGTGCAAAATTTCTAGGCGAGCTTCGGTGCCTGGGG
Source organism: Planctomycetota bacterium (assembly GCA_029259945.1). Classification (GTDB taxonomy): domain Bacteria; phylum Planctomycetota; class Planctomycetia; order Pirellulales; family Lacipirellulaceae; genus Bythopirellula. The sequence continues at coordinate 262,489 of JAJDEF010000012.1, forward strand.
GACGGAGCCGTACAGCCAAACCACTCGCCATACGATCTCGCAAGCCAGCTTCCAGGCGAGACAAGTTCTGTGCGGTCAGCACCACGGCACAGCCAGCGTCGACCAGGGTATCGAGGGTGTCGCGTAATTCGCGCTGAATATAGGTTCGTTCGGGTAATCGATGTAAATCTTCGACAACCAGTAGCGACAAATTGGCTAGGCGATCTCGCAATTCTGCTAAGCAATTGTCCGTTCGGGCTGCACGTACCTGCCGTGCAAAATCAATCGCGGTGAAATATTCCACGGCCTTGCTGCCTAGCAAACCGTGTAATTGTCGAACGATACCACGAGCAAGATGCGTTTTGCCGCTTCCTGTGGGGCCCATTAAAACCAATGGGTTGAACATTTGATCAATTTCGCCGACCAACAATTTTTGAAGTACGGGAACCGCTAATCGATTTTCTGGCCCGGCCACAAAGCAGGGGAGGGCGAACCCCTCGACCGCCTCAGAACCTCCTGAGGAGCTCGGTAAATCGATTCGTGTTACCCCGTCGACCAACATGGTTCCGTCCAAAACTCGTGTGCAAATTACGTAATAATAAGAGCGGTGAATTCGGCCAAAGATCCAACCCCTGAGTCTACCCGATTTGCACCAAATTCGGGAGGAGCTAAGCTGTTTTTTTAACAGTTTCTCTGTTGCCGCAAACGCTTGCACACCATGAGGATACGACGAGTTGCTTCCTCGATTTCCGCCTGGGTCGTGGTGGCCCCCAAGCTTAGCCTCACCGACCCTCGAATCGCGTCGGTTTCTAAGCCCATGGCGATCAAGATTGGCGACGGTTCGCTCGACCCGCTCGCACATGCCGAACCGGTTGAACAGGCGACACCCGCCATGTCGAGCGCCATGACCAGCGCCTGCCGGTCGAAGCCCACGAAGGCAATGTTGGTTGTGTTCGGCAGTCGGTTCGCATCTCGGCCTATCACCACGGCGTCGGGCAATTCGGCAAGAAGGGCACTCTCGAGTAGGTCGCGGAGCTTGGTCATTCGGTCGCGTCTCGTCGTGGCTTCCCGATGCCAGCACTCTAGTGCCGTGCTCATACCAATGGCCAAGGCCACCGATTCTGTTCCCGGTCGAATGTCGGATTGCTGGTGACCACCGTACAACATAGGCCGAATGGCTACGTCGTCGCGAGCTACTAACACTCCGATGCCGTGGGGGCCATGAAACTTATGCGCGGCACAACTCAGCATTGCTAAGTTCCAGGCGGCGAAGTCGACCGGCAACTTCCCCACCACTTGTGCAGCGTCGGTATGCAGGAGCACTCCTTGCTCGGCACATAGTGAGGCTGCTTTTGCGATGGGCTGTAGTACGCCGGTTTCGTTGTTGCCTGCCATCAGGCTGACTAGCTGTGTTTCGGGTTTCAAGACCTCTGCCAATTGATCGAGGCACAGGACGCCATTTCGGTCGACTCTCACGCGGTCGACCTGCCAGCCCAGCGACTCCAGTCGGTTTGCCGGCTGAACGACGCTAGGATGCTCGATTGTCGAGATCGCCAGCCGCCCAGCTGCAGTCCGTTCCATTCCATTGGTGCCGAGCAGCCCCAGCAGGGCCAAATTGTTCGCCTCGGTCCCTCCGCTGGTGAAGAACACCCGATCAGGCTTCTGTCCATCCATGCGAGCCCCCAGCAGTTCGCCAATCCGCTGCCGAGCTTCTTCCAGAGCTCGTCGGGCCAATCGTCCCGTTTCGTGTTGGCTGCCCGGATTTCCCGTAAATCGCAGCGAAGCCTCGCCAATTGCCTCAGCTACCTCGGGCAACATCGGTGTGGTCGCATTGTGATCAAGATAAATCGGCCCATCCATGCCGGCATTATAGGCTCTAATCGCGGGTTACTAGGTGTCTGGTGAGATTGCTTACAACTGCTAGCAATGAGCACCATTAGAATCTAGCGACCCCCCGCTAATTGCCATTGCCCTCAATTTTCTCCCTTGGCTATTCTTCTCTTCCACGTCTTCCACGCGAATAAATCACAATCGATTCCAAGGAAATCCAATGGCTGTTTTTCTTCGTGCCATCGTCATGTTGCTTGTCCTCGTCGGGTTGCCCGCCGCTTGGGTTTACTATGGGCCACTGCCACCCCAGGCTCAGGGCATCGTTGACCGCGTTGTTGAGGTTGCCAAAAGTTCGATTGGCTGGGAACCGTCTACCCCCCCTGAGACGAGCCCGATTTCGGCTCCCCATTTTGACCCAGCGGTGACCCCTGCAGTGGCAATTAAGCCCGTAGAGGTACCCCAGCCTGTTGCGCCAACTTTGGAGGCGAAACTTAGCCCGCTTCTCCAGCAGCTTCGAGAGCTTGGAGCCACCGAATATGCCCTAGAAAAATGGGGAAACGAAGGCCAACTCTATCGATTTCGTTGTGCCATGCCGTTAAAACAAAGTGACCAGCTCACCCAGCATTTCGAAGCGACCCAAGCTCAGGCAGCGGAGTCGATTCAACAGGTTCTTGCCGAAGTCAGTGCTTGGCAGACCGCTCGCCGTAGCCACTCACCATACAAATAGCACCTCGCGCCTAGCACTTTGTCCCATGCGTCAAAAGCCACAAAATCCGGCCCAGCAACTGTCCAGTGTGGCACAGCGAGACAACCATCCGCTTGCCCATCGGGCTGACGGTACGGCTGTCCCCGGTGGGTTGGCACAAACGACCACCGCCGCTGCGGATCAAGACACTGCGGACGTGGAGTCTCAACTTGCGCGTCTCGAAGCGGTGTTGTTTCTTGCCCGCGAGCCGTTATCGACAAGAAAACTGGCGAATTTGGCCAAATTGGCCGATGGTACCGAGGCGCGGACCCTGCTCAAACAGTTACGCCGCCGCTACGATCAGCGATCAAGTGCTCTCCAGGTGATCGAGGTTGCTGGAGGCGTCCAGTTGCTGACTAGGCCGCAATTAGCAAATTGGATACGCCGCCTGCACGGCGATCCCGAGGAAATTCGGCTTTCGGCGCCGGCGCTAGAAACCCTGTCGGTGGTGGCCTATCGTCAGCCCATCGTACGGGCAGAAATCGAGGCTGTCCGAGGAGTACAATGCGGCGAAATCCTGAGAGTATTGATGGAACGAGATTTATTGCGTATTGTCGGGCGAGCGGACGAACTGGGTCGTCCGTTCCTCTATGGGACCACGAAGAAATTTTTGCAAGTTTTTGGACTTCGGCGCTTGGATCAATTGCCTCCAATCGGTCAAATCCGTAATGTTGAAATTGGTGCTTAGAGGACGCGGTTGCCAATTGCCATAGAATAGACTTGTGCGGTGCAAATCGGTAGGCAAAGAAGATGGTGAAGGAGCAAGACGTGCAGTTCATCGAAGATCTCCAGCAGAGTCGTTTCGCATTGGGTATCGGGGGGAATATGGCCGTTGCCGAGCTAGATGGTGCAGAAATAGAGAGCCCCGAGCTTGATGGAGCGGAGCTCGACGAGGCCGACAGCAGTGAAGAAGACGAAGATGACACGGAGGAGTACGAGTACGAATATGAGTACGAAGACGAAGAGGAGGAGGACGGGGAAGACGGCGACGAAGACGACTCCGAGGAATACGAATATGAGTACGAAGACGAGGAGACAGAAGAAGACGAAGACGAAGAAGACGATGAAGACCTAGACGATGACGAATGGGAAGAAGTCGACGACGATACCGATGTCGAGGATGGAGAAGCGGACGACAGCGACTACGTCGAAGAGGATGACGACGAGGAAGACGGGGAATACGAGTACGACGACGAAGAAGACGAAGAAAAACGCTAGTTTTCCAGCTTAAAAAGGTTCCGCAGCGCGTCCAGCAGACCATGCGGCGTACCATTCTGTGAAGCATCTCTTAGCGACTCAAGCGGCGGGTGCAGCATTTTATTTACCAGCCGGTCGGCAAATTGCTCGATCTCTTTGCGGCTTTGGTCGTCAAGGTTCGGCAACTTGCAAAACAGTCGTTCTAGCTCGGCGTCCTTCGGTCGTTCAAGTCCTTCGCGTAACCCAGTAATCACGGGCGCTGTGGCCCGATGATTCATCTCGACCACAAATCGCTCGGTTTCCCGCTTTATAATCGTTTCAGCGGCAGGCAATTCAGCCGCTCGCGTCTGCCGATTTTTCTCGCACGCCAGGGTTAAATCGTCCAGCGAATAGAGGTATACGCCCAATGCATTGCCTACCTGGGAATCGAAATCGCGGGGTACCGCCAAATCCAAAATAAACAGCGGCCGCTGATATCGCCCCGGGGCCACTTTCTGCTCAAAATCCGCAGCAGTCACAATCGTCTCGTTGGCGGCGGTGGTGCTGATCGTCAAATCTGCTGCTTCGAGTTGCTCCCATAGCTGGTCCCACTCGTGGTACTGCCCATTCCACTTTTTTGCTAACTGTTGACCCCGCTGGGCATCGCGATTAACGACGTGAATCACCGCATCGCCCGCATCTCGCAAGTAACGTAGTGTTTCGTCTGCCATTTTGCCGGCCCCGATGACCAGCACATGTTTGCCATCGAAGGTCTCAAACACGCAGCTGGCCAGGTCGGAAATCGCAACGCTTGGAATGCTCACCCGATGCTTGTGTAGCGAGGTCTCGCCGGCCACCCGCTTTGCAGTTCGCAGGGCCGATTGGAACAAATCGTGCAAAAGCGGACCGGTCGACCCCACCTCTTGGGCCGTTTGATACGCCTCTTTCACCTGGGCCAGAATCTGCGGTTCGCCGACCACCATACTTTCGAGGCTCGAAGCGACGCGGTACAAATACTTTACCGCTTTGCTGTCCGCGAGCGTTACCATCCGCCCCTCGACTTGACTGGCCGTAACTTTCTGATAATCGAGCAATGCTTCGATTAGCTCCTCTGCCTTTGGAACCCCGACGGCATAGATTTCTACGCGGTTGCAGGTCGACAACAACACCAATTCGGCATCAGGAAAACGCGACTGCCACTGGCCCAAAGCCTCGACCGTTTGCGAACGATCGAACGTCAATTGTTGACGAATGTCGATGCCCATCTCGCGATGTGTACACCCAACCATCTGGAGGTTCATGCGAGATCTCCGTTGTTGGATAGGCCCAAAATTGTGGTGGAAATGCTTGCCTGGGGGGGCTCTGTCGATTCTGAATCGGCATTGAGATGCAGCGAGTCGCCCCAGGTCATCACGGCCAGAACTAGTGCCAAGAACAGAAAAGCTGCGATCGTCAGATAAGCGACTTTTTGTCCCTGTCGTGCTGCCGGATACACCAACCGGAAACCTTCAGCAACCACCAGCCATACGAACATCGCTGCCAGACTTAGTACCACGGGATCGGTCCAGGGCACAAAACTCTGCTCGCCCTGTTGCGCCAGTCGACTCAGGACGCCCGTAAAAAATCCGCCCCCCACCAAAAGTGTTGCTACTCCCAACGACCGGCTATTGACCCGTTCCAGCCACTCTAAGCTGGGCAGTTGCAAGCGACCTCGGGTCGGCAGTTTGTGCTTGAGGCGATAGCTTTGAATCAGATACATTAGCCCCGCAAGAAAACCCAGCAGCACCGTCACGGTTCCCAGCATCAGTAGCACGCCGTGTACTTGGCCCCACACACGCGGGGCTTGAAAGGTGGCGAGCGGTGTTTTGGTGGCAAATCGAGAGATTCCCACCAGCGCTAACACGGCGGGCAAGAGGAACAGCCCCATCGAAGATCGCGGGTAATAGAGTTTGAGCGTCAGGTAGATGATTGCCAGCGCCCAAGCTGCCAATACATACCAATCCTGCTGACTCGCAAGTGGTGCCGCCGGCATCTCGGCCACCCGGCGACCCAAATACCAAGTATGGGCGACCAGTCCCGCGATCGCTGAAAACAACAGCGCGACGCGCCCAATCCGTGTCCGCGCCCAAAGCCCCGACAACTCGAGCGCCAGCGCAATGCCATAGCTTGCCGAAAAGCAAAGCATGTTAATGCCAGAATCCATCGAGAGCCGCCTCACAGATTAGTCGCACAAATAGTTTCAAACGTCAGCGAGAAGGGTGATAGGAGTCGAGCACAGTGAGTCCCCAAAATGGGGCCGTTTACCCGTCTCCTTCGCCACCTAGTCCATACTCTTTTAGCTTCTTATGCAACGTGTTTCGGTTGATTCCCAGCCGTGCCGCTGCTTTGATTTGGACATGATCGCAAGTTTGCATCACTTGTGAAATGACCTCGCGTTCGACCCGTTCGACAATCCGGCTGTGCAAATCTTTGTCGGTATCGCTCACACCGTTCAGGCCCGTCTGCACCAGTTCTTCGGTCAACGACTCGAAATCCAGCGCCCCGCGAGCCAAGGCCCGTGGTTGTCGTCCGGTGGTGACCACCGAGGGTAACAGGTCGAGCGACAGCTCATCGCCCAAAGCCATGACCACGGCTCGCTCGACGTAATTTTGCAGTTCTCGGACGTTGCCTGGCCAGCTGTATTTCTGCATCGCTTCCATCGCTTTTGGGTCGATGTGCGCGACGTAGCGGTCGTTCTGCTCGTTGTAGAGATCCAAAAAGTGAGCCACTAGTTGAGGAATATCTTCGGGCCGCTCTCGTAGCGGGGGCAGGTAAATCGGCACCACGTTCAGCCGATAGTACAAATCCTCGCGAAAAATGCCCTCGGCTGCTAATTCTAGCAAATCACGATTGCTGGCTGCAATCACCCTCGTATCAACCTGCACGGTCTTCGTATCGCCCACGCGCTCGAACTCGCGCTCTTGCAACACCCGCAGTAATTTTACCTGCAGGTGCAGCGAAGTCGAGTTGATCTCGTCCAAGAAGATGGTGCCTTTGTGTGCGGCTTCGAATCGTCCGGTGCGATGGTCGATCGCCCCGGTAAACGCACCGCGAACATGCCCAAATAGCTCGCTTTCCAGCAGATTCTCGCTCAGCGCTCCGCAGTTTACGCGTATGAAAGGGCGTTCGCGCCGGCTGCTTAAATCGTGGACAGCGTGGGCGATTAGCTCTTTGCCGGTCCCGGTCTCGCCCAACAACAGCACCGACGCTTGCGAACGGGCTACTTGGCGTGTGACGCGGTACACCTCCTTCATTGCCGGTCCCGATCCAATGACACCCGGCAGCGTCAATTCGGTTTGTTCGGCATTAGAAGGATTTTGCGTCATGACGGTCAACGGTCAAGGGCTCGAGGCTCGCAGATCTTTTCCTTCTAACGCATTGAGAATCCAACTCAGGACTTGCTGCGTCTCTTTGTCCGAGGATTCGCTCGCATTGTAGCGATCGTATTGTCGGTGGATTTCTTGCAAACGTAGCTGCTTGCCAAACCGCTCGACGCTAGCCACAAACGATTTCGCTGCTAGCTGTCGTGCTTCGATGGGGTGTACCCCATCGCTGGCAAAATCAACTAGAGCGACCTGACTTCTCGCAGTACCAACCACCGCAAGTGCTTGGAGCGACGACTCGAGCAGCCCAGGGACGTGCACCGTTTGGCTTAATACCTTCGCATCACGAAGCAATTCGTCATACGGGTGCCCTTCGCCAAGCAACTGGGCAATCCATCCAATGGCTTGGGCTGCCCGGGCGGTCCGCTGCTCGGGGGTGGTTTGATCCTCGTCCAGCTGCTTCAGGCGAGCGACAATATCTTGCATTGCCTGTTCACTGTGGGGCCGCGCAACGGCAAACAGTTTTGAGTCCTCACCAGCAAGATGCCGAGCACGCGCAAGGTTGGGCAGACTACTCAAGATGGCCACCGGCACGCGCGCCGCTTGTTGGCTCGCACGCAACTGAAAAACGGTCTCTCGCAACTGTGGTTTGCCGATATCGCTGTCGATCAGCAGCAATTCAAGCCTCGTACTGGCCATCGCTGCCTGCAGAGCCCTGCGTCCCGAGGTTGCGGGGGTCGCCTCGTATCCCACCTCGCGCAACTGGGCAGCCCAATCATCGGCCCGAGATATCACTGAAGATGCGACCACCGCCTGAGCCGGCCCAGCGCCGGCAGCAAACTCCCAAAGCGCCTTTGGTACCCGGCTCGCTCCAGCAAACGAACGTTGCGGAGCCAATTTCATGATCGCTTCGAGCGCCACAAATCGTAGTTTTCGACTGCTATGCCCCAGAGCCTCTGCCAGCGCTGCAGGCCGCTGATCGCCGGGTTTCCAGGGTTCGGTCGTGGCCAACCGGCCAAGTAGATTTGTGCATGCAATCGCTGCAGCCACATGATCTTTTCGCAAGGCCTTTGTGAGTGTGGTGCTCAGTTGTGCGCTGCCCATCGATCTGGCCAACTGCTGAATCTCTGCCGTAGGTTCCATGCCCAATTGCTGAGATTCTTGATAAGCGTAGATTAGCGCCTGGTGCCGATCTTCTTCATTCGCCCCGGGCAATTGACTCAGCGAACGAGCGAGTTTGGTGATGGTCATTATCTGGCGCTGATTGGGCGAAACCTTGCGGGTCGAAAATTTGCCCGTTGTGGAATCAAAAGTCCACCATTGATAGGAGTCTGCCGCGGGTTGCCAATCGGGGGCCGCCCCATGTTCAAGTTGTTCGATCTCGCGTCGGAACATTGCCCGAGCATCGGCAATCCCCGGTATCGAGAGTCGCATTTTCTTGAGTGCTAGATTTGCACTCGTCACCATTGCGGGGTCGTTTCCAGCCCCTGCCGTAACGGCCGCCAACCACGGTACCGCATTGCGAACTTGTAAATAGCCACACAACTCAGCCACATCGCGGCGAAAATGCCCGTGGCCATCTATCAAAGCCGTCACAAGCAGCGGATCGACCGCCGGATGCAGGTCGGTGAGTGCCAGCATTAAATTCGCGCGCGCCGATTCGTCTTTCGCTTGAGCCAACGCTTCGAGACACGCCTTCGCGCCGTCGACCCCTGTTGCTGCCAGATCGACCCGCGCTGCTTTGCGGGCTTCTGCTGCGGTGCTGTTGAGGTCGGCAATCAATTTCGCCAGTCGCTGTGGGTCGCGTGCCCGCTGCGAAGCGGCTTGGATGCATCGACTGACAAGCGATTTTGCCCCCGCAAAGTTTGCAGAGACCTCTCCCTGCTTCTCCAAGCGAGCCAGTTTCAACAAGCGGGCCGTCCCAAATTTTGCCGCTAGGTCAGCACAGACGGAGTCTTTTAATTTCATGGCAGCCAATGATTTCCAGATTACGGCAGCCACCTCGGCTTCGCCCAGATCAACAAGCGTCAGCACCGCCGACAATTGGGCTGCTGGGGTTTGGCGCGGAGATTCCAGAATGGTGGCCACGGCTGGACTTCGCTGAGCCGCGCCTGCCAGCAAGGCTTCGTCAGCCGTTTCTGCAATCGCGCGATTTGCGGCCAACACGACCACGCTCACCACAATCAATCGCCCAAGTAATCTCATAACGAAACACCCCTCATCCCCAACTCCGCCCCTAATTCTTCAGCCGCTCTTGCCACATGGCCACCTGTTTTGCGACTTCAGCCGGAGCGGTTGATCCATAACTACAAAACGCCGCCACGGCCTGTTCGACTCCTAATACCGCGAAAACTTTTTCGTCGAGCGATTCGTGTGCCGACTGAAATGTCGATAGCGGCAGCCCTGCCAAAGGGACGCCTTGCTTCATCGCGACTGCGACCAAGTTGCCAATGATCTCATGCGCCGTCCGCTGCGGAATTCCCAAGCCGATGAGATATTCCATCAACGTCGTCGCGTCTAAATAGCCCCGGTCCAGCCCCTCGGCAATCACTTCGCGATTGAGCTCTGCGCCGGTGACCACCGCTGCCGCCATTTCCAAACAAGCGAGGACCGTCTCTGCCGAGTCGAAAACCCTCTCTTTGTCTTCCTGCAAATCGCGGTTGTAGGCTAGCGGCAGACCCTTCACCAACACCAGCAAACTCTGCAAATTGCCCACCACACGGGCCGTTTTGCCTCGTGTTAGTTCTAGTACGTCCGGGTTAATCTTCTGAGGCATAATCGACGAGCCGGTGCAGTAGGCCTGGGGCAGCGTCAAAAAATTAAATTCGATCGTCGACCACAGAATCCATTCTTCGGCCCAAGTGCTCAGATGCTCGGCCACTAGGGTCAGCACAAAGGCAAACTCAATTGCAAAATCTCGATCGCTCGACGAGTCGAGGCTATTCGCTACGAGGCCTTCAAAACCCAGTTCGTCGGCCACCATTTGTCGGTCAATCTTGATCGTCGTTCCCGCTAGCGCAGCGGTGCCCAACGGCAATTGATTCACCCGCGTGCGGCAATCGGTGAGCCGTGTTCGATCTCGCTCTAGCTTTTCGCAGTACGCCAGCCAGTAATGATTGGCCAACACCGGTTGCGCCCGTTGCAGATGGGTGTAGCCGGGCAAAATGACGTCGGCGTCTCGCTCGCACCGACCTACAAATGCTGCTTGCAGCTCCACGAGTCGTGTGTCGATGGCGTCGATCGCATCCCGAATCCAGAGCCGAAAGTCGGTCGACACCTGATCGTTGCGGCTGCGCCCGGTGTGCAATTTTCGACCAACGTCGCCAATCCGTTCGATCAGCGCCCGCTCGATGTTCATGTGGACGTCTTCGAGCTCGGTGCGAAAAACAAAGCGTCCGTCGGCAATCTCGCTGCCGATTTGCTCCAGGCCGTCAACAATCTGCTGACATTCCCCCTCGGTCAGAACCCCGGTAGTGGCCAACATTCGGGCATGGGCGGTCGAGCCACGTACATCTTGCGCAGAGAGCCGGTGGTCGAAGCTGACGCTTTCGGTGAACTTTTCGACACGCGGATCGGTGTCCCCGTCAAACACGCCACCCCAAGGTTTATTTTGATCTTTTGACACAACAGAACCAGACACAGGCAGAATAGGCAAGTTCGCAAACACCTTTACAGTAAGTGGTTTAGGTGGCCGAGTCAATCTGCCGAAGGCACCCAACGCCCAAAAATTAGGCAGCCAGAAATATGGATTTTCCCAAGAAAGGGCCCCCACCAACGAACTAACGAGCGAATCGATTAAGATAACCGACAGCTTGCTCAAATTTTCGAACCAGGAGATCCAAGATGCTTGAATTAGCGAAAGAAATTCTACGGATACCTACCCCGTTTAACTTTCTTGTCGCCGTCGTACTGATTTACTGCTGTGCGGAAGTCATCACCAGCATCGCCAAGCAGATCCGTAAATTTGCAGGCCAGCGCTTAGAACTTGATTTCAAGCGAGAATTGCTCGACCGAGGCATGTCGATCGACGAAGTCGAACGGATGGTCGCCGCCAAGTCGAACTCGGCCAACGAGTCGGAATAGCTCTTCTCATTGCCGAGCCAGCGTAGCCCAGGACTTTCGGCCAACGACGTATCCGTCGGCTGCCGATGTGACCGCTGTACCTAGCGACCATGCCAGGGTCAACAGCAGCGATTTGTTAGTCCACATAGCAGTGTCTCTCGATCTTGGTCTTTGCAAGCTCGACGAATCTCTCGATCTCCGCGTCGCTCGCGAAACCATGATGAGGCAGCCAGTGATACATCTGGTCGATCGGATAAAGCATCATTCCGTTGGGCGTGCACACCACCTTGGCGAACGCCTGCCAAGTAATTTCGGTCTGACCGAGCACGCTCCCTGCAAATATCTTTTCGCTGCCAACCTGCCACTCAATCTCGATGTCTCGGTCTGGACGCTTACTGAACTGTCGGCGAGTCCACCAGCGACGCTCGAACGGTCTCACTACGAACCAGTAGCTCCCCAGGACCAAGCATCCAATGATAACTGGCAATGGAGCTTTGCCTGACGGTCCAGCTGTAAACAGCATCAAAACTCCGCCGAACAAGATGAAGCCGATAATGAAATTCAGACCGAGTCGAAGAATTGGACGGCAGATGTGGCGGAAATGGTAACGATGCGCCTGAAGCAACTCATCGGCCGTCCAACGAAATCGAATTGTGATTGTTTGGTCCATGACGTGCTAGGTGACCTAACTTGTAAGTCGTTACAAAAAATGTAGATACGTCCCGATAAGACCTGCTTATCTACAAAAAATGTGGATAAGTGGAAGCTTCCATCGTAGCAAAATCCAGTACTTGTCATCTACCAGCGGTGTGACTCACTTTCTGTAGATCCAGAATCCCGAAACTTCTTCGGATTCATCGACCGAACGCACGAAATAGACCTATCGCAACTCGCTCAGGAGTGACCCTCCTTGGCTGCTAAGCGTGCATTTTTACACGACTCTGGGCGGGGCCCTTACCTTGCCACCGGGTGCCGGGAGTCGAGATTAAATAGCATGCGTTGCTTGGGGCCATCTTCCTCGGTAAACCAATCGGTGGGCGGAAGTGTGGGTTCTTGAGCGATCAAAGCCTGGGCGATTAGGCCGATCCCTAAAAGCAGAATCGTTTGCCAGCCACTTGAAGCCATCGCCCTTGGCGGGCTACGATAGAGCGATTTTACGCCTATTTCGATGCCTCGCCGGCGATCTGTAAGATCGCGGCTATTGTTCCCTTGATCCTAGCCCCCAGCTCCTGGCCCCTATCCATGCCTCGTCGCGACGATATCCGCCGTATTTTGATCATTGGCTCTGGCCCCATTGTGATTGGTCAGGCTTGTGAGTTCGACTATTCCGGCACGCAAGCGTGCAAGGCCCTTCGCGAGGAGGGTTACGAGGTGGTGCTCGTCAACTCGAATCCGGCCACGATTATGACCGATCCATCGACGGCCGACCGCACCTATATCGAGCCGTTGACTTGGGAAATGGTCGAAAAAGTGATCGAAGCCGAACGTCCCGACGCGCTGTTGCCAACCCTGGGCGGCCAGACGGGGTTGAACGTGGCTATGGATTTAGCCCAGCACGGCGTGCTCGAGAAGTATGGCGTCGAGATGATCGGGGCGAACGCCGACGTAATCGACAAGGCCGAGAGCCGCGAACGATTTAAGAAGGCGATGAAGAAAATCGGGCTCGATGTCTGCCGAGGCAAGACCGTGACCACAATCGAGCAGGCGCGCGAGTTGGTCGAAGAGATCGGCATGCCGGCGGTGGTGCGGCCGAGCTTTACGATGGGTGGCAGCGGCTCGGCCATTGCCTACAACCGTTCGGAATTCGACCAACTAGTGCTCCGTGGACTCGCTCTTTCGCCCACTACCGAGGTGCTGATCGAAGAGTCGATCATCGGTTGGAAAGAGTATGAGATGGAGGTGATGCGCGACGCAGACGACAACGTCGTGATTATTTGCTCGATCGAGAATTTCGACCCGATGGGCATCCATACGGGCGATTCCATTACCGTTGCGCCGTCTCAAACGCTCTCGGACAAAGAATATCAGCGGATGCGAGATGCTAGTCTAGCGGTGATTCGCGAGATTGGCGTCGAGACGGGCGGTTCCAACATCCAGTTTGCCACGAATCCAGATGACGGGCGGATGATCGTCATCGAGATGAACCCGCGGGTTAGCCGTTCTAGCGCGCTGGCCTCGAAAGCGACCGGTTTTCCGATCGCAAAAATCGCAGCGAAGTTAGCGGTTGGCTACCGTTTGCATGAACTACCAAACGATATTACTCGTGAGACCACGGCTTGCTTCGAACCGACGATTGACTACGTGGTCACCAAGATTCCACGTTTCGCCTTCGAAAAATTTCCCGAAGCCGACGACACGCTCACGACACAAATGAAAAGTGTCGGCGAAACGATGGCTATCGGGAGCACGTTTAAGGAATCGTTCCAGAAGGCTTTGCGAGGGCTAGAAGTCGGCAGCTTTGGGTTCGGCTGCGATGGCAGCGATCTATGGGGGACCGACGAGCAACCAGATGAAACCGAGATCAAAGAAAAACTGTCTCGTCCTGGGCCACAGCGAGTGTGGTACCTGCGCTACGCCATCAAGAGCGGGATGACCGTCGAGCAAATTCATGAAATCACCCACATCGATCCCTGGTTCTTAGATAACTTGCTAGAGATTGTCGAAACCGAAGACGCGATTCGCGAGCAGGGTTCTTTAGATCAAGTTCCGCCGGCACTCCTGCGAACGGCCAAGCGGTTTGGTTTCGCCGATCGCCAACTCGCGACCATGCTCACCTCAACCGAGAGTGAGGTTCGCACCCATCGCCTGGAAATTGGTATTCGCAGCACCTTTAAGTCGGTCGACACCTGCGCGGCAGAGTTCGAGGCTTACACACCGTACTTTTATTCCACGTACGAAACCGAGGACGAGGTTCCCGCCAAGCCAGAAGGTGGCAAGCGCATCATGATTCTTGGCGGTGGGCCGAACCGTATTGGGCAGGGGATCGAGTTCGACTATTGCTGTTGTCATGCGAGTTTTGCGCTCCGCGAGTTGGGCATTGAATCGGTGATGGTCAATTCGAATCCCGAGACGGTAAGCACCGACTACGACACGAGCGACCTGTTGTTCTTCGAACCGCTCACGGTCGAAGATGTGCTCAATATTTGCGACCGCGTGCAGCCCGATGGCGTGATTGTGCAATTCGGGGGTCAGACGCCGCTCAACTTGGCGCGTGCTCTTCAAAATGCCGGCGTGCCGATTATCGGTACGAGCGTCGATGCCATCGAGGGTGCCGAAGATCGCGAGAAGTTCCAGCAGATGTTAGAGCGACTGGGCCTAAAACAGCCCGCCAACGGCATTGCTCGCACGATGGATCAGGCACGACAGATTGCTGCAAAAATTGATTACCCCCTGTTGGTGCGACCAAGTTTTGTGCTCGGCGGCCGCGCGATGGAGATTTGCTACGACCAATCGCAACTCGAAAAATATGTGGCCGAGGCATTCATCGTAGCCCAGGGGCAACCGGTGCTCCTTGATCGCTTCTTGGAAAGTGCTACCGAGGTCGATGTCGACGCCGTCTGCGATGGAACCGATGTTATTGTGCCGGGCATTCTGGAACACATCGAAGAAGCAGGCGTCCATTCGGGTGACTCGGCCTGTGCCATCCCGCCCTACAGCTTGCCTGGGCCCGTCGTGAAAGAACTGCGCGACGCGACCGAAGCGATGGCCCGCGAACTTAATGTGATTGGCTTGATGAACGTCCAATTTGCCGTGAAGTGGGAGGAGGCGCAAGTTGCGAGTCGCGAGTCGCGAGAAAACGACCCCGACTCGAATAACTCGCGCCTAGCGCCTAGCACCTCCCAACTCCCCGTCGTCTACGTGATTGAGGTCAACCCGCGTGCTAGCCGAACGGTTCCGTTTGTCGCCAAGGCGACCGGGATGCCGGTGGCAAAGATCGCAGCCAAGGTGATGGCCGGCGTTTCGCTGGCAGAGCAGGGGGTGACCGAAGACCCCATCCCGAGCCATGTTTCGGTGAAGGAAAGCGTCTTTCCGTTTAATAAATTTGCGGGCGTAGATATCGTGCTCGGCCCCGAAATGCGTTCGACCGGCGAAGTCATGGGCATCAGCTCACGGTTTAGCATTGCTTTTGCAAAAAGCCAACTGGCTGCCGGCACGGTTTTGCCGACGTCTGGCAATGTTTTTGTCAGCGTGGCCAAACGCGCCAAGGGCCCCATTGTCGACCTAGCGCGTCGGCTTCACGAAATGAATTTCACACTGCTAGCCACAGATGGCACCGCCAAGGCACTCGACGCAGCAAAGATTCCCTCGCGACCCGTGAAAAAAATTCACGAGGGGCATCCGAACTTGCTCGACTTTCTCACGGATGGCGAAGTCGCCCTGGTCATGAACACACCACGCGGAAAAGGTGCCCGTACCGACGAGGGAATCATCCGCGCCGCCGCTGTGCAAGCGGGCGTGCCTTGCATTACCACTCTCGAAGCTGCCACCGCCGCGGTGATGGCGATGGAAGCACTCCGCGAAGAAGAGATGACCGTCCAAGCACTGCAAGATCGGTTCGCGGCAGTTACGCAGTAGCGCCGAAAAACGCCTAATAATTCGCTGGGCGTATTCAGATGGTTCGTGGTATATTAGCTCTCATGGCTACCGGCACATTCCATTTCGAGCAGTTTGATGCGTTCTCGCCCTACACGGTCGCAGGGCCGTACCGCGCTGCCGATTATTGGAAGTTGCCCGAGGGAGAGCCGGTCGAACTTATTCGAGGAAGACTCATGATGTCACCAAGCCCCACGCCATTACATCAAGTCCTCGTAGGCCGATTATTTCAACTCTTGCAGGACGCGGCAGATCGAGCAGAAGGGTTGACCATTCTCTCGCCGATGGACGTCATATTTTCTGACGACACAATTTTGCAACCGGATCTGCTTTACATTGCCAAAGATCGTCGCAGCATTGTTGCCGATCGCGTGGAAGGACCGCCCGATTTGGTGATCGAAATTCTTTCGCCGGGAACAGATCGACGTGATCGGACTGAAAAACTTGACCTCTACGCCAAGTATGGCGTCGCCGAGTATTGGATTGTCGATCCAGCCGCCCAGCTGTTTGAGTTTTTGACACTCGACCAAGGTCGGTATGTCGTGACCCAGCCGGCGAATGATTGTTATCAATCGCCTCGCCTGCCAGAAGTCGAAATCGACCTGGCGGCTTTCTGGCAAGAAGTTGATCGACGACTGCCGAAGAAATGAGCAAGCCGACCGAAAATACTGGACGCTTGGTTGCCTCACGCGTTACAATCAAACCATGAGCATCGGCACCCACCAATACGAATCGCTACCCGGCTTTTCGCCCCCTTCGACGATTGGCCCACAACGGGCCGCTGACTATTGGAAGTTGCCCGAAGGCGAACCGGTCGAATTGATCCAAGGGAGGCTGATTGTGTCGCCATCGCCATCGTTTTTGCACCAAACGATCTCCCTGTTATTTTCAGAGATACGTCTAAATGCCGCTAGAAATGGTGGTGGCTGGGCAGCCGCAGCGCCCATCGATGTCGTCTTGAGTGACGACACAATTTTACAGCCTGATCTTTTCTATGTGTCGAAATCGCGTCGTGAAATTGTGAAACCTCGTGTAGAGGGTGCGCCGGATCTGGTCATCGAAATTCTCTCGGAGTCAAACACCCGATGCGACCGGGTCGACAAACTTAATCTTTATGCCAAGTTCGGGGTCGCCGAGTATTGGATAGCCGATCCCAAAGAGCGGCAAGTCGATTTTCTCATCAATAATGGGGGTCGGTTTGAAATCCAACCTCAGCACGACGATCGCTATCAATCGCCCCGCTTGCCAGAAGTCGAAATCGACCTGGCGGCTTTCTGGCAAGAAGTCGATCGACGACTGCCAAAGAAATGAGCGAGCAGGCCGAAAACTCTTTCGCTCCGCCTGAACTGCCCCGATTGCAGATTATCCATCTTCTTGCATTGACCGCGATTTTCTCGTTGGTCATGGCGGTGGGTATGAGCCTGATGCGACTTTCCTTCGCCGCTTATCAAGGTACTGGGACGCCAGAAATT
The DNA here is from genome assembly GCA_029259945.1 of Planctomycetota bacterium. Lineage (GTDB taxonomy): Bacteria > Planctomycetota > Planctomycetia > Pirellulales > Lacipirellulaceae > Bythopirellula. Next base: position 279,708 of record JAJDEF010000012.1, read on the forward strand.
AGTGGCGTAGTATCAGGCTTCTTAATTTTGAACGGGCTATCATCCAGTGTCTGCATAGCTATCGTTGTGTTAGGTCTCGTTTGGCGGAAGCAAGGGATCGCTTTTCCTAGTCAACATGGGCATTGGGTGGCATTGTATTTAACGCTGGCGTACGTCTTCGACACGGCGCGGAACCTTCTTCCACTGGTGATGGTTCCAGACCACGCCGAATTGATGGTGACATTTTGGCAAGCGATGAGTTTTGTCTTCCATAGTCTTGCGGCCGTTTTATGGATTGCGGCTTACCGACGCGAGCTTGCTCGAATTTGGAAATGGGGTTGGGCCGCGATGGCACTGCGCTCGATACTTGCTGCTTCGTTGCACCTATTTTATGTTGGCACCAAATATATTGAATGGTTGCTCGAAGTGTTCTGGTACAACTCTCAGTTTGACTGGCAACCCTTTCAGTTTTTGAGGCTCAACGCAGACATGCTGCTACCGCTGATAACCCTGCTGCCCAACTATGCTTTGCTCGCGTTCGTTTCTGCAGCCACGGTTTCCGACTTCCGGCACAACCGGCAACGACATTGGTCGCACTGGTTAGTAATAATTCTTTTGTGTGTCTCCTCCGCGGCTCATCTTGCTTACCACCATTGGCCGTCCTAAGAAATTTCTGACGCATTCTGCAACTTCTAAAAGCTGCGGCTGCTGTCTTCACAAAATCGTGAACGAGGCCTATTATTCACCCCATGCTCCGATGGATCTCACAAAGTAGCGCCGCCGATGTGCCATCGATTGGCCCGCGTACTGCGGCGCAGCTGCCCCGATTGCAGATTATCCATCTTCTTGCATTGACCGCGATTTTCTCACTGGTCATGGCGATGAGTATGGGCCTGGCGCGGTTTTTGGGTCATGCAGATGAGATTCGGGAGCTCAGCGGTGGGATGTCAACTCTCGTCATAATGGACGGTCTGTCGACCAGCGTTTGCGTTACCGTTGGCATATTTGGTCTCGTTTGGCGAAAGCGTGGGATCGCTTTCCCTAGTCAACCCGGGCACTGGGTGGCATTATATTTGACGTTAAATTTTGCCTCCACCTACTTGGGAATTGTTCGTACATTGGTGCGTCGAGATGTTTTAGGTTTCGAGTGGGTGTCCTGGCTGGGGATGCCAATGAGCCTAGTCTTTCGTTGCCTAGCCCTTGCGTTGTGGGTCTTCGCCTATCGAAACGAATCTGCCCAAATTTGGAAGTGGGGTTGGGCCGCGATGGCGCTGCGATCGATATTTTCTGTGGCACGGTCTCTGCTTTATCTTGGGGCAGCATTAATCAATTGGTTTCTTGAAGTTTTCTGGTACCGTCACGTCAACTGGCAGCCCGATTATCTATTAAACTCCTTATTCGGTCCATCTTCAGGTTTGTGGATGTTGCTGCTAACCAACTATGCGTGCGTCGCATTCCTTATCGCTGCCACAACTTCCGATTTTCGGCATGATCGACGACGACACTGGTCACATTGGCTAGTGTTGATACCGCTGTTTATTTCTACGTTGGTTCAAATTCCCTACTACCATTGGATGTTGAAAGAATACTTCTAGTGTTTTGTTGCTAAGTGCAGCTGATTTCAGTGTTTGGATTTGGCACGCGTTGACCAACCTTGTGGCCTAGTTGCTAGCACTGGGTGACCGCGCTTTCTACCACATTTTGGTGTTCGGCGCAGACCAGACACAAGCGAACTAAAGTGTTTGCTTTGCAGCACTAAACAAGCGCACAGTAGTCGAAAGTATGGCAGTGATAGCGAGAAAGAAAATATTTTTCACCCGTGGTCGAATCCGATCTTGACCGAGTTTCGAGGCTACCCTATTCTCCCCACCCACGAACGAACAACACACTGTCGAATCTCGCAAAGGCAAGGAAGCCAAGCACGCTCAGTAGTTCATTCTGGCGGCCCTTTCTTTCCCGTTTGCAGCTTAACGACAGATTCCAACTCAACCGCTGCAAGGAAAAAACAATTCAGACCGGAGCCACGTGGTTGGGTCGACTTAGTCCAACGAGTAAGTCGACCCCGGGGCGGTTGGAGTAGGCACGGAAGCCACCCATCCGCTACGACACACTCCCCCGGTCGCATGGCCCGACACATCCGTGTGACCGACGGTACGCAAGCGTCTTCGCTTACGTCCAATCGCTCCCGGAAAGGTAACAACGTCCTTTGCCCCCCTGGGACGTGTGCTTTTCTGGGAGCATTTTTTATGCGCCGGGGCATGCAACGAAAAGATTTACCACAGAGGACGCAGAGAGCGCGGAGATAAAGAGTCGAGAAATTGCTTCCGCAATTCAAGTGTCCTCTTTGGTAGTAACTTGCCAGCCACCATTATCTTCCCTGCGCTCTCTGCGTCCTCTGCGGTAATTTTTTCTAATGAACATCGAATTTGTGCTAGCACCTTTACCATCTCACGAAAACCACGTTGTGCCCGCTGGGTGGGGTGATTACAATTCGCCCCTTCTTTCTCTAGTACAGTGTCCACGTCAAGGATGACGGTTCGATGAGTGCTCAGCCTATTCGCCATGTGCAGACCGAAGTATTAACGACGACCCAAGACGAGGTTTTGCGCCTCGGCCGAGAAGTGATCGGGGTCGAATCGCGCGCGATTGCAGGGCTCGTGAGTAAGCTGGATGCGAACTTCTTCCGCGCGGTTTGCTTGTTACGGCAATTGCGCGGCAATCTCATTGTGACCGGTATGGGCAAGGCGGGCCTAATCGGGCAAAAGCTCGCCGCCACATTTGCGTCGACCGGCACGCGTGCCCACTTCTTGCATCCTGCCGAAGCCCAACATGGCGATTTGGGCCGTGTGCGGCTGGGAGACGTGGTGTTGGTGCTTTCGCAAAGTGGCGAGACGGGCGAAGTCGTTGGGCTGTTGCCCTCGCTTAGCCAACTGGGCGTGCCGCTGATTGCCATTAGTTCTAGCGCCAACAGCACCCTGGGCAAGAAGGCAGATATTACGATCGAGCTTGGCGATATGGCAGAGGCTTGCGCACTAGGGCTCGCCCCCAGCACCAGCACGACGGCCATGTTGGCCGTGGGCGATGCGCTGGCTTTGGTGGTTAGCCGACTGCAAAATTTTCAGGCAGAAGACTTCGCACTCAATCACCCCGGCGGATCGTTGGGGCAGAAGTTGAGTCACGTTGAAGATCACATGCGACCGCTCGACGAATGTCGCGTCGCGCAGCAGGACGAGACCATCCGGCAAGTGCTGGTGGCTTGCACCAAGCCGGGGCGTCGAACCGGGGCAATCATTCTGACAGACAGCGAGGGCCGGCTCACCGGCATGTTTACCGATAGCGATTTGGCCCGTTTGATCGAAACTCGCAACGACGCTGCACTCGATCGGCCCATTCGCGAAGTGATGAAGACCTCGCCCACAACGATCGAATCCGGCGCTAGGATGAGCGCAGCCGTGGTGATCTTAGAGGAACAAAAAATCAGCGAATTGCCGGTGGTCGATGCCGATGGAGCTTTGCAAGGCATTATTGATGTGACCGACGTGTTGGGGATGTTGCCAGAAACGGAAGCGAAAGAAAACTCCACAACCGGCACGCACCCCATGCGAATCTACCCCTTCGACCAATACGCCGACTAAGTCCCATGCCCATTAGTAGCAGAACATGAAGCTTGCCGAACAATGTGCGCAAATACGTTTGATCCTGACCGATGTCGATGGGGTGATGACCGATGGGCGGGTCATTTTTGATAACCAAGGGACCGAAGCGAAAGAATTTCACATCCGCGATGGGTTAGGCATCCGGTTATGGCAGCAAAGTGGCGGGCAGTTTGGCATCGTCACCGGCCGCAGCTCACAGATCGTTAAACTACGCGCTGCGGAGCTCGATATCGAGATCGTTCGCCAAGGGGTCGGCGACAAACTGGGCGTCGTCAAATCCATTGCCGACGAGCTGAATTTAGACCTGACGCAAATTTGCTACCTGGGCGACGACCTACCCGACTGGCCCGTAATCAAAAGCGTCGGCCTTGGAGTTGCGGTCGCCGACGCGGCCGAAGAGTTACGCCAAGACGCCAACTACACAACCAGCGTCGATGGTGGCCACGGCGCATTGCGCGAAGTCATCGAACTACTACTAAAAAACACCAACCGTTGGGAAACAGCATTACGCAAATACAAAACCCCATAGCCCGGCCATCCTGGCCGGAAGCGAAGCCCTCCTATTAAGAGAGGAACCACGGATGAACACAGATAAACGCAGATGGATGGTAATGTTGCTGTGTACCGCTTGGTTCTTTGTCGTGGGAGGGCCACCTACTTATGACATGTGTGATGTAGGCCATCCCAAAGCAAATGCTTTCGTCGATATCGACTATGTTCGTAGGCAAGAGCAAAGTCGAGTGAACCAATTTTACGATAGAAACAGAGTGATTCGATGGGGTTTTTCTATTTCCGAAGACTTGTTTGGCTATAGCTATCCCTATGTCGATGTCAGTGAGATCGGCGGCATAGGGTTTACAAGGTGATCTTTGTGAGACAAGGGGTGTCCGAAAAAAGCATCCCCGTTCATCCGTGTCCATCTGTGGTTCCCTTATTCACCGAACGTAATTCCCAATCCCGCACGCTCTCATGCTCACTCGCCTCACTTATGCCGCGATTGCTTTCGCCCTGACGGCTGTGGCCTACCAGGTCTACGTGTTGGCCGTAGTGCCGTTTGTCGAGCCTGCGCTGGCCGCGGATTCAGAGGAAGTCGAGGCAACCGAGCAGCAACCCAAATCGCGAAAAGCTTTGCACCGCTATCGTGATTTGTTCGCCGCCTATTTTCCGCCGGGACATTGGACGTTAGCCAAACCGCCCAAGACATTTGAAAGCGGCAAGGCGATGATCGTGTTGGACGATTATCAGACCAAAGACAATGGCCAACTACGGGTCAACCAGTGCGTGATTCTTTTCTTCCCTAAAGAGCGAGGAAGGGGCGAGCCGGCACCCCGTGATGTGATTGTGCTCGAAGCACCGCATGGTGCCGTGCTGCAAATGGACGAAGGGCTTCAGTCTGGTTTGGGTGGCATCGGTAAATTTCAGTGGGGAAAGCTGCTCGGCGAAATCACCGTGCGTAGCGACATGCGCGAGCCAGGGCCCCAGGACGATTTGCTGCTCACCACACGTGATTTGTACATGGATGCCGATATGATTCGTACCGATGCGTCGGTCGAGATGCAATTAGGATCGCACCGTGCCAGCGGGCGCCGGCTAGAAATTCGCTTGGTGGCGATCGAACGCGCGAAGTCAGACGCCGCAGGGCCTAATATCGGCGGCGTCGATTCGCTAAAAATCATGAATGATGTGCAAGCCCTGTTCACACCGAGCGAAGGCCAATTGCTCGAAAGGGTGAGCAGTGCGACTTCGCCCAGCGCCCCGGTCAAAGTGACGAGCCAAGGGCCTTTTACTTTCGATTTTGCCCATCAAGTGGCGTCCTTCGACCAAGAGGTCAAGCTTGTGCAGGTGCATGCGACCGGCAAGCGAGATCAGTTGTTTTGTGATCGCCTGAATTTCTACTTCGCGGGCGATTACGATGCAGTGGTTCCGACGACCGATCGAACCGTGAACATCAATGCGATGGGCGCGAATACGCAAAAATTTGGCAAGCTTCGGCCAGCGATGATCGAGGCACTAACGACCAAGCAAACGCCGGTTCGCCTCGATGCCGATTCGCATCAAGCGAGTGCTCGCTGCCAAACGTTGCGCATAGAATTAGATTCGCGGCGAATCACCTTCACCGGAAACAACGAGGTCACGCTCGCCTACCAGGGCAGCGAAATACACGCCCGGATGTTGCAGTATCAGGCCCCGCCCGAGAACTCTGAACAACGTGTGGGAACGCTTCTCGCGGCAGGCAACGGTTGGATGCGCGGGAAGCCGCAAGAAAAGCCGGGGCAAGGACCGTTCGAAGCTCGCTGGACCGAATCGATGCGGCTTGAGCGCATTGATGGCCAGGCGGTGTTGTCGCTCAACGGGCGTCCACGTTTGACGATGGTTGGCCTAGGGCAGTTATGGGCCAATGCTTTGCGAGTTTATTTACGCGAAAGTGCAGCCGATGGTTCCGAAGCAGATTTGCTGCCCGCTGAAGTGGTGCCTGAACGCATGGTGGCCAGCGGGTCGGTGGAGATCAATTCGGCCGAGCTACATTGCAAAGTGAATAAGATGGACGTGCGTATTGAGTATGTCCCCGATGGCTTGGTGCTCGGGCGGCCTGATGGCAATCAGCCGAGGACGGGTCGACCGATGCTTGGTCGACGTCGTGGCAATCGCTTGCGAGCGTATGAAATTACTGGCAATCAATTGCAGATGCTGCTCACCGTACGAAAGAGTCGTCCCGAAGTGACCAGCATCGATGTCGATGGGAATGTCGTTTTTCGCGAGTCAAACCCAGCCGCAGATGGCACCGAACCGCTATTGGTTCGTGGCACACATGTTCGTATCGAGAATGCGGACACGCCTTCCGCCGAGATTTCGCTCGAAGGCGAGCCGGCAATCCTGACCGCCGCCGACATGTCGATACGCGCCCAAAGTCTGAAGGTCAATCGGGGCACGAGCCATGCCTGGATCGACGCGCCCGGTGAATTGCGATTGCCGGTCAAGCAAGACCTCAGTGGCAAACCGCTGTCTGGCCCACAGTATTTAATGGTTCGTTGGCAGGATGGCATGACGCTCGAGCGCGATGTCATTACGTTTCGTGGAAAGGTGGTCGCGAATACCAACGAGGGCTCTCTTCGCACCGAGCAACTTCTGCTCCGACTCACTGCGCCGGTGCAGTTCGATGGAGCCGCCCGACAGCAACGGGTAGAGCTGGCGCAGCTCGAGTGTCGGGATGGCGTAGATGCAGAGTTTTCGCAACGCGATGCACAGGGGCTTACTTCAGTGCAGACGATGCAGATGCGGTCGTTTGTGGCAGATCAACAGACGGGCGAGATACGTGGTGCCGGTCCAGGTTGGTTAGAGTCGGCCCATTTGTCAAGCGACGCAAGTTCTTTTGGAGTTGCCGGAAAAAACAACCCGGTGGTGCCTAGCCGTGCGGTACAACGTCTTCGATTCCTACGTGTGGAATTCGAGCGTGGAGTACGTGGCAATTTGAATCATCCCCGCATCGAATTATTTGGCGATACCCAGGCAATTTACGGCCCTGTCGATGCCTGGGAGCAGCGGCTGGCAATCTCGTTGCAGAAAGATCCCGGGCCAGAAACCATTGTGATTTCAAGCGACAAATTGGTGGTCGCCGAAAGCCCTAGCGCGCGACTTGATCGCACGTCGAAGTTTGGCCCTATTGAATTCTCGGCTGAGGGCCATGTCACTATCGACGGGAGTATGGGCGAAAATGGCTTGTTTAATGCCCGCGCCCACAAGGCGCGCTACGATCAGCGAAAGACGATGTTTATTCTGGAAGGCGATGGCCATCGGCCCGCGACATTAACCCGCCAAGCGTATGTCGGTGCCCCGTTCTCAGAAACCTCGTTGCAAAAGTTGATTTACATCCAGTCGACAGGCGAAATCAAAGGCGAAGGGTTTTCTGGCGGGAATTTCAATCAATTCGAAATTGGCCGACAACCCACAACCCCCGGCCAGCCTGGAAATCGATAGTCGGCGGGCTAAACCACCCGCAGTCGTTCTTGTTCGAGTCGTTCGGCAACAAAGTCGACAGCCGCTTCGGCCATGTGCTCGAAATACTCCCAACTGTGGCCGCCGGCCGAAGTTTCTAAGTCGCATTCAAAAGGGACGCCCAGCGAGAAGAGCTTCATGCGCAGTCGTTCGGCTGACCGGTGCCAACGGTAATCGACCGGGTCGCAACAAAACCATTGGTGACGTGGCCAGTTGAGTGGGTGGATATGTAGGGTGGCCGTATCTTGACGGGCCTCTTCGGCATCGCGATACATTTGCGACAAATTCGGGTCGCCTTCTTCGATACGGATCTGAAAATCGATCGACGGAAACAGGGCTGCCACGACCGGAAAGACGTTGGGGTGCTGGTAAGCCAATCGCAAAGCGCCTTGACCGCCCATGCTTGCCCCCATCAACGCCAGTTGTGGCGGTTCGCAATTCCATCGTTCTCGAATCAGCGGGAGCACCTGCTCGAAAAGATATTGCACCGAAGAAATTTCGGGGTCGAATCGTGTGCAAATGCGATCCGACCACCAGCTATGATTGGCTTGAGGAGCGATGACCCTCAGCCCATGCCGTTGAAATTGCTCAACAATCGGCTGCCGGTAGCCCAAGCGACCCGCTTGCAGACCGTGCAGGTAAAGCACCGAGAAACCGTGTTCTGAAGGGCGATCGGGTTCAAAGAGGTCGCACCGGTGCCCAGCGACGATTTCCGAGGTCCAATTGCCAAATTGCGTGGTCATGGTTGATATTTTAAGCAAGGCGTATAGGGTGAGAAAATAGTGGAACCCAGAGCATTCAACGACCGAATGACCAGGAATCCCCCATAGCCCGGCCATCCTGGCCGGAAGTAGAGTATCGGAGCACACAATAGTAGTGCGCACTAGCCACTAGTTCATCAATTATAAATCGCACATCAAACATCCTCGCTATGTCGTTGCACATTCTTCATCTGATTGCCGAGCTCAATGGTTACGGCGAAACCCGGCAGTTGCGATTGCTTGTCGAGCAGCAGCTGGCCGCCGGTTTTCAGGCGAGTGTGGTTGCCTTGTCGGCAGATGTCGAAGTACGTGCTACCTTTGAAGCGATGGGAGTCGAGTGTTGTGTGGTGGAGCGGCGCTGGACCTGCGATCCGATCGCTGCCTTTCGGTTGTCGAGAGAATTGCAGAGTACTCCGTGTGATCTGATTCATACGTGGGGTGAGGCTGCTTTGAACTACGCCCTTGCGGTGCAGTCGAAGGCTGCACGGCCGCTGGTTTCCACTTTGTTTGAGGCACCTCGCGGCACGATGGCCCGTTGGCTTCGGAAACAAAGCAACCGACAAGCGAATCGGACCGTGGTTCCCACCCTTCGAGTTCAACGCGATTGCCAAGCACAAGGATTCGCCATTGAGACGATGTCGGTCATTCCGCTGAGCGTCGCGGGGCCTGGAACGAACGGGGTGACGCGACCACAATTTTTGGCAGAGTTGGGCGCACCCACCGAGGCACGGCTTATCGCGTTTGCTGGGCCGTTGGTGCGTAGTAAACGAATCGACGATGCCATTTGGTGTTTTGAGTTGGTCCGTACTTTAGACGAGCGGGCGCGGATGGTGATCTTTGGTGATGGGCCCGATCGAGTTCGCTTGGAGCGGTACACTCGATTAGTGACAGAAGCCGAGGCCGTGAATTTTATGGGCTACCGGGCAGATATGCTCGAGCTGCTGCCGCATATTGACGTGCTTTGGCAGCCAGGCGAGGAGACGACCCTAGCAGGCGTGATGCTCGAAGCGATGGCTGCTGGGGTGCCGGTCGTGGCATCTGATGTGCCGGTGCATCGCGAGGTGATCGAAGAGGGCCGTTCTGGACATCTCTTTCCTGTAGCAAGCCGTGCAGGTTGTGCGCGTCAGACTCAGCGGTTGCTCGATGACGATGCGCATGCGGCTAAAATTGCCACAGCGGCTTCTATTTGGGCGACCGAGAGCTTTTCGCCGCCAGCGGCTGCCGAGGCCTATGCCGCGATTTACCTCCGTGCGAGAAGCCACTAGAATCGCAGTAGCAAAAAACCAGAACGCAGTGGGCACCAGGGAGGAAGCAAGCTGATGAAAGATGTTTTGGCGGTCGTTCTTGCAGGCGGCAAAGGATCGAGACTCGAACCGTTAACGCGCGATCGCGCGAAGCCGGCGGTTCATTTTGGCGGCAACTACCGCATCATCGACTTCACGCTGTCCAACTGCATCAACAGCGGAATTCGTAAAATTCTGGTGCTCACGCAATACAAAGCGATGAGCCTCGATCGTCACATCAACACAGGATGGCGCCATTTGCTGAGCCGCGAGCTGGGCGAGTTTATCGACGTGGTTCCGCCGCAGCAGCGGATCGATGAGCAGTGGTACCAGGGAACGGCGGACGCGGTTTACCAGAATATCTACACCCTAGAAAAGGAACGCCCGAAGTACGTCGTGATTCTTGCTGGAGACCATATCTACAAAATGGACTACAGCAAAATGGTTGCCGCCCACATTGAAAACAATGCCGACTTAACCATTGGCGCCCTGCGAGTCGGAGTCGACGAGGCGCGCAGTTTTGGGGTGATGCAGACCGACGAAACGGGTCGAGTGGTTGGCTTTGAAGAAAAACCTGCCGAGCCAAAGACCATGCCCGGCGATAGCAAAAATTGTCTAGCGTCGATGGGCATCTATATTTTCAACTCGCACTTTCTATTCGATCAATTGTGCCAAGACGCGACGTTTCAAGACAGCGCGCACGATTTCGGCCGCAATATCATTCCGTCGATTATCGAGTCGCACCGTTTGATGGCTTATCCGTTTCTCGATGAGAATCGAAAAACTGACGCCTACTGGCGCGATGTCGGCACCCTGGACGCTTATTACGAAGCGAATATTGAACTCACCAGCGTTCACCCGCTGCTGAATCTTTACGATTTCCACTGGCCTATTCGTACGGATCAGCCTAACTTGCCGCCGCCAAAATTCGTCTTCGACGAAGACGAGGGTCGGCGCGGCGCGGCTTACGATAGCATCGTCGGGGCCGGCACCATTATTTCGGGCGGCAAAGTCACTGGCAGTATTATTGGCCCTCGCGTGCGGATCGAAGAGTGGGCCGAGGTGAGCGATTCGATCCTCTTTCGAGGGGTTCACATCGGCAAAGGGGCGATCGTACGCCGTGCGATTCTCGACAAGTATGTGCATATCCCCGATGGTGCCGAAGTCGGCGTCGATCTCGAGCTAGATCGTCGCCGAGGTTTCACCATCACCGAAGGCGGCATCGTCGTCGTCCCCGTGATGGAAGGCACCGACGAATTGTTTTCGAGAACCTAGTCGCGATGGTCGGAACGCGCCGTTTTTTACTCGATACTTCAGGAGGGAGAAAAAATGACGAATAGATCGTTGCTGATCCCCTTTGTTGCGTTGGTCTCTGTATTCGTACTATTTCCTTCAGTAACTGCGTCGGCGGAGGAAGTAAACGCATCGCAATCAGTTGATTGGTGGATTGAGCAAGCACTCAATAGCTTAAGTGAGATCGACGACAAAAACGCGCTCAGTGGAGCGAGTCACGCGATCGTCTATTCACTCATCAGAAACGGCAGACTGGACGAAGCCACTCGGGTTGCCAAGGATGTCATAAACTTGCAAAAACGAGTGTATGTGCAAACAGCGGTCGCCAAGGAATATCTGAAGCAAGGTGACGAAGCTAAGTATCTTGCTTTGATGCACGAACTCGTAATGCTCGTACCCCAATCCGACAAAAAACCGCCTAGCAATTTTCCGACGAGTCACCTGCTCACCCAGTACACGGAGTCGGGACATATAACTGAAGCGGTCGCGTTTGCCGCCCAGCTTCCAGGTAAATTCCAGCAAAGTGGCGCGTATCAAAATATCGCGAATGGGCTAGCCCAACAGGGAAAATTGCATGAAGCCTATCAGTTGATTGACGAACATTCGCCAAAGGAATGGTCACAAAACGCAGCCGTTGGGATTGCCTATGCGGTGGCCAGGGCTGGTCGGGTCGAAGAAACCGAGAACGCCATCAAACGATTGCAAGAAGTCAAGCATCGTGACAACACCTATATGAATCTCGCCAAGGCACTGGCAGTTGAGCTGCATACTGAGCCGGTTGCTGTAGATCAAGTCGAACTAGCCAAGCAATATGCCGCTAAAATCGTCGACCCCGTCCTGCGATCGAAGACTCTCGCTGAAATTTCTGCGAAGCAGGTGCGTAATGAAAAGGATGTGGCGACGCTTGAGTCAATGCTGGCAAGAGCGGACACAAGAGAACAACAACAAGCGATCCAACGGCGTTTGCACGAGGTTTTTATCGAAAAGAAAATGATCGTTGAGGCTGAAGAGACGATCGGCAGGATGCTAAGAACGATTGAAACAACACCGCGAGATCCGATGAAATCGAAGTTCGGTATCTACGGTGACAAAAGCGAGATAGCGGGAGTAAAGCTACTTTACGTCAAGACCGCGATTCTCTTAGCGGAGCAAGGAGATGAACAGGCAAGCCACAAGCGACTTAAGTGGGCAACCCTAGCCTATAACGAAATGCCTGAAGCAGCATTTCTAGTAAAAGTACAAGCTTTACCCACACTTATTAGAGCGTACGTCAAATCAGGAGATAAAGAAGGTGCCCGAAAAATTCTGATAAAAAGAATTGCGGATACTAAGTCAGCTTTCCAGAAATCCTCACTTGCTACTCTCTTGATTCACGCAGGAGATATCGAATCGGCAATGCAACTTTCCAAGCAAATGGGTTCAGGTCCAACAGCAGGCTACTCACTGGGGCGCGTCGCTAGTTCCTTCATTCAAGCTGGCGAGTTTGCTTCCGCCAAGGAACTCTTAGAAACACTAAATCCTACAAGCGACGAGCAAGAGGCGTATCGCGTAGTTGCACGTGCTATGGTCGACGGGGGGCAAATTGTTGAGTTGAAACAATGGCTCCCCAAAATGCCCTCGCCTGCCGCAAGAGTGTATGCTTGCCAGGGAGCGATCAACGGATTGGCTCAAAAATGAACTACAATGCGTTTCACATCGCATGTGGTGAAGCCGCCATGCGTCAAAACACACTTTATGGCGCTGCGTCGGCTTTATCGACCGAACGCATATATAAGGTCCCGTTCGTTCGTAAGGCGTGGCACACCGACGACTCAAAAGGGCAATTCTTAGTGCGCATGCACGAATCTGGGCGGCATCCCCAGTAGAGAACTGAGCCAGTAGCCAGTGGGTTCGTTTGGCTGAAGGCCTCACCTCACCGTAGCCTGGGGCAACGGTGACAATGGCCTTCGGCCAAAAAAACAAGCCTAACTGACCCACTAACCAACTCTATGAGTTGCCGGAGGCCGCCCGGCCTACATTTATCAGCGAGAAGTTTTTTTGCCGCTCTTGTTCGCTGTTTCAGCCACCGACGGCGTTAGCAGTTCCAGCGAATCGACGATTTCTCTATCGGCATTATCAAATCGCTTTAGTAGTCCTTGCTCGACGGTAAAGGCTAGTGTCACACGGGGCGTGCCCTCGGATGCAACTAGATAGTAGCGCCATTGGACTGGGACGTCTTGCACCTTGCCGTTGGCGATCACTCCCAGGCAGTCGAGGCCCTGCGAAGTGGTCCACTGCGTAGCGGCAGCAACTGTTTCGAGATTCTTTCCGAGCGAGTCGCGAACGTCGCGTTCAAACTGTTCGAGACTCGTTGCCCGACCGGCGGAACGAGCCGGCAGAGTGGTCACATTGCAGTGCGAAGTCAGATCGCTTTCTTGCAAGCAGCGGAGCGAAAGCAGGTCACGCTGTTCAGCAGTGACAAACCAGTGCGTTGCGTGTTGAAAACGAAAACCTTGCTCAGTTGCTTCGTAACGCAGGGCAGTGCGCAAAGGCTTTGAAACATCGCTCGTTTGTTCGACGAGCGCTAAGCTAAACGGCGACTCCGCTTTAGTGGGGGTGATCGTGATTTTCGCTTTCGCCACCACATCCAAGCCCGGAATCACTTCGCCAGCCGCCCGTTTTTCTTGAATCGCAAGGTTGAACTTCGTGATTCGACCCAGCCTCTGGTGGAATAAGTAGCCGCCGCGAAGGTCGATCTCGGTCGTCGCCCCATCAATCGTCCCGTGGACGGTGCCGCCGATGCGAATCTGAACTTGGCCGTGGGATTCGCCAATGATGACACTGCTGACTTCGCAAACGGCCACATGATCCATGCCGAGTAGCGCACCGATGCAGGTGCTTTCATGATCCCAGTTTTCGCCCTCGGCCATTTTTCGACCGGGGAGCAGTCGATTGATCGCAAGACTATTACCCATCGCGTCGAGCAGATCGAGCTGTTCGCGTGTGAGCGGGCTCTTGCAGCCGTTGATAATGCTCTGGCCATTGCGAAGGGCTGTGACGACCAGCTTTTGCCCGTCCGGCAGACTCCTTTCAGCAAGGTGGTCGGCAATTTGAATGGTGGCCTTGGCTTCGTCGTATTTTCGCAAAGAACGGACTACGCCGTCCGAGTCGCCTGTCGAGGCAACCAGTTGTTCGAGGTAGCTGAGAGACCCAGCAACCGACATCGGAAGCTTTTCTTCTACCAAGTTTTTGTCACGGGTGATGAGATCGCCACCGACTTCCAGCTCGACAGTGACGGTGGTCGTATTGCCAACCGCCAAGTTGGCTTGAAGTAGATATTTTGTTTCCTCGCTAGCGGCTTGGCCTAGTTGAATGGAGGCGGCAGCAACGACGAGTGAGCATAACATCAATATTCGCATAGACTTGCGCCTTACTGAGTGGGTCTACTGCTGGGTAAGATCGGCAAGACTTGCGTCACAATTGCCGTTTTGCCCGGACGGGTGTGCATATAGGGGCGTCATCGTCCGTCCGCAGCGAGACAATTCAGTCGAATCGGGGTTAGATAGAGAGATTAGGGGGCCGGGGGAATGACAGATCGTGGCTAGCTGTCGGGGTGTTGCTAGAATTTGTGGTTTGCATAAATTATCCAGTATTTTCCTAAGTCTTTGGGTACGAAAGGTTTGCACGAAGGAAAGGGCTTCTAGCAGGCACTGCAAGCCCTATAGACGGCGAACTTTCTATCGACCTGTTGCGACTAATATGCGTACAACGTGTAGGCCTTGCCCAGGCTAGCAGTGGTGGCGGAGTGGTGACGAGAGGCGCCGCAACATGCCATTCGGAGTCGATTCATTTGGTTGACTAGCAAGAAATTGACCTGGCAAGCGAACAACCCGTGATGTCACACACTAAGGCGAGCAGCAAAGATGCTGCCGGAGGTTAAGCAAGCAACGAGAGAGTTTTCGGTTGTGGGCGAAGGAATCGCACGGAACACCACGCCAGCTCATTTGAGGAAAGCTCTAAGAGAGGTGGACCCATGCACGAAGAATACAAAAATCCGGTGATCCGCTGGCTCCGTAGCCGTCAGCTTCATCAGGCATCTCGCGAGACGATGCTGTCTCAGATCGAGGCGGCAGAGCGCCTGATTTCTAGCCTGGACGCAGATAGCAGCTACCCAGCCGCCGAAGTGGTGTCGCAAATCACGGGCGAATCGCTCCCAGAGGCTGGGAATCGTAAGATTCAGGCCGCCGATTTGCTGCACGATTTGCGATTGTTTGTCGAAGACTTGTCCGACGTTGCCGAGCTACATGCCGATGCCGTCGGCGAACAGGTATTTACGGTCGAGCAGTTAGCCCGACAGTTCAATGTTTCGACCAAGACCATTTCGCGTTGGCGAGCTTTGGGATTGGTGAGCCGGCGCTTGGTATTCGATGGGCGAAAGCGAGTGGGATTTCTCCGCAGCAGCGTCGATCGTTTTGTGAAAAAGAATTCGGAGCGCGTCGAACGCGGAGCCCGATTTAGCCAATTGACCGATCAACAACGCGAAGAGTTTGTCGATCGAGCCAAGCAAATGGCGCACGCAGGGGGCGGACAAGCAGAGATTGCCCGACATTTGGCGCAACGGACCGGTCGCACGGTCGAAACGATTCGCGCCACATTACGCCAGCATGACATCGAGCACCCAGAGTCGGCCATTTTTCCCGCCGGCGCAGGGCCGTTGACCGAGCTGCAGAAGACCAATATTTTCCGGGCTTATCGTCGAGGGACGGGTGTAGAAAAGTTGTGTCGAGACTATCTTCGCACCAAGACGACCATTTATCGTGTAGTCAACGAGATGCGGGCAAAGCGTATCGCTGAAATGCCTTTGGAGTATATCGACAACCCTCGCTTTTCGCGTAAAGGCGCTGACAAACTTTGCTTAGGTCCGATGCCTGAGAGCGATACCCCGACCCGCAAACCTCGCCGTCCCGCGGGCCTACCGCCCTATTTGGCGAGTTTGTACGAGATGCCCTTGCTCACTCGCGAGCAGGAGCAGCATCTGTTTCGCAAGTATAACTACTTGAAGCACAAGGCGAATAAGTTGCGAGACCAACTCGATCTCGAACGCCCCAAAGCGGTGCTGATGGACGAAATCGAGCAGATTGTCGAACAGATTGTCGAACTCAAAAATCAGATCGCTCGCTGCAATTTGCGACTAGTCGTTTCGATTGCGAAGCGGCACGTTCGGCCCGACCAGAACTTTTTTGAATTGGTGAGCGACGGAAATGTCTCGTTGTTGCGAGCGGCCGAGAAATTTGATTTCGCACGGGGTAACAAGTTCAGCACCTATGCGAGCTGGGCAATCATGAAGAATTTTGCTCGTACGATTCCAGGCGAGTATCGACAGCGCGATCGGTTCCGAACCAGTCACGACGAGCTGTTTGCCGTCACCCAAGAACAGCGCGCCAACCCAGTTGTCGAGGAGTCGATGCAGCAGGATCGAATCTCAAAAATTCGACGTGTGTTGAAACGACTTGACGACCGTGAACGTCAGATTATCGTCGGTCGGTTTGGCTTAGACCACTCTCGCGAGCCACGTACGCTCAAAGAAGTGGGGGCAGAGCTTGGAGTGACTAAGGAACGAATTCGCCAGATCGAGGCTCGGGCGCTGACAAAGTTACGCATTGCGGCCAGGGAAGAAAAAATCGTTCTTGAGATGTAATCTCCAGGAATGCTAACCACCCGATGCAATGAAAAACGCTGCCGCCATCTTCGGATGGCGGCTTTTTTTATGACTAATCGAGCCCCAGGCATGCCTCCTAGAGGTTTTCCAGTCCTCGATTCACCCCGGCATGTTAAAATGGCACCCGTGGGCAGAGTGCGCAGTGATGGTGGGGATATTAGATGAGATTGAGGCTTAAAATTGCGGTTTTTGGACTGGCCTGCGCTGCTGTGGTAACCATTGCGCCTTCTGCGAAAGCGTATGTATCCAATGATCGCTGGGTGACCACCGCGTCGGGATCTGCAGGGGTGGCTGGAGATCCGGTTACGCTCACCTGGAGCATTGTGAACGATGGCACAAATCTCACCGGCGAAGGGCCGAGCGATTTGGTCAACTTCCTTGACACCAACCTGGGAGCTGGCCCCGGGGGCACCGATCTCACGCAACGCCCATGGTTTCAGCATTTTGATAGCGCTTTTGATCGTTGGTCCGAGCTAGGCGGTATTACCTATGTGTACGAGCCGAATGATGATGGGGTCACCCAGGGGAGTTTTTTGGCGGGCAGCTTGGGAGTACGCGGTGATGTAAGAATTGGCGGGGCGTTGATCGACGGCGCCAGTGGTACGGTGGCTTTCAACTACTCCCCAGATAATGCAGACATGGTTCTCGACACCGGAGATGCCGTCTTTTTCTCGAATAGCACTTCAAATTATCGCCAGCTACGTAATACGGTGATGCATGAGGCGGGACACGGATTTGGACTGTCTCATGTAGATTCAGACACCAGTCGCTTTTTGATGGAGCCGTTCATTTCGACCCTATTTGATGGCCCGCAATTTGACGACATCCGTGGGGTGCAGGCTCTCTACGGCGACTTTTTCGAGAAAAGCAACAACGGCCAGGGGAACGATACGACCCTTTTGGCGACCAGTCTGGGGTCGGTGGCTGCCGGCTCAACCCTTTCACTCGGAACCGACGCAGTCGACGCCGTGGTCAGTTTTTCCGACACCGATTTTTTGAGCATCGACAGTAGCACCGACACCGATTTCTTCTCGTTTTCGATCGATGGTCCCTCGTTGCTCGATGTGGTGTTGGCCCCTCTGGGCCCCACCTATAACCAGGGAATCGAAGGCGGATCACAGACGCCGATCGACACCTCGGTGCTTAGCGACCTAGCTTTGGCCGTTTTCGATTCGGACGGAATCTCGCTGCTTGCGGCGTCTGACACTGCTGGGCCAGGGCTAACGGAGTCGCTCACCGCACTGAATTTACCCGTGGCGGGTGATTATTTTGTCCGCGTTACCGGGGCCGACGCGGTGATCCAGTTCTATCAAATTGACCTATCGGTCGAGAATGCAGTCACCTTTGCTGAGGCTGATTTCAATCAGGACGGTAACGTCGATGCTGCTGATTTAGGCGTCTGGCAGGCTTCTTTTGGCGTGGATGCAGGAGGAGACGCGGACGGCGATGGAGATACAGACGGGGCAGACTTTCTCGCATGGATGACTCAACAAACCGGGGGTTCACCCTCGTTTTCCCCTGCGGTGGGAGTTCCAGAGCCCACCGCCCTGACCCTGATACTCTTGGTGGGATTCCCCTTTCTAGCTAGGCGTATGTGAAGATGGGTCAACCTAGCCGATCGCATCGAAGTTTGCCCTCTGTCGGGGCAGCATTCTAGGCTGGGGCAAGGATCGGCACAAAATTCGCCCTTACCCGCCTTGCGGCCCTTTGTCTCATGGCTATATTAGGTGATTCGCACAAGTTTGCCTGCGCTAGGCTAGCGTAGCTCAATTGGCAGAGCAGCTGATTTGTAATCAGCAGGTTGTGGGTTCAAGTCCCTCCGCTAGCTCGTTATCGGAGTAAGTTGGGCCTGGGTGTAAATGGATTGGCGCTGAGTGTTTGTGTGAAGCCGAGACGGATCGAAGCCGACGCGATTGAAGCAACAAACGACGAAGTAGGTGGTTTGGTAGAGTTCATGGGATCTACGGGGTCCGTGGAACGATGGTTTCCGGCTGCTGTCCTAAAGGGCCAACTGGCTTGTGGTTCGAGGTGTGAAAGCCGGGGGGTTACCGAAGCGGTCAAACGGGTCAGACTGTAAATCTGATGGCTATGCCTTCGCAGGTTCGAATCCTGCACCCCCCACTGAAATTTATATTGTGGAATTAGGATTGAAAGACGATTGAAGAGGAGTTCACTAGGTTGCTTGGGTGCTGATGCTTTTTTTCCGCATGCCAAAATACGAATTCCTAAATCAATTGGCGGGTGTAGCTCAATGGTAGAGCAACAGCCTTCCAAGCTGATGACGAGGGTTCGATTCCCTTCACCCGCTTTTGGAGGGTTTAGAGTCGCGAGTCGAGAGGCAGAAAGAATAAGGGTAACGAGGTATGGTTCTTGGCTCTCCGCTCTCGACTTTGCTGCTGCTGTAGCTCAGTTGGTAGAGCACGTCCTTGGTAAGGACGAGGTCATGAGTTCGAGTCTCATCAGCAGCTCTCGTGCATTGCACGGCGAGATTATTAATAACACGTAAGAGTTCGCAGCAACTCCATTTTTGTCACAGAAACACACGGTTTTTTATAGAGTTAGGGAGAAAAATGGCTAAGGATACCTTTGAACGCTCCAAGCCGCACGTCAACGTGGGCACCATCGGTCACATCGATCATGGGAAAACAACCACCACAGGCGCTATTTTGGCCGTTCAGGCACAAAAAGGCCTGGCAAAGCTCAAGTCTTACGCCGATATCGCCAAGGGTGGTACCGTTCGTGATGCGACCAAGACGGTGACTATCGCTGTGGCTCACGTTGAGTACGAAACAGACACGCGTCACTATGCCCACATCGACTGTCCGGGTCATGCCGACTTTATTAAGAATATGATCACCGGTGCTGCCCAGATGGACGGTGCGATCTTGGTGGTTTCCGCCGCTGACGGCCCCATGCCGCAGACGCGAGAGCATATTTTGCTGGCCCGCCAGGTGGGTGTTCCTCGGATTGTAGTTTACTTGAATAAGTGCGACTTGGTCGACGACGAAGAGTTACTCGAGTTGGTCGAACTTGAAATCCGTGAACTGCTCACCATGTATGGTTTCCCCGGCGACGAAGTGCCGATGGTTCGTGGTAATTCAAAGGCTGCGATCGAGACTCCTGGGGATGAAGCCTCTGCCAAGCCAATTTCGGAGTTGATGGATGCCATCGACGCCTATATTCCCGAGCCAGTTCGCGAGAACGACAAGCCTTTCTTGATGGCGATCGAAGACGTTTTCTCGATCGAAGGTCGTGGCACCGTTGCGACAGGTCGTATCGAACGTGGCACCATTAAGGTGGGCGAAGAAGTCGAGATCATCGGTTTGACCGAAGAGCCAGCCAAGACAACTTGCACGGGCGTCGAAGCATTCAATAAAACGATGGACGAAGGCTATGCCGGCGACAACGTTGGTTGCCTGTTGCGTGGCGTCAAACGTGAAGAAATTCAGCGTGGGCAGGTGCTTGCCAAGCCGGGTAGTATCACTCCTCACACCAAGTTCGAGGCCGAGATCTACGTCCTTAGCAAGGAAGAGGGAGGTCGGCACACGCCGTTCTTTAGCGGTTATCGCCCTCAGTTCTACTTCCGTACGACGGACGTGACAGGCACCGCCAACTTGGTAGGCGATGCAGAAATGTGCATGCCTGGCGATAATGCTCGGTTAGCAGTGGAATTGATGAAGCCAATCGCCATGGACGATGGTGTTCGTTTTGCTATCCGTGAAGGTGGCAAGACGGTGGGTTCAGGTGTGGTAACAAAGATTGTTGGTTAATTTCGAAGGTGGAGGGCGGCACAGCCCTCCTTCCTGTAGGGGCGTAGCTCAATTGGCAGAGCACCGGTTTCCAAAACCGGGGGTTGTGAGTTCGAGTCCCACCGCCCCTGCCATACAGAAACGATGGTGGAACGGTGAGTTGGCTTGGCGGCAGGTGAAGCCAAGGTACGAATGGTGAGTTGTGGCTCGAGCCGCTGCTCATTGCAATTACGCGTGGTGTCGCCATTGAGCGGCTTGATAGCTGACTAGGAAAAGCTGTGGCTGAGTTAATCGCAGGAATGTTTAACACTTCGCTGTATAAGCGAAGCCAGGGCAAGGTGGCCCGACAGCTCTCGTTCGCTGCCATTGCATTGGCGGTTGCTGCGGGTGCTTGGAAGCTCAGTGCGGTTGCCACGACAGAAGTGGGCCAATACGTCACGCCGATGGTTGTGATTGCAGTGGGCTTGTGGGCGGGTTTTCGATTAATCAACATTCCCCGTTTTGCTGATTTTTTGATTTCGGTGGAAGCAGAAATGAACAAGGTTTCGTGGCCCGCCCGAGGCGAGTTGTGGCGTGCCTCGACGGTGGTCATCGTGGTCATCTTCTTCCTGGCGGCGATATTGTTTATTTATGACATCCTCCTGAAAACTTTGATGGGATGGGTTATCTAGTGCTGTCGAAAACGATGGCACCAGAAAGTGTAGATGACAACCGGGTGGCAACACCACAACGACAAACCAAAGGAACGCTCAAGTGAGCGAAGATACCAATAAATTAGTTGACGGAGCGCCGGCCGAGCTTGAAGCCACAGAGCAGGCAGAAGAGCAAGCTGCGCCTTCAGCCGAGCCGACTGCCGAGAGCGCTGTGGCTGATGAGGTGGCCGTAGAAGAAGCAGTGGACGCCGAATCCGAAGGTGAAGCCAGTGAATCAGAAGTCGCAACTACTGAAATAGAAGGTGAAGTTGAGGAGACAGAAGAGAGCGAATCAGCAGAATCTGAATCCTCGTCGGAAGTTGCTGCAGAAGAGCCAGCCGACGATTCGACGAAAATGGACTGGTACATCCTCAAGGTGCAAAGCAATCGAGAGCGGTCGATTGCTGATGCCTTGCGTCGCAAGATTGCGATTGAGGGGCTAGGCGAGTTCTTCGGCGAGGTGGTTGTGCCGGTAGAAAAAGTCACCGAGTTCAAGGGTGGTAAGAAGAAAATTGTCGAGCGAAAGCTCTACCCAGGCTACATCGTCGTGCATATGCATATCAACGATGACACTTGGTTTGCAGTTCGCGAGACGTCTGGCATCGGTGATTTCACCGGCTCGGGCGGAAAGCCAACGCCGATGTTGCCTCACGAGGTAGCTCGCATTATCCAGGAAGATGAAGAAGAGACAGATGATTCGCCGAAACTGAACATCGCGTTCAATTTGGGTGATCGAGTGAAGGTCAAGGAAGGCACCTTTGAGAGTTTTGAAGGCGAAGTGAATGCGATCGACGAACACAGCGGTCGCGTGACAGTCATGATCAATATTTTTGGCCGAAGTACGCCAGTCGAGCTGGAGTACTGGCAGGCCGAGCAAGTGTAAACGGATGGCGGCCGCGCTCGACAGCGCGTTGCCGGTTTTCGTTTCGCGTAGCGTAAACGATAGCAAGAGCGAACGATGGCAAAACAACTAGTAGGGTCAGCAAAGTTTCAAATCCCCGGTGGGCAGGCGACTCCCGCACCGCCGGTCGGTACTGCGCTGGGCAAGTTTGGCGTCAACTTGGGGCAATTTGTCACTGCGTTTAACGATAAAACCAAGGAAGCCGGCGGAATGATGATTCCGGTGGTGGTCAATGTCTACAACGACCGTTCGTTTGATTTTATTACCAAGAGTCCCCCGGCGGCTGTGTTGCTGAAGAAGGCAGCCAATATCGCCAAGGGCTCAGGCGTTCCCAACAAAGACAAAGTGGGCAAGGTGACCCGAGCCCAATTAGAAGATATTGCCAACACTAAGATGAACGACCTCAATGCAAGTGATCTCGATCATGCGGTTCTCATGATCGCCGGGACCGCCCGTAGCATGGGTCTTGAAGTCGAAGGTTAACACTCATTGATGTTCGGGTATCGTTGTTTCATTTTTGAATCAACACCGCACCGGCGAAAAGCGAAAACAGATCATGCCTAAACTAGCAAAACGAATGAAGAAACTGGTCGAGAAACAGCCGAGCGAAGCGCTGCCTCTGGCTGAGGCGGTCGGGGTGCTGAAGCAATTCGACGGGACTGCCTTTGATCAATCGGTAGAAATTTCGATGCGATTGGGAGTTGATCCCGCCCAGGCCGACCAAATCGTTCGCGGTTCGATTGTCTTGCCCCACGGCATCGGCAAAGAACAACGCGTCGTCGTCTTCGCCAAAGGCCCTGCCGCAGAGGCGGCCCAAGAGGCCGGGGCAGATGTTGTCGGTGACGAAGACCTCGCCAAAAAAATACAAGGCGGGTGGACGGACTTTGATGTCTGCATCGCTACCCCCGATATGATGAAAGTCGTAGGCCCTTTGGGTCGCGTCTTGGGTCCGCGAGGTTTGATGCCTTCGCCTCGTGCAGGCACGGTTACCCCAGAAGTTGTCAAGACAATTGGCGAATACAAAGCGGGCAAGGTGGAGTTTCGCAACGACAAGGGCGGGAATATCCACGCCATCGTCGGCAAGCTTAGCTTCGAGCCACAGCAACTGGTCGACAATGTTCAAGCGTTCGTCGACATGATCATTGGCATGAAGCCTTCGTCCATAAAGGGTACCTACCTTCGCTCAGCCCACCTTAGCGCCACCATGAGTCCTAGTGTGAAGCTGGCCACTTAACTTTTAGTATCCAATACTTATTACCGTCCACCATTCATTAGCTGTTGCCTACTTTCATGAGCAAGTACCTCAAAGACCTGATTACCAACGAGTTTAAAAGTCGACTCGAAGGAGTTGACGACGCCTTGGTTGTCGATGTGATTGGCATGGAAGCAAATGCCAATGTCGCGTTACGCCGTTCGCTACGTGAAAAAAACATGCACCTGATGGTGGTGAAAAACAGCTTGGCCCGTCGAGCGACCGAGGGTACGGCCTTAGCCCCGGCCTTTGAGGGTGCAACTGGCACTTCGGCAGTGGTTTGGGGTGGCGAGGATGTAGTTTCGCTCGCCAAAGAAGTCGTGCGTATGGCGAAGGAGGCCGATTACGAGCCGTTTGCCGCAAAGGGCGGTGTCATGGATGGCGAGAAGCTGTCGGCCGAGGAGGTCGTTGCGATTAGCAAGTGGCCGTCTCGCGAAGA
>JAJDEF010000013.1 GCA_029259945.1 Planctomycetota bacterium
TTCCATTTAAATCGTTTTTTTTTGGTTTTCGCCGTTTGGGCCCTCCCCCGGTTTGCACAAAAAACCGGGGGCTCCCCCCAAAACGGCTGATTCAGTGAACCGTAGCTTTTCGCCCTGACGCAACACAACGTCACTGGGGGGCACTTTTATCTGATAAAGTGTTCTGAGTCAACAGTTTACGTCAATCTAGATCTCTAAATATATTTTACGAAGCTTTAGTTGTTTTTAATCGACAAATTGTTACGATATCCGGTAGAGGAATAGGACACCTTTGCAACTAGCCCGGTCTAGCGTCATGGTCACAAATAGCCAAGAAAACAGGCGTGAATCGCCAACGAATCAAAGCTTAGTCGACTATTTGCGGCGTAATGCCAGCTGCACGATTGGCGAGCTGGTGAAGTTGACAGGAGTGACGTCGACGGCCATCCGGCAACGCTTAGGCCGATTGATGAAACAAGGCCTCGTTGAACGAGTCGCCGAGCGAGCCGGGCGGGGAAGACCGACTTACCGTTATTCACTTTCTCGTGCGGGTGAGCGATCAAGTGGTGACAACTACGGGGATCTAGCGGGTATTTTGTGGTCTGAAATTCGGGCTGTCAAAGACGCGGAAATCCGACATGGGCTACTTTGCCGGATCGTTGCCCGGATGGCTGACGTTTATCGGGCTCGGATAAGCGGGACTGAGCTAAAAGGTCGGATGGAGTCTGTGGTTGAGCTGATGTCTGAGCGCGAAGTTCCGTTTGAGGTGCGAGAAGGTAGCTCGGGGTTACCGGTCCTCACGGCACTGGCTTGCCCTTATCCCGATTTGGCCGAGCAGGATCGGAGTATTTGTTCGATAGAGAAGATGCTGTTCTCCGAACTATTGGGAGATGGATTGCGACTAACCGATTGCCGCCTAGACGGGGCAACGTGCTGTACGTTTGAGACGAGGCCAGCCGTCTAGCGGGCGGCCTAATATCGTTTGAGGCTAGCGACTTCACGGTGGGAATGTTACTCTTGACCGATTCGGACGGTACGATAAAAGGCCGCTTTTTTAGGGGCAATTTGTCTGAGTAAGCAGTAGTATAACGAAATAGGATGCCATCATGACACAGCCATGGATTGAAGGACGTTTTGAAGAGAATGTCATCACCACCACTATCGAGCAGGCGATTAACTGGGCTCGGCAGTCGAGCATTTGGCCAATGACGTTTGGGCTTGCTTGCTGTGCGATCGAAATGATGGCCGCCGGCGCAAGCCGATACGACTTGGATCGCTTTGGTGCCGGTGCGTTTCGCGCCACGCCACGACAAGCCGACTTAATGATCGTTGCGGGCACAGTGACTTACAAAATGGCGAGCCGTGTGCGTCGTCTTTACAACATGATGCCAGACCCCAAGTTTGTCATCGCCATGGGAGCTTGCACCGTGGGTGGTGGTCCTTACTTCAAGTATGGCTACCACGTGGTCAAGGGCGTCGACTTGGTCGTACCGGTGGATGTGTACGTGCCGGGTTGCCCTCCGCGTCCCGAGGCGCTACTCGAAGGTTTGATGCGAATTCAAGATCAGATTAAGGGACACAAAATTGCCAAGAGCGCAGGTAGCGCAGGCGTGGCGATGCTGGGTCAAAAGATTGAAGATGAATTGCCCTTGCCACATCATAGTGGTTATGTGGCAGCCCCCGCGGATGGAGATCCAATGCAAAGCCATCAGCAAGTCACAGGCTAATGTAGTGAGGAAATTGCAGTAGATATGTCTGAAACGTTGAAGATTACTGACTTACATGTAGCCATCGAAGGTAAGCTCATCTTGCGAGGTGTGAATCTTACGATTAACCGTGGCGAGATCCATGCGTTGATGGGCCCGAACGGCTCTGGGAAAAGCACCCTGGGCAACGCCATCATGGGGCATCCGAGCTACGAGGTTACCGGCGGGGCGATTGAGCTCAATGGTGAGAATGTGCTTGAGTGGGATGCGACTGGGCGGTCGCGGGCGGGCATTTTTATGGCCTTCCAGCGCCCGATGGCGATTCCCGGCGTCAAGATGGCCGACTTTTTGCGCCATGCGACCACCAACGTTCGCAATCCAGAACGTAAGGAAGGCGAAGAGCTGATTCCGATGCGTCAGTTTCGTAAAGAGCTGACCGAAAAAATGGATCAGCTGCGTATGGATACCGAGTTTGCTCGCCGCTATGTGAACGATGGATTCTCGGGGGGCGAGATGAAACGGGCAGAAATTTTGCAGCTAGCCATGCTGCGACCGAAGTTCGCAATTCTCGACGAGACCGACAGTGGTTTGGACGTCGACGCGGTCAAGCTTGCGAGTGAGAGCATTGCAGAAATCGGCGGCGAACAGATGGGTATTCTCATTATCACTCACCACGACAAACTGCTTGAACGCAACACTCCCGATTTCACCCACGTCATGCTCGGCGGCAAGCTTGTCGAGACGGGCGGCGTAGAACTTGCTCGCGAGTTGTATACCGATGGTTACGATCGTATTCGGACGTCGTACCCCGAGGCGGCTGCGGCAGAAGAAGCGATGACCGAAGTTGAAGCGGTTTAAGAGGTAAAGACGCAGACACTTTTTTTGTTTTGATTCGAGACTTCGATGGCAACTGATATTACCGAAGAATCTTCCCTGGGCGAAATCAATAAGTACGATTTTGTCACGCCGACAACTGCCGTCTTTAAGGCCGAGAAAGGCATTAATGCGGAGATTGTCGCGCAGATTTCAGAGATGAAGAACGAGCCGGGCTGGATGCGAGATTTCCGTCTCGAGGCGTTCAAGATTTTTGAATCAAAACCGATGCCCAAATGGGGCGGCGATATCAGCCTCGATTTTCAGGATATCTACTACTACCTCAAGCCCACCAACGAGCAGGGAAAAACCTGGGACGATGTGCCGCAGGAGATTAAGGACACGTTCGACAAGCTGGGCATTCCCGAAGCCGAGAAGAAATACTTAGCTGGCGTAAAGGCCCAATTCGAGAGCGAAGTGGTCTACGGCTCGCTGCAAGAAGATTTGGGCAACAAGGGCGTCATCTTTACCGACACCGACACAGCCGTCCGCGAGCACCCTGAGTTACTGAGAGAGTACTTCGGAAAGATCATCCCTTCGACGGATAACAAATTTGCCGCTTTGAATTCAGCGGTTTGGTCGGGGGGGTCGTTTATCTATGTCCCGCCGGGCGTGAAGATCGATTTCCCACTGCAAGCCTATTTCCGCATCAATGCCGAACAGATGGGCCAGTTCGAGCGGACGCTCATCATTGTCGACGAAGGGGCCGAGGTCCATTACGTCGAGGGTTGTACGGCCCCGATGTATACCACCGAGAGTCTGCATTCGGCGGTTGTCGAAGTGATGGTGAAAAAGAATGGCCGTTGCCGTTATACGACCATCCAGAACTGGGCCAACAACATCTACAACTTGGTCACCAAGCGGGCGATGGCTTATGAAAATGCCCTGATGGAATGGGTGGACGGCAACTTGGGTAGCCATCTGACCATGAAATACCCCGCCGTTTATATGATGGAACCAGGGGCACGAGGCGAGATTCTTTCGATCGCGTTTTCTTCGACAGGGCAGCATCAAGATGCTGGTGCCAAAGTGGTCCATTGTGCGCCGAACACCAAGAGTCGAATTATCTCAAAAAGCATTAGTAAGAATGGCGGTCGCAGCAGTTACCGCGGTTTGTGCAAAGTCGAAGATGGCGCGACCGGTTGCAAGAGCAACGTGGTTTGCGACGCCTTGATTCTCGACTCTGAGAGCCGCAGCGATACCTACCCTTACATCGAAGTCGAAGAGCAAGACGTGCAAATCGAGCACGAAGCAAGTGTCTCGCGAATTGGCGAGGAACAGCTTTTCTATCTAATGAGCCGCGGGCTGACCGAAGCCGAGGCAAGTTCGATGATCGTCAGCGGCTTTATCGAGCCTTTGATTAAAGAGCTGCCCATGGAATATGCCGTCGAGATGAACCGGCTGATTGAGTTGCAGATGGAAGGCAGCGTCGGTTAACGCGGCCCCCTTCATGTGGATTAAAGAAATCTCCCCACCTTTTTCATCGGAAAATGGTTTCCGTCTATGAGCGTGATGTTGACGAATACTGGATTTACACAAGAAGCCTTCGACGCTTTTTTGGCAGAGCGAAGCGAGCCCGACTGGCTCGCCGATTTGCGAAAAAATGCGTGGTCTCGCTTTGACGAAATGTCGCTGCCGACCAGTCGCGACGAAGAATGGATGCGCACCGATATTCGCCTGTTCAAGCTCGACAAGTTTTCTTTGGCTGTCGAGTCCAACGAGGTGGAATTGCCGCGAGCCCTTTTGGCCGAAGGAGTTGAGCTAGGTGGGCGCAGCGTGTCGGTCGATCGCCGTTCGGTGGAGTGCCAGTTATCTGAGAAATGGTCAAACCAGGGTGTGCTATTCGGAAGCCTGGATGCGATCGTGGCTGAGCACGGCGACCAACTACGGCCCTATTTCGAACGGCATTTAGTCGACCCCCACTTCGACAAGTTTTCGGCGCTCAACGCCGCCTGTTGGAGCGGAGGCAGTGTGTTGTTTGTGCCCAAAGGGGTACAAATCGACGAGCCGTTGCATTCGCTTTCGGTGATGTCTGACGGCGGCACCGATTTAGGGAAGACGCTTGTTATTCTCGAAGAAGGTGCCGAAGCAACCCTGCTGGCTGAATCGGCAAGCACCACGGTCGATGCCGGTGGTTTGCACTGTGGCTCGATTGAGTTGATCGTCGAAAAGGGTGCACGTCTGCGTTACGTGAATTTACAAAACTGGGGCAACGGCGTTTGGCATTTTGCCCATCAGATGGCGCATGTTGCTGCGAATGCGAATTTGCAATGGACAATTGGCGCACTGGGCAGCCGATTGGCAAAGGTCAACCAACGCGTGGCCCTGATCGGTCAAGATGCCGAGGCCCAAGTCAACGGAGTGATGTTTACGCAGGGCAAGCAGCATCTGTGCTACAACACCCACCAACACCATCAGGCGGAATTTTGCCAGAGTGACTTGCTCTACAAGGCAGCGTTGCAAGATCGTTCGCGTACCGTTTGGCGCGGGATGATCCAGGTCGACGAAGGCGCGCAGCGCACGAATGCTTATCAGCGTAACGATAATCTGATGCTTGCTACCACCGCCCGCGCCGATTCGATTCCAGGCTTAGAAATCGAAGCGGATGATGTGCGATGCACGCATGGCAGCACGTCAGGCCGGGTCGACGATCAGCAACTCTTTTATGCCATGACTCGCGGTTATACGCGTCAAGAAGCAGTGCGAATGATCGTTTCCGGATTTTTCCAGAAGGTGTTCGATCGGATCACCATCGAAAGTGTCCGCGAAGCCTTGGGCGAAGCAATCGGACGCAGAGTACGGGATATTTAGCATAAAAATGCCGGGTGGCTGCTCGTGTTTTGTAGGGCCTAAGGAAAAGCAAAATTGAGTGACTTCATTGCGGTAGCAAATCGATCGGAACTGCCTGATCCTGGTTCTATGTTGGTCGAGGTGGACGATCAATTGATCGTTCTCATCCATGCCGCAGGGCACTTTTACGCTTTGGATGATGTCTGCACTCACGATGGCGGGCCGTTGAGCGATGGGCCGGTGGATGCAGCCGCCGCGACAATCGCTTGCCCACGACATGGGGCAAAGTTTGATATAAAATCAGGCGCAGCAGTCACCATGCCAGCGACCAAGGCGACAATTGCCCACGAGGTCAAGGTTGAGGGTGATAAAGTATTCGTGAAGTTGTGCGATTCTTAAAGACTGACGTAGGGAGGGTCTGCCATGGCCATTGCCGAAGATACGGTACGCGAAGCGCTGAAGCAGGTGATCGATCCCGAGTTGTTTGTCAACATTGTCGACCTGGGACTGATCTACGAAATCAAGGTTGCCGAAAACAACGAAGGCAAGTGCGATGTTCAGGTTGATATGACCATGACGAGTCCTGCATGTCCTGCTGGCCCCCAGTTGCTTGGGCAGTCGAAAGAATTTGTCGGACGGCTCGAAGGCGTTTCCGAAGTCGATGTACGGTTGGTGATGACACCTCCCTGGACCCCCGACCGCATGACCGAAGACGCTCGCGACCAGCTGGGGATTTTTTAGCCTGCGTTTTTCTCGGCATGAGCTTCTATGCGTGTTTTCCTCTACGAGTGGGTAACCGGCGGCGGCTTGGTTGAGCAATCGGGGTCGCTGCCTCAATCGTTGCTTGTCGAAGGGGCCACCATGTTGGCCGCCTTGGCCGCCGATTTCAACGCAATCGACGACACGCAAGTCGTCGTGCTGAAAGACATTCGTCTCGACGACTTGCCGCTCCCGGCATGCGAGGTCGTCGAAATTCACTCCGATTCGCATCACCGCGAAGAGTTCGAGCAACTCGCGGCAGAGGCCGATCATACGCTTGTCATCGCGCCCGAGACCGACAATGTCTTGCACCGAACGCATGGGATGGCACGATCGGCTGGCGCCCGACTACTGGCCCCCGACGAAGCATTTGTGCGACTGACCAGCGATAAACATGCGATGGCTTTGCATTTTGAACGCACTGGAGTGCCGGTACCCGAGTCGATTCTTCTCGATGCAGACCAAGAAAAGTTGCCCTCCGATTTTGTTTACCCGGGGGTCGTCAAACCGGTGTATGGGGCCGGGTCGCAGAACACTCTGCTCGTATCGAGTGCACGAGACGAGCCCCCCCCCTACCCTTGGCCACGACGGTTGGAACGGTATTATGCGGGCACCTCGGCGAGCGTGTCTTTTTTATGTGGCCCCGCACATCGCACAGCGTTGCCTGCCTGCCGTCAACATTTGACGACCGATGGCCGATTTTCTTACACTGGCGGAGCATTGCTCCAAGACGAAGAATTGACAAAACGTGCGACAACGCTTGCCGCCCAAGCACTCGACGCTCTACCGGCGGCGTTGGGGTATGTCGGGGTCGATCTTGTATTAGGAAAGGCCGCCGATGGATCAGAAGATGTGGTGATTGAGGTGAATCCTCGGATGACCACTTCGTATGTGGGGCTGCGAGCGGCCACCAACGATAACCTAGCCGCAGCGATGATCGAAAACGCAGCAGGACGAATCGTGAGCCCTACTTTTTCCAAAGAGCCGTTAGATTTCTTGGCCGATGGCACGATTCGGAATTCCGGTGGATTGCAATGAGTTACCTCGCCTTGGACATCGGCGGAGCCAATCTCAAGATCGCCGATGGCAAGGGGTTTGCCGTTTCTCAGTTTTTTCCGTTATGGCAACAGTCTAATGAATTGGTAGTCGCCTTGAGCAAGTTGCTTGCTGATGCGCCCGAGGTAAAGCACCTGGTAGTCACTATGACGGGCGAACTGGCCGACTGCTTTGCAACTAAGACGCAAGGGGTCGAGGCGATCCTCAACGCGGTGGAGGAATCTGCCGCGGGACGATCGACGAGCGTTTACCTATGTGATGGTCGGTTGGTAACTCCAGAGCTTGCACGTCGCGAGGCACTGCTGGCCGCAGCTAGCAATTGGCATGTCCTGGCGACATTCGCTGCGAGATATTGCGAAGGGGAATCGGGCCTGCTGCTGGATATCGGTTCGACGACCACCGATATTATTCCCTTAAGCCCGAATGGGCCATCGGCCGTCGGACGCACCGACCCAGAACGCTTGCAATCGGGCGAGCTCGTTTACACGGGCGTCGAACGAAGCCCCCTTTGCGCAGTCACTTCGGTTCTATCTTGGCGGGGAGAGGATTGCGCCATCGCTCAGGAGTTGTTTGCAACCACCGCCGATGCCTATCTGCTGTTGGGAGAATTGCCAGAAGACGCGAACAATTTCCAGACTGCTGATGGGCGATCCCGAACGAAGAAAAATGCCCATGCACGGATGGCAAGGGCCATTTGCGCCGACTCGACGATGTTTACCGAAGCCGATGCGTTGCGGTCTGCCACGATGGTGCGCGATGCGCAATTACAACAACTAGAAACCGCGGCCCGGCGAGTGCTGAGTCGTATGGAATTGCCGCCAGCCGTGATTGTATTGAGTGGGCAGGGAGAATTTCTTGCGAGGGCGTTGCTCAAACGACTTGGGCTGGAATGTCGGGTAGTGTCGCTTGCCGAGCAGCTTGGCCCCGCGATCAGCCGTTGTGGGTGCGCCCATGCCTTAGCCGTGCTCGCGCGCGAGGGGGCCTGTGCGTGATGCGAACACCAATTCGAGTAGTCAAAGTGGGCGGCAGCTTGTTTGAGCTGGTCGATTTAGAAGATCGATTACATCGTTGGCTAGCTGAGCAATCGCCTGCGCATCACGTGTTTACTGCAGGCGGAGGGGCGCTGCTCGATCAGGTGCGAATGTGGAACGATTGCAACCCGATCGACGACGCCACAGCGCACTGGATGTGTGTCGACCTGATGACGGTCACCGCTCGCTGGCTGCATGCCAAATTGCCAGAGATAGCGTTCGTTGAAGATTATCAACAGCTGTGCCGTAGGGTGCAAGTTCAGGATTACACAATTTTCGCGCCAGCAACGTGGATGCGCGAAAGTGAACCAGAATTGCCCGGTCAAAAATTACCCGCCAACTGGGATGTCACCAGCGACGCGATCGCCGCACGGCTGGCCATCTGCCTGAACGCCGACGAGTTGGTGCTGTTGAAGTCAGCTTCGCCGCCGCCCGATGCGGGAATAGATAACCTGTCGGCGGAAGGCTATGTGGATCTAATGATGCCCAAGCTTGCCGGAGAGCTGCCACCTATGCGGCTAGTGGACTTGCAGCAGGAAAATTTCACTAGGATCGTGTGATGCACACTAATTATTTCCCAATCAATAAGTCAAATTCGCGGCCCTCAACAACCCGATAGAATCGAAACGAAATGCCTTTGGTTTTGTGCAAGGCTTGAGCCAAGGTGGCGACACGAGTTAATTCTGCCAGATCACGTTCGATAACTGGAATTTGAGTTTTTGCATGTTCTGCATTCTGTAACCGATTCTTTATTGAGGTGATTTCGTCTTGCAGGTCACTTATTTTCATTACATTTACAATGGTATTGGTACGGGAGCGTCTGGCAGCAGCAAGCTGTTGCTCTAAATTCCTGAGATAGCTGTTGAGTTCTGGAATTGCCGTCGGTGCCAACTTTGCACGATTTAGTTGTTTCATCAGCGTTTTTCGCTTGCGATTGCCCTTCTGAATCGACATAGGCTCTTCATCGCCTGAGGGCAGCGTGTATCGTGTATCTAGTTCCAAGGCGACAAGGTTACCAATTCTCATAAACGTAATCTGTGTGACAGCGGCATTGGCACCTGGATACCAAAGTTTTGCAACGTCGTTGAGCTTCATAGCATTCAGGTCGCAACCTTCGTGCCGATGCGGGGGCAGGTGACTTGCCCCAGAAAACTCACAGTAGATCGAATCAGGTGACGGAGGATGTTCTACCTTCGCTTTAATCCGCTGGACGCTCTTTCTCAGACTAATCTCGACAGATTCAGTAACAACCGTTTGTCGAAGCGCGACGATGTGTTCTTTGCCTGCTGAGGATAGCCTGACAAAGGAATTACGTATGGCATTTTCTGAGTCGCTGGGAACATTTTTCAACCAACGAAAACTAACATTGCCGTCCAATAGAGCGAGCCCCGCAACGACACTCGGAGCTTGGTCTTCCTTGTCTTTCCACAACAGTTTCATGTCTTCGTGCGTCAAGGCACCATCCTGTGCGATCAGTTCAATGGTATCCGCCCCAGCACCGTCAAGCAGCGTCACTATTTGCCCATCGTTAACTTCTGGAAGCTCGATTTCATCGGGCGAATTCTTGAATGGGTTGGGTGCTACTCGCGTTTGGGGAATCGGAACGGGTTTAATTTTTATTGGGGGCGGGACTTCCGCGACTTCTTTTTTGGGAGTTGGCAGTGCGGGGCTGCGCTCAGGTTGCCTTTGATGGATAGGAGCCACTTTTTGTGGTTTCTGAACGGGCTGACGTCGAACCAAGAAGTAGTAGCCCATGTAGACAATCGAAGCGCTTACCCCCAGCTGAATTAGAAGACTCAAGACTTGGGTAATCACAGACGGCTTGTGATTATTACGGCGTTGCGATCCCGCGTGAGTCCGAATCGAAACGGAAGGGTTGGGAGAAAAGGTAGGAGAGGACGTGGGAGGAGGAGTAATGCTCTGAACAGGGGCATTCTCAATGGGTATTGCTACTCGTTCCGCTTGCTCGGCGACCAAGAACGTGTTGCTACATGTTCCACAACGAACCCTTTTCCCCTTCAGCTCAACATCTAGTTGAAGTTGTGCACTACATGAAGGGCAAACCACAGATAACACTACAATCCTCCCCAGAACTGGTTTGCTATTCAAATCTCGACGGGCGTGTATCCCAGATTGTAACAAGGCTATGTAACGCTGGTAAATCCCTGGCAGTGCCGAGTAGGAGGGCTACACGCAAGAAAAGCAGGGGGGAAAGGATTACCTCTGAGGACACAGGGCCCCAAAGGCAAATCCTTTCTCTGTGTCTCTGTGGTTCAGCGAGTCCAGTGTTGGTCAGTTCTAAAATACCAGTCCGGTGTGCGGAAATGCACACCCCGTCGAGCAATTCTCTTGATTTTTGCCAAGGGTATCAGTGCAGGGCTAGGAGCGCAGTTTGAGGCTGGTATACTGCGGTGAGCGGCGCCGTGGCTCGCTGATTCTTGCAACGCCTAATCTTTTACAACAAAGAAAAACTTCGATGTCTACTGAAGTCGTTTCCGACGAACAAACCTTGGCCGATGATGAATATACGACTGCTCAAAAAGAGCCGTCCGAAGAAAAAAAATCGGGCGGCTGGAAGCTGCCTTGGCCAGAAACCACCATCGACCCGACACTCATCCGTTGGCGTTATGCTCTAGGGATCCCGCTTATCCATCTGCTGGCCTGCATGGCGTTCCTGCCGTGGTTTTTCAGTTGGACAGGCGTAGTGCTTAGTGTTTTGGGGTTGTATGTTTTTGGCACGCTCGGGGTCAATCTCTGTTATCACCGCTTGCTTACGCATCAAGGGTTTGTCGCGCCCAAATGGCTAGAGCACTTTTTCGCGGTCCTCGGTGTTTGCACCATGCAAGATACCCCGGCGTGTTGGGTGTCGATGCATCGGATTCATCACAAGTACTCCGACAATCAGCCTGACCCGCACAGCCCCTTGGTGAACTTCTTTTGGGGACACTGCGGTTGGTTGATGTATATCAACCGCGATTTTAGGAACGTGAATTACTACCAAAAGTATACCCGTGACCTGCTTCGCGATCCGTTTTACATGAAGCTCGAGCGCAATGAGCGTTGGATACAGATCTACGCTGCCTCGATCCTATTGTTCTTTTTGGCTGGTTACGCAATTGGTGGCACGCAGTTTGGTTTGAGTTTAGTTGTCTGGGGGGTGTTTGTGCGGACGGTTGTTACCTGGCACATCACCTGGAGTGTGAATTCGTTCACCCACATCTGGGGCTACCGTAACTACGAAACCGACGACAACAGCCGCAACAATATCCTCGTTGGTCTATGGGCTAACGGCGAAGGCTGGCACAACAACCACCACGCCGACCAGCGTGCCGCTGCCCACGGGCACAAATGGTGGGAACTCGACGTCACGTGGCTCACCATCCGGCTACTAGAAAAGCTGGGCGTCGTGAAAAACGTCGTACGACCCAAGATCTGGGCAGCGAACGCCGGAGATAAGTGAAGCGGTATAGGTTACCCGTCTGCAGCAAAACCATTTCTCTGCGATATGATGAGCTTGCATCAAGATATCCTTCCTGGTCTTGTCGAAGAAATCCAATCGCATCACGACGTCTCGCAAACTTACCCAAAAAATTATAGCCTGACTAGCTACTGGCGACGCTTGAGGTCCTGGGCTGAATCTCTTACAATTCGCAGTCTTTGCTGCGGCCTTAGCCAGCATTCCCCCTTCCGCACCACCCCACCTAAAAAGCTACCACCATGGAACGTACGTTTATTTTGCTGAAGCCTGACTGTGTTCAACGCCGCCTGATGGGCGACGTCATTGGCCGTATGGAGTCGAAAGGGCTTAATTTTATCGCGATGAAAATGTTGCAGATCACTCCCGATCTGGCCAAGCAGCATTACGCCGAGCATGTCGAAAAGGGGTGGTACCCAACGCTGGAAGGTTTTATCACCGGGGGCCCCGTGATGGCTGCTGTCCTTGAGGGTTTAGATGCGATTCGTGTTGTTCGTGAAATGCTTGGAGCAACTAATGGTCTGCAAGCCTCACCTGGGACGATCCGCGGTGACTATAGTTCTAGCCGACAGATGAACTTGGTCCACGGATCGGATGGCCCAGAAGCCGCGTGCCGCGAGATCTCGCTATATTTTAGCGACGAGGAGCTTTGCAGCTATGAACCGACGATCACCCCTTGGATGCGTGCCGCTGACGAATAGTTCGAGCGTGTCACTCTTCCGGCCAGGATGGCCGGGCTATGGTCGTTAGAGCGTCAGTAGTGACATGCTTACGTGCATCATGCGTTCTTCAAGGCGAATGACATCGGCGTCGTTGTTTTCAAAGGTTACGGTCAGAAATTCCAAACCGCGTGAATAGGCGATGGTAAAGTTCTGTCCCACGATGACCGAAGGAACCGTAATCTGAGAGAATCCGAACTCCGACTTTGCTAACGCCGATTTGATTCCACCCACAATAATGTTGGTAATTTCGCCTGCACCGTCGACAACTTGCGAAGTAAGCTTGCCAAACTTCTCTTGTAGTAGACCTTCGACAGCATTGATAACAAACTGCTCGGCAATATTTACACTCACAAAGCCAGAGACTTTGCCGTGGACGCCGATCATGCCGGTGATAATGCCAGACTCTTGGGTCGGAGTGGCTGACACGCCAACACAGCGGATATTGAGATCACACATCTCTAGCGCAGACTGAACCGAGTCGGTGACCGCCTTGAATAAAAGCGGGTTGATTTCCATACCGGCTAACATCGATTCTTCGGCAACCATGGACATGGGTCTATTTCCTTACGTACGAAGCAACATCGGCAAAAGAGATTTGCCCCCTCGCGAAAGGAGACCTCACCGCAACTATTGGTCGTAGGAAATGTCTCTGAGGAGAAAACCGCCTAATATTGGATAAGCAGCACGAAAAACAGAGTGTGTAACGTGCATAAGTGGCACAGCCGGCCTCATTTTTGCCAAGCCAGAAAGACTATCTGAGAGAGGGGAGTCAAACGGGTCCAGGCCGCTCGGCAACCAGCGAGTAGCGTCGGATTTTCCGATCGAGGGTCGATCGTTCGATTCCCAAAATCGACGCCGCCCGGCTCTTGTTCCACCCGGTCGAATTGAGGGTTTGCAGGATGTGTATCCTCTCCATGTCGGCTAGCGACGTGGGCTCAAAGGTTTGGTCCACCGACGCAAGTTGACCACCCGATTCCGTATCGCCGGCAGTTTTTAGCGTCGATAAGACTAAGTCGTTATGGTCAATGTACTCGCCGGTGCCAATGACTACCGCCCGCTCGATCACATTTTTTAGCTCTCGCACATTGCCGGGCCAACGATAGCGGAGTAATTCTTCCATCGCACGCGGGGTGTATCCTTTGAGTTTACGTCCGGTTTCTTCGTTAAACCGTCGCAAGAAAAACTCGGCCAAATCTGGAATATCTCCCGGGCGCTTTCGTAAACCAGGAACAACAATTTCTAGGACATGTAATCGAAAATAGAGGTCGCGTCGAAAATCCCCCTCGGCTACGTCTTTTTCCAAATCGCGATTCGTCGCTGCAATCACGCGAACATCGACATTTATCTGTTGAGAACCGCCAACTCGTTCGTAGGGATGCCCCTCTAAGACGCGTAAAAATTTTGCTTGAATCGAAGGGCTCATTTCGCCGATTTCGTCGAGCATCAAAGTCCCTTTATCTGCCTGCTCAAATTTCCCAATCTTTCGATCCGTCGCGCCGGTAAACGCTCCTTTCTCATGACCGAAGAGTTCGCTTTCGAGTAGCGACTCGGACAATGCTGCACAGTTGAGGCAGACAAAGGGTGCCTCTGCTCGCGGACTAGAAAAATGCACCGCCCGCGCAACGAGTTCCTTGCCGACACCGCTTTCGCCACGAATGAGCACGGTCGCACGACTGGGGGCAGCTCGCACTATCTGCTCGGCGACTTGCCGCATCACGGGGCTGGAACCGATGATCTCGTTTTGTACGCCCAACTGCTCCTGGAGCTGAGCGTTTTTCGACCGCATTTGGTTGAGATTTTCAGCCAATTCTTGACGTTTGTTCAGATTTTCTAGGGCTACGCCCACGGTGTCAGCCACCGCCAGCGTGAATTCCAGATCCTCTGGGTCGGTGGTGTGGCTTGTATCGGTGGTGTAGAGATGAACCAAGCCAAACACTTCGCCTGCCAAACGGACCGGTGCACAGATCACGCTGGTCGCGAGAATTTCACCACGGCTATCGCGGTTCCCCAGGTTGCTGTCATCCATCACATTACGTGCCATCACCGCTTGCCCCTCTCTTAACACGGTGGTGGCAAGAAACGGCGAAACTCGATGATAGGAATGGCTACTGTCGCTGCGCGAGGCGACCACCTCTAGTTCCTCGCCATCGTAATTTCCAGTTGCATCGCGTTTCGGCAGGAGGATCGCACCGGCATCGACCTGTGTTCCCTCAAAGAGTCCAGCGATGGCAACATTGGCAAGCGATACCACATCGGTTGACTTTGCTAACTCAAAAGCTAGTCGACAGAGTTTTGCGGCAGCGCGACCAACTTTTGGAACGGATTCGTCGGTATCTTCGAGCGAAGGTGTATCAAGAAAACGACTCTGCTCTTTACGGTGGGTAATCGTCGTGGGCTCAAACGAGTCGAAAATGCTATCTTCTTCGTTCGCTTCCTCTCCCTCGCCATTGGTTGAATCTACCGCTTTCGAGGAACGCAAGAGGGTGCTGGTATCAGGAAACGCTTGTGTCAAATCATGGACAAACGCCAAATGGGTATTGCCAATTTGGATGATGTCGCCCGATTCGAGTGCGTGGTCACGCGTCAAGAGTTCGCCACTGACCAGAGTACCGTTGCGACTTTCTAGATCGCGAAGCATCCACTCGCCTTTCGCCAAAAACACTTCAGCCTGATTTCGGCTGCAACGCTCGTCTTTGAGAACAATCGTATTAGTGGGTGCACGTCCCATCGTGACCGATTCGCCTGGAACAAGGCGCACGACATCGGCCCATTTCGAACCTTCTCGAATAATCAGATAAGCGTTCATAGAAGCCTAAACGGACGGCCAAAGGACTAGACAGGCAGCAGGCACCTATCCGGGCTCTTTGGCGGATTCAGGCTGGGAGGCAAACCTCGACACTCTCGAGCCATGCCTACTGTCTACCTACCACCATATTCCCTGCCCCCCCCCTACTTCAAGCCACAGACGCTATAACTCCGCCTCTTTATCGAATTGTGCCCACTCTCTAGACATCGAACCCCTAGAAACCGCCCAGCCTGTCAGAGTCCATCTAAGGATCGCTACCCCCAGAGCAGAATATCCCTCGACAAAACTCCCGGCTGGGGCATGCAAAACTGTTGAATATCAGCACCTTAGCAACTAATCTGGAGGGTGGATCAGAGGGCTGCATTGGTGGCTACTGAAAGCCTCGCAGTCGTAAAACGCTCGTTGTAGCGAAATTGAGGAGAAGAATACCTATGAAACGCCTTTTTTCCGGTCTCCACTTGGTCGGTTTTGCGCTGGTTGCAGCCGTCACTCTAGGCTTTGCTGCACAGCAAGTGTGTGCCCAAGCCGGCTTTGGCAACAACTCGGCGGTTGGTGGTGTGTCTATCAACACCGAGGGCATTCTCTCCGTACCAACGGTCGAGGAGCAGCGCCAACTTGAAACGGTCAGAAAAAATGCATCTGCCGATATCCCGACCGATCTTGAAGCCTACACCGAACTGCGGGCGGTCTCGCTCAAGCGGCTCGAAGCAACGCTAGCCGATTGCGCGGCCAACGGTAAACCAATCCCTGACGCAGTACGCTATCTGGCTGGTTTGCAGCGCATCGAATACGTGCTGGTTTATCCTGAACGCGGCGATATTGTCCTCGCTGGCCCTGCCGAGGGCTGGAAGCTTGATGCGATGGGCAACGTTGTTGGTGTCACCACCAGCCGGCCTGTCGTGCTGCTGGACGATTTGATCGTTGCCTTGCGATCGAGCGAGGCCTCGCGTGTCGAAGCGATCTCCTGCTCGATCGACCCAACAGCCGAAGGGATCAAACGTGTTCGTACCGTCCTATCGCGAATGCGAACCGTCGCCAACCGCCGTCCCGACGGCAGCCGCATTGAACAGGCGATGGGGCCCCAGGTGGTTTCGGTGTCTGGAATACCCGCTTCAAGCCACTTCGCGCGTGTTATGGTAGCTGCTGACTTTCGTATGAAGCAGATGGCGATGAATTTTATGTCTGCCCCCGTAGACAACATGCCTAGCTTTATGCAGCTGATTGGCTCGAGCCGTCGCCAAGCGAAGAACCTGACTCCACGTTGGTGGTTGGCAACGAATTACGAGCCACTTGCCCGTGATGCAGACGGGCTTGCTTGGCAACTGCGAGGACAGGGTGTTCGGTGCTTAACAGAAGAAGATCATTTTAATGCGGAAGGCCAACGCGAAAAGTCCGTCAAAGCTGGCAAACTGGCCCAAGAATGGGCTCAGACCATGACCGAGCGTTATCCTGAGTTGGCAGAGCACGATTCGACCTTCGGTCAACTTCGCAACGTCATGGATTTGGCTGTCGTAGCCGCTTTGATTGACATGGAGCAACTGTTGGATCGGGCCCAACTCGAGCTGCCACAAATGATGGCCGCTTACTCGCCGCTGGAGTACAACGCTCCTCGATCGGTGCCGACCAAAGCAAGCTTTATCCAACAGCGCGGCAACTGGGTCGTCAGCGCTTCGGGTGGTGTGCAGCTAATGCCTTGGCAAGTGGCTGATCGCACTGAGGAAGTTGCTGAAGTGGGCAAACTACACGAGGAACTCACTGCCGGTAACGATCATTGGTACTGGCAATAGTTTTCGGCAGCCATGGGGCGCTTCTTACGAGTTTTTAGCGCCCCTCGCGCTGATGGCCTGCCTCCTGCCACCTCAATCTTGGGCTAGCGCACTTCGTGTAAAGTTCGACAATATCAGCTGCTTTTTTCATCCTGCTCTTCTTGTCGCTCAACCTCTAGTTGACGAAATAGCTTAATGACATCTGATGCTCCGCCCACGGTCACCGTGATTGCTAACAGTGCAAATAGCACTACGCCGAGGATCAATACGAAAGTCCAGAGCAGCTTCCAGGCATTGTATTGAGCGACAACAAAAAGAATGCCTCCGGTAAGAGCCACTACCAATAATACGGATATCCCTATTTTTGTAGGCGCTCGTTTTAAGCGGACAGCACGATGAGTAGTGCGTTGGTCAGGGATCAACAGTGAGCCCAAGATCAGTACGACTAGCGAGAAGCCAATCGAGAATAAGCCAACACCTGCGCTCGAGAGGCTAATGTCGAGCGAATCTGAAATTCGTTCGCGGACAGGCCCAAGCCCAACAATAGCGATAAGCCCGGACAATAGTGCCAAGAACGCACCGGCAGAGCTGGCTCTCTCCCAATACAAACCACCCAACAGAACTGCAAAAGCTCCGGTAAAGTAAATCGCACCGGTGATGGCCATGTAGTCCCAAATGTCGTCTTTGCCCTGGTAAATCAACCCCCAATACAGCACATACAAACCGATGGACACAATGAAAAATCTAGACAAGTTAACACGGGTTTTATTTCCTAGGGGATGGCCCAATGATTCGCAAATTGGCGCCACAACATCTTGCGTTAGTACAGAACTCCAACACAGCAAGTAACTGTCATGTGTCGACATGAATGCTGCAATCATCCCCGCGGTGATAATACCAATAATACCTGCGGGAAGAATCTTTCCTAAAAAGACCGGCATCGCATAAAGTCCATCGAGAGCGACCTGGTCGTCCAGCAACTGCTCTGGCGCCGGGTAACCGGCTGGATAAAAAATATTTCTAAGCGAATCCGATTGCATAATAAAAACGAATGCACAGATGCCCCAAAAATAGGGAATCAAAAAACGAATCATGTACGAGACTGAGGCAAGCATATACTGTCGCTTGACCAGCGCGGGGCTTTCCATTGCCAACGCCCGTGCCACGGCGGTGGGCCAGATACCACAACTGACGAGTCCCAAGAAAACCATCCAGATAATGTACCGCCAGCCAAATTCACCTTCAGAAATCGTTGGGTCAAAACCCTTGCTCCCCATCTCATTTTGCACGGTCTGCAGAATGTTCTCCCAGCCTACGTTCGCGAGCGCTAGATAGGTTGTGATTAGCAAACCAAAGGATAAAACAACGAACTGTACATAGTCCGATAAAACAACCGAGATCATGCCACCTAAGCAGGTGTAAATGAGAACGAGTGAAATGAGAGATATCATTGTCAACGGCAAGGCCCAGCTTGATATAGATAGCCCTGTGATGCCAACAATAAACATGGAGCCTACTTTCAAAAACAGTCCCATGTTCAAAATGCCGCCCAAGGCCAACATGAGGCCACCCAAGATTCGTGTCTTTTTATCGAACCGCTTGCCATAGAACTCTGGAATTGTAAGTACTTGCATTTCGCGCAAACGGTAAACCAGAAACCCCGTCATTCCTACCAATAAAGTAGAAATGCCTGCTGCTAAAGCAATGTGAAAGGCGGCAAAGCCACCGTTGAATCCTTTCTCGGCACTGTACATCACGGTGATCAAGCCCAGCTCGGTGCCAGTCATGGTGGCGATACCAAGCCACAGGCCTAATCCTTGGCCTGCCGTGACAAAACCCTTCATGTTCGTAATGAACTTGCGTACATACAACCCAATCAGTAGCGTAAAACATGGATAAATAATGACGATTGCCCAATCGACGGCACTAAAGTTGGTTTGCCGAAGCACGGCCTCTGTTTCTGGAGGCATGAGAAGACCTTTATAAAAGCAAAGACAATGCAAAAACTACTGAAATAGCATTTCTGTAGCATCCTAGGCAAGTCAGAGATCCGAGGTATGAAAAAAAATATACAAGGAATACAATTGAACACTTGGCTTATCGTCATCTCTTATCTTTTGCAAAATCAAGAGTATGCAATCGTAAGCATCAAACTAGGTTGTGACAATTAGTCTTTGAATGGAGTCCAATGTCTAAATCCCATCTAATCTGGCTCCTCTTGGCCTATATGGTAAGTATCGGGTGTGAAACAAAAGAGCCAGGTTTTGTTCCGCTCTTCGATGGCAAAACGTTGTCTGGATGGACCGGCGATGCCAAAAAATACTTTGCTGTAGAATCTAAGTGCCTAGTTTGTCAAAAAGGCTGTACGGGTAAGTTGTTTACGCAACGTGAGTATAGCGATTTCATTCTGCGTTTCGATTTTAAGCTAACTCCTGGAGCAAATAACGGCCTTGCGATTCGGGCGCCTAAAGAAGGTGATTCGGCCTACTTAGGGATAGAACTACAAATTCTCGATGACACTGCCAAGATGTACACAGAGCTTGAAGACTGTCAATTTCATGGTTCCGCCTATGGGATCGCGCCGGCTACACAAGGAGCCTTAAAGCCACTGGGTGAGTGGAACTCTCAGGAAGTCCGTTGCCACGGAAGCAACTTGCAGGTGACATTAAACAGCAAAATAATCTTAGACATCGATTTAGAAGAAGCCGCACCGAACGGAAAAACAATCGATGGCAAGGACCATCCCGGTTTACGACGCAAGCAAGGACATTTAGGATTCTTGTGCCACGATGACCCTGTCTATTTCCGAAATATTCGCATCAAGGAATTATCGGCGGATTCAAAGAACTAGCAACTCATTTCGGGGAAGGTCAAGGTGCCGCTTCACTTAACAAACAATAACTGATACGCTCAGCTGCATGGCAATTCTCGGTGCTCACATGTCGATGGCTGGAGGTTATTTCAAGGCGGTTGAGGCTGCGCAACGGGCTGGGTGTGATTGTGTGCAGTTGTTCACAAAGAACAACAATCAATGGCGAGCGAAAGAAATCACCGACGTCGATGTGGCAAAGTTTCGTGCAGCACTCGAAC
This sequence comes from Planctomycetota bacterium, assembly GCA_029259945.1. GTDB lineage: Bacteria > Planctomycetota > Planctomycetia > Pirellulales > Lacipirellulaceae > Bythopirellula. The sequence goes on from JAJDEF010000013.1 coordinate 20,054, forward strand.
ACCATGGGATCACGCACCCGATTTCACATGACTCGTATCTCATCAACATGGCGAGTCCTGATGACGAGCTATGGAAAAAATCAGTGGATGCGTTCGTCATAGAGCTGCAACGGGCAGAGCTACTGGGGATTCCCTACGTGGTTGCCCACCCCGGTGCATTTACCTCGAGCAGCGAAGCCCAAGGTTTGAAGCGAATTATTCGAGCACTCAACGAAGTGCATCGTCAGACAAAGGGCTGCACTGCCGAGTGCTTGCTAGAAACCACTGCCGGGCAGGGCTCGAATCTAGGATGGAAGTTCGAGCATCTCGCGACAATTCTCGACGGCGTCCGCGACCCAGATCGATTGGGCATTTGTTTTGATACCTGCCATGTTTTTGCAGCCGGTTACGCGATGGATACCGAAAGGACCTACAAGGCGACCATGCGGGCATTGAACCAAACGGTGGGCGTCAAGAAAGTAAGGGCGTTTCACCTTAACGATAGCCTCAAGTCCTTCGGTTCGCGTGTCGATCGGCATGCAGGCATCGGTCGAGGCGAAATGGGTTTAGAGCCATTCCGATTTCTGTTGAACGACCGTAGATTTCGCAAAGTACCCATGTATCTGGAAACCCCCAAGGGGACCGAGAAGAGCAAAGACCTGGACGTAATCAACTTGAAAACCCTACGCAGTTTGATTGCAAAATAACGAAGTTGTTTACAGCCGGTTTCAAAACCCACTCTCAGCACGAAAATCTCTGGCCGTGGGATGCTTTTCAGGAGTTTTGAAACCGCTTCTAGCAATTTGCTGTCAGTTTGCTCTTTTCTCGGTATGATTGATGGACCTTCTCCCTCCTTACCGGTCTATCAGGGTTTTTTTGGGATGGCTACTTATATCTTCAAAAGGCATATCGATGCCCAACCGGAAGTTGTGTTTCAGTTGGCAAGCGATTTTGCTCGACTCGCAGAGACGATCCAAGGAATTGAAAAGACTACGATGCTGACAGAGGGGCCAGTTGGTGTCGGAACGCGATTTCGAGAAACACGAGTCCTGTTTGGTAAAGAAGCCACCCAAGAACTTGAAGTCGCCGCATTCGACGAGCCACACGGCTATACCGTCGATTGCGAGTCGTGTGGGTTGCGCTACCGTGCGGCCTATCATTTCGGGGGCGACATTGCAGGCACCCATGTACGACTAGAGGTGGACTGCCAGCCGGTGACGTGGATGGCCAAATTGATGTCGCCCCTCTCGCGGCTGATGATGCGACCGAGGATCAAGTGTATCGAAGCCGACTTAGAAGATTTGAAGACGGTTGCCGAAGCAAAAGCGAAACAGCTTTTGAAGGCGGAATGGTAGCACCCTATTCCGGAATCTCACGTCCGTGGGGATCTTGCCCTTGTCCTTCGAGTTCGATTTGTAGTTCTTTGCGCATTTGTTCGTCAATAAAATGTTCGACGCGGTGAGCGGGCTCGTGAACATGATCCAGCGGTAGACCCAGGTGCTTGACCAGATAGGTCTCCCAAAGGCGGTGAGAGCGGACGAGTTGACGAGCGGAACTGCGTCCTTTCTCGGTCAGACGTAGATGCCCCTCTGCCCTTTCGATTCGCCCTGTGCGATAGAGTTTCGCAAGTCCCCAACGGGCGAGCCAACGGCTACCAACGGCTTGGCGTGCCTCGTCTGCGGTGAGGAACTTATCACTACCAAGCTCTTCAACCCGATAGAGCATGGCGAGAAGATCTTCTCGCAGGACTTTCATCGATAGTTGCAAATTGCGGATCATCGTGCTGAATATGCCGTACCGAGGTGAAAACAGGACAGCTAAACCATAAAGTACGCCAGCCGCGACCGTCATCATGCCAGCAATGTTCGTATCCCAGTAGACGGCTGCCCAGTAGCCAAGTACGGCCGAAGCAACGCCTAGCAAGGCCGATAACGTAACCATCAAAGCAAGTCGATCGCAGAGCAAATGGGCGGTTGCTGCAGGGACAATAAGCATGGCAACGACGAGAATCGACCCGACAGCTTCAAACGAGGCGACCGTGGTGACCGCCACCAGCACCATCAGCAGATAGTGCATCGCGGTGGCAGAAAATCCTATCGTCGTGGATAACCCTGCATCGAAGGAACTAACCTTCAGTTCTTTCCACAACAACACTAACACAGCGAGGTTCACCACGACGACTACAAGCGTAGTAAACAGAGGTCGCGGCAAGCCGAAAATGGGGTCAGCGAACGGAACCAGCTCTAGCGATCCTTCATAAATACAAGCGATGTCAAAATGGAGACCGCCCACAAACTTTTTCACTAACACGACTCCCAAAGCGAAGAGCGAGGTAAAAACCACCCCCATGCTCGCGTCGCTAGGTACTCGTGCATACTGATGCAAGGTTTGCGTGAGAAAAGTCGTCAACAGCCCGACGCCAACCGCTCCAAGAAAAAGAGGCACAATGCCCAAAGAACCAGAGAATAGAAAAGCAACCACCAGCCCAGGTAGCACCGCATGTGATAGCGCATCGCCCATCATGCTCATGCGCCGCAGGACTAGAAAGCAGCCAACCAAAGCACAAGCCACATTGGTGGCTGCGCCTGTGAGCACAATCCAGCTACCTGTCGACAACGCGACCGTCGGCAAGGGGTTCAGGGATTGGCAAAGAGTGTCCATGCAGATTAGTTACATCCGGTTTCAAAACCCACTTTCGGCACGAAAATCTCCGGCCGTGGGATACTTTTTTGGCGTTTGGAACTGTTTCTAGTGTTTTGGCGGGTTGGCATCAGAATCTAACTGATGAGGTGATACAGGCACTTCGGCGATCAGGGCTGGCAATCGACCAGCGCTGGCTAGCTGTTGCTCCAGCTCGACTAGCAACGACTCAGGCAGCAAGTGTTCGACATCATCGGCATCACGGTCGACATGGTCAGACGCGATATTTGCGTGTTGCATCAGGTACATTTCCCAGAGTCGATGGGCTTTGGTAAGCTCGGCCGCGTGGCGATAGCCGACTGCGGTGAGCTGCACCGCTTGGCCAAGGCGGGTCACCATACCTTTTTCAGTCGCTTTACTGAGCAAGGCATCGAGCGAACGCCAGTAGCGATAGTCACGCAGGCGTTGCAACGGGATTTGAGGCAACTGAGGTAGGGCCGATTCACTGAGTTCGAAAAGCGATCGCAAGAGGTGCTCGCGCGCCATGCGTCGTCGCAGCCTAACTTCTGCCGTGAGGCGGGCAATCATGCCTTGCCGAGGCGCAAAGAGTATGGAAAGCACGAACATTGCCGCTGCGGTGAGAACGATCGCAGCCCCCGTCGGTAGCCCCTGGCCAAATTTTGTGCCCAGTAATCCTGCAGCAATGCCAAACCCTCCGGCGAGCAATAACATTGTATGGAGTTGGTGAGTCCAAAATCGGGCGGTGGCGGCCGGAAAGATAATCATCGCTGCCATTAAAATGACGCCAACGATTGGTAGCCCGACAATAGTGACCACCGCAAGCGATGTCATGATCGCCAAATCGAGCGACAACGTAGGCCATCCCTGTGATTTGGCAAAGTCGGTATCGAAACAAATAATTTTGAACTCTTTGAAAAGAATCGCCACGATCAGCAAAACAATGACAGCAACGATCGTTAGTAAGTAGAGATCGGCGGTGAGCATGTTGCCAGGTTCGCCGAAAAGATAGGAGTCGAGCCCCGCCTTGTTACCGCCTACGCTCGGTTTTTGAATGACGGAAAGTAAAACAATGCCTGCCCCGAAAAAAGTGCTGAGTACGATTCCAATCGCCGCGTCTTCTTTCGTACGAGTCCAATGGGTGATGATCGTCACAGCCCCGATCGCAAAGAGCCCACTGATGAGTGCCCCGATTGACAGTCCTAAGAGACTACGCGAGTTCAGCAGCAAAAACGCAAAGCAAACCCCTGGCAAGGCCGAATGCGCCAGCATATCACCCACCAGCGATCGCCCCCGAAGCACAGCAAAGCAGCCGATCACGCCTGCCATGCCACCAAGCACGGCAGTGCCGATCATTACTTTGTTGGTTAAAGTGAGTCCGAGAACAAATATCGAGCCAGTCATCGGTTCGGCTCCCGTTGACGCATCGCTTCGGCGGCTTCGTCCAAAATCGTGAGCCGCCCGCCGTAAGTTTTCTGAAGGTTTTCGTTGGTGAAAGTGGTTTCCACCGGGCCGCAAGCAACAAGCCGCATATTCAGTAGAATGACATAGTCGAAGTATTCGCGGACCGTCTGAATATCGTGATGGACAACCAGAACCGTTTTGCCAGTGGAACGTAGAGTGTGCAACAGCTCGACAATCGCCACTTCGGTGGCCGCATCAACACCACCAAAAGGTTCGTCAAGAAAATAGAGCTGGGCCTCCTGCGCTAGGGCCCGTGCTAAAAAGACCCGTTGTTGCTGCCCGCCAGAAAGCTGTCGAATTTGCCGTTTGGCAAACGATGCCATTCCCACTTGCTGCAAACAACGGTCTGCAATGTCGCGTTCGGCTCGGCCAGGACGACGGAACCACCCCAAACGACCGTAGGTTCCCATCAACACCACGTCGCGAACCGTGACCGGAAAATCCCAATCGACCGATTCGCGTTGCGGAACGTAACCAACTAAATGACGTTGCTCTTGATAGCTTTTGCCATAAATTTCGACCTTGCCGCTCGCCAACGGCACCAATCCCAATGCCGCCTTAATCAGCGTGGTTTTCCCTGCTCCGTTCGGGCCAACAATGCCAACCAGTTTGCCTTCAGGCAACTCAAAATCGATATCCCATAGCACAGGGCGCCGATGGTAGGCGACCGTCATGTCATGAATTTCAAAAGCGGTCTTCGACATGGAGTTCATCGCAAAGTAAGCGCACCCTCGACGTGAAAATTAATCGGTTAAGGCCTCGGCAATCGTCCGCACGTTGTGACGTATCATCCCAGTATAAGTGTTTTCTTCGCTGCCTGCCTCTCCCAGGGCATCGGCATAGAGCTCGCCCCCCACTTTAAGGTCGTGACCTGCATCGCGACAGGGTTCAACCAAAGCCTCAATCGTGCGCGGGGCAACTGCCGATTCGACAAAGACTGCGGGGATTTTTCGTTCGATAATCATTTGCTGGATTATATCTTGATGGGCTAGGTCCTTCTCTTCCTCGGTACTGATTCCTTTGAGGCCGAATACTTCGAGCCCATAAACTTTGCCGAAATAGCCAAACGCATCGTGCGCCGTGATAAGCACCCGTCGATCGGCCGGGATTTTTGCAATTTCGTCAAGGCAAAATTGATGAAGCTCCTCAAGCTCGCTGACGTAAACTTCCATGTTAGCGCGATAAGCCTCGGCATGGCGGGGATCGAACGCGGCCAGATTTTCGGCAACGTCACGGACGCAATCCGACCAGAGTGCCACATCGTGCCAAACATGCGGGTCATACATCCCCTCGAATTCAGGCGGTTCACGAAGCCGCGAATCATGGCGGCTTTGGAGCCCCTCAGTGACGGCATAGGTCGCTTTGCGGCGAGCCATTTTGACGAATAGGTCGGACATCCGGCCTTCTAGATGCAAACCATTGTAAAAGATGGCGTCTGCGCGGTGAAGCTTATCGACATCCGACGCAATGGGACGGAACAGATGGGGATCGACCCCCGGCCCCATCAGAGCTTTCACCTCGACATGGTCGCCCCCTATGCGAGCGACCATTTCGGCCACTTGGCCCGTTGTACAAACAACCAAGATTGGATATTCGCCGGCAAAGACATTTGGCTGCCCCTCGCCGTCTGCATGGGAGTGCGATTCAGGGGGCTTACTACATCCAACAGGAACAAGTAGGAGCAAACCAACGACATACGCAACGGCACGAAAAGATGCATATTTCACGATAAAGCCTTATGAAGAAACAAGTTACATAGTTTTTTGAGCCACCTAAATTGAGACCTAGTATCAATAATATAGACCTGTCGCTGCCTCTCCGCTAGTGGCTGAGTTGTAAAGGACGAACTTGGCTCAAATCCAAGCATGGGCCGTCCAGTTGATACCAACGCTGTGGCCGGGATCTGAGAAAAAATGTTTATCCCTAGGAGGGCAGGTCGCTTACTCGATTTTCTTTTCAGACTCGACGATTGTGGTATCTTTAGGGAGTCGCGGATTGTGGTATCTTTAGGGAGTCGCGTTTTTTCATCTAGCCATCGGCTCTGCCATGACCTTTGTGAATTACCAGTACATCAAGCGATACCGCATGGAACTGAACATGCGCCGTTGGCGACGGCCTGCGATCGAGCTGCCTATAGGTTACCGCTTGGTCGCATGGGATTCTTCGTTGGTTTCGGCCCATGCCGAAGTAAAGCATGCGAGTTTTCGGGATGAGATCGATGCGATGGTTTTCCCGTGTTTGGGAGAATACGACGGCTGTCATCGATTGATGTCGGAGATCGAGACCAAAGAGGGCTTCATGCCAGAAGCCACCTGGCTTGCGGAGTACGTAGGTGCCGGCCCTTCAAAAGCAGAATATTGCGGCACCATTCAGGCGGTGCGCATCCAACCTACTCGGGCCAGTATCCAGAACATCGGCGTGACCCCTTTTCATCGAGGGCGAGGCATCGGATCTGCCCTCATTTTGGCTGCCTTGCTCGGACTGCAGCATCTGGCGGTTCCCATAGTACGGCTAGAAGTGACCGCCGAGAATGAAGGCGCTATTCGGCTTTACCGCCGATTAGGGTTCCGAGAGGTTCGCACCATCTATAAAACGGTCGAACTTGCCTACAGCGGGCCCTCTGGGTAGGCTGCCTTCGAGCTCAATGCTTGACGTGATCGTGCCAAGCGGCATCTATTCCTGTTTATCCACTCTTTAAGAAGCTGCGATGGCCCCAGAGACTCAAGTTCAGCAACGCGATGCACAAACCCACCTATTGGCGAACGGCATGGTGCTGGTTGGCGAACCCACCGATGCCGTGCAGTCGGCGGCGCTGTCGTTGATGGTGCCAAGCGGATATAGCGCCGATCCCGCCGAGCGTTTAGGGCTCTCCTCTCTATTATGCGACATGGTACTTCGTGGTGCCGGAACGCGCGATAGTCGAGCATTGATAAACGACCTCGAAATCTTGGGAGTCGAGCGTGGCGAGTCGGTGGGAGTTTCTCAGACAACTTTTAGCGCCGCCACGGTTGCGACCAATCTGGATGAGGCCTTGGGCATTTATGCAGACGTTGTCAGGCGTCCCCATTTACCTACCGATCAACTCGAAGCGGGCAAGCTGGTTTGCTTGCAAGAACTACGTGGCGTCGACGACGAGCCAAGCCAACGACTCATCCAAGAACTTCGACGCCGGACTTATCCCAAGCCCTGGGGACGGTCGAGCCAGGGAGACGAATCGGGAATCACCAGCAGCACGGCTGACGAGGTACGTGAGTACTGGACACAGAGCTTTCGACCCGAGGGGGCGATCCTTGGTGTCGCGGGCAATTTTGAGTGGGCTCAACTCGTCCAATGCGTGGAAGAGTTGTTTGCCGATTGGAAAACCGTCAAGGTCAAACCAGTCATTGAATTGCCCAGCGAAGACCTCCCTACACATATTCACCAAGAGTCGAATCAATGCCACCTAGGAATCGCCTTTCCGAGCGTGCCCTATTGTAATCCCAATTACCTGCGAGCTTGGGCTGCCGTCGGCGTGCTCAGCGGCGGGATGAGTTCGCGATTGTTTACCGAGGTTCGCGAAAAACGGGGCCTTTGTTATACCGTCAGTGCGTCGCTGCACACCCAGCGAGAGCGAGCCCGTGTGCTCTGCTACGCAGGAACGACTGCCGAGCGAGCTCAAGAAACACTGGACGTCACCTTTGCCGAGCTCATCAAACTTCGTGATGGGGTCGAACAGTCAGAGCTTGATCGGCTCAAGGCGAGAATCAAGAGCGGGCTGATTATGCAACAAGAATCAACCAGCGCCCGTAGCGGTGCCATTGCGCGCGATTGGTATCACCTTGGCCGCGTCCGCTCACTGCAAGAAGTCGGAACTCTAATTGATCAGCTGACCAGCCGTGACATCAACGAATTTCTAGAATCGCATCCGCCGAGTGATTTTACCTTCACAACGCTCGGCCCAACCAAACTTACGTTGCCAGAGGAAAAGTGATTTTGAAGTTTTTAAGCCATACACTGGACAACGGCCTCGAAATTGTCGCCGAGCAGAACGATGCTGCCCACTCGTTGGGCGTAGGTTTTTTTGTCCGAACCGGCGCGCGCGACGAAACTGACGAAATTGCTGGTGTCAGCCATTTCTTAGAGCACATGGTGTTCAAGGGCACGCCTCGCCGCACGGCTGAGGATGTGAACCGCGAGTTCGACGAACTTGGTGCCCACTACAACGCTTTCACAAGCGAAGAAAACACCGTCTACTACGCTGCGGTTCTGCCCGAATATCAGAAACCAACGATTGATCTGCTGGCCGACATCATGCGCCCCAGTCTTCGAGAAGACGACTTCGAAATGGAAAAGAAAGTCATACTCGAAGAAATCCAAATGTATGCCGATCAACCGCCGTTTGGCATGGACGATAAAATCAAAGCCCTCCATTACGGCAATCACCCTTTGGCGCGTAGTGTGCTAGGAACGGTAGAGTCGGTCAGCGCGTTGACAGCCGACCAGATGCAGCAATATTTTTCGTCACGCTATAGCCCCGGCAACGTCTTTGTCGCAGCGGCAGGACGGGTTGATTTTGATGCCCTGATCGAGCAAGTCGCCAAATGCTGTAGCGACTGGAAATCGCAGCCGACCGTGCGCGACATACCGACGGCTGACTCTCAAACGACTTTTCACCACGTTTATCGCGAGTCGGCTTCGCAACAATACATTTTGCAACTGGCAGATGCGCCCGCTTCGGAAGATGAAGATCGCTTCGCGGCAAAACTCATGGCGACCATGCTCGGCGACGATTCTGGCAGCCGCATGTATTGGGAAATGGTCGACCCGGGCCTCGCCGAAAGTGCCAGCGTCGGGCACTACGAATACCTTGGGGCAGGCATGTTTTTCACTTGGATTAGCTGTGATGCCGAAACCTCCGCAGCCAACTATGCGAGGGCGACCCAACTACAAGAGCAAGCCGAGCAAGACGGTTTTACTGCCAAAGAATTGCAGCAAGCAAAAAGCAAAGTAATCGCTCGCGTCGTATTAGGCAGCGAGCGCCCGCGGAATCGACTTTTCAACGTCGGTGGCAATTGGATGCAACGAAGCGAATACCGCAGCGTCGGTGACGACCTGGCAGCCATCGAAGCCGTCACCCTAGACGACATCCACCACGTGCTAAAAAAATACCCCCTCACCCGCCACTCCACCGTCTCGATCGGGCCGTTAAAAGAGTGGCCCGAGTAAATACTGTGGTAACTAATGAACCGCGAATGCTGGCGATGAATGTCACCGAAGATTTGATTGTCGCAGAGCTCGAGGATGGGCGAACCATCAGCGTCCCACTCGCATGGTCTTGGCGATTATCCGAAGCGACGCAGGAACAGCGCAATAACTTCGAGATCATTGGCAATGGAGAGGGTGCCCATTGGCCTGATATCGACGAAGATATTTGTATCCGCGGCATGTTGGCAGGTGTGCCCGCCCGACCACCCAAAAAACAGGCGACTACGGCTTAGCTGAGGATGCAGTACCATGACTAAACTGAGCGTTCTCGACGAACTTCGTCGCGTCCGACACGAAGTTTCGGGCAAGATCGGCCACGACCCTCACCAGATCGTGCAGTATTATGCCGACCTACAGAAATCACTAGGTGGCCGCGTTGTGAATTTCGGCGACGATTCCCAAGCTAGCCAAGCCAAGGATTGCCCCGGAGCCGTCGGCAATGCAATTCCCGATGGGCAGTCCACCCCAACGTCTCAGTCTTCTAGCTGAGTGAAAACTCTACCCGTGCAGATATTTTTCCAACTCTTTTTCTGAAAAACGCTTGGCGTTCCAAGGCTCATCGGTCAATGCCTGACGGCGTGATTCGGGGATCACGAAAGCTTGGCACTCGACTTCGATTCCCTCGTCGGTGACCGCTTGGACGGCCATGCGGTCGTAGAGGACCGACTCATACGCATCGAGTTCAAACAAAGTGTCTTCATCGAGCCCCTCGTAGAGCACTCCGATGACAAAGTCGTCGTCCCCGGCGCGGATGATTCCAGGAAAGACCGCATCACGCAGTCGATAGACGGCATACCCAGGCAACCTCGCTGGCTGCGAAGCAGGCATGGCCATGCCGATTCGGGTCCACACCTCAGGAAACGTTAATGTACCGTAGGTAAATAGTGTCATACGAGCAATCATACAGGAATCTTGTGCTAATTTCAGGTGCCTATTTCAAACAGGTACTAGTAACTCACCGTCACCGGCTGGCAGCTTCCGCTGTAAACATTGTTCAGCTTATTCAAGCCGTTGTAAGCTGCCACCTTGTAGCATTCTGCCAAAGTGGGAAAGTTGAACACGTTGTTCACAAAGAACTCGGCGTTGCCGCCCAGTGCCATTACTGCTTGGCCGATGTGAATCAGTTCTGTGGCCCCGGTGCCGATCACATGGACGCCCAGCAACTGGTGCGTGGTTTGGTGAATCAACATTTTCAGCATTCCTAGCTCGTCGCCTAGGAGTTGCCCGCGAGCGATTTCTCGATAATTGGCGATTCCTGATTCATAAGGAATACCCTCGGCCGTCAACTGTTCTTCAGTCTTGCCGACCATCGAAATCTCTGGCACCGCGTAAATGCCGTAAGGGAACAGCGAGGTGTTATAGTTGCCGTCGCAACAGTCGTAAGCATGACAAATCGCGCGTCTGCCTTGCTCCATGCTGGTCGAGGCAAGTGACGGGAAACCAATGACATCGCCGGCAGCGTAAACATGCTCGACGTTGGTTTGATAATGTTCGTTAACTTTCAACCGTTCGCGATCGTCGAAATCGACACCTACGTTCTCAAGTCCCAAGCTCTTGCAAACACCTTGCCGCCCGATGGCATAAAGTAGCGTTTCGGCGTGAAGCGCCTTGCCAGATTCCAATTGGGCTTCGACTAATTTGCAGACCGTCCCATTTTGAATTTCCACTTCCCTAATTTCTTTCACCTTTTCGCCAAGGCGAAGTGTAATACCTTGCTGACGAATAAAGTAATGGAATGCATCCGCGATTTCCTGATCTAGAAAGCCGAGTACCTTGTCGCGACCTTCGACCAGCGTGACTTGCACGCCAAGCGTAGCCAAGATACACGCGTATTCGGTGCCGATGACCCCTCCGCCAACAACAATCATGGTCCTCGGCAGATGATCAATGCTGAAAATCCCGTCGCTAGTGAAAATCGTTTTCTCGTTGAATGGCACGTTATCAGGACGTGCAGGCCGAGTACCTACGCCAAGCAAAAATCGGTCTGCGGATAGCTCCTCGGTGCCATTTTTCCCCTCGACCACAATTTCGTGGGGCCCCGTAAAACGTGCTCGACCCCAGACTAGGTCGACATTGTTGCGTTCGAATTGATTCCGAATCACATCCCACTCGTGGCGAATCACACGCTGCGAAAAACTCACCAGCTCGGCAATCGTAATGTCACTTTTGATGCGTGCTGCTTCACCAAAGAGTCCTCGACGATTCGCGCCCGTCAAATGAAGCACGGCCTCTCGCAGCGCCTTCGAGGGAATAGTGCCCGTGTTGATCTGGGCACCTCCGAGAACACGATTTTTTTCGATGATGGCCACTCGTTTGCCGAGTTTTGCCGCCTGAATCGCCCCTTTTTGTCCCGCGGGACCGGTGCCAATGACAATGCAATCGTAGTGTTTCATTCGGTTCTGCTCCCCCTCCATCTCTGGAGGGGCTAGGGGAGAGTTGGCAAAACAATGCTCGCGTCTCCTGTGCATCGACTCGGCAAATAGCAAGCCTTGAGATTGCGAAGGTTTGCCGGAATTACCGGAAGGGTAGGCGAGCGAAAGAGGTTCGCGTACAACGGTTATAGGAGTCGTCACAGTTTTGCCCCATCATGACCAACGGGGCCCTAGCTGCAAAAAATCTTGCCATGTCCTTATTCGCCGCCGCTGAAGCTGAGAATCGCCGTCACGCTCAACCCTTGGCAATGCGAATGCGCCCCCGCACCTTGGGCGAATTTGTCGGCCAGCAAAATTTCCTGGGCGAAGGCAAACTGTTGTGGCGCCTGATCAAGGCCAATCGGTTGACTGCCCTGATCTTCTACGGCCCCCCAGGGACTGGGAAAACAACGTTAGCGCATCTGCTGGCAACCGAAACACGTTGCCGATTTCGACAGCTCAACGCAGTGACTAGCGGCGTAAAAGACCTGCGAGAAGTTCTCGATAATGCCCGCGATGTGCTGTCGGCTGAGGGCACCAGGACTTTGTTGTTCATCGACGAGATCCATCGGTTCAATAAATCGCAGCAAGACGCCCTGCTGCCCGACGTCGAAGAAGGAACCGTCATCCTGGTGGGGGCCACCACCTCGAACCCGTTTTTTGCGGTAAACAGTGCGCTAGTTAGCCGTAGCCGAGTGTTTGAGTTTCAGCCACTCGACGAAGACGACATCATCACCTTGCTGCGACGCGCACTACTTGACCCGGAACGTGGACTAGGCCAACGACCCGTAAAACTGCATGACGATGCGGCCGCATTTCTAGCTACCACCTGTGATGGCGATGCTCGGCAAGCGCTGAGCGCCTTAGAAATTGGCGTACTCTCGACTGACGAAAGCCCCGTTGATTTTACTTTAGAATTAGCCGCCGAATCCGTGCAGCGCAAGGCCGTTCAATACGACCGCGATGGCGACACCCACTACGACGCCATCAGCGCTCTCATCAAAAGCATCCGCGGCAGCGACCCCGACGCAGGCATTTACTGGCTTGCCTGCATGTTAGAAGGTGGCGAGGATATTCGATTTCTGACACGCAGATTGGTAATTCTTGCCAGCGAAGACATCGGCAACGCCGATCCTCAAGCGTTGCAAATCGCGGTGGCCGCGATGCAAGCCTGCGAATTTGTCGGTCTCCCTGAATGTCAGTTGAGCCTGGCACAAGCGGTCACTTATCTAGCATGTGCGCCCAAGTCGAATGCCGCCACAGTCGCAATCGGAGAAGCAAGAACCGACGTGCGCGAAGGCCGAACCGTTCCTGTTCCTAACCATTTACGCGACAAGCACTACGCGGGTGCAAAGCGATTAGGCCACGGCGAAGGTTACGAGTACGCCCACAACGCCGAAGATGGCGTCGCCGCGCAAGACTACTTGGGAGTCGAACGGGAGTACTACCGCCCGGTCGACCGAGGGTTCGAAGCGCAACTAGGCGAGCGGCTGCTGACGATCCGTGCCAAATTACGCGAAGCACGGCGGGGCTGATCGCTTAAGAGAGCACCTTTACGTAACCACTTCGGCCGTCAATAATCCAGGCTAATTCTCACCAACGATCCAACATCCTAACCGGAGACACTGACAAATATGATTACCGTCGGAATGAACTATCACGTCATCGAAGGCAAGCAACAAGATTTTGAAGAGAAATTTGCCGGAGTCATCGAAGCCCTCAACGCGGCAGATGGCCATACTAGCTCAACTCTGTGGAAGGACACTGCCGACGGAGCTTCGTATTTGATCACCAGCGAATGGTCAGACGAAGCAGCGTTTAGCACTTTTATCCAAAGCGACGACTTCCGAGCCGTCACCAACTGGGGCAAAGAACAAATCCTCTCCGGCCGACCACAACACAAGATTTATAAAAACTAGAGCCTTTTATACTCGAGCGTTCCAAAGCCCCCCTAGCCCGGCCATCCTGGCCGGAAACTGAAATAGGCCCGGAGGGCTGGTACAGCCCTAGCCGGTGCCGTGAGGCACCGGACGCAGGTACGACAAACTCGTTTAGGCCCGGCGGGCCGATACATCCGCATTGTTTAGGCCCGCTGGGCCTGTTCGCATCCCATCAATAGAGTTCCGGTGCTTGACACCACCAGCTAGGGATATGGCGACCCTCCGGATCTTAAAAAATTCCGAATTATGTGTAACTGTCTGAGCGGTCTGTCAGCAAAGCGTGAGGGCATATCGCTAAGCTGTAACTCCGACAGGTTCACCCACCAATTCGCGGAAGCGAAAAGAATGCTGCCTGACCTATCAAAATGGAACGTCGCGCACGACAAGGTCGCCGTCATTCTGGTCGACCACGGCTCGCGCCGTGAAGAAAGCAACCAGCTGCTGCTCGAAGTGACTGACGCTTTTCGACAGCAATCTGATTGGACAATGATCGAGCCCGCCCACATGGAGCTGGCCGAACCCTCGATTGCGACCGCGTTTAATCGTTGTGCCGAGCGCGGCGCAGAACTTGTGGTTGTCTTTCCGTACTTCTTGGGTCCAGGGCGACACTGGAATTCAGACATCCCCCGCCTAGCGGAAAAAGCGGCAGAAGCTTGGCCTGCGGTACAGCATCTAGTGACAGCACCACTCGGACTGCATAAGCTGCTACTCCAAGTGATCGACCTTCGAATCGCCGAATCGCTCGAAAATAACGCCGGCCGCTAGCACTGCGATTGGTAAGACTGAACGATTACGCAATCTTTGCCGATAAGCAAGAGGTGTGATCGTCGATTCGCTTTTCTGCAATCAACAATCAAACATCATCAATCAAACATTCCGCCGGAGCGTCAAGGATGACATCTCGCCTTTCCCTTGCGATTTTTCTACTAGCAGCCCTCATCGCGGCTACGCCCCTCTCTGCTGATGAACCCTTCGTTCCCGGTACCGGAGTTAAGGTCGATCGCGTCGGCGACGACTTTGAAGATCTCGAGTGGGGCTACATCATGAACGGCAAGAAAGCCAGTCACGAGCAGGACGAAAATCAACGGGCACCGGGCGGAAAGTCTCGAAACGGTCGTTGGTACGAAAGTGCTCTACGAGGTCAGCCCGATGCAATCAAACGAGTGCCAACCCCACCGGGCGGTATCGAAGGCAGCCGTGGCTCGATGTTTTTGGCCACACGTTTGTCAGGCATCCCCGGTAAAATTGCCGGCACACAAATGCAGGATGATTTGCTGATGGGTGTAGAAACTCGAGTCGGTCAGCCTGTGCCGGTCACTTGGCAGCCGAGTTGCACCGTTCGCGTCTACCTACCTGAATTCGACCGTTGGGAAAATCGCACCGGTGCATCGTTTGGAATCCGCGCTGATATTCGCGGACGAGATCGCAAAGGCTCCGTCGAACCCTACTGGCCCGGTTTTTTCCTGCTCTTCCGTAGCGAAACCAGCAAGAAATTCGAGCAAGACTTTGCCCAAATCAGCGTCCGTGCGAAGCAAAATGGCCGCGATCTGGCTGGCCCGAAAATCTACAAGCCGGGCTGGTGGACTTTCGGCATGTCGTTCACCCCAGACGGGCAAGTCCACTACTACGCCAGCGAGGGCGTCGACGACCTCACCGAAGAAGATCACCTCTACTCAGGTTTTCCTTATGGCTCGCGTGCGCTGTATTTCGACAACTTCTTCTTCGACGTCGCGAATTGGGAAAATGGCCGGAACTGGTCGACCCCCTGGGTGGTCGACGACGTAAAATTCTTTGTCATTCCGCCCAAAGGCAAAACCTTGGCCCAACTTTACCGCAAACCTCGCGCAAAAGTGGCGAGAAGGCCGAGCCAAAATCCGATTCAACGATTCTTTGGCAGTCTCTAACTCGAGTTGGGCTCCAGAGCCACCCTTCTAGCGATATTTTTCCCGCCGAGATATTGCCGTCAGCATCAATAGCGAAAATGCCGATTGTTCCGGCGGGCGGACAAAGGTTCCCTTTCCTCGAAGCAGCAAGACGATGAGACAGTGTCTCACTAACTTCGGCGGTCATGGATGGGCGGATCGTCACCGCTTGCCAGCGATCGAGGAAAGGATTTCGGAGCAATGCATAGGTTCAGATTCTCACAGAAGCTTGTATACAATTTCTTAGTTTCGTTACTGCTATTTCTAGTCACCCCTCCCGGACAATCGATTGCCGAGGATTGCAGCTACGGACCTTGCTCGTGTCAATCGCGTGGCACGCTTTTTCAATGGAGTTACGGCACAAGTTTTTCTGGTGGCCCCGACCTTTGCGAGCCATTGGTCACCGATCGTCCCGACTTCACCGAAGCAAGCTCGACCGTGGGGCTTGGTGTGGCACAGCTCGAAGTCGGCTATACCTACACCTTCGATAACGATGGCACCGATCAGACCATCAACCATTCCTATCCCGAGCCTCTGCTCCGTGTAGGTATCCTCGCCGATTGGCTTGAATTGCGAATCGGATGGAATTACGCAACTGAATCAATCAACGGTGTTCGTACTTCAGGTTCCGAAGACCTCTATCTCGGTTTCAAAATCGGCATCACCCCGCAAGAGGGCCTTTTGCCTGAAATGGCACTCATCCCCCAGATGATGGTTCCCGTCGGGCACGATGCATTTTCTGGGAACGAGGTTTTGCCAGGGCTCAATTGGATCTACGGCTGGGAAGTCAACGACTTCATCTCCACCGCTGGCAGCACGCAATTGAATCGGGCGATCGATGGCACCTCCACCGATGCCTATACCGAACTTGCCCAATCTTGGACCATTGCCTATTCGTTGACAGATCGCTTAGGTGCCTACACCGAGTGGTACGGACTCATCCCCCACAGTGCAGATACCGAAAAAACGCAACATTACTTCAACGGAGGCATGACGGTACTCCTCAGTAATGACGTGCAGTGGGATATACGAGCCGGGGTCGGCCTCAACGATGCGGCCGACGACTATTTCGTCGGAACAGGGCTATCCCTTCGCTTTCACTAATCGAAACGGATGCAGGGGTTGCTTGAGGCGGGGGAATGTTGACAATCGGGACGCAGAAGAATATCTCCTCGCTTTCGAGGAGTTTCCCGCTCGCGTACTCGAACGTCAGGTGCCCTCATGCCACGAAATAAGACCTACCAAAACGCCGCCGAGGCGGTTGGCGAAACTCCCATGATTCGCATCAACCGGTTGGTGCCCGAGGGGCATGCCACGGTCTTCGCCAAATGCGAGTTCTTTCAGCCCCTAAACAGCGTGAAAGACCGTATCGGTGCTGCGATGATCGCCGCCGGTGAGCGTGACGGAAAAATCAACGCCGATACCCGTATTTTTGAGCCGACCAGCGGCAACACAGGAATTGCTTTGGCCTTTGTTTGTGCGGCCAAAGGATACCACCTCACACTCACCATGCCTGAGTCGATGTCGGTCGAACGTCGTGCCTTGCTACGAGCAATGGGCGCCGATCTGGTACTCACCCCTGCTGCTGGTGGGATGAAAGCCGCCATCGAGAAAGCGGGCGAACTTACCGCTGCCGGCGACAACACTTTTTTACCTCAGCAATTCGAGAATCCCGCCAATCCAGCGATTCACGAATCCACCACCGGCCCTGAAATTTGGGAAGACTCGGGCCACGCGATCGACGCCATTGTCGCGGGCGTAGGTACCGGCGGGACGATCACCGGCGCAAGTCGTTTTTTGAAGAAGCAAAATTCTGATTTCAAAGCGATTGCCGTCGAGCCCGTCGATTCGCCCGTCATTGGCGGTGGAGCCCCTGGCCCTCATAAAATCCAAGGCATCGGCGCCGGGTTTATCCCCAAGAATCTCGACACGTCGATCGTCGACGAAGTGGTGACCGTGAGCAACGAAGAAGCTTTCCTCTGGGCTCGTCGTTTGGCAAAAGAAGAAGGTATCATGGCCGGTATTTCCAGCGGGGCAAACATGTGTGCCGCCGCCAAACTGGCCGCCCGGCCCGAGTATGCTGGCAAACGGATCGTGACCATCATGTGCAGCCTAGGCGAGCGCTATCTCTCGACTCCGCTGTTCGAAGGCCTGACCGGCTAAATGAAAAAAGCTGTCGTCCCTAATTCCCGTGGCACCTTGCCAAGCGGACACGCGCGCTTGCCCGAGTGGCTTCGCGTCAACCTGCCGGCTGGGCGATCGCAGGCGACCTTCAACGGCACGCTCCAGGTGGTCCAAGGCAACGAACTGCACACCGTGTGCGAAGAAGCCGGCTGCCCAAATGTTCACGACTGCTGGGCACGTGGCACCGCAACATTTATGGTTGCCGGCAAGCAATGCACGCGCGGCTGCCGCTTTTGCTCGGTCGAAACCCTCAAGCAGCCCGACCCGCTCGACACCAACGAACCCGAACGATTGGCCGATGCGGTCGAGCGAATGGGATTGGCCCACGTGGTTATCACCGTGGTCAATCGCGATGATTTATCCGACGGTGGCGCAGACCATTACAAACGCTGTGTCGCGGCAATTCATCGCCGCTTGCCCGAAACCACCATTGAATTACTCTGCAGCGATCTCGAAGGAAATGGGCAAGCGCTAACCCACCTGCTCGACGAAATTCCACTGCGTGTATTTGCCCACAACGTCGAGTGTGTGCCACGACTTGACAGTGCCGTCCGCGATCCCAAAGCTTCGTTTGCCCAAAGTTTAGAAGTGCTTCGCAGGGCCAAGCAGCTTCGCGACGATCTTTGGACGAAGAGCAGCCTCATGGTCGGCTTGGGCGAAACCGATGCAGAAATTACCGACGCCCTTCTTCAACTTCGAGACGTCGGCGTCGAGCTAGTCACCCTGGGACAATACTTAGCCCCAGGACGCTCAACCGCAAGGTTTATACCCGTCGAGCGCTATGTCACTCCCGGGCAATTCGAAAAATGGGCCGACGAAGCAAGAGCGATGGGCTTCCGCGGCGTCGCATCGGGGCCGCTGGTACGAAGCTCCTATCGGGCAGGCACGCTGCTCGAAGAAGCAGAAACAGGCCAACGCCTCGTTCAGCTAGCGCCCGCTGAAAATAGTTCAAAAGCCGTCTGACCGCAGGTCTTTCGATTGCTGTTCGCCGTGTCGCTCATCCTCGGTATAATCGTCACAAGCAGCCAGTCGCGGCGATCCTTGCTATTTTCGTTGCCAAGTGAAGGGTGAGCCGGCACGCATGACGTCCCATACTTACACAGACCTAAATTTTCTACCCGTTACGAATAAACACCATCCTTGAAAATTGAGGAGTTCCTTCCATGGCAACAATCGAAGCGGAATCCGCTACCTTAGAAATTGGAATCACAGCAGGCCAAGTTTGGCAATTGCTCGACGAGACCGGGCCACTCAAGATCACCAAACTCATCAAACAGGTCGACGCACCACGCGATCAAGTGATGCAAGCAATCGGCTGGCTCGCACGCGAAGAAAAAATCAACATCGAAGAACAATCCCGAGCCCGCGTGATCAGCCTGATCTAGGGCGTTGCCGGTTCAAAAATATCACTTTGTGAACACCAAACGGGTGGCACCGACACTTGTCTGGGAACCGCCCCATCTTCATCACCAACTTAGCCGGACATGTGTCGATTTGCGTAGCACAAGAGGCTTAACCCAGATGTAAGCGGTGTTTGCCTCTCGTGCTTCGCACACCGTACGATCAATCAAAAGAGCAAGAAGAAAAGATTTACCACAGAGGACGCAGAGCAGCACAGAGTGTCTGAAAATGAGCTTCTCTCAGTGTTCTCTGTGCCCTCTGTGGTTAAGTTATTTTTGTTTTATTTCAGACAATTGTGACTTTGCAGTTCGCCCTGCAAAACTCCCTACGGCACTGCCGCCCCGGTCATCCTGATTTCTAGATGCGATTTCAACGATTCGTCGGTGAGGGTCAAATCGCCCTGGAAACCGCGGAACCAAGTAAGCAGCGGTAGATAAAAGTCGTCGGGTACTTCCGTAAGTAAAAATCGGTTCTTTTTTGGAAATGCCGACGACGACCAAACTTCTAGGCCGAGGTCGGGAGCATAGAGCTGATACTCGCCGCCCAACGGACAGACAAACTTTCCGTCGACAAGCCGTTCGGCCAGTTCGCGGCATTCAAACCTCGGCACGTGCAATTGATTCGCCAAAGTGTTCATCAGTCGGCTGGCTGCTACGGAGGTATCACGCGCTCGCATATATCCGAAAGCGTTTACTACCTCGGCAATTTTTTTGTCCGAGAGATTGTCAACGCGAAGTCGAATTTGTGCCGGCCGTTCGGCGGGAATCAATTCGATTTGCGGCAAAACCTGCTCGATCACCTCAGGTTTAAACGACAAGAGCAGAAAGTCGTCTTGCCCTGCCTGCCAGACTTGTTCGCCCACTTGCTCAGGCTGGTCGCTCGCCGGAGCTTGCGGCCCGGCAAACATGGCGAGCAATCCGGGCTTAGGCCAGGCGCCCAGGTATCCGCGAATGAGTTCGGTGGGCGTAGCATCAGCAACGACCGCTCCTCGCTTGATCGCCAAGGGCGATCGAAAATCTCGCAATCCACCGAATAGAAGATGCGGTTGGCTATCGCCGCCCACGAGCGGAACCGGAACATCAAGCACCGCCTGTGCCGTCACCACATCCCCCTCGACTTCTTGCAACTCTTGATCCGAAGGTTCCCCCAACATATCGGCAAGTGAACCAAGTTTGAGTCTACCAAGCGGCGAAACCAACACGTCGACAACCATCGTTTCGCCGGCTTCGTCTACGGCTCGCTTTGCGCCGATCGCTATGGGCGGCATCTGACCAATGTCAGCTTGAAAACGTTCGATAAATTTTTGGTAGGCCGTAAGTTCTTCCGCCGTGGCCTGGTGGACGAGCATGTCGGCAACAGGAATATAGTATCCTGGTCGCCCACGGTGAGAATCGATCACCCCCGACTCGGTTTCGAGGAGTTGACTTTCGTCAATTCGAGTTGCAAAACCGGCAGGTAGAATATCGGTCTCGATTAATTGCTCGCGAGTCACCGCAGCGAGCCCTTCTGTGATTGCCGCCCGACGGGCAAGCTCGAGCAAATGCGATTCGCGGGCCGATCGAACACGGCGGCGGGTTTCAATACGGTATTGAGGGCTGCACAAATTTTGGAAAAACTTCGGCGAGATAAACGCGAAAATCGTATCGTCCCGTTCCACCGGCATTTGCTGGCGAGCATTTATAAAACTGGGTAGCGCCGCCAACGGTCGGGTGCCCTGCCCTGCTTCTAAAAACCTTTCCGCCAAAGTGCGTGAAGTGGTCACCAAGTGAAAATCGTCGGCCTGGGCATAGTATGACCGCACCCGCCCATCCGGCGTAGCAATCAGCGAGACCTCTTGCCCAGCAAGCTCGATCGTCGTTTCCTCGGCATCGTCAAACTCAGTCAGCGCGGTACGACGTTGGTTCGTTAAATCCTGCGATAGCAGAAAGCTATTCTTTGCTTCGAAAAGAATCCCAATCCCCGCACCTTGCGCGACATACGGATCGAGCCCGATAATCGCCGCATCGGCGATGACCTGAGGACCAAGGATTTTCGCCAGCACCGATTCTTTCAGCGAAAGCTGCTGCTGGATTCGCTTGGAACTCGCCCGATCAATCCCGCGTCGAGCAATCATGTTGCCAAGGTCGCCCTGCCATTTTTTGTTGAGATCTCGAAACCAGAGGTAGTTGGTGAAATTTCCGAACCGAAGATAAAAACATTCTTCGGGGACGTGCGTAGCAATGGCTTCGACCGCAACTCCCTCTAGCCCTTCTTCGGATATCTCTGGCTGCGCCCAAACCACGGGATCAGGCAAAGGGTGTATCTCGAATTCACCATTCGCGTGCTGTAGCATCTCTACGTCAATCCGAAGCTGATGCGACTCGTTCACCAGCAGTTCATCAAAAGCGCTTACCTTTTTCTGCTTACTCCACGGCAGGATGCTTCGCTTGCTCTCAGGCAGTGTTTTTCCTAAGCGGCGTGCTAGGCTGGCCGTCAAAAAGTTTTCTGCGATCGGCGGATACTGCGGATCTTTTTGCAGCCGTTGCCAATAGCCCGAGTATTGGCTCCACCACTCATCAAGCAACTCGCGATGCGCCGCCTCGTTGTTCACTGGCTTCACCCGTACCGCTTGCTCAACCGGAGTAAAGGGGTAAAGGTCGAAGGGCTCATCTCCTCGAAACAAATAGTAAATCGTCACGGTCCGTGGCGTTTCGATTTCGAGCAATTGCCGCAGCAGCCGACGCCCTGGCTCTTCTTTGAGCACGGGATACATCACCCGATCGTTTTCGCCGATGACGGTAAAACGCTCATCGCTCAACGGGATCGCCTTCTCGCCACGAAGAACATCGATGGTCACTTTTCCCACCCCAAAGGGCTGCCCTAGATAGGCTTCCGAACGTGGAGCCGAAACAGCCAGTTGGGCAGGGGCTAAAAGTACGATTGCTGTAATAATAAACGGGCGCAAAAAAACAGGGTCTCGAAACATCAAAGAGCCTCTTGGGGATTTTAGCAGAAGCAACACGGCGAAGAACGAACCATGCTACTAGGCCGCGAGCTATAGGGACAGGGACCGGACGCAATTTGCTTTGAATTACGCCAATTGCAGAAAATGGCGCCCTAGATAGCCCGGTCATCCTGGCCGGGAGTGTCGAAGCACACGCACCAACTCAAGTCAATTCTCAAGCGATGCTTGCCAGCGCTGACGGCCCCGCTGTAAGACCACAGCAGGAGGCTGAATCGATATGACTTCGATCTCTGCGACTTTGTTGCCCACCTCGAGTGGACTGACCATCCCGTCAATCGAAAGCACCACTTGCTGGGAATCGACGTTCACAAAGCCAAGCAACTCGACGGCACTTTCAATGTTTCCGGGCGTCGCGGCAAAGCTACCTCCCTGACGTTTAGGAATCCTGAACAAGTCAACTCGATCGGGGAATGGCGCGTGGTACGCCAAAGTTTCGGTGGGCTTGCTGACTTGATCGAGCGTACTGACGGGCAAGTCGTCAGTCGCACTTGTCGACTCTTCGTCCGGCTGTTCAGTTACCGGAGTTTCTTCCTCAACAGCTGGTTGAGAGGTTACCGGTTCAATACTAGGCGACTCTGTTGGAGTCGCATCCGGCGCGACTTCTTCGCCACATCCGGCAAATAAACAGACCGCGATGCCAAGGCAAACGGCTATTGCGACTCGAAATTGCAAGAACATATCTGAGTGTCCAGCGAACGTAAATTTCTGGGGGGGGGGGGAAGCGAACTATCTTGTCCGCTGAAATCTACGTCACTCTGAGCCAAACGAATTGCCAGACACGCACTGCATTGATCTAGGGATGGTAAGAATAAGGCTCATCCACACGCAAAATCACTACAGTCCGAAAATTCGATTCACGGCTTTTGCCTTTGCATGGCGAGGCTCTTGCGGCTTGGCTTTCGATTCGACACCTCCCGTGGCCCGATAACGGTCTTCAAAGCCTTGTCGAAACGGCACTCTTACTCGACCAGACGAAGTCTCAGTAGACGGTTGGGCTGAGATAGCAGATGCCAAGTCAGAATCTTCCTCGGTCGAGGGTAGCCGTAATAGTTGCTGCCCTGCTGCCGTGCCGCCTTCGATCGAGATGTCGCAATTCGGGCACCCGAGACCGCCACAGCCCTCGGCAAAAGGCACGCGATCTAATCGGCAACCAATGGTCTCTTCGGCCATAAACTCGCGGGGATGCGAGGCTTGGTCATAGCTAATGATTTCTGGCATAAGAAAGATAATCAGCTCGCTCTCACGAACCGTGGTATTGCGCGAGCGAAACAAGGGGCCAAAATATCGAATGTCCTTCAAAAACGGAATGCCGTTGAAGTCGCCCGTGTCACTCCGTTGACGCAAACCACCAATCACAAGCGTCTGCCGATTGGCCACCCGAACCGTGGTATTCGCTGTACGGCTATCAATGATTGGCTGGCTTTCGTTTTCTGTAAATCCGGCAACTCGGCTAAATTCTTGGTTAATCTTCATCCGTACCGTCCCATCTGCAGATACGGTAGGAATGACTTTCAGTAAGATGCCTACTTTCTTAAACGCCGTCGTGCCAAGCTGACCACCTAACTCCGATTGCGTGATCTGTTGAAACGGAATTTCCTGCACACTGCTCATATCCGCCGTCTCGTTATCTTCGACGGTGACGTGCGGATCGGCTAGCAATCGAGCATCATTCGCATTTTGCAGTAGCAAAGCGACTGTGGTGATATCAAAATTTTGTGTCAGGCTTTTGATGGTAAATGCCCCGCCATTGGCCCCAGCCACAAAAGGAGCCATCGTTTGCGTAGCAAGGGTAATTGCTTGGTTCGGATCTCCATTGGCATCAAGGCTATTTCCTTTGCCAGAACTGTTCCAGTTGAGTCCTAACTGCTCTACATCCTGCAGGCTAATGTCATAAATTAAAGCCGTGATACGAACTTGAGGGCGAGGTCGGTCAATCTTCGCCAGCACTTTTTTTACCATCTCGATGTTCGAGGCATAATCGATAACCACCAAGCGGTTTTCTGCAGGCATGGTCGCAACGCGCCCCGCATTGCTGAGTACGGCTGTTAATGGCTCTTTCGCGTTGTCGACCGCAATATACTGGGTGTGAAAATACGCTACTTCCAGCCGCTTATAGGTCTCTGCAGGGATACCCCCCGTCGCTTTGGCGGCGGCAGCATCCATCCTCGACACAAAATTACGAACGGTTGCTACGCGATCTGCAAAATCGACCACGACAATACTACGCGCAGATTCCAATGCTTTAATCTGCCCCTGACTACTAATCAGCAGCCGAGCCCCGTCGACGATCTCATTCAGATCGCTGTGGGTGATGGAGATAAATGCAGATCGAAAAAGCGGGTTTGCGCTGCCTACCTCTTTAGCTCGCTGTACAACAAGGCTCTCGCCAACCGCACGGTAGCTGTAGCCATTGGCTAGCAGGATGGCATCAAGCACCTCACGCAACGGCGTATTCTTGTAAACACAGCTGATATTTCCTCGCACGTCATTGCCAACAACGATGTTGACTTTCCAGCTCGCACCGATCGTAAACAGCGCCTTTTCCATCGACGTGTTCTGAAGCGATAAATCGCCGCGGGTTTCTAATGCCTGAGAGAGCGGTACAAGAATGGAGGACGTACCCTTTAGTGCGACAGGGGCTACTTCAGCACCGGCTAGAAGATCAGCAACTTCCTCCGCCAAGAGGTACTTCGTACTGACGAAGCACAATGCAAGCGCACAGATAGCCGGCAAAAAGCACACCACGAGCGGGCGCACTAAATAAAGCGACTTGTTAACGCCAATCTTGAGCATGTGTCCTCCCTGACACGACTCATTCGACTTATGACCTTTTTTGCCGTTCTAAGGCAAAAAGCCACATATCTATTTCTAAGGTGACAACACCACCATCTCGGCCTTTGGTATGTAAGCTCATTCGGTTCAGATGAGCAAACGTCTTATCTTTATGCAGCTGTTCCAGAAGATTTTGAATATTCTCCATCGTTCCGTCTACCAGGAACGAGACGGTGCGTTTTTCTAGGATGAACGGTGTCTTTTGAACCGTCGGCCCCTTGGCTAATGTTTGTTGCAGTGGATCGTCATCTTTCACCCAAGGTCGTCGCGTCGGAGGGCTCACATCTAGCTTTCTGACACGACAATCTGCACCTCGTATATGTTCAACGAGTTGGCTCCGATAGCGACTCAAGGTTCCTTCTGTGACAGCACGTTTCTCGAGTTCTTCTAGTTGTTCGGCTAGCTGGACAAGCTGCTCCTCAAGGCTGGGCAAGGTCTTGGCCGTCTGGCGGGCGAGACCCAATTCATCCGTAAGAGTCGCATAACTCGCTTTAACATCAAAATACTCATCGACCAACGGAACCCATACAAAGAGCCCAATAGTGGTAGTAGCGATTACGACGATTAGCTTGCGCTGAGGGCTTTCGCAAAATTTGCGTATTAGTGATTTATTCATTACGGGCTACCTCTTTTACTGGAACTTCCGAATCGCTAAAGTTTAACTCCACATCAAAGTCGACAGCGGGGCCCGAGGCTGACTGTCCAGGTCGAGTACTGCGTAATGCAACGTCAGAAAAATGTGGCGACTGCTCCAACCAGCGGACAAAATCGAATACACCTGCCTCTAAATAGCTAACGCCATCAAGTTTGATGGATTCCATGTTTTCGATGACCAGCCGCTTGAGCCAAACGTCGCTGGGCATACAGTGCCCCAACCTGGCGACTACCTGACCTGCTGGCAATGACTGCATCTTGTCGGCCAGGCCATAGAGTTGAGCGAACTTTTTCTCTGCGGAAGCAATCTGAAGCTTTAATTCTCGCGCTCTGGTCTGGGCTGGTAGCAATTGCTCCGCCGTTTGCTGGAGTTCACCCACCTCAGCCTGCTCTCGGTAGTTCACCAACAGAAGTCCGCAAGCGACAAGCAAGACTGCTGCCAAAGGCATTGCACTTCGGAGCAAAATTGGCTTCATCGGTACACGTGTGCTTGCAAGAAGATGCTCCATAAAATTCGGGGCATCTTGCTTGTCCTCAGGTAAATAGGTACTCAGCAAAGTCCCCAGTGCCGGCACAACGACCGAATTCGCCTCTCCGTTCTCAAACTCCCATGTCGCTTGTATGGCCTTCGGGTCGATTCGTCCGACACTAAATTGCTCACAAGCTGCGAAAACGGGATAGACGCGATCAACCGCCTCCTTCTCTCCACAAAAATAGATCTGACGTAGCTTGGGCGGGGCCTCTCGAAGTTGTCGACCCACGTGCCGCTCCAGTCGGCTCAGGTGAGTTTGCACCAACTCAAAGAGATCGTTGCTTTCCGAAAGACCACCGGGGCGATAATCAAGCAAAAGCTTTCCATCGTAGCAGATGCCGATTTCCACCGTACTCTTGTCGAGATGAACGACGAGACACGGCTCGTCAGACGCATTTTTTAGCCGCTCAATGACTCGACTGATTGAAACCAAAGCAGGCTCGATCGATTCGATTTTCATTCCGACGTCAGTCGCTACTTGGTGGATAGTCTCTAACGTCTTTTGATTACAGGTTGCTGCAACCGCATACTCATGTCGCGCGTCAATCGCCTGGCTACTCGTGACCGTGATCTTCTCGCCGGGCCCGAGCATCAGATAAAGGCGGCTTCGCTGCTTGAGCTGTTGCAACTCGTCTCGTACTTCATCGGATGAGCCGCGAATGGCTTTGGTGACACAGTATTCGCCGCCAAGCACAAAATGAAGCTGCCCGGCTTGCAGTTGATATTCTTCGACAACTTGGCGAAATGCTTCACCTAGCTCTTTCAGGCCTGCTTCGCTATGCAGCGATGTTGCACTTTTTCGCCAGGGAACAACAGCCGACTGAACTCGATCGGGGGAGTCCTCCGAACTCCGATCCAACACGACCAGACGTAGATCATCACTAGCGATTTCGATCACAACCAACAGGTCCTCGGCGTTTCGCCGCTTTTTAAGCCGCCGCCGGTCGTTTCGACCGCGCCGATTATCAGTATCTCGTCTCTCTGCCATGATTGATTATCTCCAAGATAAGTTCAATTTATAGTTGTATCGTTGCTTGCACGGTTCGAGTCACTTCTCCGGCGACACCGTAGGAGGTCACCGTGACCTTTGTTCCTGCGCCATCGACTGCAGTGACCTCGTAAGTGTCGTCCCCCGGATAAGCCCCATCGGTGATCGTCCCACGCCATGTACTATCCGCCTCTAGCTGGGCTGCAACCTCATGCACTCCGGCATTGCACAGCAAGAGAGCCCTTTCGTAGTCTAAACTGTTCCGTAATGCCGACAGCTCAAGTGTTGTAGTATCCAACACGTTCACCACCATCAATGTGACAGCAGTAATCATGAACAGAACAAAAAGCAATGCCGCCCCAGCTCGTGGCTGCGGACGTTTATCCAGATTTTTGTTGTCTCTTAGGAGCACAACGGTTCCTCCGTAACTCGATTCTTGTTTACCATGACCGCAACCACGCCTGACTCGAAGTAGTGACACTGTCGGTGCCCGAGGGACGAATCAAATTTACTTTTGTCGTACACCGCACCGAATGGATCTCGTCGAGGACTGTGCTGGCCTCCCAGCCATTACGCCGAATTCCAAGAAATGATAATTCTTCAATTCCCGTTGCCAAAACGTTGGTTGCCGTAGTCACTCCAAAACGCACTTCTTTGGTTCCCGCATCATGGTCCCACACCAGTGTCTGACCAGTCGCATCAAGAACTGAAAGCGTGCCAGAAGTATCGATTACAGTCGAAATGCCGACGACACTTGCAGCCTGTCGGACATGGCGGTTGATATGACGTAGCACAGCAAGCCCTGCTTCACGAGTGGCATGATCGTCTTCATGCCGATTCCAAGCCGTATATGAGGTGCTTACTAGCATCATGCACGAAACCGTCATTACCGAAAGCATGGCGGTCGTCACCGTCAGCTCTAGCAGCGTAAAGCCGATTTGAGAGTTGGATAGTTTATATTTCATTTTCGTAGGTGGTTAGCTTGGCAATTTTAGTCCGGTAATCCACGCGAAGCTCACCTGCATCAAGGGTTGAATTAACATTTGCATCGTCGTACACAGTTACTTGAATGTTTATAAGTTGATCAGGCAGTCCCCCGTCGACGAAGGCGTCAGACCTAGCAGACGTATATCGAATGTTCGCATAGCCCTCTGCTACGTAAGTACCTACCGAGGTTCCAGTCGCCCAACTCCCTGCCACCGAGGCACACTCTCCTTCAAGGGTTCTCACCGCATAGTTGGCTAATAAACTTCTCCGGTGCAGAATACGACTCTGTGCCATCGCGTCGCGCATCACACTTAGCGCAGGCGCAAGGATGGCCGCCATCAGCCCTGCCGCTGTTGCCATTTCCAACAGCGAAAACCCTCGCCGTCGAATTTTTCTTTGCGCAAAATTTCTCATCGTTTTGGTTCTTAGGAGGCGCTAGTTATTAGGCGCGAGGCGCTAGTTTTTAACTCGCGCCTCACTACTAGCGCCCCGCGCCTAATCGCTTTTGCCTTGCAAACGTAGCTTATAGAGTGCCCCGATGCTCTTTTCTCACGCGAAAAGATCACGCCAATACATCCGGCATATCCTGCCCAGAACATCGAACACTTGAGTGTTCCGTCCCGGCGGGGGTGATGGAAATCCATAGCCCGGTCATCCTGGCCGGGACAGAGCAGAATTTGTATCCAAGCTGCTTACCAACCGAACTGCACGACCCGGTGAGTGGTCCCGTTCAACGTGTAAGCCGTACCATCAACCGGATTGAGAGGGATTCCCTCAGGAAAGTAATTCACGTCGGCACCAATGACATTCATGGTGTTATTAGGCCAGGCACCAGTATCCACAAAGTACCGTTCGACAGCACTATTGATGGTCGCTGCATGATGGGCACGCACACGCTGCTTTGCAGTGTCGCTTGATACCGATACTCGAGGTACGATGATGGCAGCAATAATGCCTAGGATCGTGACCACAGCGAGCAACTCGAGCAGCGAGAAGCCGCCCTTCTTGTTGCGATTGCGATTCTTCATGTCAAAAGTTCTCCGTTTGGCTACCCGCTCTCCTTTTTACTGGAGGCGCTATTAGGGCGTCGTCTCAGTCACTCGAACCGCCCCAGTGAGAGCAACCACCGATACGTTCCAGCTTCGCGTCGGTCCGGCAATCGAGATGCTGTAGCCAGCCAGCGCAGATCCCTCAAAATCAAATTCCAGGGTTGTAGCCGCTGAGGTCACGGTAACGTCTACGGGGACGGTGTAGGTTTGGTCCACTTGCACGTCGCCGCCGCCTGCCCGCTGAAATAACGAGAAGCTAGTCACCTGCGACCCTGAGGTCGCAAGCTGCAAATAGTGGTTGTCACCCGTCGAGATGGTGCTACGGCGAGCATGCACCAACGAAAGAGAAAGTCGGCGAGCAAACCCTTCGGCCCCGCCGGTGGCTAGCGTAGAGCTGCCATAACGGCTAATCGCTGCGACCGACAGCAGGCCCAGGATACTAACGACAACCGTGAGTTCCAAAAGACTCATGGCCCGGCGCGAATCGTCGCGTCGAGCCAT
The DNA here is from genome assembly GCA_029259945.1 of Planctomycetota bacterium. Lineage (GTDB taxonomy): Bacteria > Planctomycetota > Planctomycetia > Pirellulales > Lacipirellulaceae > Bythopirellula. Next base: position 49,804 of record JAJDEF010000013.1, read on the forward strand.
GCGTTGTATTTCGGTGGGCCACTTGTCCATATGGACACTTACCCTTTTCACTAATTGACCCGGTGAGTGGTCGCGTTCAAAGTGTAAGCCGAAGCATCAACCGGGTTGGCAGGAATTCCTTCAGGGAAGTAATTCACGTCAGCACCGATGTCGGTCAAGTCGTTGGCGGGCCAGCCACCAGTATCCACATAGTACCGTTCGACAGCACTATTGATGGTCGCCTTGTGATGGTCACGCACACGCTGCTTTGCCGTGGCGCTTGAAACCGATACTCGTGGTACGATAATGGCTGCGATAATGCCCAGGATCGTGACCACAGCGAGCAACTCAAGCAGCGAGAAGCCGCCCTTCTTGTTACGCTTGCGATTCTTCATGTCAAAAGTTCTCCGTTTTGCTACCTGATAACTAGGCATTACTGATGAGCCATACGTCCGACTCTTATTTGCTTAATGAAACGTAGGTTACAAAAAGCCCCCTGCTGGAAAAAAATAACAAAAACTACTAAGTACTTTAATAGTCAATGGTTATGGCCAATTACCAGGCCCGTTTGCGTGTCGATGGTGTACTGAGTTCCGTCCACGGGGCAAGTGGGCAGCCCCTCTGGGAAGTAGTTGATATCTGCACCGATGTCGCTCAAGTCGCCCGCAGGCATGCTGCCCGTATTCTGAATCCATAGTTCGACTTGAATTTCAATATCGCCCTGATCGACGTGACTAGCGCCAGCCTTGGCCGCATCGTGACTCGTCGAAACGCGCGGCAAAATAATCGCTATCAGCACTCCCAAAAGGCTAATGACGGCAAGCATTTCTAGTAACGAAAACGCCAGTCGGAAATTCCATCTAATCACAGTCTCATCTCTCCCGTTTTTTGTAGCTTTCTGTAGGGTGGGTGTAGCGAAGCGAAACCCACCGTAAGACGCGAGTTAAAAACCCGCGCCTCGCGCCTAGTCACTAGCGCCTCCTCTACTTCATCGTGTTCACCATATCGAACATTGGCAAATAGATAGCCAACAGAACCACTGCGATCGCCGCGGCTAGTCCAATCGTCAAAACGGGCTCCAGTGTTCCAACCATTAGGCCGGTTTTTCGCTCTATTTCTTTTCTTAAAAAATCACAAATGTCGTTTGTTGCGCGGGTTAGTTGCCCCGTGCTTTCTCCAACAATAACCAATTGGTTGACAATCGGAGGGAACATCCCTTCATGACGCTCTAGCTCGCGACTAAATCGTTCGCCCTGCTGCACCGCGCGCTGAAGATCGCTCACTCCACGTTTAACTGCCCGATTGCTCACCGAGTCAGCCGTCTCTCGCAATGCCTCGGCGAGTGTGTAGCCAGCTTCCATAAGATTTTGTAATACTTCCATCAACTGTAAAACGGCCATGTCTCGAAACCAATTTCCTAGCATCGGCATGCGAATTAAGGCGAGATCCATTTGGTAAGCAAAGTCATCCCGCTTACGAAGCCGCTTGATCGTCACCACGGTAAGAATTACCCCGCCCGCGATATACAAGCCAAATCGCTTCACAAACGCGCCAAAACCAATCAGCACCTGGGTTATCATGGGCAGCGGCGCACCCACATCGCTGTAGGTCTGCTCGAAGACGGGCACCACATACAACAGAAGAAACGTAATCAGCCCACTCCCAACCACAATCAGCAACCCCGGATAAGCTAACTGCTTGATGACTTGCTGTTTGAGTTCAGCCGTCTTGTTCCGGCTGCTTGATAGCTTTTTAAGCGTCGCGGCGAGGGTTCCAGAACGCTCGGCAAGTCGAATTTGGTTGACCGTCAATCGATCACAAACATGGGGAAAGTGGCTAAGTGCCGTACTAAACGTAATCCCCGATTCCACTTTTCGCCGCAAAGTTTCAAGAACCTCGCGATGTTTAGCCATCGATTCTTCTTTGCCCAAGGTTTCGAGAGCTCGAGGGAGCGAGACACCGTTATCTACCAACGTCGAAAGTGTGCTCAGGATAAACGTCAGCTCTACGGGCTTTAACTTCTCATTCGCTTGGCGTGGCTTCGTCAAGTTCCCCCACCACTGACCAAGGCCAGCTGAGGCTTCCTGCTGGGCTGGCATGGCAGCTATTGCAGCCCCTGCGCCCGAAAATCGTTTTCTACGTCCCATGATCTCGAATCCTTTTATCCCGAAACCTTATAGAAAACTTCTTCAATGGTTGTTTTACCCGCCAGCGCTTGTTCCATCCCCGCCGAGGAGAGCTCAACAAGCCCTTCTTCAAGTGCTAACTCGCGAAGCTTGGTCGTCGGAAGACCTTTTTCGATGGCTTGCGCCATCGTCGGCGTGATCGTAAGCACCTCATAAATCGGAATTCGCCCCAGATAGCCAGTGCCCAAACATTTCTTACACCCTCGCCCTGCATAGAAAATCGTATCCTCGGGAATCTCGATCGTATGCTGCAACGCTTTGAGAAAATGTTCGTTAGCCGCAACGGGTTCTTTGCAATGGGGGCATATCGAACGCAGTAATCGTTGAGCAATCGATCCTAAAAGTGCCCCACCTGTCTTAAACGAATCGATTCCCAAGTCGCTTAGTCGAGCGATCGCGCCTACCGCATCGTTCGTATGCAACGTACTAATAAGCAAATGGCCGGTCAGTGCCGCCTGAACTGCGGTGCCAGCCGTTTCGTGATCCCGAATTTCACCCAACATAATCACGTCAGGGTCTTGTCGCATGATGAACTTCATCGCATTGGCAAAGCCCAGCCCATGTTCGTTGTCCGAAGCAACCTGATTGATCCCAGAAATCTTATACTCCACCGGATCTTCAACCGTCACGATATTACGGCTGACCGAGTTGAGTTTGCCTAGAATCGCATACATCGTCGTGCTCTTGCCAGAACCGGTCGGCCCAGTGACCACGAGCATGCCGTGCGGCCTATCGATGAGCGCTTGGATTTTTTTCAGGTCTCGATCGGTCAATCCGAGCTGATCGAGCGAGAAGATGCGGTTGCCTTCGTCGAGAAGTCGCATCACCACTTTCTCTCCACCTACGGTAGGAATGGTGCTGACACGAAAATTCACGCACGTCCCCACTTCAGTCAAACTCAATTGACCATCCTGAGGCCGTCGGCTTTCAGTCGTGTCCATATCCGCCATCACCTTGATCCGCGCAACAACCGACTCCTCGGTGTGCTTGGGGATGGTCATCACCATCTGCAACTGTCCATCAATCCGATATCGAACACGCATTTCAGGGTGATGCGGCTCAAGGTGAATGTCGCTCGTGCCCGCATTGATGGCCCCCATCAAAATCGCACGCACCAAACGTACTACTGGCGCCTGATCTTCTTCTAAGACCACATCCTCGTTGAGTTCATCGTCGATCAGTTCCTCGGCCGCTTCGAGGTCAGCCATCTTCATGTCGACAATCGTTTGCCGGGCGACCACACGGTCGTCGAAGCCCCGATCCAAGGCCGCCTCAATTTCGCCTTGCAACGAAACCACGGGCTCGACTTGGTAGCCCGTAATCAGTTCCGCTTCACAAATCACATCCATGTCATCTGGCGCATCCATGGCCAATTGCATCGTACTACCCGAAACGCTTACTGGCACCGCATGAGATCGGCGTGCGATCTCTTCCGGCAGCAACCGAACAACTTGCGGGTTGATGCCCTCAGGCACTATTTCCAGATACGGCACGCCAAATTGCTCAGCGAGCGCTTCGCCTAACTGCTCCGAAGTAATCAGGTTACGGCGTACTAAGATAGTACCCAGAAGTCCCCGTTCAGACCCTTGCGCAGCAATAGCGCTGAGCACCTGCTTTTCGGTGATCCAACCATGTCGAACAAGAATGTCGCCTAAACGGGCCATCAGATGTTTTTACTCAAAGTGGGGGGGGGGGAATTATCACAGCCGCGCTAGGCAGAACCTGCCAGAAGCTGCTCGACCTTTTTTTCGAGGATCAAAGGATCGTAAGGAGTCACCAAAAACTCATCGGCGCCCGCGTTGTAGGCTTTTTGTACGTCCTCTAAGTCGGTACTCGCCGAAAGAAAAACAATCGGCACTTCGCTAAATCGCTCTTCGTTACTCAAGTGATTCAGAAATTCAAACGATTCCATCTCAGCGACATGCCCAACCGTAATCAAATCGGGTAGATACTCACTGAGCCAACTTATCGCCTCATTCGCAGATGCACGCTTCTCTACGTGATAACCAAGCAATTCGAGACGAAACGAGGTAATCTCTAGCAACGTTGGCTCTTCTTCAACCAATAAAATAGTGGCTTGTACTTCAGGCATCATTCACACCAACGGCTACCAAATTCGGGATAATTTCTTTAGACACAGCTCCTCGATAAGTTTCGAGCCAAGCAAACCTAGCTTGCAGATACGTTGAGTCAACGCCACATATAACCAGCAGCCCACTCTTTTCTTAAGTGCCATCACCCCAGGATATTTTTCATAATCGTCACAATCAGTACCCCCATAGCCCGGCCATCCTGCCGAAAGAGCTCCGCAAATACTGCTAATATCGATTCTCCCGATCACGACAGGTCAACAACATGAACAGGGCGATTACACACTAATTTCACACTGCGGATAGAAGTTCTCATCCCCAATAGAACCTACCCTTTCAAAGAGAAATCGCTAAAAGACGCAAATAAACCCGACAACCCTAGATCAACGCCATGAAGCCGATGTTTCGCAAAAAAACCGCCTTCTCGATGATCGAGCTTCTGGCGGTCGTCACCATCCTAGGTTTCATCGCTGCGCTGATCGTGCCGCGCGTTGGGGCTTCGAGTACGCTGGCTAAAGAGAAGTCCTGCTTTCATAATCGAGCAGAAATCAATGTGGCGATAGAGATGTTCTACTCAGTAAATGGAACATTCCCTACCGCCATCACCGACATAGATACGGTAGATGTGTTTCCCGAAGGCATACCAACCTGCCCAGTCACCGGTGTCACCTACACGATTAACGCAACAACCCATCGTGTTCAAGGTCACCTCACGAGCCATCCTTAAGTGGCTTCTTTCCCCCATAGCCCGGCCATCCTGGCCGAGAGCGCAGCAAATCGTAGGGTGGGTAGTTCTGCTGGCGCGTTTGGTCGATATCGGATTCGATCCATTCGCCAGCAGGTTTACCCACCTTTTTTGTTGAACCCACGACTCCGGCCAGGATGACCGGGCTATAGAGGTGCCCTAACCACTTCTCTACTACCGCACTTCAACCCACTTCAAGATGCGAACCCCGGTGGGGAAAGCACCGTTGAAAAGATCCTGGATTTCTCCAGGACAAAGTGTGCGTGAGTAAAACCGGGCATCGTCCATGCTTCCGACGAAGTAGCCCACTAACGTATTTTCGGTAAGATCACCACTCACCCAAGTATTCGCGCCAAGAACCATCGGCTCAAAGTTCCCCGTCCCGCCCG
>JAJDEF010000014.1 GCA_029259945.1 Planctomycetota bacterium
TACATTCGCGGCCAAGACGGTACGGAGCCGAGTGATGGTGACGATAAATTTCAGGTAACCTCCTCGTAAGTGAAGGACTTTAGTCCGGAGCTTACGAAACTTTCAAACCCACCTGCTTTAGCGGGTGGTAGTTTAGTTTGAAGGGATTACACTCGCTTGGAGCATCTATTACGCTGGTGGAGTACCTTTCAGAGTATGCCGTTTCGGTAAGAATACCAGTCAGGGTGCGCTGCCACGAGCCTATTACCTAACTGACGGGCGAACATCATGCAATTAGGTTTTGTCTCCGCGATTTTTGGCGACTTATCTTTCGAGCAAGTACTACAGCACGCTGCCGACATTGGTTACGACTGCGTCGAGGTGATGTGCTGGCCCCCAGGAGGGCCTGATCGTAAGTACGGCGGGGTTACCCATATCGACTGCTCCGATTTTTCGCAAAACCATGCCGACGAGATCCACGCCCTTTGCCAAAAGTACAGCGTTGCGATTTCGGCCTTAGGCTATTATTCGATTCCCTTGTCGGCGGACGATGAGCAAGCGAGCGTTGCTTGCTCGCATTTGCGCAAGGTCATCGACGCAGCCGCTTTGTTGGGACTCTCGAATGTCAACTCCTTTATCGGTGCGAACCATACTCTGTCGATGGACGAAAACTTTGCCCTTTTCGAGCAGGTCTGGCCCGATATTATCAAGCACGCCGAAAGTCGTGAGGTAAAAATCGGCATCGAAAACTGTCCGATGTTGTTCAAGGACTCTTGGCCATTCGGTTTGAATTTGGCCCACTCGCCCGCGGTCTGGCGACGTATGTTCAAGGCGATCCCCTCGCCCAATTTTGGACTCAACTATGATCCTTCGCACTTGCGAATGCAATTAATGGACCCAATCGCCCCGATTCGCGAATTTGGTTCACGGATTTTCCATGCCCATGCCAAAGACATGCGAATCGATTCGCATCGACTCAACGACGTTGGCTCGTTGACGCTTCCCATGGATCGCAGCACGGCAAAGATTCCTGGCCTAGGCGACATTGACTGGGGGAAATGGATTGGCGCGCTGTCTGATGCCGGGTTCGATGGTCCTGTGTGTGTTGAAGTCGAAGACGAGGCATTTGAAGGCCCGGTTTCTCGGCGCAAGAAGGCGCTAGAGATTAGCTATCGAGTCCTCCGGCCACTCATTGCCTGAGATCGCGCCGAAGGTGACCGGAAGCTCGATTGCCGTCGCGACTCTCGACAAATAGTCGTCGCGCGTAATTTCGATCGCCCCAAGCCGACCGGTGTGGGGAGTCCATTGCTGAATGTCTAACATCGTATAGCCACGCTGATTCAGATGCCTGACCAGATGTGCCAGCGCAACCTTCGAAGCGTCGCGAACGCGGTAAAACATACTCTCGGCTGAAAAGAGTCCGCCAATCGCGATGCCATAGATGCCACCTGCAAGTTTGCCGTCGTGCCAAGTTTCGACGCAATGAGTATGCTCAAGTCGATGCATGGCTGCGTAGGCGGTCTGCATCTCGTCGGTAATCCAAGTGCCCCCTTCGCGACCTGTGCCCTTTGCGCAACCAGCAAGAACTGCTTCGAAAGTTTGATCCGACGTGACCTCAAACTTACGCGAGCGAAGTGTCCGACGTAGGCGGCGAGAAATTCGGAAACCATCCAGCGGCAAGATGGCTCGTGGATCGGGCGAAAACCAGGGCAGGGGGCCTTCTTCATCCGAGGGCCAGGGGAAGATGCCGTGGCGGTAGGCGTCGAGAAGCAATGCCGGGGACAGGTCCCCCCCAACTGCTATAAGGCCGTCAGAGGGCCACTGATCGTCGGGTGGGAAGAACTGCAAGGTCATGAAGCATACTGTATACAAGCGTACCAGCACGCTGAAAAGGTACCGCCTGATTTTCAAGCGACAAACGTGCAGTCATAGTATAAATTGTAGGGAGGCAACGTTGCCGGAACTTTTTTAGCCTTTTGGCGAAAAGCGCTGGTATCAGCGAGGAATACCCGCATGCACGACGACCCAAAACCTATGCACATTCCGCCGTCGATCGGCTCCGGCAGTTCGCAGGACGAGCGATTGCCGCAGCATGTCTACGAGCGGTCTCGCGCTCAAGATAGCGTGGGGAAGTTGGTCTGGGTGCTTCTTCTTGTGCTTGGGGTCTTCATCGCGCCGAATGTCGCGAACCGAATTCAATATGCCCTGACCGAAGGGAAAGAGCGAGCCCGTCTTGATGTGGCTCGCGAAAATCTACAAGATTTGAATCTCGCCCAGCTTTCCACCGCGTTTCGTTTGGTGGCCCAGGCGGTCGAGCCGAGTGTGGTGAATATCCGCTCGCGGGTGGGCCAGTCAGAAGGCTCAGGAGTGATTGTCGATGCCAAGGGCTATATTGTCACCAACCATCACGTCATTGGGAATCAACCGACCGTGGAGGTTCAGCTAAGTGACGGTCGACGTGGGGTTGCTAGCGTGGTGGGCACCGATCCGGTAAGTGATGTGGCGGTGCTCAAAACCGAGATGGACAACCTCGTCGCTGCTCCGTGGGGCGATAGCGAAGAACTGAGCGTCGGCGAAATGGTTTGGGCAGTAGGAAGCCCGTTTAGTTTGCAGAAGAGTATTACCTTCGGCATCTTGAGTGCAAAAGGTCGTCGGGGGCTCACCGGTTCGTTGTACCAGGAATTTTTGCAGACCGATGCTGCCGTCAACCCCGGCAATAGCGGTGGGCCGCTGGTGAATATTCGTGGAGAGATTATCGGCATCAATACGGCCATTTTTGGGCCAGCTTACCTCGGTATTAGTTTTTCTATTCCTAGTGCCCTTGTGCAAGATATTTACAACCAGCTAAGAAAAGAGGGTTGGGTAGAGCGAGGTTATCTGGGAGTTCGGCCAGAGGTTGTCACGGACAGAATAGCGGACCAGCTACAGATAGATCGTCACCAAGGGGTTCTCGTCGCTCAAGTAGAAGAAGATACTCCTGCCGAGGAGGCCGGTTTTAAGCGTGGTGACGTCATACTCACTTGGGACGAGGCCGAGTTTTCTGACCCCACACTACTAAGCCGCACGATTGCCGCCACCGAGGCCGGGTCGTTCGTCTCGGTGAAAATCGTCCGCACGACTCGACAAGGAGTCAAGGAAAAAAAGCTCACGGTGAAAGTAGGGGCAAGACCTCGGGCCGATTCGTTGTAGTCAGCCTCCTTTCTAATTCAAACACCGACTTAACCACCCCATTTTAATACTTCTGTGGCTTCTACCAATTTGCAGGATGCGAAAGAGCAAGTACGCCAAGCGGTCGACATCGTCGAGCTTGTGGGGGGCTACATGCAGCTACGCCGCCAGGGTCGCGGGTACGTTGCCCTCTGCCCTTGGCACGACGATTCGCGGCCAAGTTTGCAAGTGAACCCAGAGCGGCAGTCGTTTAAGTGCTGGGTTTGCGACATCGGCGGCGATATTTTTAGTTTCATGATGCGTATGGAGGGACTTGAATTTCGCGAGGCCCTAGAGATGCTCGCCGAACGCGCCGGCATCGAACTCACGCAACGCCAACAAGGCGACAGCCAGTTCGACCGTCGCAATCTACACCAGACGATGGCCTGGGCAGAGCAATTGTTCCATCGCTGCTTGTTGCAATCGCCACAGGCTGAGCCTGCCCGAAAATATCTGATCGAACGGGGTATCAACGACCAGAGCGTGCAGAAATTTCAGCTTGGGTTTGCGCCGCAAAGTTGGGATTGGTTGTTGAAACAAGCCACCCAGGAGCAAATCTCCCCCGATGTTCTCCAGCGTGTGGGGTTAGTCAGACAACGAGATTCTGGCGGGCACTACGATTACTTTCGCGGTCGACTCATGTTTTCGATTCGCGATGTGCGCTCACGCGCAATCGGGTTTGGTGGGCGTTTTTTGCCCGGTGTTTCTGCAGAGAACGACGCCAAGTATCTCAACAGCCCTGAGACACCCCTGTTTAGTAAAAGCGGCCAGTTGTACGCGCTCGATGTAGCCCGCGAGGGAATTGCGCGAGAGAAAAACATTGTCGTGATGGAGGGCTACACCGATGTGATCATGGCCCATCAGCACGGAGTCGACCATGCCGTGGCAGTCTTAGGTACTGCACTTGGTGAACGACATGTGCCGTTGGTTCGCCGATTTACCGATAGCATTGTCTTGGTGCTCGATGGCGATGAGGCGGGGCAGAAGCGCACCATGCAGATCCTAGACGATCTGCTAGCACTTTTTGTGGCCCAAGAAATAGATTTACAAATTCTGACCTTGCCTCAAGGTACCGATCCATGTGATGTTATTGCCACGCAAGGAAGCGACGCATTTCGACATCTACTTTCCACTTCCGTCGATGCACTGGAACACAAGATACAAGCTGTGACTAACGGATTAGCATCAGCCCCTGGAACCCACCGTTCGGCCCAAGCGGTGGAAGAAATTCTCGGCACCTTGGCGCGGGCATTCTCTGCACAAGGCGGCGCTTCGTCGACGGCTTTGGTGCGTCAGCAACAAGTGATGATGCGACTCTCCCGTCAGTTTGGCATCAGCGAAGAGATTCTCCGCAGCCGATTGGAAGCCCGACGTCGTGAACAGTCGTCTCAGACCCGTATGCCCGTACATTCCTCAACCGACGAAGTTCATTTTCAACGTGCAGAACGCCTTGAATTATCTGCCTGGGAAAAAGAACTCATCGAGTTGTTGTTGCATCAGCCCGAAGTGTTGCCCACGTTGGCCGCGTCACTGCGGGTCGACCACATCGAAAACGATTTCTGCCGTAAAATCTATCAACAAGCGATCGCTATGCTGGAGGCTGGCCAGGTGGTTAGTTTCGAGCAGCTGATGCTCGCTACAGACGATTCAGAAGAAAAAAACTTGCTTGTCGAGTGCGACGAACTCGGCCTTAAAAAGTTAGGTAGTAATGAAACAGGACGGATTCCCGCCGATCTGTTAGCGCAGCTAGAACAACGTAAGCTACAACAAAGACATAGTAATCAAGAAGCGGAATTTCACGAAAAAACTCTCCCACAACAACAAGAGGATGAAAGCCTAGGCAATTTGTTCAAGGATCTAAAGCAGAAGCAAGAAAAACGCCGCCAAACTGGTTCTTCGCCCACGGATGGGTGAAGTGTTTGACCGGTGATCCCGCCATTACGGCGTGTCGTTCTGCTCTTCGATTTTTCGTAGGGCAGCAGACAACCAAGCGACCGCAACGCCGTATTGCTTTTCCATTTGCACAGGAAGTGCAGGAGGAATATTTGATGACCCTCGCAAAGACTCCCCTATCGAAATTAGTCTCACTAGCCAAAACCCAGGGCTATCTTACCTACCAACAAGCGAACGACTTCCTGCCTGACGAAGCGACCGATTCCACACAGGTCGATCTCCTGCTCGACGTCGTCGAAGGTCTTGGTATCGATTTCATCGAAGGCGAAATTCCCTCTGAGGAGTCCTCGGCTGAGGAGATAAACGGAAAAGATGTCGAGCGTGAAAAACTCTTCGCAGACGAGCTACCCAAGTTGACCGACGATCCAATTCGGATGTATCTGTCTCAGATGTGTCGTATCCCGCTGCTTACACGAGAAGAAGAAATCACGCTCGCAAAGAAGATCGAACTGTCCAGAAAACTATTTCGTCGCGATTTACTGCGATCGTTTTTTGCTTTGGAAGCTACGGTGGAAACGCTCGACAAGGTTCATGCAGGTGAGTTGCCCTTCGATCGAACGATTAAGGTGTCGCTGACCGAGCGTCTGACTAAAGACCAAATTTCGGCACGCATGCCCCACAATCTTCCGACGTTGAAGTGCCTTTTGGATCAGCACCGAAACGACTTTTCCAAACTGATTAGCAAAAGTGCCACTACCGAGGAGAAGCAGCAGGCACGTCAGTGTTACATGAGTCGCCGTCGCAAGATGTTGCAATTAGTCGAGGAGCTAAGCCTACGGACGCGCCGCGTTTTACCTCTAGTTGATAAACTGGAAGAGTTTTCCAAAAAAATGGACCGTCTGCAGCGGCATCTCACCCAGCTAAATGAAGAAGGAGCCTCGGCATCGCAAACAGGGCCCGTTCGACAAGAACTGAAGGCGTTGATGCTGCAAACGCTAGAGTCTCCCACCAGTCTTCGTCGCCGTTGCGAACGGATGCGCAAGCAGCTACTCGAATTCGACCGAGTGAAACGCCAGCTATCGAGTGGCAACTTACGTCTCGTAGTCTCGATTGCCAAAAAATACCGCAACCGAGGTATGAGCTTTCTAGACTTAATTCAAGAAGGAAACACCGGCTTGATGCGGGCAGTCGACAAATATGAGTACCGTCGCGGATTCAAATTTTCGACCTATGCCACTTGGTGGATACGTCAGGCAATTACCCGCGCCATTGCCGATCAAGCTCGCACCATTCGTATTCCAGTTCACATGATCGACGTGCTAAGCAAACTACAGCAGACGGCAAAACGCTTGCAGCACGATCTGGGGCGAAAGCCGACTCAAGAAGAGACCGCCGAGGCTGCGGGAATTGATCTGGAAGAAAGTCTCCACGTCATGGACATTGGACGTTCGCCTGTCAGCTTAGATCGACCCATTGGCGAGAGCCAGGATTGCAGTTTTGGTGAACTGGTCGAAGACTCGCATATCGAGAATCCACTGAAACTTGCCAACAACGAGTTGCTTCGAGAGAAGATCGAGGAGTTATTGAAAACGCTTACCTACCGCGAGCGAGAAATTGTTCGTCTTCGCTATGGCTTGGCTGATGGATACAGTTACACTCTGGAAGAGGTCGGCCGGATTTTCAAAGTCACGCGCGAGCGTGTGCGGCAGATCGAAGCCAAGGCGGTCGCGAAGCTGCAGCATCCGGTCCGCAGCTCCGAATTATCGGAGTATGTGGCCGATAGCCCGGTAGTCACCGAAGAAGAAGTTTGGAAAGAGGTCCCCCTGGATGGCATGCTAGCAGCAGCCTAAGGGCATACAAATTTTTGGCCTGATGATTTAGAATGCGAGGGCCCCAGCAGAATTTGCTGGGGCCCTTGTAGTTAATTACGAAATCCGTATTTGTTCATTGGAGGTTTGAATGTTTCGATTTGTACTTACCATGAGTGTCCTGGCCCTGTCTGTCTTGGCCACGTCGTCGAAGGCTCTTGCAATCCCTGCTTCGCAAGGCAAAGTGACAAAGAAAGTTTTTTTTGATATTTCCATCGGTGGAGAAAACGCCGGGCGAGTTGTCATTGGGTTATTCGGAGACGATGTGCCCAAGACGGTAGAAAACTTTCGTGCTCTCTGTACTGGTGAAAAAGGGATGGGCCCATCAGGCAAGCCACTTCATTACAAGGGCAGCATCTTTCATCGGGTCATTCCGCAATTCATGATCCAAGGCGGTGATTTTACGCGTGGAGATGGTACCGGGGGCGAAAGTATCTACGGAGGGAGTTTCAACGACGAGAACTTCAAGTTTACGCACGATGCGCCAGGTGTGCTCAGCATGGCAAATGCAGGGCCGAACACGAATGGTTCGCAGTTTTTTCTTTGCACCATTGCAACTCCATGGCTAGACACCAAGCATGTTGTCTTCGGTCGAGTCCTCGAAGGCTTCGAGGTGGTAAAGCATGTCGAAGCAATCGGATCCTCCTCAGGTCAGCCACGCAAATTGGTCGAGATCACCGATAGCGGTGAACTCCAGTAGGCCAGTCGTAAGGCTGATTTACTTACAAAACAAAAAACGCCCTTTGCAGTAGCAAAGGGCGTTTGAGTTTATCTAGGCTGTGGGTCGTTAGCAAAGTTGGTTTTAGCAACCGTGCTTTTCTAGTTTTTCTCTCAAGGTATCCGCCGTGAAAGGCTTGACCAGATAATCAGAGACACCAGCTTGGATGGCTTCTAATACTCGCGATTTTTCTGCTTCGGTGGTCACCATGATGATCGGCACGTTGGCGTCTTCCTTGCGAATTTCGGTGATCACTTCGAGCCCGTTCTTGCCAGGCATATTCCAGTCCGTCAGGACGAGGTCGAAATCGCCAGGGTTAAACTTTGCGACTGCTTCTTCTCCATCGGCAGCTTCGGTGACCGCTTCAACACCGACAGCACTGAGAGATCTCAAAATGATCTTTCGCATTGTGCTCGAATCGTCTGCAACAAGAACTCGTGTACTCATTATTAAGATCCTCTCCCTATGCCTCAGGTCGTTCAACGCAGCTAATGTTTTAGTGGGTCTTGGGCGCCGACGCTTTAGGTAGCATTCCTGCCGCGATCGCTGCCGCCTTATCGAAACCTAGGATACACCACCGCCGAGTCAAGAATGAAATACTAGGGAACCAAAAGATGGCTGTTAGAAACGCGGGTCAAGTGAAAACACCCACAGAGCAGTAGCAATCGTAGCGATTGTGCCGACGGTGTTTGTTGAAGTAACCGAAATGCCATGGAGGGGGCTTATCTCAAAAGCCGCTCGATTTGCTGTCGCATTTCCGATTCAATTTTTCCCTTAAACATCATGGCAGAGAACGGAAGCTCGCAATCCACTCCTAGTTTTTCGACTTCCGAAGCGATGCGACCTTGGATTTTTATTCCAAATGTTTTGAAGCCAAAGACCAAGGTGTCACCATCCCAGCTTTGATTGAGATCGCTTACCTGATCTTTGAGCTTCGATTCGTTGAACTCCATAAAACGCTGAAGACGTTCTTTGGCTTCCTCGTTGGACAGGGAGTGAGGAATATCGAACTTAAGATTGGGCACGCTTATTCTCCTAATTTACACAGCTACAACCGGCCTCTTGCCGAACACGTACCCTCAAGCCCTGGAACCAGCGGCGGTGAGGAGCTCAATCGATCATTCTGTCGACTTTTGCTAGGGATATTCTTTCTCGTCGTCATACTCGGTACGGTCGCAGCCATGCCACAAGGGCAAACCGGCTTCGACACGAGAGGCCATCACCGAGAGCTTTTCTTCGGTGCCTGGCATGGCGCCCGTGGCGTCATAGAGACCCTCTTCCACGCTCTCGGGCTCGCAATCCCACTCCCCTTGGCGAATGCGATCGAGAATGTTTCTCCTGCGAATGGCATCTAAAACGGACGTTCGATCTGCGGCTTCCAGCACACTTGTTTGCACGACGGGTTCCCTCCGAACACGAACAAAAAGACCATCCTTGTTGCTGCCCTATATGCAAAAGATAGCAACCCTATCAACCCGAGTATCGCGGATTCTACGCGACTGTCAAGCAAATTTACCTCTCGGCGAAATTTTAGTGTACCGAGTTCTGCTACTGAGCGAATCGAGAGTCACTCTCCGAGGCCCTCACGGAGCATCGCTGCTCTAAAATCAGCGACAAGCATAGGATCGATGGGTGAGGTTCGATCCCCGCCGCAAGCGCTTCCCCGCACCCCAATAGTATCCACTTCAAGCGAGGATAATGCGGGTAAATCAGCCTTTTGAATGCTGCCCGCCACGACCGTGTGTAGCGATGCCTCCTTGGCCAGACCGAGAATATCGTTCAATTGGGAAGCTGAAATATGTTTGAATACCCCCCCCGCTTTTTTATCGAAGGTATCCAGCAAAAAATAACGGCCCCCGGCAGCCGCCGCACAGGCAATGATTTCTTCGGGAGAGGGTGCCTCGGCCTGATGCCAGTCGGCATAAGCGACAGCGGCAAGCTCATGCCCAGATGCAGAAACCGTCTCTGCCGCGGCAACCCAAAGGGCCTGCCAATTGTGGAGCTGAGCGCATCCTGCCAAACCTAGTTTTACGACCTCAATCTCTGGGAAATCCAACAAACCACGTACCGGGCTATCGTTCCACTCTTTCAGTTCACCCAGAGCGGCCGAGATAGGCCGGCGTCCTTCGACTCGTTGAATGATTTGTCTTGCAATATCAACCGACACCGGGCCCAAAGGCCCCGCTTTTGGTTCTTTCAAATCAATCCAATCGGCTCCACCGCTAATCGCCGCCTCGACTTCGTCCGGTTCGCGTACACTCACCAAGAGCGTTGTATGCCAAGTGCTGCTTCGCTTGTTGGTAGGGCAGTGCTTGAGCTTGTCGGTCTGCATGCGGTCATTCCTTCGCTTGCGAGCTAGTGGCCCGCGAAGCCTCAGACAATGCACGATTGAGTCGACCGACTACTTCCGTCGTCAACGGCTCACACCAAGTGCCGCGAATCGTGACGTAGCCATCCCCCCAATGTCCCAGCGCCTCTTTCACTTCTCGATGAGCCCAGTCGACTTCACGCTGGGAGAGCCGAGCGACAAGATTTACGGTCTTGGTTTCCCCCTGGTTCGCTCCGGGCAAATACAAGGGGCCTTGGCCAAGAAAAAACCCCTCGACAATACTGATTGGCACTTCAAATGGTTTTCCAGATTTGAGATAGAAACATACAAAACCATCCCGATAGGCGATTCGCGGCCGAAGCATCTGGTGAATGAGACCCCAAAAAAGCAAATTACTGATGCTCACGCTCAACCACGCCGCTGCTCGAATGGCAGTTGGCATATCGAGTACCAGCATCAAAGCGCCAAGTCCCTCTAATACGGCTACTGGCACCATCGCCAGCAACAAGACTCTTCGATTCGAATGCAGCCAAACTTTGGTCATTCAGAGATACCAGTTTCCAGGGAAAATAAGGTTTGCGAGGTTAGCTAAACCTTCGCAGCAACGACGCGGGGACTCTTGAGTGTACTGGCTCTGCCTCTTCCGATGAAGGTAGCACATCTGGGATGATCGTATCGAATTCATGGAATAGAGGGACGGCCTGTAGTCTGAGTTCACTTTTCCTAGGGTGTTCCGAACCTGTTGCGATCAACCAATAACCTAGCGTTTCCAAGCGACTGGGTTCTAGGCATAGACGAATAGTCGCGCACTTCGTAATCTTAAAACCCTGGGCAGGCGGTGCCGAAGTTGTCAAAAAAGATAAGACGACTAGCGGCATGGCGAAGAAAGAACAATAGCATGGCAACGGATATGGCGAGCATGACCTCCACCGGACATCAAAGTAACAGCAACATGGCCGTTTGGGCCATTACTGCCATTCTTGGTATCTACCTAGCTTGTGCAGTGGTGGGACTCCCTCAAGAGGCGACCGAGATGGTCACCAGTGCCCACGTCCACCACGAAACAATGGGCGACCATGGCCACGGAGCTTCTGACCACGGTGATTCAGCGGCTCCACCCTATTGGACGGTGATTCCTTTTGTGTTGCTGCTTGGTGCGATTGCTCTCTTCCCGTTGCTTAGTTCCACTGAAGATTGGTGGGAGCATAATATTAACCGATTCAAAGTAGCCGCCGGTTTAGGAGTGCTTACGCTGGCCTACTATGCGTTTCTCCATCATTCACCGGTCGAGGCACACTGGCCTGCCCACCAAGTAGTTGCACCAGCAGACGGTTTTGCGCAAACAGGATTCGTCGGTGCGGTTCTCGGCAACGCCATTCTTGCTGAGTTTGTCCCCTTCATCGTCTTGTTGTTCAGCCTCTACGTAATTGCTGGCGGTGTGCGAATTGAGGGCGACCTGCAAGCCAACCCGCTAACCAATGCCTCGTTCATGGCAGTAGGTGGACTTTTGGCAAGCTTTGTAGGAACCACTGGAGCGGCCATGCTCCTTATACGTCCGCTTCTAGAAACCAACAAAGAACGTAAGCACGTTGCGCATACGGTCGTGTTTTTCATCTTCATTGTCTGTAACTGCGGCGGATGCTTGTTACCCATTGGCGATCCTCCTTTGTTCTTAGGCTATTTAGAAGGCGTTTCATTCACCTGGACTCTCGGGCTCTGGGGGCCTTGGCTCTTTACCAACGGGTTACTACTCTTGGCTTACTGCCTTGCCGATGAATTCTATTTCTACCGAACTGAAACGATTCGGGATATCAAGCGTGATGTGACGCATATCCGCAAACTAAAAATCACCGGCCTCGCCTTAAATGGCCCGTTGCTATTAGGCGTCGTGCTGGCGGTCGGTTTGCTCGACCCGCACAAGCCACTTCCTGGTACCCATTGGCACTCGTGGATGTTCCTGCGCGAGGCCGTCCAACTAACCTTGGTCGCCTTGTCGTTATACTTTGGATCAAAAATTCTTCGCGAAAAAAACAGCTTTAACTACCACGCCATCGTCGAAGTGGCTGCGTTGTTCATCGGCATTTTTGTCTGTATGCAACCGGCCCTACAGATTCTTGCTGAGAAGGGAAAATTGTTAGCCGAGTCGCTGAGCCCGGCGGGCTTCTATTGGGCAACCGGTGGCCTATCGGCCTTCCTCGACAATGCCCCGACCTATCTCGTGTTCTTCAAGGCCGCTCAAGACCCAAGCTTAAGCGGTGGAGCCACCGCTGGTGTTCCTGAAGCAACTCTGGTGGCGATTTCGCTGGGGGCGGTGTTCATGGGAGCAATGAGCTACATCGGCAATGGCCCCAACTTCATGGTGAAGGCGGTGGCCGAAAAATCTGGCGTCAAGATGCCCAGTTTCTTTGGCTACATGGCCTACAGTTGCGCTATCTTGCTGCCCATCCTGATGCTGACGCACTGGCGCTATCTCTCTGCAGACGATGCTGATATCCAAACAGCGGCTCCTCAAGCAAGCGTTTCAGCCCCGCTGCACGAATAAAGGCCTTGGAAAAAACAATAGTTCACCATGACGTTTGACGCATCTTTGTAAGAGTCTCTCGCAAAGGCGCTAAGACGCAAAGAAAGTGAGAGGAATCACGCAGAGACGGGAGAGAAACGGCGTGTAGCTATTAGAACTGACAGAACAGCAGATATGGAAATACTGGTTGCTAGAAGGGTCGTGTCTGGTCAACTCAGTTACTCTGCCTTTGCGTCTCTGCGAGAAACTTTTTTCGCTTCATTGCCTCAGTCGAACTAGAATGTTGCGTTTTATAGCGGATTTTTGATAAATCCTTTCCTTTGCGCCTTCGCGCCTTTGCGAGAGGCCGATTTACCTTTTTCGAGGCAAAGGTTGGCGTCGCGCTGGGTTATGTTTAGAATGGTGGCCACGTTGCTTGGCTCAAGCAACGATCCATCTCGAACGAACCTCCACACCCATAGATCGCCGCCTGTGAGTTCCCCTACAATCACCGATTCGAAGTCGCTCAACGAGCTTTGCGAAAGGCTCCAGACAGCAGACCTTATCGGCATCGATACCGAATTTGTTTCAGAAGACACCTTCTACCCTGAACTCTGCCTCATTCAAATCGCCACGGTCGACGAACTAGCGGTTGTCGACACGATTGCTATCGAAGACGTCCAACCTTTTTGGAAATTACTGACCGAGGGCGATCACGTCACCATTCTGCATGCAGGGCGCGAAGAGCTGAACTTCATGCTGCGAGCAGTCGGTGCCGTACCGAAACGCCTGTTCGACGTTCAAATTGCGGCAGGCTTTTGCAGCAACGAATTTCCTTCTGCCTACGGCGCCGTCGTCAGCAAATTTGTTGGCCACAAACCCGCGAAGGGCGAACAACGTACCGATTGGCGAAAGCGACCACTCACTGCAGCTCAAATTAACTACGCGCTGGAGGACGTTCGCTACCTCATCCCACTTTACCATCGCCTAGTAGAGCTTCTTACCGAGCGTGAGCGGCTTTCTTGGCTAGAAGAGGAGATGCAAAACTGGGAAGAAGAAATCGTCGCGGCAAGCACTCGCATGGATTGGCGACGTGTCTCAGGTATTGGAAAACTCAGGCCCCGTAACCTGGCAATTGTCCGCGAACTTTGGCACTGGCGCTATCAAGAAGCAAAAAAACGGAACCGGCCACAAAAACGTATCTTGCGAGACGACTTTATCGTCGAACTTGCCAAGCGAAAAGTGGATAACCCAGATCAAATCCTAGCGATCCGTGGCATGGAGCGCACGGCGGTCAAGCGAAATGCAGATGAGCTCGCAGATTGTGTACGTCGAGGCTTAGAGGCACCCATCGAAAAAGAAACGAGGGCGCCGCGTCAACATATTCCCTCGCAACTAAGCCTACTTGGGCAGTTCCTCTCACCAGCTCTAGGCACCATCTGCCGACGCTCAGGAATCGCCGCCAGTTTAGTAGGCACCGCAAGCAGCGTGCGAGACTTGGTCGCCTACCGCATGGGATTCGCCTCAGAATCGCAGAAAGGCGATGGCAAAAATAAGCTACCTGTTCTCGCCCGAGGTTGGCGGGCGATCTTGGTGGGCAATGTCATCAACGATCTGCTCGATGGCAAAAAGTCGATCCGCATCGCCAACGCCAAAGACTCTGACCCCCTGGTTTTTGACGATGTCGTCTAAGCCGTTTATCGGGCGGCTTCGCTGGGCTCAACGATTTTGAACTGGACTTTCTGGTTCAGCTTTTGGTGGATGGTGTTGATGCCTGCGGTGATGACCGACTCCATCCGCATGCTTATTGTGGAAAACTCTAGTCGGCCGGCAGATCGGTTGAAAAGGATTTCGCCTGACGACTCTTGATTTGTCAATTCCACGTTAGCAGTGTTGGTTTTCTCCGCCTCTCCAAATCGAGTCTCGATCTTCGGCACAAACACCTCGAACTGCTGGCCATCGATCTCTCGTGAGCCTGCATAATGGTAAGTCGTAATCGTGGTGATCTTGCCCGTCGCTGGGCTGGCAACTTCCGACAAAGTCGACCATTCTTGTCCCGCGATCAAGTCTTCTGACTGCGGAAGCGTGAGCCCACCTTGCGAAATCATGCCCTTAAACCCTTCTGCTGTGGCAAGCCCTCCCATCGTCGAGGCGCCAGGGCTTCGAGATAGAACTTCAAGATAGGATTCCGGTATTTCAACGTCGGTGATCTCGCCGGTCGCCGACAGGGTGAACTTAAACGTGGAGGTTGTGAGTGCCGTCAGCACGGGGGCAAGCATCGTGGCATACCCTTGCGGGCTAGCGTCCGAGGCCGTGTCGTAGCGAACATTGGCTTGCCCTGGCGCTGCAATATCTATCTGCGTGCGACTAATTTTTTGTGCGATTCTTGCAGCGCCACTTTCGTCTATCGACTCGACTTCCCAACTCATATCCAAGGTCTGTTTCACCGTTGAAACAGTTTCGCCTTCGGGGCCTAGGTCCATTGACATGCGAATCTCTTGCACCATCTGGTAGTGATGCACGTCACCGACCGCAAACTTCCAAACAAGAGCTTCAGCCGCGAGCGCGTGATTGAAGCTCGTAATCAGCCACGAGGTTGCTAGGCCTATCAGCAGTTGCCTTAGGTATCGGTGGGTCGCGAAAAAATTCATATAGAATCCCTGGAAAGTGTTTTACATGTGAAACTAAAATGAAAATTCATTGCCCGGTTGCAATACGATCGGCTCCGCAGCCGTGTGACTTCGTACCTGATCCGCCCAGGTAGCTGCATCCTGATCGATCGGTGCCCAAGTATTGTAATGACACGGCATGACGCGACGCGGGTTGAGCAGCTTCACTGCTTCGACCGAATCCGCAGGCCCCATCGTAAATTGATCGCCAATCGGCAGCACCGCAAGGTCGATGCCCGACATGCCGATCAGCTTCAAATCGAGAGTCAAAGCCGTGTCGCCCGCCAAATAAATCGTTTCTTTTTTCAACGACAAGAGATACCCACCCGCAGAACCCCCATAAGTTCCATCCGGCAGGCTAGAACTATGTAAAGCCGAAGTCATCTTCACATGGCCAAAGGCCAGCTCGACCCCTCCACCCAGATTCAGGGCCACGGTTTTTTCCTCCGCAATGCCTTGCTTCTTAAGCCATTCAGAGATTTCGAAATTGGCAACGACCGTCGCCCCGGTACGCGAAGCAATCGCCACCGCATCCCCCACATGGTCAAAATGCCCGTGCGTCAGCAGAATGAAATCCGCGGATATATCCGCCGACTTAACCGGCGCCGTCGGCGAATCGTCAAGAAACGGGTCGACCAACACCTCGTACTTGCCAGTACGAATCGAAAAACAAGAATGTCCCAGCCAAGTAATCTTCGTAGACATTGTTATAAAAAATCCTTAATAAATTCGACATTCAATATTCGTCATTTTTCATTCCCTAAGTATCGCATTCATATTCTTCTTATAGGCTTCGACCCCAGGCTGACCGTACGGATTCGTGCCCACCAGGCGGCCTTCGAGCACCGTGGCAAGCATCAACATCTGAAACACTTGCCCCAGCACATGCTCGTCGAGCCGTGGTAGATGTAATTCCGCAGTCGGGCGGCTATCCTCGCGATAGGCTTGATTCGTGCCCTTCGTGGCGGCATCAAGAATCTCGGGCAGTGTTTTTGCTGCCAACTCGTTGAGCTGATCGTGATCAAGTTCACTACGTCCAATGGCGAGCGGCTCGCGTTCGCACTTGCCGATCGTGACGTTCGTTATTACCTTGTCACGCTTGCCTTCTTGGTGTTGCTGGCCGCGAGAGTGCAAGTCGCGAGTATTGACGACCGTCAACGGCATCGCCCCTCGTTCATGTTTGCCCAAACTCTCTGAAAGCAGCTGATCGTACCAAAGCCCAACCGCTTCCATTCGTTTGCCCCAGGTCGAAAGCAGGCGAATATCGCAACCGCGCTTAGCTTCCATCAAGTGGCAAATCCCCGTGTAATCGAGCACCACATTTTCACCCACCGGCGCCGTCTGAAAATGCTCGTTCATCGCAGCCGCACCTTCAAGCAACTTTACAATATCGAGCCCCATAATCGCGGCGGGCAACAACCCCACCGCAGAAAGAATCGAAAACCGTCCCCCAACGCCATCGGGCACGGGAAAAATCTCGGGGCATCCCAGCGCGCCTGCCAGGTCAAACAGCTTGCTGCCCGTCCCGGTCACCGGGGTGACTAACTGGGCTACTTGCGAGGCATCACCTTCGCACGAAGTCTGCAGTTGGCCCAGCAAGATGCGAAACGCGGCGGCCGTCTCGAGCGTACCGCCGCTTTTGCTGATCACCACAATCGCCCAACGGTCGGCGACCTCGGTGGTCGTACGACCACGGCCTAAAAGATCGCACAGCCCCTGCATCGCGTCGTTGTCGACATTGTTGCCCTCGAACGAGATGCGAGGTCGACCGGCGCGCATCTCACGGCTTACTTCGTTGTAATAGGGATGACAACAGGCCTCCAGAAGCGCCCGAGCCCCCATGTACGAGCCACCAATTCCCAGCACCACCACCCGATCGACCGCGCTGGCCAAACGGTTGGCAGTCGCCTGCAGACGCGCCACTTCGCTCTCGGCACCGCGATCGCGATATTCTGTCAACAGCCGATCTGGCAACTCATGAAAGCCAGCGTCCAGCGGCTGCTTTTCGCTCGGCACGTCTGCGCCAGCAGCCCAGAGCTTGGCATCGGCAAGCACTTCATCCCGCGCCGTTTCTAGTTGCGGGGCCAAATTTGTCAGGGCATTCTCAGCTAATCCATGTTCCGGCATCAGCAGCCCGGCGGGGCTGTAAGTGATTCGACCAGTCGACATTTACATCTTCTCCAGCTAAACAGTCCGGCAATCTACGGGAGCCGCAATTCTACCCCCCCCAAGCCCAGTTTTATAGGCCGTTGCAGAGCCCCTTGCCAGCGGCAACCAGGTTCGGGACGATAACAAACAAGCTATTCCCCAAATCCTAGCCCCAGCTTCCAACAATGCATAAACTCACTCGCCAGCTTCAAGTTAAAAACAACTCGAAAATCGTTATGTTGGTTGCCGATGGCCTCGGCGGCTTGCCCCAACAGCCGGGCGGACTTACCGAACTCGAAACCGCCAACACGCCCAACTTGGATGCACTGGCCAAACAAGGAGTCTGCGGCGGCAGCATTCCCGTCAAACCTGGCATCAGTCCCGGCAGTGGGCCCGGCCATCTTGGGCTGTTTGGCTACGATCCGCTCGAGTACCTCATCGGTCGAGGCGCCTTAGAAGCCACTGGCATTGGTTTTGAGCTGCAAGAAGGCGATGTCGCGATCCGCTGCAACTTTTGTACGCTCGATGCTGACGGCAATATCACCGATCGCCGTGCAGGCCGAATACCTTCCGAGCAAAGTGCCCCGCTCGCAATCAAGCTGCGCGAAGTTTCGATCCCCGGCATCCAAGTTTTTGTCGAGCCGGTCAAAGAACACCGATTTGTGATCGTCTTTCGTGGTGAAGGCCTAGGCGGCAATATGGCTGACACCGATCCGCAAGCCACCGGCGTCCCGCCTCTCAAGCCGCAAGCAACTCATCCAGATAGCCAAAAAACCGCTGAAGTCGCCGAAGAATTTGTACGGCAAGCCTGCGAGCTTTTGGCCGATCAACAGGCCGCCAATGCCTGTACCCTACGCGGCGTCTCGCCCAAGCCCAACCCGCCTAGCTATGAAGAGGTCTATGGCCTGCGCGCGGCAGCGATTGCCGTTTATCCTATGTATAAAGGGCTGGCTCGATTAGTCGGCATGGACATTCTCGGCGAAGCGCAAACGCTTGACCAACAGATGGCGGTGCTTGAAGAAAACTGGGACAAGTACGATTTCTTCTTCATCCACTTTAAGTACACCGACAGCACCGGCGAAGATGGCAACTTCGAGGCCAAGGTAAAAAAAACCGAGGAGGTTGACGCCTGCGTCCCAAGAATCATGGCGCTAGGCCCCGACGTCTTTATCTGCACCGGCGACCACAGCACACCCGCTATGCTCTCCGGCCACAGTTGGCACCCAGTGCCCACGCTACTGGTCGCCAAGCATTGCCGCACCGACCGCTGCGAAAGCTTCGGAGAAGCCGAATGCCTGCAAGGCGGGCTAGGCCAGTTCGAAGCCAAATATCTCATGCCCTTGGCCTTAGCCAACGCCGGACGCCTAGCAAAATTCGGCGCCTAGTTCAGTCTTCGGGTGTCATGCTCCATGCCCGTCTCCTCCTCGGCGGTTTAATTTGGTAGGTGTTTTTTTGTCACATCCTCGCCCTTCTCGGCGAACACGATTGCCCCTAAAACCACTACCCTCGTCATTACCCACGCCTGATCTCGCACTCCCTCATCTAATCCGAGCCAGCCTAGGGTGTATCCCCGTAAAAAAGAAATTTTTGCTCCGCCATGTCCTGAAGGCGCACCTATCATTTCACCGAACTCAAACACATATCAACCGAATTTTCCTTTGTTTGTGAATGGAATATAGAAATCATGGCAGCGATCGAAACCCCCACGCTTGCGACCAAAACACCTGATCTGGCAGTGGGTGCAACCGTATCCTCCTTGCAAACCTCAGAAACACCAACCGCTGCGACCGAGCTTAAACAAGCGAAAGAGCATGCAGAAGGCGCGCTGATCGACTTTGATGAGGCGGCATTGCGTCGCTTGCTGTTCGACGCAGCCGGTGGTCAGTTGACCACGGTCGCTCAATCCTCGGCGAAAACAATCGATACGCAAGGTCAGGCAATCGAGCAAAGCAGTGCTGATTTCAAAAATATTCTTGAACGCATGAATGTAGTGCAAGCCAATGTCCAGCAGATCGAGGAGAATGTCGACCGTATTGCTACTAATACGCAGAACCGCTCTGCCGAATTAGAGCAGGTGAATGAGAGGTCGGCCGATTTAGAGACTGACTTTACCGCCATTGACCGGCTACTAGAAACGGTCGACGACATTGCTGATCGAACCAACCTACTCGCGCTTAACGCAACGATCGAAGCAGCCCGTGCCGGAGAAGCCGGCAAGGGGTTTGCCGTGGTTGCGAACGAAGTCAAAGAACTTTCGGGA
>JAJDEF010000015.1 GCA_029259945.1 Planctomycetota bacterium
TCTGGCAATTTGTCTAAATGACTTTCGTCCGTCTTGTTGAAGTGAAGTCACTATACCTATGTCAACGTCATCTAACTCGTAAGGCATGCATACTCTGTTGCCTTTTTGTATTTATTGTCTTGACTTTACAAATGTAAAGAATTACCAATCCCCTTCTTTGTTTTTATTCAATTATTGACTCCAGATAATTTCTATACAGAGGTAATTTTTTTCCAGTTTTACCCAAAATCACTATAATCACAAAAGCAACGCCCAACACTAGCAGAACAAGCAAATCAAATTCAGGAACAACATTTACAGTTATTTCGACATATTCATCAGTTCCTGCAATTTTTTCAATTCTTATGGTAACATCACCTGCCTCTTTTTCTACAAACACAAAGTTCTCAAAAGTTCCACCCCCGTTTGCAATCCCAGACTTGCGATGAATCTCGGTTCCATTTTGTATCAATACAAAATCATATGAGACGTCTCCAACTGTTAATCCAGTATCTTTATCATAAAATGTCATTATGAACTCAGATTCACCAAGTTCCAATTCATTTGGAAACCATGTAAGATCTACAGTGTATAATCCACCATTAGGATTTGATTCAGACATACTTTCTAGTTTAATTGGAAACAATGCATTCTTTGAAGGTTTGACAACTACCAAAAAACTGACATCAGATAATGAATTTCCCTCAATGTCAAACATATTCAATGTTACAGTTCCAATATTTTCAGGAGGAAAGTTAAAATGAATTTCATCTGCTGTTTTAGAATTTACAGAACCTGAAATGTGTTCTTTGTAAATTTGATTTCCATCAAAGGACATTTCCACTTCATATTCAATATTCTTGTTAGACTTGTCTGTGAATAATTCATTTGTTTGTAAAAACAAAGTAATATCCTCACCTGCTTTGATTATTTCAGGTTCCCACGATAAGTAGACTCTATATCTCATATCTGGAGTTACAGACTCTAAAGGTAAACCCGCATCAGTACTTGGACCCAATTCAAAAAACATTTGTGATGTAGATTCTTGCATTGCCTCTTCTCTGATTTCTTTTAGTCCTTTTTGATTTAGAACAATGTGAACAGTTCTTCCATCAACAGAATAATCATCAATGGTTACATCAGTGTCTTTTAGTTGAATACCATTTACGCTTGCCTCATATTTTGTATGAAGAAATTCTGAAAATTCTTCTGAAATTTGGACTTCCTGATGTACTACACTAAGTTGCTCAAAGTCTTGATTCCAGTCAAAAGGCATTGAAAAAGCAATTTTGTCTGAATTAAATTCAAAATCATTGATTGTATCAAAATAAGAAATAATATTCATTTGGCGGGTATTTTGCTCAGAGTCCAATACGTCATACGTATTGTGTTCTGCAAGACTAATTGCCCCTATCAATTCTAGCCTTTTATCAAGGAAATTAAAATCAGAATCAGCAGTAAGAATTTCTACCTTATACTCGTAAAGACCCCCAGAATCAAAAATATTTCCCGTCATTGTCACAGGCTCAGTTGCAGTTTTCATCCAAGCATCTATTGCAGGAGATTTGTCACCTTTGACCTTAATTTCATCTGAACCGTCATTGATTACTTTAATGATTAAATTTCCAAAATCATCGTGAAATATTCTTCTGAAAATTTGCTCTCCATCTTTGGTCATCTCAAGTGCAAATGTTACATGTTCTACTACGGATTGATTTTTTGATTCACTCAGATTAACTGTAATATATCGCTCAGGATCATCTTTGTCAAATACCGATGGAGAAATATCAATAGATAATGTAACATCTCGTCCATCTAAACTAACTGGAGGATGGGTTTCTCCACCTAAACCGTGTCCAAATGCCAAGTTTGTAGAAAATCCGATACTTCCGATTAGAAAAATTATGGAAATGTAAAATACTTTCATTTAGATTACCTCAAATGAATCCATTATAACTTTAAAATCATTTATCTGTTCAGAGTCAAGTGTTTGCTGGGATTCTCCAGAGTATTGCAACATGTATAGTCTATTGTCTTTTAGAAACAAAAGCTGTTCACCATAAGGTACAGTGCTACCAGAAGATTCGACTGCAAATAATGCCCAATCATCATCAGGGGAAACTTGTTCAAATGGAACAGTAATATTTTTTTGAGATTCCATTAGAGATATTTGCTGATCAACAAACTCATGTAAGGAAAATTCATCTTTTTGGATATCAAAAATTGTTAGCATGAATTGTTTGTTGTGATTTTTTTCAATATAAATTCCACCAACAAATCCTTTTAGTAGTAATGAAGATAATTCACTAGAACTTAGTTCATCTGTTGTAGAATGAATTTCCCAATCATTGTTAGGTTTTGATATTTGAAATCCCAGTTGCGTATCTTGATAAATATTTGTAGAAAACAAATCTACTTTTTGTGGATTAAACAATTTTATCTCACCAAATCCAGATACGGCTATTTTTGTGCCTAAAACAGCATTATTTTTAGGTTCTATAAAATTTGAAAATTCCCACATTCCAACCCATGACGTTCCGCAGATTATGGAAACAATCAATGCCCCTCTAACAAGTCGACGCTCAGTGGAGAGTTCCATGATGTTAGATAGGGGTTGACATCTCCTGTGAATGATTATCAGACTTTTTGAATTTCATGTAAATAATTATTCCTAGTAACATTAGGGTAGGAATTAGTATTATTGCAACTAACAATTCATAATAGATATCTAATCTTTGTGCAGGTTGCACCATAGTTTCTGTGGTTGTGGTTTTTTCAGGGTTATCATATACTATAGTAGAGAATACAACTGTACGAAAAAGAGACTGGCTCACGGATGTTCTTGCAATACTATCAATACCTGAAGTTCCACTGCTTACAATATTTTGAAATCTAATTTCTATGGGACCAGAATTTTCAAAAATAACATTTCGGTAATCTCCGCCAACTTGAGTTACACCTGAATCTTGAAATATTTGGTTTCCATTTTGAGTAATTATCATATCATATTTCATTTTGTCTAAATTTGAATTTGTTATTCCATCATAGGTTTGAAAAACAAATGTTGTTTTTTCAAAAGTTTTGATTATGTTTGGCTCCCAAGTTAGATCAAATTCGATTAATGCATCTGGAGTATATTGTATAACTGGAAAAGTTTCAATTTTTTTTCCAGTCCCATCGTGAGGATAA
>JAJDEF010000016.1 GCA_029259945.1 Planctomycetota bacterium
CGGTTACGCCACCGGGGTTTTTTCCCCTTCCCCGGGGTGGGTTGCCGTGGGCGCCTCCCCCGGGTTTGGGGACGCCCCCCCCCCCCCCCCCCCCCCCATTTACCCCAACGGGGTTACGTCAATCGGGAACGACGCAACCCCGTTGGGGTAGTCGATCGGAGCCGAATACGTCACCCAGGGTAGCCCGCCGGGGGCGGACAACCCTGGGCTGTGTGACGGAACCGCGTTGCGGTAATCGTATTGCCTAACCTGACGATAAGATTTTTTGAGCCATGGCGAAAACGTGCAGGACCAATGTCAATCGGTCATTGGTTCCGGTGCGAGCATAGATTCGCTTCATGTATGTTCGTATGGTTGGGACGGTCAAACCTAGGGTGGATGCGACCTCTTTGTCTTGTTTGCCGCATAGAATTTGCTCGACGATCCGTGTTTGCTGGGAAGAGAGAGCGAGCCGATCGGCGATTGTTTTCCAGATGGCTTCGTCCATGGGGAGCGGGAGAAGGGTGGCGTTTGAGTCGCCGGTCGGGGGGCGGTTGGGCATTGCTAGAGGTTCCCGAAAAACAGGGCGTCGAACCAAAGCCGCCCAGAGAACCCCTACGACAGGGCAGACAGAACGTGCCCCGGCCGACGCCCCTTTCGGGACGCGACTTCAAGGCACTGCTTCTATCTTAGGAAATGTCGTAGTTTTCTCTAAAGCAGCAACTTGACGCTCGCGCGTCATTTCAAATTGTACTTTTCGCTTCGTAAGACGAAGCGTCGCCTTCATTATAGATGATCTTTCGAGCAGTGAAAACAGTTCGCCAAAAGGCGAGTCTCGCCCCCCTGACCTCTGCCCCCCGACCTCTTTCCCCTAGTTTGCTAGCATTCGGCGTGTCGTTGTGGTCTGTATGACTCTGCGTTGTTGTTCTAGAATCAGCGGCTTCTGCGCCGCATGTTGGGGGCCTCTGCCAGACATGCTGAGACAAGTTATGGATGGATTCTTTCATGGCAAACAGGAGTAAACTACGTTCGGGCCACTTCAGACGCCGGTTGATGGTTTTGCTGTTGCTGGTGATTGTTGGAGTCGCTGCTGCGCCGATGATTATTAGCCGCACACCGCTTCGGAATACGCTGCTTGGCTTGTCGATGTCGGCGGAGGGGTGGCGCGTTGAAAGTCAGGGCGGATCGTTTTCTTGGCTGAGCGAGCAGAGCCTGTCGAATCTGTCGATTGTCGATCCCGAAGGGAACCCTTTGCTTGCCGTGGAATCGATTACGGTGGATCGCTCGTTGCTGTCGTTGGTATCTGGCCCAGCCGGCTCGATTCAAGTGACGGTCGTCCGGCCGATTCTTTCTGTGGCAACTCGCGAAGAGGGGAGCAACGTCGAGGATTTGATTGCGGGAATAAGCTCGGACGCGGCTGGCGGTAGCGATGGGGGGGTAGAAGCTGCGCAGCGCGATCTACGTGTTGAGATTGTCGAAGGTGCAGTTCGTGGTTTTGATGTCGCGACGCAACGGCAGTGGTTGTTGAGTGAAGCGAATGTGTCGACGCACCTGGGTGACGCGGTTGAAGTTAGCGGTGGCGCGAATTTGAGCGTTGACGCGAATCGTCAGCCGGGGCGGGTGAAGTTTCGTTTCGTGCAGTCGGTTGATGCGCCGTTGCAACTGGAGCTGTTGGCCGAGCGGTTGCCGTTGGGGCCTGTGCAGCCGTGGCTGCGCCGCGCGTCGCCGGGTAGCCGTGTGGCAGGCGAGGTTTCTGCGGATGCCAAACTGAGTTGGCATCTCGATGCACAAGGGGGAGTGGCGCTGCAGACTTCGGGTCGTATCGAGGTCGAGGGGCTCGATGTGGTTGTCGGTGCTTTGGCGGGAGACCGTCTGCATTTCGACCGGTTGGTTGCACCCTGGCGGCTGAGTATTGCGAATGAGGTAATTTCGATTGAGCAGTTGGAGGCCAAGAGTGAATGGGCAACGCTTTCGGCAACAGGTTCGATGACTTTCGACGAGATTCAATCGTTTCGATTCGACCATCTACCCAAGCACAAGGTGGACGTTGGGGGTCATCTGCAACTCGATCGACTCGCGGCGATGTTCCCCCGGACGTTGCAGCTTCGCGAAGGGGTGCAAATCAACGCGGGTGAACTGGAATTTACCGCCGCCGCTCGGCCAGGAGCGGAGCGTACGGGTTGGTCGGCGGCAGTGGTTGCGAGAAATGTTTCGGGGACCGACGGTCGTCGGCCCATTCGTTGGGAGCAACCGATCGAAGCCTCGGTTGAGTTGGTTGATACTGCGCAAGGTCCACAGCTGACTCAAGTGGCATTGAATGCGCCGTTTGCTGAGGGGAGTTTCGAGACAACGAACGAGAAGATTGCAGGAAGCTTTCGATTTAATTTGAAGCAACTCTCTGAGGAGCTTGGGCAACTTGTTGACTTGGGTGATTGGCAGTTTCGTGGCCAGGGTGACGGGGTGTTGTCACTTGCCAGGGAACCCGGCGGAAAGTTTGATGCATCTGCGAATCTCAATCTGAGTGGTCTCAATATTGCTGAGAACAGCCGGTTGATTTGGGCGGAACCGCATTTGAAGGTAGCGTTAAATGCTCAAGGCACAGCCAATGGTTTCGAGCCTCAGCAGATCGACGCAGCGACAATACAACTGCGAGGCGCGAGTGAATCGCTGAAGGTGGTGTTACTCGATTCGGTTGATTTTGCTGCGGTTGGTTCGACTTATAAATTACGAGTTCTTGGGAACGGGCCGTTGGCGTCGTGGGCAGGTCGACTGCGGCCGTGGATTGCCGAGGTGCCTGCGACATTGGAGGGCGAGGCGTATGTCAAAGCCACGCTGCATGTGGCGCCGGGCATGGTGCATGTGTTGGAGTCGGAGGGTAGTGTCGCACAGCTGCGTGTTCGGACGGATGCGTTTGCAATCGACGAGCCACGCGTGCAGTTTGCTGGCGATTGTCGTTGGGAGGCTGCGAATAACCGTCTAGCGACTCAGGAGCTGCAGCTGATGAGCAGCTCTTTGGCGCTGCGCTCGCGGGACTTGGTGGTGCAGTTGTCTTCGTCTGAAGCACCGACGGCGCGGGGGCGCGTGGCGTTTCGAGCCGATTTAGAACGGCTTGCCTCAATTGCCGGACTGGTAGGTCAGCAAGATTCGACTTGGCCGCGGGGAACGATGACGGGAACCATGGCGCTAACGAGTAATCCCCAGCAATTGCAGGCCGAGATTTCGGCAGGGGTCGAGCAGTTGCAGGTGGTGCGAACCGATGCCGCGCGTGGTGTGGTCTATGGCAATCCCGAATTGGTGTGGGCGGAGCCTGAGTTGAAGCTTGCGGGGCGAGCGACCTATTTGATTGCAGACGATCGATTGCAAGTCGAAAACGTGCGGCTGGATGGCAGGACGATGCAGCTTAGCGGCAAGGCAACACTTGATCGGCCGTCGACCGATCAGCAGCTATGGGCAGATGGGATGTTGGAGTACGACTCGGCGGAGTTTGCGAAGTTGATGGCAAGCTATCTTGGCCCGGAGGTGCAGGTTTATGGAGATCGGCAGATTCGTTTTCAGGTTGCTGGTCGCTTGTCGTCGGCAGACGTGGCGAGTGCCCCTTTGCATTGGTCACAACGGTTAAATGTGACTTCGGATGCCGGTTGGTCGTCGGCATCGGTGTACGGTTTGCCCGTGGGTGCTGGACGCTTGCAGGGAACCCTCGGTGGCGGACAACTGCAGATCGCGCCGCTTGATTTGGCAGTAGGGCAGGGGAGGCTAACGGCCAGTCCCCGCGCGCTATTGGCCCCTGAACCTGGGTATGTGCTTTTACCTAAGGGGGTATTGTTAAGCAGTGTAGAAATCTCGCCGCAAGTGAGCGAGACGATGTTGAAGTACGTGGCACCGATCGTCGCAGGCGCAACACGGACTTCGGGAAAGTTTTCTGTGGATTTAGAGGAGACTCGAGTGCCGTTGGCCGATCCGAAACAGGCGAGTGTTTCGGGGCGATTGACGGTGCATCGTTTGAACGTATCGCCGGGGCCGATGATGGCAGACTTGGTGAGGTTGGTGAAACAAATTAAGACGATCACCGAGCGGAAACAAGTGTTCCAGGCCGTGGGTTCGTCGGGCGGTTCGAATATTTTAACCATTGAGAATCGGCAGA
The DNA here is from genome assembly GCA_029259945.1 of Planctomycetota bacterium. Taxonomy (GTDB): domain Bacteria; phylum Planctomycetota; class Planctomycetia; order Pirellulales; family Lacipirellulaceae; genus Bythopirellula. The sequence goes on from JAJDEF010000016.1 coordinate 4,121, forward strand.
TTGATTTTCAGGTGGCCGAGGGCCGTGTTTATCACCGCAATTTGGAGTTTATTGTCGATGGGGTGCCGGTGCGGTCATACGGGTCGGTCGGTTTTGATCAGACCTTGGCATTGATGATCGGGATTCCGATTCAAGAGAAGTGGATTGAGAAAGAACGGGCGCTGCGATCTTTGGCGGGGCAGTCGATTCAGATTCCGGTTCGTGGTACCTTCCAGAAACCGCGGATCGACGAGCGTGCCGTGGCCAAGCTTTCGCAGCAGCTATTGCAGGGGGTGGCGACCGAAGCGATTGGCGGCGAGATAAATCGAGCGCTGGATAAGCTGTTTAAGTAACAGTGGGTGGGATTTCCCGCAATCCAATCCCTTGTGTCTCGCTCGTGTCCGTAGAAATCGTGGAACAAAAGTGAGACATCTTGTATAGTATGGGTATTGAGTGACGACACGATTTCTTGATTTTACTGTTCTCGTTCATTACCGGTCTTTGAGTATTCTGGAGGCATGAAAGATGTCGACGATTCCTGTGGAGTTGCCCTCGGACTTGCTAGATTTTGTTGAGACAAGAGTTGGTGAGGGTCGGTTTGGAAGCGCCAGCGCCTACCTCGTTGCGTTAGTAGATGCGGCTCGAAAGAATCGATCTGCGATTGAGACTGCCTTGATCGAGGGCATCGAGAGCGGTCCGGCGAAAGAATGGACGAGTGAGGAGTGGCAGGCCATTCGTGACCGAGTCACTCAACGTCACAAGCAAGGATGACGCATGGCAGTTCGAATAGTTCGACGCCCAAGGGCGGCGGCCGATGCGGAAGAGATCGCAGACTACATCGCCGGAGATAGTCTCGAAGCGGCCATCCGATTTCTCGAAAACACGGAAGAGACAATCAAGCTACTGGCTAATTCTCCAGGTCTTGGAAGTCCATTCAAGGTGCAATATTCTGGTTTCGCGAACCTTAGAAGCAGTCGAGTCCAAGGATTTCCAAACCATGTGATCTTCTATGTCGAGCATGCAGATGCCATCGAGATAGTGAGGATAATACATGGTGCAAGGGATCTTGACGCGGAACTGCGCAGTATGGATTAGTGGGGATGACGATGCGGCTCGTGATGTGGTGTCTGGTGATTTGCTCTGTTCTTGCCGTGTCGACCATTACGGCGGCAGAGCCGTTTCGACGGGTCGATGAGCGACGTGCTGGGCAGGTGGGGATTCGCAAGGTCGTGGGGCGGCATTTGCAGTTGTATACCGATTTGCCGGCGAGCCATGCGGTCGACGAGTTACCGGTGGTGTTCGATGCGGCGGTCGAACAGTGGGCGGCGTATTTTTCGGTGCCGTTGTCGCAGGTTGCCGATTGGCGGATGCAGGCTTTTTTGATGCGGGATCGGGCGAAGTTTGCTGCGTTAGGTTTGATGCCTGAGACACGGCCGGATTTTGTGAATGGTTATTCCCAAGGGCTTGAGTTGTGGATGGACGAGCAGCCGAGCGACTACTACCGTCGGCATCTATTGTTGCATGAGGGAACGCACGGTTTCATGTTTAGCCAACTGGGTGGCGTGGGAGCGGGTTGGTACATGGAGGGGATGGCAGAGTTGCTGGGTACGCATCGTTGGAAAGATGCAAAGCTTACGCTCGGGCACATGCCAACGAGTCGAGAAGAGACGCCCATGTGGGGGCGGATCAAGTTGCTTGACGAGGCCAGCGAAGCGGGTGGAACTTTGGGGCTCGGTGATGTGATGACGTTCAATGCACGCGAGGCGATGTCTACCGAGCAGTATGCCTGGTGCTGGGCGATGTGTAAGTTTCTCGATTCGCATCTGCAATTGCGAGAGCAGTTTCGCCAGCTTCCAGCGCACGTGAACGATGCGAACTTTAATCTTCAGTTCCGACAACGGTTTCGCCAAGACTGGGCTGACTTGCAGTTTGAGTGGCGTGCGTTTCTGACGGCGCTCGACTATGGCTACGATGCTCGACGGATGACCATTTCGCATACCCCTTCGGCGAGGATTGAAAGCGAGGATATGGTCGTGATTGCAGCGGATCGGGGTTGGCAATCGACCGGTTGGTTGTTGAAAGCAGGGCAATCGTATCGTATTTCTGCGGCAGGTACGTACCAAATTGCCAAGGATTCGCAGCCGTGGCTTTGCGAGCCGGGGGGGGTGACGCTGGAATATCACGCGGGTCGGCCTTTGGGAATGCTGCTGGGACTTTTGCGAATGGAAGGGGAGGACGGACGAGTTTCGCCCCTTGCGATTGGCTTGCAAGCTGTCATTAAGCCGCGCAGCGATGCGATTCTCTACTTGCGCGTGAACGACTCGCCGGCGCGGCTGGCGGATAATAAGGGCGATCTGCGAGTGACCATCGAGCCGCAGTAGCGGCTGGTGTGCCGATTGACACTACCGATGGTTGGCTCGACAATGGTTTCAGGTGCAAAGCCGTGGGGTTGCGACCCCGTGGCCCATTCTAGTAGCGAAAAATTAGAAGAAAATACCGAGGATTTGATGACCAATTTTCTTGCCGCCAACGATCATGATGTTTGGGCTGCCGTCGCTGACGAAATAGAGCGTCAGCACGATGGTTTGGAATTGATCGCGAGCGAAAACTATACCAGCCCGGCTGTCATGCAGGCGGCAGGGAGCGTTTTGACGAATAAGTATGCCGAAGGCTATCCGGGCCGTCGGTATTACGGCGGTTGCGAGCATGTGGACGTGATCGAAAATCTGGCACGCGATCGGGCCAAGCAACTGTTTGGTGCCGAAGCGGCCAATGTGCAGCCACACTCGGGTTCACAGGCCAACATGGCTGTTTATTTGTCGGTCTTAGAGCCGGGCGATACGGTGTTAGGGCTCGATTTAGCGCATGGTGGGCATCTGACACATGGAATGCGGCTCAATATCTCGGGCAAGCTTTATAATTTTGTTAGCTATGGCGTTCGGTCGGACGATCATCGGCTCGATTTCGATCAGTTAGCGGCACTCGCCAAGGAGCACAAGCCAAAATTGATTGTGGCAGGTGCCAGCGCTTATCCGCGCGAGATTCTGCATGCTCGATTTGCCGAGATTGCTGCCGATGTGGGCGCGAAGTTGATGGTCGACATGGCTCATTACGCCGGCTTGGTGGCGGCGGGGTTGCACGATAATCCTTTGCCAGTAGCCGATTATGTGACTTCAACGACCCATAAGACGCTTCGTGGTCCACGGGGTGGGTTATGTTTGTCGAAAAAAGAGAACGCGAAAAAGATTAACAGCAGCATTTTTCCCGGTTTGCAGGGTGGGCCTCTGATGCATGTGATTGCAGGTAAAGCGGTTTGCTTTGGCGAAGCGCTGAAGCCTGAGTTCAAAACTTACGCTAAGCAGGTCATCGCCAATGCCAAAGCGCTTGCCGAAACGTTGACTAGTGGCGGGTTGTCGCTTGTCAGCAGTGGGACGGACAACCATCTTTTGCTAGTCGATGTGACTCCTTTAGGAGTTGGAGGCAAAGTGGCTGAGGAGGTATTGGGTGCCTGCGGGATTACGGTGAATAAAAACATGATTCCGTTCGACCAACGTAAGCCAATGGATCCTTCGGGGATTCGGATTGGTACGCCGGCGCTGACTTCGCGTAAGATGGGCGAAGACGAAATGCGCACGATCGGTCAATGGATGCTTAAAGCTTTGCGTTCAGAAGATAACACGGCCGTACACGAGCGGATTCGCGAAGAAGTTCGTAGTATGTGTGAGAATTTTCCAGTCCCTGCGGCAGCGCTGCATGACTCGATGGCTACTGCTTAGGGCTAGGCCGTAAATTTTTCGATGAAGAGCAGGAACAATCATGAGTGACAGCAAAAAACCACGAATACTGATCGCCGACGACAACGAGGCGAATGTTGAATTGATCGAGGCGTATCTCGGTGGGCTTGAGGTCGAGACCGCGATTGCTGTGGATGGGCAAGATACGCTCGACAAGGTTGAGTCGTTTCAACCTGACCTCATTCTGCTTGACATTATGATGCCTAAGCTCAGTGGGTTTGAAGTTTGCCAACGGCTGAAAAGTGATGCCGCGTTGAGCAAGATTATGATTTTGATGGTCACGGCACTCAACGAGCTAGGCGACATCGAGCGAGCCGTCGAGGCAGGTACCGATGATTTTCTTTCCAAACCGGTCAACAAAGTCGAATTGATCAAACGCGTTGAGAATATGCTGAAACTACGAGGCGTCAGCGATGAACTAGAGCGCCTTCGTCAGTATATCGAGCAGATGGAATCTTCGCGCTGATCGTATCCCTAGTGGGAGGGGCCGATGAACAGAAGCCTCGGGACGTTCGTCTTGGTGTTGACTACTTGCGTGCTTGGCCAATGCGCAGAGTCGTTGGCAGCCAGTAGCGATATTGCGAGTGACACAGACGCGATCACTCTAATGATTGCCCAATTGGGTGACGAGCAATACTCGGTTCGGCATCGAGCAGAGCAACAACTGATTGAATTGGGAACGGCGGCGTTCGACCAATTGCTAGCGGCTGAGTATCATCCCGATTTAGAAGTCGCCTCGAGGGCGAGCTATATCTTGCCTCGATTACGCATCAAGTGGGTGCGGGATGACGACCCAGCTGCGGTGCGAAAATGGATGCGATCGTACGGCAAAATGTCGCAGGCAGAGCGTCGCGAAACTATCAAGCAATTAGCAGCGATTGATGACGACCTCGGGTGGAGTGCGCTCTGCCGGGTTGCTCGTTACGATGCCGCGCCAACGATTGCCCGCGCTGCGGCGATCGAAATTCTGTCTGCCGGAGAAGTGCCAGCAGACCGGGAAGCCTTAGTCCTTGAGTTGGTCGAGCGGGAAGCGGGCGACAGCCGTCGGGTTCCTGTGCAGTGGATTCGAAGACACGTTAGTCTTTCGCAACCCTCGGTGGAAGCTGAGAGTGGATGGCTTGGGCTGATTGACGCCGAAATTTTGTTGCACAAAAAAGGAACTGGGCAGACGAACGCGGAGATTGCGTTTGGGTTATTAAAGTATGCCCTTGAAAATAGCCGCCGGTCTGAAGGTGGGGAGTCCGCCTTCGAGCCGCTACGGCGCATGATTGATTTGCGTGTCGACGAAGGGGGGGCGATGCACACGGCACTCGTGTTTGCCTTGTCTTGGAGCACGGAGGCTGAACAGTGGGAGGCGATTAAGCAATTAGAAGATCGTTATGCAAGCCAACTACGGGAAGATCGCCTGTTGCTTTACATGGTGGCGGAGTCGGCCCAGCGGAAGGGTGATAGCCAGCGGTCTAAGGAGATTGCTGAGCGTGCGTATCAGCTCGAAGTAGACGACATTCAGCAGCGTTATCAGGTTGCCAGCACGATCGCTGAGCTGGGGCGCCACGATTGGGCGGAGCGAGAGTGGCAGTATGTCATCGACCACTTGCCGGCGGAAGACCTCACCTCGTTTTCAGCCCGACGCGAAATTGCCACGACCTGTTTGTTTGATCGAAGAGAGTACCAACAAGCGGCCAATCTGGTGGGAGAGTCGATTCGCGAGATCGAAAAATTGACTAGCGAGAATCAAGAGAAGAAACGGCAATTTGGCAGTCGCGCGGGCCGGCGATGGTTGGGTCAATTTCGCGCGCAGCGAGATTACTTCCTCGCTTGTCAGGTAGAAACAAAGGGCAATTACGCGCTGCAGCGCAAGCTCTTGGACTCGGCTTACCTGGGAGATAAAGAAAACCCTGACATACTAATTGCCATGTATCGGCTGCAAGGGGCTGATGAAGCTTACAAAAAGTTGACGCGGAAGCGAATTCAGCTACTCGCGAAGAAGCTTGGGGATGAGATCGAGGGGAATCCTAGTTCGCCATTTTCTTATAACCATTGGGCTTGGTTGATTAGTAACACGGAAGGCGATTTCCAGAAGGCGGTTGCTTATTCGCATCGTTCGTTAGAAGTTTTGCCCGAGGATCCAAGCGTTTTGGGCGAGTTGACGACGTGCTACTACGAAATGCGGGCGCTTGATCTGGTGCCTGACAGCCCTAGTTATCTCGATACGTTGGGCCGTTGCTACTATGCCGCTGGCGATTTGGATACTGCGATAAAATACCAGCGACAGGCGATCCGCCGGCATCCTCATCTGCAAGTCATGCGTCGGCAACTGGCGTTTTTCGAGCGTGAATTGGCTGCGCGAAGTGCAAAGTAAGAGGGGTTTTCACTACGGCGCCCTGGGAACGCAAGAACGAGGCAGCTCGCTCAGCTTTTAAGCGAGGCGGGCAGTCGGAAGGTCGATTGCAGTTTGAGTACGGCACAGTCGTCGGGGAAGGTATGGAACGCTTGAACGCGGAAGACTTTGTCACGCGACTCGACGTTGACGTAGCTGAGGGCTCCTGTGTCGAGGCGTCCACTGGCGTCGAATTGATGAAGCATGCCCCGTCGGGTGGCTTGTAGGGTGAGTTCTTTCTGGTAGGCCAAAAAACGAGCAGGGTTGGCTGGTTCGAGCGAGAAAGACATTTCGTATCGAATGCCGCCACGACAATCGAGTTGATCTTCTCGATGCCCACGAAGTCGATGGGACATTAGGCGTCGCTTCTTCGGCAACGGATGATGGGCAGCGGCAGCAACTTCGGTAAGAAGAATGCCGCCAACCTTCCAAGCGACCAAGTGTCCGGCACTGGTGATTTGGACGGTGGCTTCGTACTCGCCCCGTTTGATGGTGCGTGTTTCGTAAATTTCAAACAACTCAGGGTGCAACGATCTGCCATAGAGTTGAAAAACAAGTTCGGCAATTTTGGGACGGACGGAAAGCACGGTGATCGTTCTCGAAGGCGAGTGGAATTGGTTTCGTGTCTGCGCTAATTATAGTTGCCAACGGCCATCATCTCAAAGAGTGATTGAGAAGTGAAAAAGAAAACGCAAATTCGATCTTGACATTACTAAACCTGCTAATCCACGTAGAGAGAAACTAGCTAGCAAGGGGAGCGAGAGTGCCTTGGAATTGCGGTTGCATTTTTTGAGATCACAATTCACACGGCGAACTATTTAGAAGCAACCTGAGCAGGCTCTCGCTATTTCGGCGGAAGGCAGCCGGAGCTGAAGTTATGGGGGTACTGAGTGCCATAACGCGATGCGTAAGCTACGACGAGACGGCAGTGCAACGAAAATAGGGGGAAAAGATTGCACAGAGCGCCTAGGATAAAGCTTTTCTTTGAGCCTCCAGGGTTTCCCGTGGTTCAAAGGGTTGGCGTCATTTTTGACATTTTCGACCTGCGATAATTTGCAACGCAGCGGAATGTAGTTATAATTGGCGATACTGACCGTTCAAGAAAATCTTGTTTTCGTTAAGGAGTTCATCCCATGTTTATGACTCCGGTTAGAAGTCTGTGCATTTTCTGTTTGGCCGTCTCGCTTGCTTCTCAGGCCACCGCCCAAAACCAGCACCTCATCGGCCACAAGGTGATGACCATTAAATGGGACGCCGAGTTCAAAGAGGGCAATTCAGTCATCTTCAAGTCAGAGCTGGGTAAGGTCTACGAGGTTGATCGGGTCAATGGGCCGTGGCTATGGCTCATGGGTGACGGTCGTAAGGGCTGGGTGAAGCGGTCTGATGTGGTTCCGTATGAACAGGCCATCGACCACTTTAATCGATTGGTACAGCAAGACGCTTCTAGCAATAGCTATTATCACCGGGCAATTGCCTGGAAGGCCAAAGGTGAACTCGATATTGCCTTGGGCGATTATAATGAGGCGATACGTCGAGGCGGGGAGGCTGCTGTCTACAATGGCCGCGGCAACGCTTGGCAAACCAAAAAGGAATACGACAAGGCGATTTCCGATTTCAACGAGGCGATTCGTCTCGACTCGGAATATGTCAACGCCTTTGGCAACCGAGGCAACTCCTGGTACGCCAAAGGTGCCTACGATCAGGCAATCGCCGATTACAGCGAAGCGATTCGTCTCGATCCGAGATATACCAACGCCTACAGCAACCGTGGCCGCGCCTGGCAAGCCAAAAAGGAATACGACAAGGCGATCGTCGATTATGGCGAAGCGATCCGTCTCGATCCACAATTTTCTTACGCCTACCACAGCCGCGGTCTCGCTTGGTATGCCAAAGGTGAATACGACAAGGCAATCGCCGATTACGGCGAAGCCATACGATTAGACGTGAATTTTGAAGACGCCTACTATAATCGTGGCAATGCCAGACGCGCCAAAGGTGAATACGACAAGGCGATTGTCGACTATAACGAAGCGATCCGAGCCGATCCTAGCGATGCCTACAACTACCATAGCCGCGGTCTCGCTTGGTACGCCCAAGGCAACTACGACAAGGCAATCGCCGATTACGGCGAAACCATACGATTAGATGTGGGCTTTGAAGACGCCTACTACAATCGCGGCAACGCTTGGCGCGCGCAAGGTGAGTATGACAAGGCGATCACCGATTTTGACGAGTCGATCCGGCTTGATCCTAGCGATGCCTATAACTACTACGGCCGCAGCCGTGCGTGGTACGCCAAAGGTGAGTACGACAAGGCGATCGCCGATTACAGCGAAGCGATCCGGTTTGCCCCTGAATATGCTTACGCCTACTACGGCCGCGGCCTCGCTTGGCAAGCCCAAAGTGAATACGACAAGGCAATCGCCGATTACGGCGAGGTCATACGATTAGATGGGAACTTTGAAGACGCCTACTACAACCGTGGCAACGCTTGGCGCGCCAAAAAAGAATATGATAAGGCGATCGCCGATTACAATGAATCGGTCCGAGTTGATCCTAACGATGCCTATAACTACTATAGCCGCGGCCTCGCTTGGTACGCCAAAGGTGACTACGATCAGGCAATCGCTGACTACGGCGAGGTTATACGATTAGATGTGAACTTTGAAGACGCCTACTACAATCGTGGCAACGCTTGGCGCACCAAAAAAGAATACGACAAGGCGATCGCCGATTATAACGAGTCGATCCGGCTTGATCCTAGCGATGCCTATAACTACTACGGCCGCGGCCTCACTTGGTACTCGAGTGGTGACAATGACAAAGCGATCGCCGATTACGGCGAAGCGATCCGACTCAATCCTAACTATGCTCACGCCTATAACGGCCGCGGTAACGCTTGGGATGACCAAGGTGACTACGATAAGGCAATTGCCGACTATAGCGAAGCGATCCGTCTCGATCCGGAATATGCTTACGCCTATAACAACCGTGGCAATTCCTGGGATGACCAAGGTGACTACGACAAGGCGGTCGCCGACTACAACGAAGCGATCCGGCTCGATCCGGAATATGCCAATGCCTACAATAACCGCGGCGATGCCAGGGAAAACCGAGGTGAGTACGACAAGGCAATTGCGGACTACAACGAAGCGCTCCGGCTCGACCCTGAATTTTCCAGGGTGTTAGCTAGTCTTTCTTGGCTCTATGCGACTTGCCCAGACGTAGCGTATAGAAATGGCAAGGAAGCACTCGAATTCGCAAATCGTCTTATCGTGGCTCCGGGCTATGAAGATCCATTATGGAATGACAATATTGCAGCTGCTTATGCGGAGCTCGGGCAATTTGATAAAGCGGTTGAATATCAGGAGAAAGCACTGACAACCGAGACCACCAGTTACCATCAAAATTTTCGCGAGCGACTTGAACTCTACCAGTCGGGAGAGCCGTATCGCGACGTGCCTAAGAATTAGTCGCTATGAGACCACTCGGATGCCCTGAGTATCAAGCCGGTTCTAGGATTTGGATTTTGATACCTGCGAGCAGGCCTTTTACCTTTTCGCGGTTTTCTTGCATGTGCTTTGCTTGCAGGTGGACTTGCAGGGCTTCGATGCTTTCCCACTTCTCGATCACGGTCACCGTATTTTCGTGAATCGGTTCTTGGATTTCGATGGGCGTGGCCACGTCAATTGCTGGGCCATATTCAATACAGCCATCTTCTGCCTGCACGAGCGGTACCAACTCGTGAAAAGCGGCCAAGTACGTGTCTCGTTTTCCGGCAACTATTTCGATTGTCGCGATCACATGAATCATCAGAAGCTCCTCTTTTTTGGGCCTATTTCCGTGGCGTCCTAGCGAGTAGGTGCCGACTGCTGACACGATACCTGATTGGATAAAACCAGGGTAGGGTTGGTGCTAGCACGAAGGAGATCGAGGCAGACTGAGGTAGCCTCGTGGTCTGGGTTCGCCTAGTATTTGGCCCGGCGAAGCTCTCGCGTCTAGAGAGAGGTCGCTGTTTCGATCGCAGTACGCGGGTTTAGCTATCAACGTGTCTGTGCCCCCCCCAGAGTTTCAGTTTGTTATGGAGAACGAGCGGTGAGTTCAATCCGATCTCTTGCGATGATTACCGTGCTGGCAGGTGTTGGCGTCTTTCTTTATATGAAGATCAACGAAACTGAGCCAGTATTACCGGATGAAGTGGCCGGTTTTCAGTTCAATGAGAGTCTCGAATTCGATAGCGGGTTCGAGGCGACGCCTAGTTTTTCGATTGAATCAGGGTCGCCTGAATCGCCTGCTGCTGGTGGCAGTGCGCCAACGTTTAGTGCGACGCCTTCGGCTCCAGTAGGTGAAACTGCGCCGGCTTTCAACGTAACACCTACCACGACTCCATCGGCACCTGCTGCTTCTGCTGCTCCGCCATTTGTTGCTTCTCCAGCGACAGATGCTTCTGCTTTGAACACAACACCTACGGGCATCGCCATGCCCGACCTGCCCACCCTTCCGCCAGCGACTACGCCGACAATTCCTGCGGTGGTTGAATCGACTCCGCAGCCACCAGTGACAGCCGAGGGGCAAGCTTCGTTATTTTCAGCAACGCATGTTGCGGTAGAGGCAGCCCTCGATCGAGGACAATTGTCGCAAGCGTTGCAGTTGCTGTCGGATTGGTACGGTGATCCCTCGTTGTCGCTCGGCGAAACTCAAGAAGTCGATCGACTTTTGAGCCAATTGGCTGGCAGTGTGATCTATTCGACCGAACATCGCTTAGAACCACCTTACATGGTGAAATCAGGCGAGCAGCTTCAAGACATCGCTGCCCGCTATGCGGTGCCTTGGCAGTTGTTAGCCAAGATCAACGGAATCACGCAGTCAGACCAGCTTCGGGTAGGGCAGCAACTTAAGGTATTGCGAGGTCCATTTTCGGCAACCATCGACTTGAGTCAGCGACGCATTACCTTGATGCTAAACCGACGTTATGCAGGACAATTTTCGATAGAGGTTGATCCCACCACGACGGTAGAAGAAGGGCATTGGTCGGTGAATCAAAAGTTGCTTACGCCCGGGAACGTCAATCAGTTTTCATCGTCGCCGGTCACCCCGACAGAGGATCGCAGTCTGGTACTGTCGAACTCGACCGGAGGAACCAATCAGTTGGTGATTATTCGAGGAGCCAATGCCTCGATAGCGGCTGATCCAGCAGGTCGAGTGATTCGGCTCAGTTCGGCTGACGTGAGTGATGTGTACGATATTTTATCGCTGGGTTCGCAAGTCGTGATTCGCCGCTGAGTTCACAAAAGCGACACTTAACCTCGGCAGACGTTCGTGGTATACCCCACGGTCGGAATGACCGCAGCTTCGTTTTTGGGGAAATATCAGTATGTACGATCGACAAGCTCTTCTCGAATTGGTTCGCGAACAAGCTTTGCAGTTTGGCGACTTTACGCTTGCCTCGGGCAAGAAGGCCAGTTTTTATCTTGATTGCCGGAAAGTGACGCTTGACGCTCGGGGCGCAAGGCTCATTGGCGAGGGGATGCTCGAACTATTAGGCGACAAGCTACCTGCGCTGGTGGGTGGGATGGCCATTGGGGCAGACCCGATCACCGCCTCGATTTTGACTTTGGCAGGGATTCGCGATATCCCGTTGCGGGGGATTATCGTCCGAAAAGAATCGAAGACCCATGGCACGGGCAAGTATGTCGAGGGGCCTTATGAATCGGGCGAGAGTTTGGTCATTGTCGAAGATGTGGTAACCACGGGCGGGTCGTCGCTCAAGGCGATCGAACGTTGCGAGGCAGCAGGGCTCAAAGTGGAGCGTGTGTTGGCAATCGTTGACCGCCTGGAAGGTGGGCGCGAGGCATTCGCCGCGCGGGGTTATGAATTGACAACGTTGATGACGATCAAAGATTTTGGTATCGAGCCGCCCAAGCCTGAGTAAATTTGATGCCGAGGGGTTAATTCAAAACGAGCGAATCCACGGATGGAAACTTCGTTACATCGTCAGTTGAAAGAGCATTATGCCGTGGACGCTAGTCGCCAGGAGGTGGCTTGCGAGGGCTATCGCATTGATGCGGTTCGCAACGGGCAACTGATCGAGATCCAGCACGGTTCGCTCGCGGCAATTCGCGACAAGATTGCCGTACTGTTAGAGAATCACCGAGTGATGGTGGTCAAGCCGATCATTGCGAACAAGCAACTGGTGAAGCTGGATCGTCGAGGAGGCGAGGAGCTTAATCGTCGGCGGAGCCCCAAGCGGGGCAAGTTGCTCGATGTGTTTAACGAACTGGTTTATTTTACCCGTGTGTTTCCTCACAAACGATTGACCCTGGAAGTTGCGTTGGTCGAAGTCGAAGAGCTGCGTTATCCGGGGCATGGTCGTCGTCGGCGTCGACGGGAGAACGATTTTCAGATCGAGGACCAGCGGCTTACGCGGATTGTTGAGACGCATCGATTTCGGACGCTTGCCGACTTGCGTCGACTGCTGCCCCGCAATTTGCCGGCCTCTTTTCATACGGGCCATTTGGCAGAGTTGATGGGGGTTCGCCGCAATGTTGCCCAGCAAATTGCCTACTTTCTTCGCGAAACAGGAGCGATTTATTCGGTCGGAAAACAAGGCAACGCATTGCTCTACAGCCGCCGAAAACGTGCCGCTGCGTAAGCAATTCGGGTTGCGAAGGGCACAGGTCGGGCTTGCGATGAGGCTAAGCAAGGCTTACCCTGCTAGCTTCTCTAGGTCACTTCCACAGCGTTGCTAGTACAAATTTTACACGTAAAGAGTTTTCTCAAGAGAGGTTATTTGTGATGACCGACCGGAGCGAGCAGGAGAGTCGGTCGCCGTTGCGCAAGCTCATGGGGGTGCAAATTGTCGGTACAGGCAGTTTTGTGCCCGACAATGTGGTCACGAATGACGATTTGGCTTCGCTGGGGTGTGATGCGGAATGGATTGTTCAGCGTACTGGCATTCATGAGCGGCGGCATGCACCAGCGGATATGGCCACGAGTGATATGGCCGTTGCAGCGGCCGAGCGATGCATAGAAGCGAGTGGTATCAATCGCGATGAGATCGATCTGTTGTTGTTGGCTACGCTTTCGCCTGACCGGTTGATGCCCGCGACGGCGACGACGGTGCAAGATCGTCTGGGGTTGCGCTGCGGGGCCATGGATCTTTCAGCCGCTTGCTCGGGGTTTCTCTATGCTCTTATTACGGGGATGCAGTTTGTTTCTACTGGGGGTAGCAAACGGGCTTTGGTGATTGGCGCGGATACCAATTCTCGTGTCGCCGACCCCACCGACATGAAAACCTTCCCACTGTTTGGCGATGGGGCAGGTGCGGTGATTTTGGCGCCTGGTAGTCCGGAACAAGGGGCAATGGCATACACGTTAGGTTCTGAAGGCGATGGGGCTGATTTGTTGTGCCGACACACGGGCGGAGTAGCCCATCCGTTTAGTAAGGAGGGAGTCGAGGATCGCTCTTGGTACCTCAGCATGGATGGGCGGTCGGTGTTCAAGTGGGCGGTGCGATTGGTTGGCGAAGTTTCGCGACAAGTGGTCAGTGCTGCAGAGCTAAGCACCGAGGAGATCGATTGGTGGCTATTGCATCAAGCCAATGTGCGAATCATCGATGCGGCTGTTGAGGAACTGGGGATTGATCGCGAAAAAGTGGTGATCAATCTCGATCGATATGGCAACACCTCGGCGGCGACCGTGCCGATTGCGCTCGATGAGTCGATTCGGGCGGGCAAAATTCAGCAAGGGCAGCATTTGTTGATGTCGGGCTTTGGTGCCGGACTGACGTGGGGGACCGCGGTTTGGCGGTGGTAAAATTCACGGACGGAGCATAGAGAAACAATGGCAACTTCGAAGAAACAGAAACAGAAGAAACAGAAACAACAGACGCTCCCCACGCGTGGTAAGGTAAAAAAGGCAGACACCTGGGATTTGTCGACTCTCTACGCCGACGACAAGGCATGGGATACGGCGTTTTCTAAGTGGGAGAAGCAGATCCAACGCTTTGCATCGTTCTGCGGGAAGCTTGGTAAGAGTGCAGCAGAGTTGGCAGCTTGCCTGAAGTTTGAAAACAAGTTTCAGCGCGTCGGCGAGCGGCTAGGAACGTATGCGTTTCTTAAGACCACCGAAGATACGGCCGACAGCCAGTATCAGCGGGTGATCGGTCGCTTTCAACACGCTGCGAGCGAAGCAAGCCAGGCGGCAAGTTTCATGCGGCCTGAGATCTTATCGATCCCGAAAACAAAGTATAAGAAGTTTCTCCAATCGAAAGAGTTGAAGCCATTTCAACTGGTGCTGGAGCGACTGGTTCGATACAAGCCGCATACGCTAAGCGATGCCGAGGAACGCCTGTTGGCCATGCAGGGGCAGATGGCCGACACGGCAGATCGTGCGTTTGGGCAATTGACCGATGCTGACCTCAAGTTTGGGATGATTAAGAACGAGAAGGGCGAGACTTTGGAGTTGTCGCATTCTTCGTTTTCGGCCCTGATGCACTCTTCGAAGCGGTCGGTGCGACGTAAAGCGTTTCATCAATACTACGATGTTTTCGAGTCGCATGAGAACACGCTGGCAGCAACGTTGAGCGGGTCGGTGCAATGCGATATTTATTATGCGAAGGCTCGCGGTTATGAGAGCGCGATCGCCGATTCGCTGTTTTCTGACAATGTGCCGCTGAGTGTGTATGACAGTCTGATTTCTGCGGTTCGCAGTCGGCAACCAGCGATTAGCCGTTATCTTGATCTGCGGCGACGCAAGATGCGGCTCAAAGAGCTTCATCCGTACGACACCTACGTCCCGATCTTGAGCGACTTAGATCAACAGCGAACATGGAAACAGGCGGTTGACGTGGTCTTGCGTTCGCTCGAACCGTTGGGCGAGGAGTATTGCAGCACCCTCCGCCGTGGGTTGACCAGCGAGCGCTGGTGCGACCGTTATCCAAATCGGGGCAAACAGAGTGGAGCGTTTAGTTGCGGAACGTTCGACGGTGCTCCGTATATCATGATGAATTATCAGCCGTCGGTGCTCGACCATGTCTTTACGCTCACGCACGAAGCGGGGCATTCGATGCACAGTCACTACTCAGCCAAGAGCCAGCCATTTCAATATTACAACTACGTCATTTTTGTGGCGGAAGTGGCGAGCACATTTAATGAGCAATTGTTGAGTCGGCATCTGATGCAGCAGGCGAAGACCGATCAAGAGCGCGCGTATCTGGTTAACCGCGATATTGATGCGATTCGCGGCACGATTATTCGGCAGACGATGTTTGCTGAATTCGAGAAGACCATTCACGCCTTGGCCGAAGCGGGCGAGCCGTTGACGATCGATTGTTTTAAGCAGGAGTATGGCAAGTTGCTCACCGCCTATTTTGGCTCTGACTTTGTTATCGACGAGCAGTTGAAGCTGGAATGTCTACGAATCCCGCATTTCTATCGGTCGTTCTACGTCTATAAATACGCGACCGGCTTGTCGGCAGCGATTGCGCTGAGCGAGCGAGTTTTGAGTGGTGGAAAACAAGAGTTGAACGACTACCTCTCGTTTCTCAAGGGTGGCTGCTCAAAGTATCCGCTCGACCTGCTTCGTGATGCAGGCGTCGATATGACGAAGCCAGAGCCGGTGCAAACGGCCCTCGATCGGTTTGAGTCGTTGGTGGAAGAGTTGGATACGCTGCTTTGACGGTTCTCTTTCGGCCGTGGTATAATCCGGGGAAGGAGGAATGACTGACAATGCCTTACCAATTACCGCCGGATATCCAGCAACGCGTTCAGATTCGCCTCGAATGCGGAACTGATAGTAGCCAGGACGATGTCCTTCGTCGCGCTTTGGATGCCCTTGATTGTCTAGATGAGGAGCGCATTGCGATCCAAGAAGGCATCGACGATATGGAAGCTGGCCGCGTTAGGTCGCTTCGTAAATTCGACGACGAGTTTCGAGATCAGAATAACATCCCGCAGGATGCTTGATGTATGAAGTTATCCTGACGAGGCGGGCAGAAACTGAGCTTGAAGAACAGCACCATTGGTGGGCTGAGAATCGCTCTGTACATCAAGCGAATCGTTGGTACTCAGGTTTTATTAAAGAGATGCTCTCTTTAGAACAGAGCCCCCAGCGAGGTGCTTTGGCTTTGGAAAATGAATTCTTTCCCTATAAAGTCTTTCAGCTCAACTATGGGTTGAGTCGTAGGCCAACCCACCGGGCAATCTATACGGTCGTGAAAGAGAAAGTCGTTATTCTACGGGTCAGACATCTGCGACAAGCTATGCTGACAAAAGAAGACACCTAGACAGGCCAGACAAAAGGCAAGCGTGGTTGGCCCCTAATTCGCAGCCCGTAAACTTTCTTTTCCGAACTGTGTGACCCAGTAGAAGGGGTGACCTTGTTCGTCGACACGTAGTTCGCCAGCGAGGCGTGCTTGGCTGAGGATGCGGTCGACAGCGCGCTTAGCATAGGTTTTCCCGCGGGAGATTTTTACTTCGATCTTGCTGGGATCAATTGCATTCTTCTCAAGCGTCCACCGGTCGAGAATAAGCGGTACGCCTAGTCGAGGTGTCAGTACGTCAAGTACTTGGGCGAGTGTGTGGCTGGCGATTTCGATGGTGAGTGATTCAAACATCTTGGGAGCCAACTGACGGATGCTGACTTCTGATTTCCAGCCGACGGGCCAGGTTTCGAGAGTGGAGTCGTAGGGAACTATCCGTAACTGTAGCGGTTTGCCGCGGGGCTTTTCTGGACGCAGGGCCAAGCCCTCTTGCCGTAAGGCCATCGCCAAAGCGGTGCCGGCGGCCATGTGGCGCAGTTCGATGCCGAGTGGCGAGCGATTCAAGCGAGAGTTAGTGCCCTTGCTGCGGATGACCGGCAGCGAAAACTTTTCGTCCAGCTTCCGCAGTACTTCAGCGGCAGTAAGGTCTTTGGTCGAGAAAGCGACTACTCTGGAGAAGTCGGCGTGAACTGCGAAAAATTGTTTTTTGGTCAAACCGAATCGCCCCAGATCGGCGTCGGCTTCGGTTCCCTCGGCAGCCAATTGTTCGAAGTACGCTCGCATGACGGAGAGGTCATGAGGTTTGAAGCGATGTTTGGGTAATAGTAGCTCGTTGCGACGATTGAGGATGCCTAGGAGTTTGATACGAGGGCCGGCTGTAGACTCGCTGATTTCGATGGCCGGCTGATCGTCGGCGCGAGCGCTACGTAATCGAACGCGGCGCAGGTCGAGCTTGCCGAGTAGCTTGGCCCATTCTTGGGGAGCGGTGATCGGCACGCCTGCTTCCATAGCCACTTCGAGGTGGATCGGCAAAGTCGCCGATGCCGGTTTGCTGTTCCATGATCCTAGAACCATGACCCCGAGGGCGAAGAGACCGTAGTTGGCAGCTCGTATCATCATTTCAATTTCGCAATGTGCCTGAATTCCCAAAGTGGTGCTTAATAACGAAGTATAGCACCTGGGTGTGGTGGAAATCGGTCGCTTGCCATAGGAACGGATTGTGACAGAATACGGGTCTTGCAGGGTCGTGAAAGAATTCAGGCCTGCCCGATCTTCGAGTATGGAGCACCGAAAATATGTCTCGTCCCGTTACCTTGTTTACCGGCCAATGGGCCGATCTTTCGTTGGATGACCTTGCTCGAAAATCGCGAGAATTCGGATTTGACGGTTTGGAGCTGGCTTGCTGGGGTGACCATTTCGAGGTCACTAAGGCTATGGCCGACGAAAAATATGGCAAGCGGAAACGTGAGCTTTTTGAGCAGTACGACCTGCAGTGCCATGCGATCAGCGCGCACTTGGTGGGGCAGGCGGTTTGCGATCGGATTGACGAGCGCCATCAGGCGATTTTGCCGGATTCGGTTTGGGGCGATGGCGATCCTGAGGGCGTGAATCAACGTGCTGCTGAGGAAATGAAGAATACGGCTCGCGCAGCTCAGCGATTTGGCGTCGAGGTGGTCAACGGTTTTACGGGCTCGGGCATTTGGCACATGCTTTATTCGTTCCCGCCAGTCGCGGAGTCGATGATCGAGAAAGGCTACGAAGATTTTGCTGCGGCTTGGAATCCGATTTTGGATGTGTTTGCCGAGTGTGGGGTGAAGTTTGCTTTGGAAGTGCATCCGACGGAGATTGCCTTCGATATTTATTCGGCCAAGCGCGCTTTGGATGCCGTCGGTCATCGCGAAGAATTCGGTTTTAATTTCGATCCTAGCCATCTTTTTTGGCAAGGAATCGATCCGGTTGAATTTATTCGCGAATTCCCCGATCGGATTTATCACGTGCATGTGAAGGATGCGATTGTCACGCTCGACGGTCGGACGGGCATTTTGGCAAGCCACTTGAACTTTGGTGACGCCCGACGAGGATGGGATTTTCGTTCGCCGGGTCGCGGGGGCGTGAACTTCGAGGAGATTATCCGAGCGCTCAACGACATTGGCTACGCAGGCCCGCTAAGCGTTGAATGGGAGGATGCCCGCATGGATCGCGAACATGGTGCTCGCGAGGCATGCGAATTTGTAAAGAAGCTTGATTTTGCACCCTCGGGGATCGCCTTCGACGCGGCGTTTGGCGATCGCTGATTCGCAGACGAGCAGTTTTTTGTTTGTGTTATGCTAGAGGTAGTACCTGTTGATAGCCTCGCGGATGATCTGCTGTGCAAAAATATTACATCTCTTATTTGTTTTTCGCTTTCTGCGCCTTGTCGGTGGCTGTTTGTACATTTGCGGCCGAGGATGGTTTGCCTTCGTTGCCCCAGGTGACGAAAGGCAGCGTTTTGTTTGTAGCTGAGGATATTTATTCGGCATCTGTAAATGCAGGCGGCTTGTTGACGATATCGGCCGCACGACAGGACGAAGCGGCACGTCGATTTCAGCAGGCTCGAGAGTATTGCGAGCAAGGCGACGTCAGCGTAGCACTACGTTGGGCGACCTTCGCTCTGCAGGTCGACCCGAATCATGAGGCTGCGCGCGGCGTGTTAGGCTACCGTCGTGTTGGCGATCATTGGGTCGGCCGTTATGCAGCGCGACGATTAGATCGGGGCGAAATTTGGAGCCAAGAGTACGGTTGGATTCGGGCCGAAGATCGCGTTCGCTATGAGGCGGGCGAAAGGCCGTGGGGCAAACGTTGGATTTCGGCTGAAGACGATGCCAAACGGCATGCCACGATTGATGATGGCTGGGTGATTCGGACCGATCGATTTCAGGTCGTGACCAATCACAGCCGTCGCGACGCCAGCGAGTTGGCGACTCGTTTAGAGCTGTTGCATCAGATTTGGCAACAATTGTTTGGCGACTTTTATTTAGCGGCTCCTAAGTTGTTGGAGCGATTCGACGGAAAGGTTGCGAGCGGTTATCGCAGCAAACCTTTTCATGTTGTCTATCATCGAAGCCGGGAGGAGTATGTCGCCACGCTCCGCCGTCAGCAGCCTCGGGTTGGGATGACGCTCGGAATCTATTTTGATAAAACCAAAACGTCGCACTTCTTTGCTGGGCCCGAGCAGGACACCGGCACAATCTTTCACGAAGCGGTGCATCAGTTGTTTCAAGAATCGGCTCGTTCGGCTCGTGATGTGGGGGCCTTGTCGAATGCCTGGCTGGTGGAGGGGGTGGCCTGCTATTTTGAATCGCTCACCGAACATTCGGAGCCATCTGTGGGTCGGTTCTTTACGATTGGAACGCCTGACGAGGGACGCTTGCCTGCGGCTCGACATCGTCGGTTGGTCGACGATTATTATGTGCCCTTGGCAGAGCTTTCGGCACTGGGGTTGTCTGATTGGCAACGCCGTAAGGATATCGCTCGGCTCTACTCGCAATCGGCCGGACTGGCGACCTTTTTGATTCATGGCCGTGAAGGCGAATACCGTCCAGCGCTGGTTAAATTGCTGAAGCTTATCTACACGGGTCGCGACAAGTCGAACTCGTTGCAAGAGCTGACAGGCCGGAGCTTTGCAGAGTTAGATCGGCAATATCGGGAGTACCTTGAAGGCCTTGCGTCGCCCATCGCGACGCGGCCGCAGTAGAGAAGCGTCGGTTGACCGTAGCCAGTCGTGGCAGTAGGATCGACCGCTTGGCGTATGGTGGCTGTAGCTCAGTTGGTTAGAGCGCCGGATTGTGATTCCGGAGGTCGTGGGTTCAATTCCCATCAGCCACCCTCTCTCTAAGACTTGGCTTTTCTAGGATTTGGCGAAGAACAGCCAGTCGGTTTGTTCGTGGCCGACGAGTGTGTTGATGGTTTTGATGGGTTCGACAAGGACTTGGTCAAACGTGTTTTGTAGGGCGTCGGAAAAGGAGCTGTTTTCGGCGTAGGACCACACGGCTAAGATGCCGCCTTGGTTGAGATGGGCCTTGGCTTTTGTCAGTCCCACGAGAGTGTAGAAGGGGTGATCGGTTTCGCCAAGCTGGTCGCTGGGGGAATGATCGACATCGATCACAATGAGGTCGAATTGATCCTGCGGCTTTTCTAGCAATCGCTGATAGACATCGCCCGCAGTGATTTGTAAATGTGCGGCGGTATTTAGTGCGGCGGTATTTAGTTCGGCGGACAGCGGCACGAGACCACGTCGGAGCCAATCGATGACGGGTGGCAAGTATTCGACGACTTCGACAGAGGCGACGTTTTCGTGAGCAAGCAACTCGCGAGCGGTGTAGCCGAGACCGAGGCCGCCGACGAGTGTCTTGAGGTTTTTGCCGCCATGGATCTCGACAGATCGATTCGAAATCGCACGTTCCGAATCGGTGTTGTAACTGCTCATCAAGAACTCGTGATTGAGCGTTACCTCGGTCACGAAAGTGCCTGGTTCGGAAAGTAGCTCGCGTCGACGCAGGCATAGCGGCCCAAGCGAGGTGTCTTCGTATGCCAAGATTTCCAGCTTCGATGGATTCATTTGTCAGGATTTTCGGTTTGTCGTGGTTGTGCAAGTATTTCTTGGGGATAATCGGGCATTCCCTTTAGAGGTTATGCACCCTCTGAGGGCGATTACAGTTCACCCTGCCGTTTATTGCGTTCTATGCTTTATATGTGACTTCTTGTCACGTTGTCACGACGAATGTTCTTGAAGAAACAAAGGGTATAGCAAAATGTCAGAAACACAACAGAACCCGGTTCTCTATTCTTCACTTGCTGCCGATCCCGACTTTGGGGAATTGGTGGGAATGTATGTCGATGAGATGGCCGACCGTATTGCGACGTTAGAGAAGGCATTTGATAGCCGCGATATGGAGAAGCTTGGGCGTACGGCCCACCAGATAAAAGGAGCAGCTGGGGGCTATGGGTTTGAAACTTTGACGCCCTTGGCGGCGGCTGTGGAATTCACGGTTCGTGATAGCGAGCCGGAAGAAAAGATTTTGCAAACGCTCAGGGCATTGATCCGCGCTTGTCGACAGGTTCGTGCTGGAGTGCCAGAATAGTTGCTGCTGGTTTGGTGAGGATTAACAAAAGCCCACGGATTGCAATCCGTGGGCTTTTGTCATGCCTTTGGCTGCGTTTTTTTCTGCGTATTCCACGATCAAAGCAATGAGCTTCTTTCGATCGATGGGCTTGGAGGCAAACTCATCGCAACCGGCGTCGAGGCATTTTTGACGGTCTTCGGCCATGGCGTGGGCGGTCAACGCGATGATTGGGCCAGAGTAGTTCTCTCGTCGCAATCGTCGCGTCGCGCCGTATCCGTCTAGCTCGGGCATCTGCATGTCCATTAGCACGACGTCGAACGGTTCGGGGGCTGCGTTGACTTTCTCGATGGCGATTCGGCCGTTCTCTGCGACGGTAACTTTCGCGCCAGCTTTTCTTAGGAGGAACGAAATCAGGCGTTGATTGTCGGGCCCATCTTCGGCCAGTAACAGCCGCAAGTCTTCGAGAGGTTTGTCGTCTTTTGCAGTTTCTGGTTTGGGGATTGCCCTTTTCGCTTCTGCGACTTGCCTAGCGATTTCTTCGGAGGTGAGCAATTTTACGCCAGACAGATCACCCGGGTCGATGGAGACTGTAAACGTACTGCCGGCACCTTTTTGCGATTTGACGTTGATCCCGCCGCCAAGCTTTTGTGCCAGCGCGTTCGAGATTCGTAATCCCAGTCCCGATCCACCGAATTTACGTGTTGTCGAGCTATCGGCCTGGGTAAAGGATTCGAACTTAGCGATGACATCGCGTTGCTCTTGCGTCATTCCAATTCCCGAGTCGCTGACGGCTAGCCGCAGCAAACGTCGATCGGTCGAGAGTGAAGTGCGAATGGTGATCGATCCGACCTCGGTAAATTTAATCGCATTGCCAACAAGGTTGACGAGAATTTGCCGCAGTCGAGTCGGGTCGGACGTGATTTGTTCAGGGATTGGGCCATCGTATTCCACTCGTAGATCGAGTCCCTTGCCCACGGCCCTGCTTTTCATCAGGGCAACCACTTCTTCGATAATCTGGGGCGGTGAGGTCTTGATTCGTTCGACGCTCATTTTTCCCGCTTCGATTTTCGACATATCAAGAATGTCGTTGATGATTCTTAGCAGGTGGTTGGCATTGCTGCGAATGGTATTTACTGCGTTGATTCGACTCGGCGGGGCCTTCGCGACATCCCCTTCTTCGACCAGTAGATCGGTGTAGCCGAGGATGGCGGTCATGGGGGTGCGAATTTCGTGGCTCATATTAGCCAAAAATTCAGACTTGGCCTGACTCGCAGCTTCGGCCTCAGTGGCAATGCGATGTGCGTGGGCCGTTTGTTTCTCTAATTCACTTCGCATTTCCTGCAAGGAAGTAGAAGATTTTTTCAACCGTTCTGACAAGTGGTGTACTTCGATCAACAGGCCGATTAGCACGAGCGTGTAGAAGATCGTTTTTGCCTCTGGGGCTAGATCGAAGGGAGCGAATTGCAGAGCGACCGAACCAACGACGAGCAATGTGGCTATCAGGGGCAGTGAGAAGGTTCTAGGAGGTTCTTGTAACGAACCCTCATGTAGTTCGCCATTAGCAGTAGACGTCATTGATTGTGCCCCAGTACGAGCGAAGTGTTTTTTCTTCGGTTAACGTCGCGTTTATACTGTTTTTGCCGTCATCTCAATGCATTGTTGGACGGTTTCGATGAGCAAAGGTTGTTGGACAGGCTTTTCGAGGTAGTTGTCACAGCCGGCGCGGTACCAGTTTTCGCGCAGTTCCTTCGTGCTAAATGCAGTGATTGCGATGATCGCTCCTTCAAAACCTAGCTTTCGTATTTTACTCGTGGCGATGATTCCATCCATTTCGGGCATTTGAAAATCCATGACAATTGCGTCAAACCGAGAAGGTGATCGACGTATCGCATCGACAGCAGATTGCCCGTTGCACTCGAGCGTGACTTCTGCGCCAGCCTTCTCGAAAAATTTGAGATAGAGCCGACTTTCCTCAGCGCAATCTTCGGCGAGCAAGATTTGCATGTTTTCTAACGGACGAGAATTATTGGAGGGCTGTAAAGTGCTCATGGTATTTTCTCTAGGTTCTACAAGTCGTGCATTAGGCCATGAAGGCAGATGAGTCGGCTTCTTGATGTTGTTGCTCAGACTTTCGATGATTGAGGTCGTGTAGTGCTTCCCACCAATGGCCGATCTTCTCGAAGGCGGCCTGCACTGAGGTTAGCAGCGGGTCGAAATCGGTGAGTGGCTTAAATAGGCAAGCCTCGGCTCCGTATCGCATCGAGAGTAAGGCGGTGTGGATCGAAACGAGGCCGGTGAGCATAATCACCTGGATGCCGCCGTCTTGTTCTTTGATTTGTTTCAAGAGGGTGAGCCCATCGATTTGTGGCATGTCGATATCGAGCAGGACGACACGGGCACCGGTCTTGAGCAAAGCCTTGGAAACTTTAGTGGGATCGTCGATCGAAACGACGTCGTAGGATTCTTTGCTTAACCTCTTGGCGACGAGACGAAGGATGCTCGGGTCGTCGTCAACGTGCAGAATCGTGTGATTGCGGTCCATTTTTTTGTGTCCTTGCTTTCGATATTTGAATCGTATCTGTCCGTTTGATCTAACGATTTCGATCGATGCCGTGTCCTCGGAAGTATTCAAGGCTAGGTTTCGTATTTTACTCTCGCATAGAAAATCGGACCTTTTTGTAAGGAAATAGCCATATTGAGGGGTGTTTGCGAGCTGCTGGCATTGGGGGGGAATGCACTGGACTAAAGGGAAAAATAGTCTAGTTGCAAGGTGCACTATCTTATTTTTAGTGTCTAGGTCGGGGGCGTTAGTAAATGGGAAAGGAGGAGGGATATTTAATTGTTGATTTGAAGGAAAGGCGAATCGGCCTCTCGCAAAGGCGCGAAGGCGCAAAAAAAGTGATCGGAATCACGAAGAGTCGCAGAGACGGCAGAGGAAATAACAAGAGACGCTAGTTAATTAGGCGCGATACGAGTTTTAACTTGCGCCTTTGCGAGAGACTCATACAAAGATCCGTCCAGCGACATGCAGTGAACGGTTGCGAATAGGGTGTGCTTTACGAGCAGCTGCAATTCGCGGTAGATTGTTGCGGGTTCCTTTTTAGCATTTGATTGTGAGATTTGGCGTGGATGAGGCGGTCAATCTTATTGAATATTTGGTCCGCGAGTTGGGTATTACCCCGACGCAGGCCGAAGGTGGCGCGGGATTGCTGCTGGGTCTCGCTCAGAATCGGTTGGATGGCGAAGAATTTATGGAAATCGCCGATTCGATTCCTGCTATCTCGGATATCATCGACAAAGCGCCCCGATTTGAAATGCCGCCTCCGCGACCAATGCGAGCGGTGATAAACCGTTGGTTTGGTGGACTGGGCGACTTGAGCGTGCTGGTCAAGCCGTTTGAGGGACTGGGTATCGATAAGGTGGCGATTGTCAGTTTTGTTAGTGCGTTATCGAAGTTCTTCTCCGAAAAGGGGGGAGGTAGGGTCGAGTCGAGTTTACAGAGCGTGCTTCGGTAAGGAAAATCGACGGTGTGGGCCGTTTGTTATTCAGCCAGTCTTTTTATGCAATAATGATTTCATGCAAGACTACGAAAAATTGGGGTCGTTCTATCTTGGTCGACGGCATGATCTCGCAGCGGACGAAACCAGCTCGGAACTGACGCTCTACGACAGTAAAGACCTGACGACCCATGCTGTCTGTGTGGGGATGACCGGCAGCGGAAAGACAGGGCTTTGTCTTTCGTTGATCGAAGAGGCGGGGTTGGATGGGATTCCCGTGATTGCGATCGACCCCAAAGGCGACTTGGGCAATCTGTTGCTGACCTTCCCCGATTTAGAGTCGAGCGATTTTCGTCCCTGGGTTGACCCGAGTGTGGCGGCGCGGAAAGGAATCTCGCCTGACGAGCTTGCGGAAAAGACGGCCACTTTGTGGCGTGACGGATTGGGCAAGTGGGGACAAGATGGCGAGCGGATTCGCCGTTATAACGACCAAGTCGACAAAGCGATTTATACGCCGGGTAGTTCTGCGGGGATTCCACTGACGGTGTTGAAATCTTTTAGCGCTCCGTCGCAAGCGGTCATTGACGATGGGGACGCTTTTCGCGATCGGGTGCAGTCGACTACCTCGGGCGTGTTGGCGCTTTTGGGGATCGATGCTGATCCGGTGAGGAGTCGTGAGCATATTTTTCTGTCGAACGTGCTGGATCGTGCGTGGCGAGAAGGTAGGGACTTGGATTTGCCAAGTTTGATTCAAGAGATTCAAAATCCACCGTTTAATAAAGTGGGCGTGATAGGGCTCGAGACATTTTACCCGGCCAAGGATCGGCTCGAGCTGGGTATGCAGTTGAATAATCTGCTGGCTTCCCCTTCGTTTGCCAGTTGGCTGGAAGGCGAGTCTTTGGACGTCCAGAAACTTCTGTACACGGACAAGGGGCGGCCTCGACTTTCGATTTTGTCGATTGCCCATCTGAACGAAACCGAGCGGATGTTTTTTGTCACGATTTTGTTGAACGAGATCGTTAGTTGGATGCGAAGCCAGCCCGGCACCGGCAGCCTTCGAGCGGTGCTCTATATGGACGAGGTTTACGGCTATTTTCCGCCGACGGCCAATCCCCCAAGCAAACGACCCATGCTGACGTTGCTTAAGCAAGCGCGGGCCTATGGGTTGGGAGTGGTGCTGGCGACGCAGAATCCGGTTGATTTGGACTACAAAGGGCTTTCGAACGCGGGGACATGGTTTTTAGGGCGACTGCAAACCGAGCGGGACAAAGCACGGGTGCTCGAAGGTTTAGAGGGTGCGTCGGCCCAGGCGGGGGCAAGTTTCGATCGTGGGAAGATGGAAGCGACCTTGGCGGGCTTGGGTAGCCGTGTGTTTTTGATGAATAACGTCCATGAGAATCGGCCGCAGGTTTTTCATACACGGTGGGCCATGTCGTATTTGCGAGGCCCGCTGACGCGAGATCAGATTCGTTCGCTGATGGCTGATCGCAAAGCACTTGCAAAGCAGCAGGCAGCAAAAGGGCAATCAGCGGCTAAGTCCGCGATGGATGATGTGGCCCAGTCATCGGCTTCAGAACGAAGACCGGTGTCGATTGAGAATGCACGCCCAGTGATTTCTGCAGATATCCCGCAAAAGTTTTGGCCGTTGGCTGAGCCCTTGGCAGCAGACGCCGCGTTAGAGTATCGGCCGGCGTTGTTGGGCGAGGGGAAGTTGCACTTTGTGCGGGCTGCGTGCGATGTGGACTGTTGGCAGGATCGAGTCGTGTTGCAGCCAGTGCATGGTGCGTTATCTGATCCGGTGTGGGATGGCTCGCATCTTTACGAGCAGATTGTCCCGCTTGATGACGAGCCGGTTACCGACGCACAGTTTGCCGATTTGCCCGCAGAATTGACGCAAGCTAAGAACTATAAACATTGGGACGACGAGTTGGAGAGTCATTTCTATCGCAACGAGCGGCTGGCGCTATGGCAATGTTCGGTATTAAACCAGAACAGCGAGCCGAGTGAATCGGAAGGCGATTTTCGTATTCGTATCACGCAGCTTGCCCGAGAGAGGCGTGACGAAGCCAAGCACAAAATACGCGAACGATTTAAGAAACGTATCCGTCGGGCTGACGAGAGTGTTCGCAAGGCGGAGGCGTATGCCAGTGAGCAGCGATCGCAATTTTGGACTCGAGTAGTAGGGGTGCTGTGGATGGTGGTGGAGGTGGTGTTGGGATTCTTGTCGGGCGGGAAGCGATCGCGACGATTTTCGTCGTCTTCTGCCCGTCTAGCAATGCGAGAGCGGGGTGAGCAGACACGGGCCGAAGCAAAATTAGTCGAAAGGCAAGAAGCTCTCCAAGAACTGGAAGAGAAACGCGAAGAAGCAATAGAGCAAGTGGAGCTAGACTTCGATCCGAAGAATCTAGAGCTAGAGCGAGAAGAGATCGCCCCTCGCAAGGCGGATACCGCGGCCGACCCCATCGTGCTGGTGTGGCTGCCTTGGCAGGTAGATAAGGACGGGGATGCTGTGGTGGCGTACTGATTCGGTTGGATAGCCACCTATTCCTTGAAGGTACGTGGCAAAGGATTGCGTAAATTGGTAAGTTGCATAGAAGATGGTGACTGGCACGAAACTCTTTCTCATTTAACGGCACCGATGGCAGTAGGAAATAAATTTCGGCAGAAATGGTTGCTACGTGGTTCGGTGAAGCGATTGCTGGGCCTGATGTGGTGCCTATTGGTGCTTTTCAGCGTTAGCGGTTGCCGGCAACAAACGGCGAACCAGTTGCTGGGCCGTTGGGAGGGGCACCCCGATACGGCGGCGGCCCGATCAGAACGAGAGCAGAAACAGTATGGCGGTCAGAACGCAGGAGGGACGTCAAGAGAAACGGCACCGGCTACGGATTGGGAACGATACGATGCCATCGTGTATTTCGATTTCCAGAGTGCCGAGCGTCTGGAAATGTCGCTTGATGGGGACGAGAAGATTCGGTCGGGTCGCTGGCAAATTGTGACAAGCACGCCTGCAGCTTGCACGATCGAGGTGAGGACCGACTCGTCGGGTGAACTCGATGTAGACGGGGCGTTGGCAGAGAGTACATTGCGTCGTTTTGAGTTGGAGTTGGACGAGCGCGGGGGCGAGTGTATCGGGTTCCTGCTTTCAGAGGTCGGGGCAGATCGGCAGTTGGGTGCGCTTTACTTTCGTCGGGTCGACTAAAGAAATTAGGAGTTGAAAACATGTCGGAACGAGAGCGTTGGATTGTCTATCCCTTGTTGTTTTTTGCCTTGGGGGCTTCGTTACGCGACAAGCTATTGCAGCGTATTGATGCGAAGGAAATTTACTGCGAAAGTCTCCGGATTGTGGATCAGCAAGATCCACAACGATTGCTGGCCGAGTTGAGCTTTCGGCGCGCGGCGTCGAGCGATCCTACCCAATTGGCTGACCGCGTGGGGCGACTTCGGCTAATCGACAGTGATGGTCGAGAAGTTTGCGAGCTCAATAGCAACTTGTCGGTGCAACGCTTGGCAACCAAGCAGTTATTGGTGGTTGACCCTTCAGGAGTTCCGATGGTCAATGCGCTGGCTGAGCCGGTGCCAGGCATGATGATGGGAGAGGAAGGCCCCACGGTATCGTATCGGGGGGTGATCTATCTGAACAATCGTCCCATGAGTCTTCGACTGGCGCCACCGGCCACACGGCCCAAACAGGGACCTGTTTCGGTACCCGATTCGTCTTCCGCCGCCTCTTGAGCCGTTGCGACCAAAAGGCAAGCGGTTTTATCGGATTGGCGGGATGAAGGTCGATAAATATTGGAATCCTTGTCTGACGAAGTTCTCGTAGAGTTGCAGAGTGAGGTCGCCTAAGATTACGTTATGTGGTCTACTTAGCCTGCGTATTTTACGCAATGCGGTTTCGTTGCGGGATTCGGCAAGTTGGGTTGCCAGACTATCCTTCCTGCAAGTTCGACTGGTGTTTATTATCAGACATTCGTTGCCTTAAGTCGCAATTCGTTTCCCGTTGTCTCTCCTCACCTTTTCATCGCACTATGCCAAGTAATCCAATTGATCGTGGTATGGAGTGGTGCACATTGACCGACATGTTAGAGCAACGCGCTAGGAAACATCCTGAGCGTGTGGCTTTTGTTTTTGAAGAAGAGTCGGGCCACGTCACCGAGTATTCTTATGCAAAACTGGACGCGCGCGCGAGGGCGATTGCTGCTTGGTTAGTGGAACGTACTGAGCCGGGCGATCGGGTACTACTGGTTTACCCGCCGGGGCTCGAGTTCATCGCGGCTTTCTTTGGCTGTGCCTATGCCGGAGTATTGCCGGTGCCGGCGACCTATCCTAAGCCGCGCCGTCCCATGCCTCGGCTCGATTCGATAGTTGCCGATTGTCATCCGCGGTTGGTGCTGACCCATAGTTCGACGCTCGACGGACTAGCTTTGGAAGCACAATCGCCTGCAATTCGCGATCTAACTTGGGAAGCGACCGACCACCTTGCTTCGTCGATGGGTTCAGGGTTCCAGCCCGTTGGTCGAGAGCCTAGGGATATTGCCTTCTTACAGTACACGTCGGGTTCCACCTCAGATCCACGAGGCGTGATGGTCACCCATGACAACCTCTTGCATAATATGTGCGCGATCTGCGAAGGTTTTGCAATTGAAAATAACGAGGAGAATGGCCTTTTCCCGATTGCCGTGTTTTGGTTGCCCGCCTATCACGACATGGGATTGATTGGCGGAATTCTTTCACCTATTTCGGTGGGTGGAACCAGTTATTTATTAGCACCGACGACGTTCTTGCGGCGTCCCTTGCGATGGTTGGAGTTGTTGTCTCGTGTTGGGGCAGAGATTAGCGGCGCCCCGAACTTTGGTTACAAGCTTGCTGTCGAGAAGTCGACTCCCGCTGAGCGTGCGGAGCTGGATCTCAGCAGTTGGCGGTTGGCCTTCTGTGGCGCTGAGCCGATCCATCCCGATACCTTGAACGATTTTTCTGAGGCATTTGCGGATTCTGGATTTCGTAGAGCCGCATTCTATCCCTGTTATGGCTTGGCGGAGGTGACCTTGTTGGCCTCGGGTGGTAAGGGACCATCGGAGCCGAGTATTTTGCATGTCGATCGGCAAGAACTTGGGAATCATCGCGGAGTCCGAATTGAGAGTTCACATCCTCGGGCGCAGGCATTGGTAGGTTGTGGTGCTCCGCGAAATGGTAATACGGTAAAAATTGTCGACCCCCAGACGGGGACTGAATGTGACGAAGGTGGCGTGGGTGAAATTTGGGTGCAGGGTGGATCAGTCACGCAGGGTTATTGGAAACAAGACGAGCTCAACCAAGAGATATTCCGGGCGTCGTTGAATGGCGATGGGCAAGAGACATTTTTACGGACGGGCGATCTTGGGTTCTTTTATGAGGGCGAGTTGTATGTGACGGGGAGGCTCAAGGATGTGATTATCATCCGTGGTCGAAATCACTATCCGCACGATATCGAGCGGACTGCCCAGCTTGCGCACGAAGCGGTGGATATGGGGGCGGCATTCTCGGTCGAGGGGGAAAGAGAAGAGCAACTCGTTGTTGTGCATCAATTGCGACGCGAGCATCGTGGCGCGGATAAAAACGAAGTGTTACGTGCAGTCCGCAAAAGTATTGTCGACGAACATGATCTTGACCCGCTTGCGATTCTACTGATTCGCCCGGTGAGTTTGCCGATCACTTCCAGTGGGAAAGTGCAGCGAAGGCTGTGCCGCGAGCAGTACTTGGCAGGCCAATTGTCAGTGGTTGGCGAATGGACCAATCACGTTGCGGACGGGGTATGCAACATCGAGCGAGCCGCCGCGGTTGCTGGTGCACCCAGCTTTTTAGAAAACTTGGGCCAAGCGACCCCCGATGCGTTGGCGGCAGAAATTCAGGAGTGGCTGATTGCCTGGCTCACAGAGCGGGCGAATCTCAACCCCGGGACGATGACCGCGACAACCCCCTTTGCGGAGCTTGGCATCGACTCGCTGACGGCTGTCGAGATCAGCCAAGAGCTTGATCAAGTGCTTGGCTTGCGACTGCCTCCGATGGTGATCTGGAGTTGTCCGAATCCTGAAACCTTGGCTCATTATCTGGCCGAGCGGCTTGTGGCAAACCGCTTGGCCTTGGAAAGTAACGGGACGGCTGGAGCTAGCTCTTCGGTTCGAGATCGAGGGCTGGATCGATAATCTTTGGTTGCTCTATTGGCGAGTCGCCACTCGGCGGTAGCGGGAGCAAGAGTTCGCTGTCGTGACTTACTGGTTCCACGGTCTGTGGCGAATGGTCGGTCGTTGATTCTGAGGAGACGTCGTTTTCGCTCGGAACCGGATCGGACGGTAGCGGCGAGGTAGAATTCAATTGCTGCTCGTAGGGCCCGTAGCTAACGCGCGGGGCGTGCGCGGAGGTGTAGTTCATGGGTTGGCGGTGACCCCGCAAACTTTCGCGACGGGCAGCATCTTGATACGCCTGTTGTGGCCAACCACCTTCGCTAAGATAGACGCCATCGTAATCGAGTAACGTCCCTTTGGCGTAGTGGACATTTTTCACCGCGACCGCGTATTCCGTCAACGTTTGGTAATAGCGGCTTTGCGCATCGGCGAGGCGGCGCTGCGAATCGAGAAGCAGGTCGAGCGATATTTTGTCGGCTTCGAAGGCTGCCTCGACCGCTTCCATCTGCTGCCGGGCCGCTTCAAAACGATTGAGGGCTGTTTGGGAAACCATGTAGGCCCGTTGCATTTCGGCCACTGCCGAAGCGACATCGTGCAATACGACGTGCTCCTGCTCTCGCAATATGGCTCGCGACCGACTCAGTTGGAGTTCGGCATTGCGAGCTGCAGAAAAGGCGCGTCGAAAGCCAATCGGAACGCTCAGCTCTAAGCCCAGTTGCCATTCCTGAAAATCGCCGCTGGTGAGGTCTTCCCAGGCGTTGTCGAATCGTGGGTTGCCGCCGTCTGCGTCGAGTAGCCCCTGACCAAAGCCGCGCCAGCGATAGCGTCCAATGGCATCGAGTCGTGGCAGCAGGTAGTTTTTGCTAGCGATCCATTCCAGTTCGCTACGGCGTGTTTCAAACCGTTGTCGGCGGAGTTCAGCGCGTCGGATCACCGATTCGCGAGAAATCTGAGTCCAATCGAATTGGACGGGCGCGGTCATGGGTTCGTCGGCTGGGCGGAGTAAACGCCCATCGCTGGGTGGTAATCCCATCAACATGCGTAATCGACGTTCCGCCACATGGACGCCCCCATTAGCGCGAAAAGTGCCGCCGCCACTGCCATTGCCTGTTCGTGTGCCATCGATTCTTCGGCCGCTCAGCGCGTTTTGCACTTCTTCTTGGAAACGGAAGAACTGCTCGCGAGCTTGGGCTTCTTTTTCTGCTTCGCCACCGCGTCTTCCCGATTCGTAAAGTGCATGGACCCGCCGCCAGGTATCTAGGGCAGCATCTCGGGCGGCAATCTTTGCGTCGAGATCGCGGTAGGCAAAGTAGAGATCCCAATAAGCATTCTCGATATTGCTGACAAGATTGCGGATGGCCATTTCAAAGTCGGCCAGTTCAACGTCCATGTTGACCCGTGCAATAAGCACCCCGCCGTAGACGCCGGGGGTGGTACTTGGTCCGGCAATGCGATTGAATTGCATACCGCTGCCTTGGAGAAGTGGATGCCGGAATTCGGTTTCTAGATTGACATTCCAAGCACTAGGGAATCGGTTGCCAGGGGCGTTGTTGGCATCGTACTCGGCATTGTGTCGAAAAGTTAATTCGGTACCAGAGACCGCTCGTTTTGTTAGCTGCGACTGCAAAGTGAAAGCATCTTGCTGAAGGATTCTTGTGCCGCCGCCAAAGAACTCGTTATTCAGGGCCTTGTCATTTTTTTCGCCAAAGACGCTGGTAGAAAATTGGGCATCGAAGGCACTCAGTGCAGCTTCGACACCAAAGCGAGGGTCGGTTTCTTGAAGGGCTGGATCCCAGTACGTCTCGGCGGTGGAAGGAGAACGCAGGATGGCTCCACCAAGATCTCGCAATACTTTGGATTGTGAAAGCGAAAGTTGAATCACTTCTTCGAGCTTCACCTCCCAATATTCGGTTTCGCCCAAGTTGGCCAGGGTCACAGGTTCGAGGCTGGCCCAATCTTCGCTAGAGCAGCCGCACTGGCTGACTTGGGGATACTCGATCTGGGTGGCCAGCGCGTGGTAGCAGTCGCCCGTCTGACATGCCTTGAACTCGTTGGCACCGCGAGACCTGCAACCACCAACGACCGCGACGATCAAACCGATCGACAGCAGCAGTATTTGCTTTGGCAGTAGAGAACGGGTGCAAGACAAAGTGATCGCTCGAATCGATATGGATTTCTAGTGTTACTGCGAAACTTGGCAGCCTCGCATTCGTTTTCGACACCTGAGAACTGGAAATACTATAATTTCCGTTAGAAGCGGCAAACCTTGCGCAGATTAACAAGCTGGCACGACTAGACCGCCACTTCTACTGTTTTTCTCTACATCCGCGTGCTATCAGTCAGGAATCTGAAGGTTTGGATATACTGAATGGTGATGTCCTCTACCCAACAACATGACGCAGTCGACAGTGGCTGGCCTCAGCTCGAGGAATTTGTCGAGCAACTGCACGAGCTGGCGCATGCGCCGATCGGGGTCGAAGCATTCTATCGTCGACTGTTGGAGGGATGTGTGCCTACCCTGGCAGCGTCTGGGGGCGCAGTTTGGCTGGCCAATGCGCAGGGACGTTGGAAACTCCTTCACCAGATCAATTTGCCACAAGTGATGAGTCAGGAAGATCGCACGGCCGAGGCGGCGCGCGATTCGCTACTGCAAAAAATTGCTTTATCGCACGAGGCCATGATCTTTCAGCCCCATAGCGGAACGGTCGAGGTGCGAGAGAACCCAACAGATTCGGTGCTCGTTGCGTCGGCCGTCCACAGCGATGCCAGCTCGCCAGAGACCAAGCCGGTAGCCATCATCGAACTTTTCATGCGCGCGGGTACAAGTCCCGCAGTGCAGCAAGGTTGGCAGGATATGCTGTCGACCGTTTGCCACATTGGGGCCAGCTATCACACCTTTGACGAGTTACGTAGTTTGCAAGTCGAGCGTGGTTTGCATGGCCAGTCGTTAACTCTGCTGAAACGGATCAATCAGCCGACGGATTTTCGTCAGACGATGTTTGAGATTGCCAACGAGGGTCGCAGTTTTGTCGAGGGCGATCGCCTTAGCGTGGTATTACGTGATGGCCGTTCTTGGCGATTAGCGGCCGTGAGTGGCGTCGATCGCATTGAGGCACGAGGCGACACGGCGAAGAAGTTAGAGCAATTGGCCGATCGTACCGCAAGCTGGGGCGAGCCCATTGATTTTGGGGATGCCGAGCCGTGCAGCGAGGGACTCGCCAGCCGTGACGATCTTCCGCCAGAACTAACCTGTGTTCTTGAGCAACAGGTCGATCTCTCGCACGCCCGTCGGTTGGTGGCTGTGCCGCTTGAATTTGCCGAGGAAGTCGATTCGAGTCAAGTATCTCCGACGCCACCGGGTCAACCAAGGGCTGTTCTGATTGCCGAGCAGTTTAGTGCCCCGACTCCTGGTTTTTCGCATCAGCGAGTTGTCGAGCTAGCTCAATTGTGCGAGCCTGCGCTGCGTCAAGCAATTCGGTTGAATCGTTTTCCCACGCGTGTTTTTCTGAGGTGGACGGATCGTTGGGCCCACGCACATCGAAATTGGGGAAGTCGACGATTGGCGCTTGCAGCGTCTGCAGCAATGGCGATCGTCGCGGCGCTGGTTTTTGTGCCCTGTGACTTCGAGGTCGAAGCTCCCGCGACTTTAGTTCCTTTGGTTGAACGCGACGTATTCGCGACGGCCAGCGGGATTGTTACCGAGGTGCTGGTTGGCCACGGCGAAGAAGTTCAAGCAGGCGAGGTATTGGCGGTACTCGACGATCCGCAACTTGCGTTGGACACCCAGCGGTTGCAGGGAGAGATGGAAACGGTACGAAATCGGTTAGAAGCCATTGCCGTGGCGAGGACCGACCGCAAGGTTCAAGCAGATACAGACCGCGAACGTTTGCCGTTGTCTGCAGAAGCTCAGCAGCTAGGAAAAAAACTGGCGAGTTTAGAGCGACAGCGAGAGATTTTGGCTGCTCGTCGTGCAGCGCTCACCCTTCGTAGTCCGATTGCTGGGCGAGTGCTGACGCTTGATGTACAGAACTTGTTACGGATGCGTCCGGTCGAAAGAGGGCAGATGCTGCTGAAAGTGGCCGATGTCGACGCAGGCTGGTGGTTACTGGCCGAGGTCGCACAAGATCGGATAGGGCATGTGGTTGCCGAGCAACAGTCTAGCGAGGTGAGTTTGCCGGTCAGGTTCCGCTTTGCGGGCGAAGAGTCCAAGATTTCCACCGGGCATGTGGAGTCGATCAGTGCGACGGCAGTGCTTGATCTCGATGCATTAAACGAAGCGGCCCCGGCCTTACCGGTGCGTGTGGCGGTCGACGAGTCTTCATTGCCGACGGCTCGGCCAGGGATGACTGCGAAGGTTCGTATTTACTGCGGTCGGCGCTCGTTGGGCTATGTTTGGCTGCATGATGTTTGGGAAACAATTTATTCGTGGTTGGTGTTTTAATGAAGCCCCCTATTTTTAAGTTGGCAGGAAACGTCGTCCCGGTTCTTTTATTGAGTCTGATTGGACTTGCGTCGACTGATGCCGTCGAGCAGCCGACGATCTTGGTCGAGTCGGTGGTTCTAAGGCCACTCCAAGCAGCGGAAGTGCCCTCGCGTCAGACAGGTCTGCTGGAATCGATAGGTGTTGAGGAAGGTCAGAGCGTCGAGAAAGGCCAGATTTTAGCTTCGCTAGATGCGCGTGAGGCATGGCTTGTGGTGACCCAAGCAAAATTGCAATCGGCACAAGCTGAAGCCAAAGCCAAGAATTTTGTTCGCGTCGAATATGCGCAGAAAGCGCTCGACGTTGCGAAAGCTGAATTGCAGCGATCGCAGGAATCGATCGCGAAGTTCCCGAAGAGTATTTCTCAGTCGCAGGTAGATGTTGAACAACTGACGGTAGAAAAACTTGAGCTTGAACTTCAACAGGCTGAGCATGAAATGACGCTGGCTCGCTATGATTTTGAACTCGCCGAAAACGAAAGAAAGGCTTCGAAATTGCGACTCTCCTTGCATCAGTTGCGAGCCCCGTTTGCGGGAACAGTAGTATTGGTTCGTGGTCGGGTGGGAGAGTGGGTCGAGGTTGGCGCCCCGGTGCTGCGATTGGTAGCGACCGATCGCTTGCGAGCAGAAGGGTTTTTAGCAGTGGAAAGTGTGACTGCGGATTTGGTAGGTCATCCGGTGAGGTTTTTAGTAGGAACAGGCGAAGGCGAACAGCAGGTTGCTGGAGTGTTGCGATTTGTCAGCCCCGAGATGGACCCTGTTACCCGACAGGTACGCGTGTGGGCCGAGTTGCCTGGGTTGCAGGGCGTATTGCGTCCGGGGCAACAAGGTTCGATGGAGATATTGGCCAAGTAACGGGTAACGTGTTGGCGAATGGTGTTTTGTGATGAAAACAAACTCGGTAACTAACTTGGCTGCGATCGATCGTCCGTTGGGTCTGCGCGCACGGGGAGATCTCGAACCGGTGTCGGTCACGTTCGTAGGCCAGTCGACCTATGTGCTTAAAGATCCGCTCACACTGGAATATACGCATCTCACGGCCGAAGAGTATTTCCTGTTTGAATCGCTTGAGAATTCGATTTCGCTCGGCGAGTTGCGACGCGAATTCGAGAAGAAATTCGTTCCACGACAAATCACGCACGAAGCGTTACAGCAGGGAATCAATCATCTGTATAGCGAAGGCCTGCTATTAAGCAAAAGCGAGGGGCAGGGGCGAGAACTTTTTCAGCGAGGTGAACGCCGCAAGCGAACCGAGCGATGGCAAAGTCTGCTGCAGCTACTGTCGTTTCGCTTAGGGAGCATTGATGCAACGCACCTTATTGATGCCGTCTACGCGAAGATGCGTTGGGTATTCTCTGCGTCGATGCTTGCCGTGGTTGCTGCAATCGTTTTTTACGCCGGTTGGATTCTTTTGTCGCAGAGCCAGATGGTTCTCGCCCGGTTGCCGAGCATCCATGAACTTGCCCAGCCCGAGTATTGGGTGCTTTGGCTGGCAACTTTTGTCGTGGTGAAAGTCATTCACGAGTTAGCCCATGCCGTGACGTGTCAGCATTTTGGAGGTCGTTGTCACGAGATGGGGGTGCTGCTGCTTGCCTGCGTGCCTTGTCTCTATTGCGACGTGTCAGACGTTTGGCGATTGCCGAATAAGTGGCAGCGAATCGCCGTTTCGGCGGCGGGGATGATCGCTGAGTTCGTGATTGCTGCCGTTGCGATGATTGCTTGGTGGCATTCCCAACCAGGCTTGCTAAACACTTGGTGCTTGAGTTTGGTGATTGTTTGCTCGGTCGGGACTTTGTTAGTGAACGCGAATCCCTTGTTGCGCTACGACGGTTACTACCTGCTTTCCGACTTCGTCGAGGCGCCGAATCTGGCTGGTCGTGCTCAAGGTCTGTTGCCAGGCAGGGTGCGAAGTTGGTTGTTGGGTGAACCGCGGGTCGAGGATCCGCTGCTCAGCAAACGACAGAAGCGAGGCTTGCTCGTCTATGCCGTGGCGGCGCGGATTTACTTGACGATGGTCTTATTGGGTATTTTGGTAGTGTTGTTGGCTTGGGCTCGGCCGTATCGATTAGAAAATGTGGTTTATACAATCGGGTTGATTACCTTGTTTGGGATGTTCGTCCGACCAGTGATGGCTATTGGTCGAATGGTAAAGAACCCTTCGCTGCGTTTTCGTCTACGGAACCTGCGTGTTGCGACCTTGGTGGCGGGGATTGCTGCAACGATCGCGGCCATCTTGTTTTTGCCGATTTCGCACTCGGTGTCTGGTTCGATGGTTCTTGTTCCTGCTGCAGGGAAAACGGTTTACGCAACCCACGCTGGCGAACTACGCTACGCCGTGGCTGTAGGAACTCAGGTCGAGCAAGGGGAGGTGCTGCTACGGCTGGCCGATCCTGAAATCGAGCTGGCGATAGCACACCAGCAGGGTGAATATGATGTCCGGCAAGTGCGTTACGATCAGCTTGGCGTTTTGCGAGCTTTGGATGAACAGGCACTGCAGCAGTTGCCCACAGCTCGGGCGGCATTGACGGACGCTAGGTTGCAAATGGAAGAGTACCGTCAGCAGGCCGAGGAGTTGGTGATTCGGGCTCCTGCAGCGGGAACCATTGTCGCTCCGCCGCAGATAGAGCAGGCTACGGGGGACGAAGGGCTTTTGCCTCGTTGGACAGGATCTCCGCTGGAACCGCGTAATTTGGGCTGCTGGGTTGAAACGGGAACCGTTCTTTGCACGTTGGCCGACCCGGGCCGGTTAGAGGCTTTGCTGGCCATCGATCAAGCAGATGTTTCCGAAATTCGATCTGGGCAGGTAGTCAGACTTCGGCTTGATGCTGCGCCGTCACGAATTTTTGAGGGAGAGGTCATACAGGTTGCCCGACGAGCTGCACAGAAGTCAGAAGGAGTTGCGAGTTCGCAAAAATACCATTTGGTACAAGTTCGTTTGAATCGTCAGGATCGCGATTACTTAATTGGGGCTCGTGGACAGGCAAAGATCGAAGCCAGTCGGATGACGCTGAGCGCAATGATCACGACGCAGTTGCAAAGGATGCTGCAATTGCCTTGGTAGGGCTAGGGAATTAGCAGTATAAGACCTGCCACCACGCCGACCTGAGCAATGGCTCCTGTGACCTTGAGAGGGAGGCGATTTCGGCGTCTTGGTACACAGCTACCGGGGCGGTAGTGCCCTAGGGTGTATTGGCAGTCATGGGGACGATCGACGGCCATCTTGTAAGGCAAGGCAGGAATCGTAAGGAAGAATCGTGTCGCTGAGATCACTGGCTGCAAGAGGTAGCTTGCCGAGTAGCCGTAGCGTTCGGCATTGATTTCTTCGAAGTAGAGAGGCCGATGACGCAGGCCAGTGGCTGCCCAATGTCGATCGGTCATTGCCCAGCCTTCTTGTATCCGACGATCAATGGTCGGTGGCTGGGTCGCTGCACATTCGCCAGCAAAGTTCTCTGGCAACGAACCACCGGGTAGAGAGATATTGCTTGCTAGCGACGACAACGGCAGACCCACATGGCATCGTGAATGGACTTTTTCTTCGGAGGCAGCAGAGTGATCAGGTGTAGCGATGACTTCGGTATTTTCCTCAGGCGAGGAAAGATCTCTTTGGTCTGCAAAGAGATCTAATGCTAGGTGGCTGGCAAGTCGAAGTGTTGGGTTCGTTGCCCACTGAATGACCGATTCTTCGCCGTGCAGCAACGAGATAGCCGTGGCGGGCCAGAAGAAGGCGATGGCGCAAACGGTTATTAGCCAACATCGTTTCGAATTTGCCTTGCGGCTGGGTGGGGCGGTAGTAAAGGGCATCGAGACTCTCGAATCGGGGGTTGCTGTCGAACAGGCCGTAGAAAGCACTGTCGACGCCGGAGAATCGGTTTCTCAAGAAGATTCGGTCTTGTCCGCACGACCCGAGCAAGCGGTATTTCCCGCAAAGTTTACCTGGTTTTCCATGCTCGAGAGCCGGATAACCCCGTGATAGCAGCGGCTAAGGTGGGTTTCCGGGGCCCTCACTTGGTGAAAACGGCAAGCCGAGAGCATGCCAAATATTTGACAACCCGACGCATTTGTTTGAATAATCGACAGATGGGACTCTATTCAATATTCCCCCGAATTTTTTCTCCACCGAGTCGACCACGACTCGCTGCTGCTCCGCTCTTGCCGCAGCGTTTAGAACGTCGACGCGTGCTTGATGCTTCTGCAGCGAGTTTGCTACTTGGGCCATCGGGTGCCAGCGAATTTGTGCAGGTTGGGGAAATCTTCGACCCGGCGCCAACGGAAGCCGATTCGCTTGATACCGTCGCAGCGGCGAACCTCAATACACCTCCTTCGGCGATCAAGTTTTTGAACGTCTCGAAAGAGGTCACCGAGTCTGGTATCGCCCAATTGGCATTTCAGTTTGAAGACCCAGATATTGGAGATACGCACACGGTCGAGATTGATTGGGGCGATGGTACGATCGATACGCTTACGCTTAAGAACGATGAGCGCGAAGTTTCGGCCACGCATCGCTACCTCGACGATACACCGACCGGTCCAACAGAAGTTCCGTATGCGGTTGCAGTCAAGGTAACGGATAGCGATGGCGGAATCGCCACTGCCAAGACGCAGGTGTTGGTGAAGAACAGCGAACCCTTGATGTTTGTGTCGCCGGTCTCAGACATTGCCGAAGGGGGAGTGGCCCGACTGTCGTTCATTTTTTTCGACCCTGGTATTCTGGATACTCATGTGGTCGAAATTGATTGGGGAGACGGGACAGTCGACACGGTGATTCCCCCCGCAGGAGACCGATCTCTCATTGCCAATCACCAATACCTCGATGACACACCCACGGGGCCAACGGAGGTAGCCTACACGATAAATGTCAAACTCTCTGACGATGATGGTGGCGTGGCCACTGCCAAGACCAGTGTGCTGGTGAAGAATGTTGCTCCTTCGAATCTTCAAGTCACCCCAGTTGCCGTGATCGACGAAAATAGCTTTACGCAGCTGCAAATCACTTTTGACGATCCCGGGACACTGGATACCCATGCGGTCGAAATTGATTGGGGAGACGGGACGATTGACACGTTGACTCCTCCATCGGGGTCGCGGTTCTTGATCGTCAATCATCAGTACCTCGACGACATGCCCACGGGGCCTACGGAGATTGCTTACCCGATCGATGTTAAAGTAACCGACGACGATGGTGGTGTGGCAACCGCCAAGACCAGTGTGTTGGTGAAGAATGTTGCTCCGACTATCGACCGCCTATTTCTCTCTCAATCGGTGATCGAAGAAGGCAACTCGGTGACGGTCACCGGGACGTATAGCGATGCGAGCCGCCTCGACACGCATACCGTCATGGTCCGATGGGGAGACGGAACGAGCGAAGTGCCCACTTTTACCAATGTGAATGGGGCGGGTTCTTTTACGGCAACCCATTTTTATGCCGACAACGACACGCCGAATCCCGACGATGGCCCGGTGCCAGATAATCTTTACACGGTTGCCGTGACGGTCGTAGACGACGATGGCGGAGAAACCACGAAGACGATCGATCTGACGGTTCTCAACGTTAGCCCGATTTTAGATCCAATTATTGAGGCCACCGACGTGAACTCTCGGGGGGAAACATTTTTGACGATCCGTTTCTCTGACCCGGGAGCAGATACACTCACGGTTTATGTCGATTGGGGAGACGTGCGAGATCCTAGCGACCCTTCGATGAGGGCGCTGCAGCCGTTTGTGATCGACCTGACGGGTATCGATGGTCCGGGCACGTTCACCGTGACGTTGATGCACGTTTACAGCGGGCCCCCGAATCCGGCCAGCCCCGCAGC
Source organism: Planctomycetota bacterium (assembly GCA_029259945.1). Taxonomy (GTDB): domain Bacteria; phylum Planctomycetota; class Planctomycetia; order Pirellulales; family Lacipirellulaceae; genus Bythopirellula. The sequence goes on from JAJDEF010000016.1 coordinate 45,587, forward strand.
GGACATCGATCTTTTTGTATTTGTCGCCGACGATGACTTTGGCGATGCGGTGGTTGCCGACGGCCAGAGCGAAATCAGGATGGCGACCATCAAGAATCCAGGTATTGGCGAAGAGCCTGTGTTTATTGATACGACTCCACAAGTGCCTCGCCTAGTTTTTCCGCCTCGAGCGCAGAGTTTCTTTTTTGAAACGACCTCGACTGACGCAGGCGGTCGATCAGGAGGGGAGTTACAGGCCGCCGCTGGCGATACGAATGTCACCACCGAGCGCTACCTAGAACTCCGAGAGTTCGACGAAGACGGCAATCTTGTCGAGAGCTACCGGCTCAAACCCGAAGTGCTCCGCGATCTGCCGGGGTTATTTCGCAAGTTGCCAGATAAGCACTACGAAATTCATCTTGTTCATACCGAGACGAATACGCGAAGGCTGGTTCTTGCCTTTGATATTCGCAAGGGCAAGGCGATTGATCTTAGTGATGACTCAGAAGGTACGCTTGATCGCCCACCTACAGATGAGGTTATTCGCCCCTTTGAAGAAGCGGTAGAAACCTCGGATGAGACCACCGCGCTTCCCCCAGCCAACTTTGATCCGTTAACCATCGATCAGCCCAGCGACCGGCCAACGGCAACGCAATTTACGGGATTGGCGATGGTGGGATTGGCGGCAAGCCAGTCGTTCTCGTCGTGGGCTGAGCAGGTCGATCGCACGGTTGCTCAGGCAGGACGGAAAAAATGGCAGCGACTACGGCTGCACAGGCCGAATCGTCGGAAAAATCGGTAATCGGCGCCCTCCTCATCGCCACGGCAAATTACAATCGAGGTTAGAGCGTTTAGTGATCTGCCCTGTTGTGTGCTATCTCGGTAGACCCCCTCTCGACACCCATTCTTTTTTCGACACCTTCGATGCCAAACTGTCCTGCATGTCATGCCAAGTTGGACGAGCCTTCGCTCGCGGCGCGCCGTTGCGCTTTTTGTGACGCTGCGCTCGATAGTGTTTCATCGCAGAACGCGTTGAATCAATCGGATGCGGATGAAACGATTGAACTTCAAGTGAACGAGGATGGAACGGTAGACGAATTCGCCACGGTCGACCCTGAGCAAGTGAATCGAGAGGACAGCTTAGAGGGAACCGAGACGGTGGAGTTGGGGGGCGATAGCCTAGCGAGCATCGACATCGACGTCGTTGAGCAGGCTGATCCTGACAGCGCCACGATTGCCTTTCATGCCGAGAAAACGATTGACTTTTCAACTTTAGAGGGAGACAAACTTTCTGAGAGCCAAGTGACGGCTCAGTGGCTAGACAATGTCGAGGGTGGTAGCGACCTCTCTCCTGATGTGACCATTAAACAAAAAGAGACGATCACTGGGACGTATGTCTCGCAATCGTCATTGGTGGTCAAATATCGCAATCTTCGTTCAACCGCCGACAAGTCTGCATCGAGTGTGTCGGCAGCCGATGCCCCCGACTACGAATTACTAAAGGTCATTGGCGAAGGTGGCATGGGGGTCGTGTACGCCGCTCGCCAATCGGCGATCGCCCGAACAGTGGCGTTGAAAATGCTTCGAGGTTCAGGCGCCCAAACGGCAGAACAGCGCGAGAAGTTTATTTCGGAAGCCGTGATCACGGGCGAGTTAGATCATCCCAACATCGTGCCGATTTATGATTTGGGAGCGAACGACTCTGGGGCGTTGTTCTACTCGATGAAGCGGGTACGTGGTACGCCGTGGAACGACGTGCTTGAGAAAAAGTCGCTGGCCGAAAATCTGACGATTTTGCTGGCGGCTGCCGATGCGGTTGCTTTTGCCCATGCGAACGGTGTGCTGCATCGTGATCTCAAGCCCGAGAACATCATGCTCGGCGATTTTGGCGAGGTGCTAGTCATGGACTGGGGCTTGGCTCGGATTAGCGATGAATTCCCTAATGCTGATTCGGTCACCCAGTCGGACGTCATGGGCGGAACGCCGGCTTACATGGCACCAGAGATGGCCACCGGCCCAATCGATCTGGTGAGCGAAGCGAGTGATATTTATTTATTGGGGGCGATTCTTTATGAAATTGTCGCAGGGCAACCGCCTCATACAGGCAAGAATGTCATGGCTTGCTTGTTCGCGGCTTCGAAGAACAAGATCGTAACGACGGAGCAGTCAGGCGAGTTGATGGACGTCGCGCTGACCGCAATGGCTACCAAGCCTGCGGATCGGTATGAGACAGTCCAAGGTTTGCAGGAAGCTATCCGGCGGTATCAATCCCATTCCGAAAGTGTTGCTCTCACCGATAACGCTACCAAAAATCTCATAGTCGCCCAAGAAGCGGACGATTATGAGCTGTTTTCGCGAGCCGTTTATGGTTTTCAGGAAGCATTAACGCTATGGGATAGCAACGCTCGAGCGCACGAGTCTCTTTCTGATGCGCGTGTTGCTTATGCAAGGTCAGCGCTGGCGCGTAGCGACTTTGATTTGGGCCTTTCGTTGTTGAATGTTGACGACGAAAAGCATCATTTAGTCTTCGGGCAACTAGAAAAAGGTCGTCGCGAACGAGAGCAACGCAAGCGACGTTTCAAATGGTTGAAGGGCTTGGTTGCCTTGCTGATTGCGGTTGTGGTGGGAGTGGTGTTGGTGGCCAATGCGGCCGTTCGTACTCAGCGTGATAAGGCAATCGTTCAGCGCGATCGGGCAGTCAAAGCCGAAGGCGAAGCTGTAGAACAGCGAGATCGTGCCGTGGTCGCCGAAGGCGAGGCCCAGGAAAACTTCAAAAAAGCGGAAAGAGAAAAAGAACGTGCCGAGCAACAACGGAAAATTGCGATCCAAGCAAAGCATGACGAAGAATACGAGGCCTATGTTGCCCGCATCGGGTTGGCCAGTGCGAAGATCGAAGAAAACGCCTTCGATCGTGCGAATGCCTTGTTAGAGCAGTGCCCCGCAGAATTATGCCATTGGGAGTGGGGGCGGCTTTCGCATCTCTGTCAACTGAGCCAGAAGACTTGGAGCGTAGACGGGCCCGTGGAGTCGGTCGCTTATTCGTCTGATGGTCGATATTTCTTGACTGGCGATTGGGACGGCAAGGCACGACTTTGGGATGCGAAGACAGGCGAAGTGAAGCAAATAATCTCGCATGGGCAATACGTGCATGCGGTGGCCTTCGATCCGGCAGGAAAACGTTTTGCGACAGGCAGCAGTGATCGCACGATTCGCCTCTATGACGTTGCAAGCGGGAAGCTCCTCCAGACACTTACAGGACATGATGATGCCGTCTTGTGTGTGAGATTTTCGTCCGATGGAAACCATCTTCTCAGCGGGGGCTACGACAACACGGCACGCATTTGGGACATTGCGGCGGGGCAGGTAACGCAAAAGTTACGGGGGCACACCTGGTGGGTTTGGGCGGCTGAGTTTTCTCCCGACGACCAACGCATCGTGACCGCTAGCCAAGATGGTAAAGCCATTGTATGGCAAATGACAACGAACACTGAAAACGATCGCACCCAGTACGAGGTGCTCACCGAATTTACAAAACACGATGGCCCGATCTACGATGCCAAGTTTTCGCCCGATGGCAAAAGTGTTGTAACCGCTGGTTATGATCGCCGTGTGTTGTTGTGGAACCCTGACGAAGTTGAGCCGGTCGATATCGCGCGTCGACTCGAGAATCAGGAAGACCCTCCCGCTCCCTTCCGAGAATTGTCCATTCACGAAGGGCCTGTCCGCACGGTGGCATTTTCTTCGGATGGCAATCGAGTTGCCTCGGGTGGGCAAGATAACGTCGTGCGAATATGGCACCTGTCCTCGAACCAAGCAGGAAAGGTGTTGCGGGGGCACGCCAGTCATGTACGCGATTGTGTGTTTTCGTCCGATGGCCAGCAGCTACTTTCGGCAGGCCGCGATGGGTTTGTCAAACTTTGGCAACCAAGCGAATATGACGAGACGTTGGCGTTGGGTGCTGCGGCTGGGGTTGGCCATGCCGACGCGGTGCTGGCTGCCCGGTTTTCGCGTGATGGTCGTCAGGTGGTCACGGCGAGTCGCGACCGGACGGCGGCACTTTGGGATGTCGCTGGACTAAACAAGATTCAACAATTTTCAGAAGGGCATAGCTTTCTTGCTTCTTCGGCGCAATTTTTTGCCGACGGAACAAGGCTAGCCACGGGTGCAGGCGATGGGACAACCCGAATTTGGAATGTTGCAGCAGGCACCGAAGTTCTTGAAATTGAAGCCACCGGCAGCATGGCGGTGCTCGACGTGTCGCCGGACGGGCGTTGGATTGCCACTGGTAGCGTGGGCAACGACGCCATGGTTTGGGACACCCAAACAGGAAAACGCCTCGCGGTACTTCAAGGGCATGAGAGCGTGGTGACCGCGATCTGTTTTGCACCAAGTGGCCAGCTCCTTGCCACGGGCGACGAGCGGGGCCTTTGTCAGTTCTGGCACTACGATGCCGATGCAAATCAGTGGACCCCCGGTGCCCAACTTCGCGGGCATAGCCGGATGATCTCGGCACTAGCTTTTGTAGAAGATGGACAACGACTTGTTTCTGCCAGTGGTGACAATACCTGCGGACAATGGGATGTGGCAACCGGTGAAGAGATTAAGAATCTTGTGCTTCGCCATCCAGGCTGGGTCGCAGCGATGGAAGTCTCGGACGATGGCCGCCAAGCATTGACGAGTTGCGATGATGGAAAACTCAGGCTCTGGTCTTTGGCCGACGCGCGTTTGTTGCAAACGATCACGCCGCGAGAGAAAGTAGCGTTTACGTCGGTCGATCTTTCGCCGGACGGGCAATTAATCATGGCAGTTTGTGCTGCCAACGGGACGGTACAGCTTTGGAATACCGAGACAGGTCAAGAGATAGGCACCGAAAAAAACGGTGAGGAGGTATGGTTGAAGTCGGGACGACAGGGTGGTCTACTTTGGGCAGCTCGTTTTGCGCCAGATGGGAAACGTGTATTAACCGTGGGCGGCAATGATGCACGTCTGTGGGATCTCGCCACTCGCAGTCCCATGGTTCGTTTTAGCGCGCATGGTGCGGTGGCTTCTGCCGACATTTCTCCCGATGGCAAGTTACTGGTAACGGGTAGCTGGGATCGATCTGCGAAAATTTGGAATCTCGAATCGGGACTTGCCCTCCTTAAGCTGGAAGGGGTCCACCAAGGCTATGTGAATAGCGTCCAGTTTTCACCCGACGGAAAGTTGATACTTACCGCGAGCGATGATGGCACCGTACGGCTTTGGGATGTAAAAACTGGCCTCGCCTTAGAAATAGTGTTTCAGGGGCACAGTTCCCGTGTTCGTCAAGCTTGCTTTAGCAGTGATGGTCAGCGCGTGTTGACCACGTCGAACGACAAAACGGCCAGAATTTGGGATGCGAGCACGGGCGAATTGCGGCTAACGCTCGTTGGTCACGAGTGGGCGGTGCTCTGTGGCGAGTTTTCTGCCGACGGAAAACGGGTCATCACGGGCAGCGAAGATAATCGGGCGATCATTTGGGACGCCACGACTGGCCAATCGCTCGTTCAACTGGCTGGGCATACAGATAGCATCACTTCGGTGGCGCTGACTGCGGATGGGCGTCGGGCACTTACGGGCAGCCAAGACAGCACGGCCAAGATTTGGGACACCCGCACCGGGAAAGAAATACTCACGCTCTCGGGCCATCGCGAAGAACTTACCTCGGTCGACTTTTCTGTTGACGGCCACTTCGCACTCACCAGTAGCCGCGATGGCACGACCCTTCTTTGGCCCGCCAGTTCTTGGCCTTCCCTCGATGGGCACCTCTCCCGCGAGTAGCTGGCTGCGAGTCCTCTAGCAGAGCTTGCAAACATTCTGCAAACCTCAAGATCGGCATAGTCGTTACCGATACTGAAACTGTTGGACGCTGCGCGCAGTTGCGGTGCTAGCACTCGATTTTACTTTCTCTCGCTCGAACAACGATTGGATCGACGTGGCAAACCCTTTGCGAACAGACCCTCGAGTGATGGGTGGGCCTTCTTTGGGGCGTCGGCCAATTTTGTTGGCGCGATTGCCGCAAGTTGGGCAATCGGTTGTGATTGCCGAAAGCAAGCCTGCACTAGCGATTGTCAGTGAAGAACTACCGGTCGAGTCCTCTGCCCACGAAAGACCAGCGAGCAGCTACTTTATCGATCCAGGCCATCAGCAACCGTCGGCCATGATACCACCAGTGGCTCAGCAGACAGCAGAGCACAAGATGGCCACTTCCGCGACGCGATCTCGCAAGAAGCTTAAACGGCAATCAAGCTCTGGTGGCAGACGGTCGTCAAAATTTTCTTCGAGAGCGCCTCAGCCGACGGGATTAGCAGCGATTTTTTGCCATCTTCATGCACAGATTGCGCCGTTTGCAGGTGCGATTGTTGCACTAGCCCTCGTAGCTGCGGCGGGATTGGTGTACTTGATGTTATTGTCGCCTACTCAGCCGTCTAGCAACGATTCCGGGGTTGGGAGTGACGATTGGAGTCTTACCTCGGTTGAAATTCCCTCGTTCGTCCCGCGAGCAACTCCTTCGCCAATTCAAGAATCGCCTGGCCAAGCGACGCTGCTGCCTAAAGAGCAAGAATTTCAAACCGCACCACCAATGATTGCTTGGCAGAAGGCTCCCGAGGCTCCTTTAGAAGTACCCCCTGTGCTGAATACGCCCGTCGAGCAAGTGCCGACGGTCGCAGCCTGGGTCTATCCCCCGACGATTCATCCGACGGCTTTGGATTTTTCGCAAGTCAGCGCAGCAGGGAAGGGTGGCCTTTTAGAACCAGTCACAGTGTCTGCGGTAGCCCATTGGCCTACAGGACATGTCCCTGCGCCTAACCGGCGGTAATCAACACGGATACGCATTATGAGTGAGATCGATCAAGCATTTATTCGTGCCTACACGGACGAGGATGGTTACTCGGCTCCGGTCGAGACGCTAGGCCCGCCGACCGCACAGCCGACGACGTCACACGTTCAGCTCTACTCATCATCTCAGAATACACAGTCGTTTGCCGCGCAGGCACCGACCGCGGAACCGATGCCTGCGCCCCATTTCCAGGGGTCTGCTAGTGCCGTAGCGCAGGCAGACACGGTTGCAGTACAGCGAGCCATGGAGGAGCAGGCAGCGGTCGCTCCGCCTAGCCAACGTCGACCACTTTCGTCCTTTGCTACACCAGCATCTGCTCCTTCCACCGTTTTCGAGCCGGTGTTCGAAGTCGACACTTTTCGTTGGCCAGCGGTGACAGACGAATTATTGGATGGTCATGGCGAATTGTTTACGCCCGTGGTTCAGCAACTTTTGGCCGCAAGTGAAGAGGGCCAATCGCTGGTCGGTATTGCAGGTGCGAGGCCGGGCGTTGGTTGTTCGACGGTTCACATGTGTTTGGCGAGATTGCTCGCCTCAGCGGGGAAGTCGGTTGCCATCGTCGACAGCAATTTCGCGGCGGCCCACTTAGCGAAGAATTTGGGTCTGGAATTCGAATCGGGCTGGGAGGACGTGCTCACAGGCAAGATTCCCTTGGCCGAGTGTGTGGTGCGGTCGAACCAAGATCGGATGGTTCTATTGCCCCTTGGTAGCTCGCGCGAGACTCGTGTCGAGTTACTCTCCAGTATCCAGACTTCGGTCATCGCCGGAGTGTTGCGATACCACTACGACCTTGTTCTTTACGACCTAGGTGCTGCTGGCGACACGTCGCAGCTTGCTTTCGCACAGCAAATTGTCGAGCAGTGTCGTTTGGACGCCAGCATCATTGTCGCAGACACCGACTCAGATCACTTGGAAGCGGACCGACATATAAACGCCTTGCTGAATGTGCTAGGCACATCTTGTCTGGGCGTCATCGGAAATTTTACTAGAGGCGGTTCAGAACACCAAAAAAGCATCCCACGGCCGTAGAATGGTGTGCCATGTGTGAGTTTAGAAACCGGCTGTAAAAGACGAGATAGTATTCGCATGTACGAAGATTATTGGCAACTTGCATCGAAGCCCTTCGAGCCCACCTACGACTCGCGATTTTTCATTTCCTGCGAGTCGCAGCAGTCGGCGCTACATAAATTGCGCTATGCGATCGAAAGCCGTCGTGCCGCGGCCATGTTAGTGGGGCCTTCGGGAATGGGAAAAACGTTGCTTGCTCAAGTGCTCGGTCAGCAACTAGACGATGGGGTTTCTCAGTTTGTGTCAGTAGTTTTCCCGCTGATGTCGAGTCGTGACTTGTTGGTGTATTTGGCCGAGCAAATCGGGGCTCCGCCTGCGGATCCAGCGCAACACACGGTGGAAGAAAGCTTGCGACGGCTGCAATTCATGTTCGAAGAAAATATTCGCCGTGGACAACATGCGGTTATCGTTGTCGACGAAGCGCACCTGCTCGAAGATAGTGGCCTGCTCGAAACGCTTCGCTTATTGCTCAACCTTCAGACACGAGGGCAGTCTGCATTTACATTGTTGCTGGTGGGGCAATTGTCGTTATTGTCGGCCATGCAGCGAAATGCCACCTTGGATGAGCGGCTCGACATGAAGGTGATGATCAAGCCGTTTTCAGTGGAAGAGACCGCCCACTATATCGAGCAACGGCTGCAAGCCGCTGGTGCGACCAGAACCATCTTTTCGCAAGACGCTCTTCAGCGAACGCACCAACTGTCGCAGGGAATCCCGCGTAAAATAAATCGCCTGTGTGACTTAGCATTGATCGTTGGCCGCGCCTCGCAGCAGCACACCATCGATGCCCCCCAAATACAGTCGGTGCAAGACGAGCTAGTGACCGTTTCTGCTGCGGCCTAATACTTGCCGCAGCTACAGTCTAACGGCCATCCATTGAATTTTGTTTCCCAATGAGTTCGCGTACAGCAGGGACTAAGTCAATAGGAACGCTGATGACCGTCTCTGGGTGATCAGTAAATGCGGCTTCGTCCTCTGCTACCGCTTGCTCCTCGGTTTGACTTTCGTAGTGCTCGAGAACCTTGCGAACGCGATCTTCGTTCCATCCTGGCGGAAAAGAGTTGTTGGTCATTTTGGTCTCCTGCGTCTGCGGCGCCGAAAGGCGGCGAGCGCCTTTCCCGTGAGATTATAAGCGGTGATCACAAAAACGCTGTCTGGTTTTGGGTTGGGTACATAAACCACTCGCAAGTAACGCCCACCACGGGTTTGGCCCAGCGCTATACGAGAACCTTCAGTGCCGGGACGATCCTCGCTAGGTCGCTGAAGAACATCTTCTACTTCTTCCTCGTTGACATCATGTTCATAGATGTGCGGTACCCCTGTGTCGGGGTCGAGGTAAAAGCGAATTTCCATAAACACTAGTATCCACTAGCCTAACGCGTGCGCCAACACCATAGATCGATATGACAAGCCTGCCAGCACAAGCTCTGGTAGCTTAATACTTGCCGCGGCGGCGTTCTTTGACGGGTAAGATCTCTAGGCACGTGCTCCACCATCCTTCCAATACGGTTTCGATAAACTCGTCGGGCAGCTTTTCTTGTTGCATCTCTTTGGCGAGTGCCTGATGGTCGTACTCGACGGGGATAAACTCGGCATGTACCCCAGAGTCATTCTGTTCTAGCAGCGTGTACCAAACGTTGGTTTTCCCATCGTTTTCTGGCCGTCCAAGTACTCCGACATTGACCAGCTGACGGTTGCCCGACAGTGGGCGTTTCCATTTGATGCCTGTGTGCGTCGTGAGCATGACCTCGGCCTGATATTGCTCAGCCAGATACTCAAGGAACTGAGTCGAGGTCGTGCTTTCCCAAAGAAACTCATTCACTTTCCGCGGACTGCCGTGCGATAGCAACAGACGTTGTGAGCCCAATTCTAGCCGATGCGAATCTGCAAGCGATCGCATCCACACTCGGTGTTCCGAGTCGGTATTCTCAAGCGTGTAGTCGTAGCTGATTTGGGCAAAGTGATTGTCGCGAGGATCGGTATAGCCACATTGGCAATCGTCGAGTTCATTGCCTATCGAGTTGTCGTAGTTGCCCTGGATGCAGAGGATGTCGTTTTCGCGCAGCAGTTCAATGCTTCGATTCGGGTTGGGCCCGAACCCGCCGAAATCGCCCAGGCAGAAGATTTGGTCAGCACCGCGCTGGCGAGCGTCGGTAATCGCGGTTGCGAGAGCCAAATGGTTGCTATAAATGCCGCCGAAGCAAGCGATTCGCTGCGTGGTTTCAGCCATTCTGATTGGGCAATCCTTTTCCGAGGAATAAAGGTCTTATTGTAAGCGGTTATTGGTGTTGGTGTTTGTCAGACAGTTCACACACGATAGCGGGCAACTATTTTACCAGCACGATACCGGGTAGAATAACCTTATGGATTCTCATGAACTAGTGACGCTCGCAGGCCGTTTAGCTGCTGCTGAAATTTCTGCGGACGAGTTTCTGCAGGCAGCTGCCGTCGAGGTCAATAAAGCAGAGGTTTTCTCTGCTGACCCCTCGACTCCTGATCTCGATCGGGCGGCCCGTTGTGGATTTCCAGAAGTCATTTATGGGGCCGGAAAGTCAGCCGATACCATCGTCAATATAGCCGAGCAGTTGCTCTCGCATCACCAACGCGTATTGGTCACTCGCGTTGAGAATTCTAAAGCAGAAGAAATACGGACACAACTGCCGGCTGCTCGATACAACGAAGTGGCTAGTACATTACGCATCGATTCGTCTGCGCCATCAAAGCGGGTGGGTCGCGTGGCCATCATCACGGCAGGCACCAGCGATTTGCCGGTCGCAGAAGAGGCTCGTGAGACGCTCGATTGGATGGGGGTCGGTGCTTCGATGATTCACGATGTGGGGGTCGCGGGACCACACCGATTGCTCGAACGATTGGCAGAATTTGAGGATGCTGATGCCGCAGTGGTCGTCGCTGGAATGGAAGGTGCGCTGCCGAGCGTGGTCGGCGGATATGTCGCTTGCCCTGTGTTTGCTGTTCCAACAAGTGTGGGTTACGGCGCAAATTTAGGGGGTCTGGCTGCGTTGCTGGCAATGCTCAACAGTTGTGCCAGTAACGTCGCGGTGGTGAACATTGATGCCGGTTTCAAAGCAGGCTACTTAGCAGGTTTAGTGGCCACACGTCGCCACGACAAATGAAATTAGGTGAGGATCGGGATGTCGCTCGAAGATGTCAGTTCAATTCCGAAGGTTCAACTCGCTCCGCGAGAAGCCTCCAGCCATAAAGGTGACTACGGTCGAGTGCTGATTGTGGGCGGCTCGCTGGGCATGGCGGGTGCGCCTGCGCTAGCTGGTTTGGCCGCGCTGCGTAGCGGTGCGGGGCTCGTCACGGTTGCCGTTCCTCGATGTATTCAGGAGACCGTTTCTGGCTTCGAGCCATCGATCATGACCCTTGGTTTGGGTGGCCCCGAAGACGAGTCTCTTGGTGTTAAAGATGTCGAAACCCTTATCAACCATGCCGCCAAGATGACGGCGGTTGCGTTGGGCCCCGGCTTAGGGACGAGTCTGTCGACCGTGGCACTCGTCCAGGAGCTGCATGAGCGAATGACTCAGCCAATGGTGGTCGATGCCGATGCGCTCAATGCATTAGCTTCGGACATGGCAAAAATCCGATCTCCAGGCGGCCCCAGGATTCTTACCCCGCATCCGGGAGAATTTCAACGGCTCACGGGCAAGGTATGTGCGAGGCAAACTGCCGATCGGGCAGCCCAGGCGGCCGAGCTTTGCCGACAAGATTCGACAGGCCAAATGGTGGTTGTTCTCAAGGGGCATCAAACGATTGTTACCGATGGGCAGCGCTATGCGGTGAATCCCACAGGCAATCCGGGGATGGCGACCGGTGGCACCGGCGATTGTTTGACGGGTATCATCACGGCACTGGTGGCGCAGGGGCTTTCGACTTGGGACGCCGCGCGCTTGGGAGTTTATGTCCACGGCGCGGCTGGCGACCTGGCTGCTGCAGAACTAGGGCAAGTTTCGCTGATAGCCAGCGATTTGATCGACTTTTTACCGGCGGCGTTTGTCGATTAGTGAGTCGGGCTTGCAGTTGTTCCCGGTTCCTCCCAGCGGATAGTGACTTCGGCGTCAAACACTTTTTCGAAGAGACCCGCTCGGCGGCGTGCTGCCCAGAGGTGGACTTCAGGATATTCGTTGGCCGTGACGACTAACTCAAGTTGCTTTTTTTTACCACGTACTTCGACCGACCGAATCGTTTGGTCATGACTCCGATCGAGTCCCCCCGCCAAACGGAGTATGGCTGCCAACGTAAGTACTTGCTGCTGTTCGAGATCGCTAAGGCAGCGAAAATGATCGTGCTTTTTTTTTGGTTCCGCGCCCCGATGATACCGGGCAACGTTGGCAATTAACCGTAGCTCTTCTGGCAGAAACCCGGCGAGGCGACAGTGCAGGATCAAGTGATACGAATGTTTATGATGGCCTTCGTAATTGATCAGGTAGCCAACGTCCTGCATTCGGGCTGCTGCGTCGAGTAGTCGTTGATCTCGCTTATCGAGTTTATAAAGTTCGCACATTCCCGCGTGAATCTGGCAAGCAAGCTTGGCCACATGACGCGAATGGTCGAGGTCGACCCCGCAGGCGGCGGTGAACCGCTCAATTTGGGTGGTGTCGTCAACGGCCTCGGCTTGGTTGGTTCCTTGAAGCTGCTCAAACATCGAAAGCAGCAGGCCATCGCGTACGCCGTAGGGATGAACTTGAAGAAGATTCACCTTGAAGCGTCGCATGATGCGATCGATAGTTGCCAACCCAGGCACAATAATATCTGCCCGATCGGGATTAAGCCCTGCCACTTCGCGTCGTTGTTTGAGCGACATTTTTCGGAGCCGGTCGAGGAGGTGGCGCAACTCAGCGCGAGAAATCTGACATCCGGCCACTGGCAACTGCGATTGGCCTTTTGAGGCCATCACCATATTCGCCAGCGCCGAAAAAGTGCCCCCCGAGCCAATTAGCAAATGGATGGGGGCGACTGGCTTCTCGGTGGTTTTTTTTAACTTTCGATCAATCCATCGTTGCATGCGGTCGTAGTCTTCGCCGGCCAGGGACTGACCGCTGCCAAATTTTTCGCTCAATCGGACCGCGCCCAATCGGGTCGCATAGATGGCCTCGATCAATTCGCCGCTTGCCAGCACAATTTCGGTGCTGCCGCCGCCAATATCGACGAGCAGTGTATTTTTGCCCGCTAAATTCAGACGTCTTCGCGCACTATGAAAAGCCAAGCGGGCTTCTTTCTGGGCACTGATGACTTCGATCGACAAGTCGAGTTGCTGCTTGACACGTTGGCAGAACTCTGGCCCATTGGTCGCTTCGCGTACCGCACAGGTAGCGATGGCCCGTAAGGTCTGGACTCCTGCTCCCTCGGCAATCGACTTAAATCGTCGCAGGGCGGCTAACGACGCCTGGATCGACGCCTCGTCCAGCTTGTCGGACGTGGCCAAAGCACGGCCTAGGCGGGTTGATTCGCGCTCGTCGTCTAATACCCGATAGCGGTCGCCGAGCTGTGCTTCGGCGATGACTAGCCGTATGCTATTGCTGCCAATATCGATGGCACCCAGTCGCGGAGCCATATCGGGGGTGAGATAGGTTTGTTGATCGGGCATCCATCCACCCTGGAGTCGTGGGACGGTGTTATCGTTTATCTTTGCGAAGACTCGTTGACCTTCGTCACTAACCGCAGAATAATCGTGAGACTACCGATACACAAGCGATTCGAGCGAACCTGCCCTCTCAGAGAATAATCGTGCCCATTGTCCGCAATCTCAATCAACTGACCGATGCCGCCCGTGGCGGTGCCATAGCGATTGGCAACTTCGACGGGGTGCATTTGGGGCACCAACGTATTGTACATCGTTTGCTCGAGCGGGCGCAAGAAGTCAATGGCCCGGCGATCGTTTTCACCTTCGATCCGCATCCGGCCATGATATTGCGACCGGATGAATGCCCGCCACCGCTCACTTGGACCGAGCGTAAGGCAGAACTTTTGGCCCAACACGGAGTCGACAAGATTGTTGCCTACCCAACCGACGAACGGTTGCTTCAACTTACGGCCCAGCAGTTTTTCGACGAAATTGTATGCGACGCCTTAGATGCACGGGCGATGGTCGAAGGCCCCAACTTTTTCTTTGGGCACAAACGTGAAGGCAACATCCAGCGATTGGCCGAAATGACCCGTGCGGCGGGCATTTCCTTGGACATCGTGGAACCTTATCAGCAAGCCGGGCAGCTTGTCTCTAGCTCGCGGGTGCGTCGCCTTATCGCGGACGGAGAAGTCGCGGACGCTGCGGAGATGCTCTCGGCACCTTACCGGATTCGCGGTATGGTAACGCATGGTGCCGGGCGGGGTGCTCAGCTTGGCTTTGCGACCGCGAACCTCGATGCGGTCGACACGTTGCTCCCCAAGACCGGCGTTTATGCGGGCCGTGCGTGGGTCAATTCGACTGCTCGTGCTGCCGCAATCAGCTTGGGCCCCAATCCAACCTTCGGCGAAAGACACCTCAAGGTCGAAGTGCATTTGCTCGATTTCAATGAAACACTTTATGGCCAGCCACTAGAAGTAGAGTTTTTTAAACGACTACGAGATATTATTTCGTTCGAGAGCCAAGAGAAACTAATCGCCCAGCTTCAACAAGATGTTATTCAAGTACGAAAGATAAGTGCCGAATAGTCGTAGGGTGGGTGGTTCTGTCGGCAAGAAGGCTTACAGTAAGTGGAACCGTTCGCCGACAGGTTCACCCACCTTGAGCAATTTGTTAACCACGAAATATACGAAAAGCACGAAAGATTTGAATCTATGACTATCGACTGGCAACCACTGATTGAGTTGATTGCTAATCACGAGTCGTTCGTGCTCACCACGCATTGCCGCGCAGATTGTGATGCCGTGGGTAGTGAACTGGCGCTGGCCCAAGTGCTCGAATCTCTGGGCAAGCAGGTGACGATCTCGAACGGCGATGCAGTGCCTGCGCATATTGGTTTTATCGACCCTTCAAAGCGAGTACGCGTCTTGGGCGAGAGCGTCCAAGCGTCAGAGTTGTGGAAGATCGAGGCGCTGATCGTGGTCGACACCAGCGCTTGGGTGCAACTCGGCCCGATGGCAGAGGTGGTTCGCATGTTTCCCGGCACGCGGGTCATCATCGACCACCATGTGAGCGGAGACGACCTCGGCGCCGAGGTTTTCAAAAACGACCAAGCCGAGGCCACGGGGCGGTTGATTTTAGAATTGGCTGAGGCGTTGGGCGCCGAGATCACGCCAGAGATCGCCATGCCGTTGTTTGCGGCAATCGCCACCGATACGGGCTGGTTTCGTTTTTCTTCGGTCACCGAAGAAACATTCCAAGCTTTGGCCAAATTAGTGGCGGCTGGGGCCGACCCGCCGGGGATTTTTTCTGCGCTCTACGAGCGACATAGTCTGGCAAGATTGTATCTTCGTGGGCGAATTTTGAATCACGTGGTTTCTGATGTCGAAGGTCGATTGATGTCGACGCATGCGACGCGACAAGATTTTGATGAAACCGGCGCGAACAAAACCGACACCGAAGATGCAATCAATACGTTGCATACAGTAGCCGGCAGCGAGGTAGCCGTTTTGTTTGTCGAGTTAGAAGATCAAGTGACGAAAGTCAGTTTGCGTAGCCGTACCGATTTCGATGTGCGTGCAATCGCCGAACAGTTTGGTGGTGGCGGACATCGGGCCGCGGCAGGAGTCGCTTTTCAAGGGCCAATGGAAGAAGCTCGCACAGCCGTTCTTGACGCGCTACGTACTGCGATGGGATAATCCGCCGCTTCGAGTCTTTTCGCTATTTCACCCGTGACGCGCATGGAGGCAGTCGTATGGCGAACCCACCTGCATCGCAAAGCGATCGTCCCAACGCGACGAAAAACCGGCGATCGTTTTTCGCAGCCCTTGCTGCGATCACGACCGGGGCGGTTGTTGTGTTAACTCCCCTGGCGGTTGGGGTGGTCACGTTTCTTTCGCCTTTGTTGCGCAAACGCCAGAGCTCGACGGTTCGGGTTGCGCTGTTGGCCCAAGTTCCCGACGATGGGTTGCCGCGGTATTTCCCTGTGGTTGCCGATCGTGAAGATGCCTGGAATCGCTACCCGCAGCAGCGCGTAGGGGGCGTATATCTCGTACGGCAAGCTGACGAAGCGGCGCCGACGGCCTTTACGGCAAAATGCCCGCACGCCGGCTGTTTTATCGGCTATGCCGCAGGCGCAGACCATTTTCAATGTCCTTGCCATACAAGCGCCTTCAAACTCGATGGCTCGCGCGTGCGAGGCGACGACGAAGTTTCACCTCGTGACATGGATCAACTTCCGGTCGAGCTGCGAGAACTTCAATTGGCGAGCGGTGAAACAGCCACCGAGGTTTGGGTTGAGTTCATCGACTTTCAGACGGGCCACAAACAGCCGATACACACCACATGAGCGCAATTCGCACTATTGTCGATTGGCTGGACGATCGCGCTGGGGTGCGCGAGTTGGTCAACGAGGCACTCTACGAAAGTGTCCCCGGCGGATCCCGTTGGCGCTATGTGTGGGGTAGCGCCTTGGTGATGGCCTTCGTGACCCAGGCGCTGACGGGCATCTTTCTCTGGATGGCTTATAGTCCCAGCACGCAGACAGCCTGGGAAAGCGTTTACTACATCGAGCATGAGATGGCCGGTGGTTGGTTGCTTCGTGGCATCCACCACTACATGGCCCAAATGATGATCGTGTTGTTGGCTATTCATTTCATCCAGGTGGTGTGGGACGGCGCTTATCGTGCGCCTCGAGAACTGAATTTCGTGATTGGGCTGGTGTTGATGCTCGTTGTGCTAGGCCTTTCGTTTACCGGATACTTGTTGCCTTGGGATCAAAAAGGTTATTGGGCGACCAACGTGGGGACCGAGTTGGCAAGCCAGGCGCCCATCGCTGGCGTTGCACTCAAAAAGCTTGCCGTCGGGGGCAGCGACTATGGGCACCACACGCTGACGCGATTTTTTGCGCTGCATGCAGGCGTCTTGCCTGCGCTATTGGTTGGTTTCTTGGTGCTGCACATCATGCTCTTTCGACGGCATGGATTGCATGCCAAAGATCGAAACCGCGCACCAGACACCACGTTTTGGCCCGATCAGGTGCTTAAAGATAGTGTCGCGTCCTTGGGAATCTTGGCTGCGGTTTTGGCGCTCACGGTCTGGAAAGGTGCCGAGCTGATGGCCCCCGCCGATGCGGCCAACCCTTACGACGCAGCTCGACCCGAATGGTATTTTTTATTCCTCTTCCAGTTTCTCAAATGGTTTCCCGGCGAGTTGGAAATCTGGGGCGCGTTTATCATTCCCGGCATCGTCGTGGCGGTACTTTTTGTCATGCCCTGGATTGGTCGGAGCAAAGCAGGGCACCTTTTGAACGTGGCGTTGATGGGCGTCCTGTTTGGTGGTGCCGCCTTTCTGACTGCCCAAGCCCTTTACGACGATAATTTCGCCGCCTGGAACGAAAAGACCGAAGACAATGCCGCGCGCTACGAAGCGTCGCAAGGTTTTCTCGATGCAAAGCAAGAGGCTGAGCACGAGGCCCGGCGCGTGATTGAACTGGCACGGTCGCCCGCGAAAATTCCGCCAACCGGGGCACTGACGCTGGTTTACAACGATCCCTACTTGCAGGGGCCAAAGCTATATAAGCAAAACTGTGCCGGGTGTCACAACTACGCCGACCCAGAGAATTCGGATTTGCGCTGGGCGTATTTGGTCAACAAAAATCCAAGTGCCCCCAATTTGTTTGGCGTTGGCACCCGCAAGTGGATTTCAGGGCTGCTCGATCCGAAACAAATCGTTAGCGCACACTACTTTGGTTACGCCGGTTCGCCTTTCGTGGGCGACGGCGATCAAACCGACATGGTCGACTTTATTCAGGAGTCGTTGAGCGAAGATCTCGACAACGAGCAACGGCAGGCAATTCAGACGGCGTTTAAGAAAATTGCCGCTGCGTTATCGGCGGAAGCCCGATTGCCCAGCCAAGCGGAGGCGGATGCGCGCGATGCTGAAATGATTACCGAAGGCCGCGCACTCCTTACTGGGGGCTTGGCCGACCTATTAGAAAGCGGCACTAGCTGTACCGATTGCCACACGTTCGGCGAAATGCAGGACATCGGCTCACCCGTGCTTGATGACTATATGTCGCGGCGATGGTTGCTCGATTTTCTTAGCAATGCATCGGACGAGCGATTTTATGGTGAGCTGAACGACCGAATGCCAGCTTTTGCACCGCATGACGACCTGCGGCTGAATCAGCTGGACCATAAGTCGCTGGAGTTAATTGTTGATTGGCTACGGAGCGATTGGTATCGGCCCAGCCAAGACACGGATGCTAGCGAAACGGCTAATCCGTAAAATCGCTACAGTTTGCCAGGCGAGTTGGTCGATTCGTGATGGTATGTGGTGTAGTTTTTGCCAACACGAAGTGCCAGCAGTAGTGCGCTCGACGCGCGGGCCGCTGGTTTGCTCGCAATGCGAGCGTGAAATCGCTCAACGTGCTGTGGTCGATAGTACGCCAGCAGATTGTGGTGTGGCTTTGGCGTCGTTCGACAGCGCATCACCGCAAGATTTGGCGTCTCCCGTCGATTTTGCAGGGCAAGAACAGACGAAGCAACAGCTACGGAAAATGGGCCGTCAGCTTCGCGCAAAGTATCGTCCGAAGGCGGGCACCGGAGAAACACCGGCGCTGCGTTACGATTGGGCGAATGTCTCTGAACCACCACCGTTGCCTGAGGAGACCAAGCTGCGAGCAATCACCAAAAATTCTGCCCACCAAGCCACCGACGACGAACTGCCGACGGCCAGTTCTTGGCTGACCAGCATGTTGCTGACAGGCGGGGTCTTGGGCTTTTGCTTTGGAGCAGGCTTACTTGTTTGGTCAGCCGCGTTTGGCTTACCAAAAATGTGGCAATGGGGCATGCTCTCGACGATGGCTTCTGAAGCAGCCCTCATTCTTGGCCTCGTCTGGATGGCCGTCCGGCTGTGGCGAAATAGCCGCCGGGTGAACCGCGAGTTGCATAGCGTCGATTTGCAATTGGCCGAGATGCATCATCTGGCCGGCTCACTAGCAGGCAGCCGCATGTCGAGCAGCCAACACTACTACGACCACTTCAGCCAAGTGGCAAGCCCGCACATGTTGGTCGCCAATCTCCGCGGCCAAGTCGATCAACTCGCTGGCCGAATCGCCGCCGAGCGGTAAGGTTTGATAAAGGCTGAAACAAGCTTACACAGCTCCAGCATCTGATTCAACGCAGTACTGGAGCAACGATTTGCTCGTTCTGGTAGGTCTGTAGTAGAATCGGGGGATGGATACAGTCTACATCGAAACGTCGATTATCAGCCATGCAGCGGCACGCCCAAGCCCTGATACGAACGTATTGGTACTTCAACAACAAGCTCGAGATTGGTGGTCGATTGAACGGCCAAAGTTCACCCTCGTTACTTCACAGCTTGTGCATGATGAGGCTAGCCTTGGCGATTCCGACGCTGCTGTCGAACGCCTAAAACTATTAGCTGGCATTCCATTAATTCCAACTGATATTCAAGTTGAACGGCTTGCTGAGGAGTTGATTGCTCGGTCGTTGATGCCTGAGTAGGCTCGCCTTGATGCCCTGCATGTAGCCTCTGCGGCTGTTGGTGGTGTACAATTCCTCCTGACGCAGAACTGCCGGCACATTGCGAATGCGCACGTGTTGCCTCGTGTCTATAGTACTTTGGAAGAACTTGGTTTTCCAAAACTGTTGATTTATACGCCTGCCGAATTTTTAGGAGACATCGACGATGCCTCGTAATCCGATCCTAGAAGAACTCTACGCCGCCCGCGAGAAGTTGCTTGCCGATGCTGGCGGAGACGTACACAAGTATCTTGAGGGAGTTCGTAAACGAGAACTTGCTTCCGGCCGGCTGTTAGAGCAAGTCTCGCATCGAACAACGAACGGAAATGGAACTACTACAGATGCCGGCCGAATCCCCGGCGAGCGATAAGGTTCACTCTAAAGTTCAGCGCTGTGTTGTTGAAGTTTCCTCAGTAGATAGATTTCACCTTGATGATTTGCTTCGTCATGCAAGGCATGAATCACACCTCGAGTTAGATCCCAGCGGTCATCTTGGTTTGAACCAATCTGGTTCAGGCGAACAGAGTGTTCATCAAATAGGGCAAGCATGCGATCCAACTGAGTCTCAAGGAGATGCTGTAGCTCAACGCGATCTGGCCAATCGCGCGTCTCTGCAACAGGATGGCAATTCATCCCAAATTTTTCACTCCACCTCGGCGGCAGTTCGTTGCTTCCACAAAGTGGTTCAATACACAAACAATCTTGTACCCAGATTGAATGGCCCACATGCCAGATAATATGGTTTGAAGTTCCGGACGGAGCCCACAGAAGCCAGTCGTTCGGAGTACCTTCTAAAAGTCGAACTGTTTTGCCGCGAATTTGTTTCGCTAACTCCTTGAGATGTAACATGAAACCTCTCGGCAAGACATGAATGGTGCGTTCCGCTTCGCTGCACACACCTTAGCACTGGGATCCCAAAAGTAGGGCGGCATGGCGATTCAGTGCTTCTCAGCTCACCCGTCCCGCGATCTCTTCCACAACATCGTCCAGTTTCACGCGCCATTGCTCTAGCGTATCGCGATCACGGACGGTGACGGTTTGGTCGTCGAGGGTTTGGCCGTCGACGGTGATGCAGTAGGGGGTGCCGGCTTCGTCTTGCCGGCGGTAGCGGCGACCGACGGCGCCTTTTTCGTCGTAGAAGGCGGGGAATTTTTTCTTCAGCGCCCGATAGAGTTCGCGAGCCACCTCGGGCATGCCGTCTTTTTTGACCAGTGGAAACACCGCCGCTTTGATCGGCGCGATCCGCGGATGGAGCTTCATCACCACGCGGGTTTTCATATTTCCCTTGTCATCAGGTTGCTCGTCTTCGGTATACGCTTCGCATAAAAACGCCAGCATGGCCCGATCGGCGCCGGCAGAGGGTTCGATTACGTGCGGCGTGAATCGCTCGTTCGTTTGGTCGTCGCGGTAGGTGAGGTCGCGTCCGCTACCTTTGTACTTTGGCTTGCCATTCTCGCCTTTTTCGACTTCCAGCGGGCAGGTGTTCGGGTCGAGCTTGCCCTCCATGTGGCTGCGAAGGTCAAAGTCGCCCCGATGGGCGATGCCTTCTAGCTCGCCATACTCGCCCTCGGGCAAGAACGGAAAAGCGTACTCGATGTCGGCGGTGCCGGTGGAGTAGTGGCTGAGTTCGTCGGTGGCATGATCTCGTAATTGCAAGCGTTCGTCTGAAAGCCCCAGGTCGGTGTACCATTTCATGCGACGATCGCGCCAGTATTCGTACCATTTGCGAGACGAGTCGGGATGGCAGAAAAACTCAATTTCCATCTGCTCGAACTCACGCGAGCGAAACGTAAAGTTGCGAGGCGTAATCTCATTCCGAAAACTTTTGCCAATTTGGGCAATACCAAAGGGGATCTTGACGCGGGTACTGTCGACGACGTTTTTGAAGTTAACAAAGATGCCCTGGGCTGTCTCGGGGCGAAGGTAGGCTCGGCCTTCTTCACCCGCCAGTGCGCCGATTGTGGTGGGGAACATTAAATTGAAATCACGAGGCTCGGTCAGCGTACCGATTTCTTTGGCTTCTGGAGCAAAGACGGCTGCCATGTCTTCGATCTTGTCTAGCGAAACAGCATCTCCATCCCAGACAAGTTGGTCGGCATCTTTGCCACGCAGGTTAAACGCCTTGAGCGCACGTCGCTGAAGGTCTTCAGCTTCGTCGTCCGTTTCGGCCAAGGTGGTAACAAAGATTCGTTTCCCCTTGGCCTCGACCCAGCGGCCTCGCAGTTGGTCAAAGCGATAGCGACCCTTCGTCTCTCGGCAGTCGACCATCTTATCGCAGAACAAATCAAAATGCCCCGAGACTTTCCAGACCTGCGGGTGCATGATGATCGTGCAGTCGAGGCCGGTCATTTCGTAGGTGTCGGGCGCACCGTCGGCGACGGCCAACTCGTCGTGCGCAGTGACCATGTCGCTCCACCAGGCATTTTTGATGTTCCGTTTCAGCTCGACGCCCAACGGGCCATAGTCCCAAAAGCCGTTGATTCCGCCGTAAATTTCGCTTGACTGAAACATGAAGCCCCGCCGTTTGCATAGCGAGACAAGCTTTTCCATTTCCATGAGGGGAACCCGTCGTTGATGAAGGTGTCTAATTCGTGAGGCGACTATTCTACCGCTGCGAACCGCAAAGCGCCTATGGGAGGCGAATTTCGCCTTGGGCAAGGTTTTGCTCAGGCACGACGGCCAGTGTGTCGAGTTGGGCACAAATTTCTAGGTCGGCGTCGTAGCCAAGGGCCAGCAGATTTTTTCCGCCGGTCGTATCGCGAAGATCGTGGGCGAATTGCTCGCTGACGGTACGGCGGGTGGCCCTTGCTGTGGTATGCAGCTCTTGCCATTCGCGGTGGGCCGCAGCGGCCCAATCGTTGGACTGCCAATGTTCGGCGGAGGTTTGCCGAAATAGCTCGTCGACGATCCCGCCTGCTGCCAGGATGTCTTCTCGTGTCACCTGGCCACCCGTGCCGGCGCACAAGATGTTGACCCGTCGGGCGGGGGCCAGCGATTCGACCAAAGCCGATCGATTGACCGCCGACCCAATCAAGATCCGCGAAGCGAGTCGAGCATGAGCCAGAGCCTTAGTGCCGTTGGTGGTGGTGAACAGCACGGTCTTCCCGAGAACCCGATCGGTCGTGTAATCCGCAGGGGAGTTGCCCAGATCGAAGCCATCGATCAGCTGCCCACCCCGTTCGCCGCCCAGCAGAACTTCCCTGCGGTCGTATGCCTGTGCTTTGGCCCATGTTTCCTCTACTTCGAGACAAGGTACTACGCACTTTGCACCGGCAGCCAGGGCTTGGCAAATTGTCGTCGACGCCCGTAGTAAGTCGACCACGACAACCGTGCTGTCGGCTAAATCCGATTCAGCGACGAATTGCGGCAGGTAGTGGACGGCAAGCGAAGGCAAGAGGTTATTCACAGGGTGTTAGACGGTTAGCGCTAGCGAGAGACACATTCTACTGCGATACTGGTGGTTTGGAATAGAAAGTGGATGAGCCCAATTCAAGCCGGTATACGTAGATCATAAATTTCGCATGAGTACGACCGTCGATAAATCTGGCCCACGCGTGCAGAAGATGTTCGGGGAGATTGCCGGTCGGTACGATTTTCTCAATCATCTGTTGTCGTTGAATGTCGACCGCTACTGGCGGTGGCGGACGGTTCGCATGGTGCCTCCAAAGGCAGGCGACAACATTTTGGATATGTGTACCGGGACGGGCGACCTGGCGCTAGCCTACCATCGGGCGGCTGGCGGACAAGCAAGAATTGTCGGGGCCGACTTCTGTCACGAGATGCTTGCTATCGGTCGGCAAAAAGCGGTCAAAGCCGGGGCTGATCATCAGATCGAGTTCCTCGAAGCCGACGCCCAGCAGATTCCGCTTGCCAGCGATCAGTTTCAAATTGTCACGGTCGCCTTCGGTTTGCGAAATGTTGCCGAGACCCATCGAGGACTGGCCGAGATGGTACGGGTATGTGCCCCTGGTGGTCGGGTGGCAGTGCTCGAATTCTCGATGCCGACGTGGCAACCGTTCAAGGCCCTCTACGGTTGGTATTTCCGTAATATTCTGCCCCGCATCGGCCAGCTGCTGGCCCGCAACGCGCAGGGAGCTTACCAATATCTACCCAGTAGCGTCGGCGAATTTCCGCAGGGCGAAGAGTTGGCAGGCAGGATGCGTGAGGCGGGTCTTTCGAAGGTGACCTACCACGGCCTTACTTTTGGCATCGCTACGCTTTATGTTGGAACGAAGGAAAACAGCACCTCACAGGCATCGCAGGAGCAATAGACAAGCATGCCAAAGAACGTATGCCTAGGAATCACCGGCGCAAGCGGCGCGGTCTACGCGATTCGACTCATCGAAGTCCTGCTCGCCACCGGCCACGATGTGCATCTTTCGATTAGCCCGAGCGGGGCACAGGTTCTCGAAGAAGAGATGCATCTCAAGGTGAATCTCAAAAAGTTCAAAGCGTCGAGCCTCATGCTCGACGACGTGAAAGGAACTGAAGATAGCAAGATTCAGCTGCTTCAAGCCAACGCCGGCATCGGCAGTTCCGATAGCAATGTGCTGTCGGTCGAATCGGGCCGCATTGGTGAACTGATTTATCACCATTACCAGGATTTCAACTCGCCCATTGCCAGTGGATCGTTTCTTACCCAAGGCATGGTCGTCTGCCCCTGCTCAGGGACAACACTCAGCGCGATTGCCCACGGGGCAGCAGGGAACCTCATCCAACGGGCTGCCGAAGTTCACCTGAAAGAACGTCGACCACTGATCGTGGTCCCGCGAGAAACCCCGCTGTCGGTGCCACACATCGAAAATATGCGCCGTGTGGCTGAGGCCGGGGGCATCGTGATGCCTGCCTCGCCGGGCTGGTATCACGGAGTGACGACCATCCGCGACTTGGTCGATTTTATGGTGGCCAGAATTTGCGACCAACTCGGCATCGACAACGGTCTGATGAAACGTTGGGGAGCGGAATGAAAGCTCCCTAGCCGCGATGCTATGCTCAAGACCATCCACCATCTACTGTCTCTCATCCGATTCAGCCACACTATTTTTGCGCTGCCCTTTGCGCTATTGGCGGCGATGATGGCCTGGCGGTTACGGGCAATGACTGCACCTGGAATGATTGGAAATGTGATTTACGGAATTCAATTAGGCCCTTTTCAATTCAATTGGTCTCCCAGGTTAAACTCTGTGTTTGTCATTCGCTGGCAAGAACTCCTCGGCATCCTCCTCTGCATGGTCACCGCCCGCAGTGCGGCGATGGCGTTCAATCGCTTGGCCGACCGAAAGATCGATGCGAGGAATCCGCGTACCGCTGGGCGACATCTACCCGCAGCTATCTTGAGCGTCACGCAAGTTACTGTGTTCATCGTCGCTTGCGTCTTAGCGTTCATCGCCAGCACGCTGTTATTTTTACCTAACCGATTGCCGCTCTATCTAAGCGTGCCAGTACTCGTATTTTTGAGCGGCTATAGCTACACGAAGCGGTTTACTTCGCTAGCCCATTTTTGGCTGGGCGCGGCACTGGCCCTAGCCCCCATCGCTGCATGGATCGCAATCCGAGGCGAGGCAGTGCTTCAGCACCCCGGGGACTTGCTCCCCGCCCTGGTGCTCGGCGGAGCCGTACTAGCCTGGGTCGCCGGTTTCGACATGATCTACGCCTGCCAAGATTTTCAGTTTGACCGTGGGGCGAGGCTTCGAAGTATTCCCGTTCGCTTCGGAATTGCAGGAGCCTTACGACTGGCTGCCGTTTGCCATGCACTGACGGTTGTGATGCTCGGATTGTTGCTGCTAGTCTACGCCCCGTTTGGGTTGCTCTACGGCATCGCCGTCGCTGTCGTCGCCGCACTCCTAATTTACGAGCATGCACTGGTGCGCCCTGATGACCTTGATCGGGTGAATACAGCATTTTTTAACGTGAATGCAGTGATCAGCCTCGGATTGCTCGCTGCAGGCACCCTAGACCTATGGCTCGGTGGTGGGTGATAATGGGGCGCGTCTGGCGATGCTTTGCATCGTGGCTAGTGAATCCGCAATCTACAATCCGAATTCTGCAATCCAATGCTTCGCACTTCTAGTCCCATATTACAGCCGATACGCGAAAAGGTCGAAGCCGGCGAACGGCTTTCGCTTGACGATGGGGTGCTGCTTTATCGCAACGACGTCCCGCTCCCTGAATTGGGCGAATTGGCGAACCTTGTCCGCGAGCGAAAGAACGGCAACTTCGCCTACTATAACATCAACACGCATTTGAACCCGACCAACATTTGCGTCTACCGTTGCACGTTTTGCGCGTTTCGGGCCGACCTTCGCGAGGCCAAAGGCTATGCGATGAGCGACGAACAGATTCTTGCTCGCGGGCAAGAGGCGGTCGCTGCGGGCTCGACCGAGATGCACATTGTTGGCGGCCTGCATCATCAAGCGAAGTACGACTGGTATCGCAACATTATCAGCTTGCTGCACGAAGCCTATCCGGCACTTCATCTCAAAGCATGGACGCCGGTTGAGATTGATTGGTTTGCACGACAGACCAACAAGTCGATCCGCTGGGTGCTAGAAGACATGATGGACGCAGGGCTAGGTAGCTTGCCTGGCGGCGGCGCCGAAATTTTTCATCCCGAAGTACGCAACCAAATTTGCGAGCATAAGGCCGACTCGAGCCGTTGGTTCGAAACGCATCGTACGGCCCACGAGCTTGGTTTGCGTTCGAACTGCACCATGCTCTATGGGCACATCGAACAGCCGTATCATCGAATCGACCACCTCATCCGTTTGCGAGAATTGCAGGATGAGACCGGCGGCCTACAAACCTTTATCCCATTGGCATTCCATCCCGAGAACACGGGCCTCAGCCACATTGCCAAGCCGACAGGTTTGATGGACTTGCGCACGATGGCCATTAGCCGACTGATGCTCGATAATGTGCCGCATATCAAGGCCTACTGGATTATGCTTGGCATGGGGACGGCTCAGATTGCTTTGTCTTATGGGGCTGACGATATCGATGGCACCGTACGGCACGAACTCATTTACCATGACGCCGGAGCCGAAACACCCGAGATACTCAGCGTCGACGCAATACGCCGACTCATCGAAGAGACGGGCCGCGAGCCGGTCGAGCGTGATACGCTTTACCGACGTGTCGAGCGTGACGCCGCAGGTTGGCAGACCGGGCAAGCGATTACAGTGCAGGCCTAACCTAGAGTCGAATACCAGAGCCATCAGCGATTCGGCTTGCCGCTTAGCGAACTGGGCAGTAGCATTCTGCATAGAAAACGAAGAACTACAACTATGCTTAAAGAGCAGCGCAAAGCCGTGGGATTGCAATCCCACGGCTTAAACCCCTCAGGAATTTGAAAGTTGCTATAAGGGATCAAAGAGATGATTCAAGAATACATTCGCTACTTCCTTTGGATTTCTCCAGCTTTGGTGTTGATGCTCTGGGCTCAAATGCGCGTGAAGTCGGCATTCGCTCAAGCCCAAAAGGTTCCTGTGCCGTTGAGTGGCGCGGGCGCTGCCCGCCATCTTCTTGATGCTGCCGGATTACAGGACGTAGGTATTGAACAGATTCCAGGTAAACTCAGCGACCATTATGATCCACGTGCGAAAGTGCTTCGGCTTAGCGAATCGGTTTATGGCGCACGGACTACTGCTGCGGTTGGAATTGCTGCTCACGAGGCCGGCCATGCTCTGCAAGATGCCCAGAATTATGCGCCGTTGGTAGTTCGCAACATTGCAGTTCCAGCGGCCACGTTTGGCCCCAATGCCGGATTTATGTTGATCTTCGCTGGGGCGATATTCTCGATGCCGAAATTGATTATGGTGGGTATTGTCTTGTTTGCCGGATTCGTCTTTTTCCAACTAGTCAACCTGCCTGTGGAATTCGACGCTAGTGCCCGGGCCAAGCGACTTTTGGTCGAGCATGGGATCGTTGCAGACCAGGATATGGTCTATGTGAATCGTGTGCTCAATGCCGCGGCTTGGACCTATGTTGCTGCGACTCTACAGGCAGTGCTGACCCTGCTTTACTACATCATGCGATATGCTGGTAGCCGCGATTAGCCTGCTAGATTCTCCTCTCCCGAACCGGTAAAATGCGCTGGGCCTATTAGGTTCGCTCGACGCGTTGGCCGAGTGGTTTTTTAGTCGTATCGCCCTCAGTTTGACTAGGGCGGTTCTACGAAGGGAGATAGAGAGATGGTGCAGCGAATTTGTAACCATGCAGCCATGTTGGTGCTTGGCGTTTTTGTTGGCGGAGTGGTTGTTGCCGGTTGGTTTGGGTTGGGCCAGGGAAGCCAGGTGCATGCCACGGCCACGCACGGCGAGAGCAACTTTGCCATTGCTACCGGCCCGGCCGCGAATGGGATCGAGGCGTTTTACTTTCTCGACTTTCTCACCGGCGATTTACGTGCCGCCGTGGTCAGCCGTCGGACGGGTGAGTTTACGGCACGTTTCGAACACAACATTCAGAACGATTTCCAGAGCCTATCCAAGAACCCTAAGTACCTGATGGTCACCGGCCTTGCCGACTTGCCGCGAGGTCGAGGCAATTCGCAGCTTGGCACCAGCCTGATCTACATCGCCGAAGCCACCAGCGGCGAGGTTCACGCCTATGCGTTGCCTTTCAACACAACTTTGAACGCCAAGGGCGCAATTCAGAGAGATCGCCTCATTCATCTCGCGGGTGGTACTTTCCGCACTACTTTTGTTCGGGATGAATAAGTCAAACGAGAGCAGGCCCAACATGCAAATACAAGTCAATGGCGAGAATCGAGAAATCGTGGAGGGAGCCACGGTTGCGCAGTTGCTCGAGCAACTAGAGCTCGACCCGCGTAGCTTAGCCGTCGAGCGCAATTTACAACTCGTACCCCGAGCGGAACACAATAACGCTGTCCTTGCTGCGGGTGACCGCTTGGAAGTGGTCACTCTCGTTGGAGGCGGCTAAAGTGCCGTTGCTTCGAATCAACAAAACCTTAACCCGCTGTGTAAATCAAAATGGCAACTGATATTTCTACCGACACTTCGTTGCAAATCGGCACCCACTCGTTCGCCAGCCGCCTGATTGTTGGCACAGGCAAGTATGCCAGCTATCCACTGATGGGCGAGGCACTCGATCGGTCGGGCACCGATTGCATCACGGTAGCCATACGGCGTGAGCGATTGATCGACGCTGATGGCAATAACCTAATCGATTTTATCGACACCGCGCGCTACACGTTGCTTCCCAATACCGCCGGCTGCTTTTCGGCTGAAGATGCGGTGCGAGTGGCGCGGCTTGGGCGCGAGATATTGCTCGGGTTAGAAAACCCCGGTGCCGACTGGGTGAAGCTAGAGGTATTGAGCGACACCAAGACATTGCTACCCGACCCTGTGGCGACCATCGAAGCCACCGAGCAACTTGTAGCCGACGGGTTCCAGGTACTTTGCTATTCGAGCGACGACCCAATCGTGGCGCGGCGACTCAAAGAGGCAGGTGCCACGAGCGTCATGCCCGCCGGCAGCCCCATCGGATCGGGGCAAGGGATTCTCAACCCCAACAACATCCGCATTTGTTTGGAGTATCTCAAAGAAGGCGACCCCGACTATCCCGTGATCGTCGATGCCGGCGTGGGGACGGCAAGCGATGTCACCGCCGCGATGGAGCTTGGCGTAGACGGCGTCCTGCTCAACACGGCAATTGCCCATGCACAAGACCCGTTGCAGATGGCCGATGCTATGCGAAAGGGCACCGAAGCAGGCCGATTGGCCTACCTCGCGGGACGAATCCCCAAGAAGCTGTACGCCACAGCAAGTAGTCCCGACGAAGGCACTTTTACTGTGAAGCCGAAATAGAATTCGTTTCTGCTTAGCGTGACTAGAGAAGATCAATTGCCATCCTCTTCTGCGATTTCTGTAGCCGACATCCTTGGTCCCGAGGGAGCGATTGCTCGTCGGCTCTCGAATTACGAGCAGCGTCCGCAACAATTGGCCATGGCCGAGGCGGTGGCCAAGGCCATTGCTGCGAAGCAGCATTTGGTGGTGGAAGCAGGCACCGGGGTGGGTAAGAGTTTTGCTTACCTCGTCCCCGCCATTCTTGCAGCCACCCGACCGGCTGAGGATGAAAATCAACCCAAGAAGCCGGTGCGCGTGGTGATTGCCACCCATACGATCAGCTTACAGGAGCAGTTGATCGGCAAAGACCTGCCCTTGCTCAACAGTGTGATCCCTCGCGAGTTCTCGGCGGTGTTGGCCAAAGGGCGCCGCAACTATGTCAGCCTCCGTCGACTTCACAAGGCCGTGTCGCGCAGCAAAAGCTTGTTCGACCATCACGAACCCTACGAGCAGTTGCGAGAGCTACGTACTTGGAGCGAATCGACCTCAGACGGCTCACTAAGCGATCTGCCCTATCGGCCGATGCCGCAGGTTTGGGATGAGGTGGCCAGCGATCACAGCAATTGCATGGGTCGGCGCTGTCCCAGCTACAAGAAGTGTTTTTATTATCAAGATCGTCGCCGGGTGCAGCATGCCCAGTTGATGATCGTCAATCACGCCCTTTTTTTCAGCGACCTGGCTTTGCGAAGGGCGGGTGCGAGTATTTTGCCTGATTATGATGTGGTCGTGCTCGACGAAGCGCATAACATCGAGGCAGTTGCGTCCGATCACATGGGCATTCGGCTTACCAGCGGTCAGCTCGAATACGTTCTGAGCCGTCTCTATAACGACCGTACGCAGAAGGGCTTGCTGGTGCATCACGAAATGCACGATTTGCAGCAGATGGTGGACCGTTGCCGTGTGACCTCTGATGAGTTTTTCGCCGATTTGCTCGATTGGCACGAAGCCAAAGCGCCATCCAACGGCCGCGTGAGCGGGCCACTAGAGGTTGCCAACCATTTAAGTGGCGAGCTACAAAAGTTGGCCCGCGAGTTGAAAAGGGCAGGGGATGCCCAGAACGAAGAAACCGATCGGCAAGATTTCATAGCGGCCCACGATCGACTAATCGGCCTGAGTGGCGAGCTGAACACCTGGCACCGCCAGCAAATCGACTCCGCCGTTTACTGGATTGAATCGTACCGTACACGGCGAGGCGTTCCCCGGCTCACTTTGTCGGCGGCGCCGATCGACGTCGGGCCTGCGCTCCGCGACCAACTCTTCAATGAAGTGCCCACCGCGATACTCACCAGTGCCACGTTGGCCGTCGGCAAGAATGAATCCTTCGATTTTTTCCGCGAACGAATCGGCTTGATAAAAAGTAAAACGCTGCGTCTCGACAGCCCGTTCAACTATCGCGAACAGGCAGAGCTGATTACCTTGCGAGGCATGCCCGACCCAAGTGCCGAGCGAGATGCTTATGAGCGTGCCAGTATCGAGATGATCCAACGGTTCGTACGCGATGCCGATGGGCATGCCTTCGTGCTCTTTACCAGCTACGACATGATGCGCCGCGTCGGCGCGAAAATGGCCGGTTGGCTCCGGGCGAATAATCTCAATCTCTTGAATCAAGCCGATGGTACGCCGCGAACTCAAATGATCGAGCTATTCAAAAAAGATCCCCGTTCGGTGTTGCTGGGAACGGACAGTTTTTGGCAGGGGGTCGATGTCGCCGGCGATGCCTTGCAATTGGTGGTCATCACAAAGTTGCCCTTCAGCGTGCCTGACCGACCGCTCACCGAAGCCCGGCTAGAAGCGATTCGCGCCTCGGGCGGCGAGCCTTTTCGGCAGTATCAGCTTCCCGAGGCGATTCTCAAGCTGAAGCAGGGTTTTGGTCGCCTCATTCGCAGCCGTGATGATCGTGGCCGGGTGGTCATCCTCGATCCGCGTATCCACACCAAATCATACGGCCGCATGTTTCTCGAGTCGCTTCCGGATTGCCAGATGACGGAATTGGACTATGCCGCGGCAAGCTGCTCTAAGTCGTCGAAAACGTAAGACAGAACCGATCAATGAGCCAGCTAGTTGACCACCTCCTCAGCCCTACTTAAAATAAATGGTTTAGGGGGATTTGGGCAATCGATCGTCGGTTTGTCTAGTTCCTCAACACAGCCCCCCCCAGCCTCTGACGGCATCTATAATGCTCGCCAAACGTGTGATTCCTTGTCTTGATGTCGACTGCGGTCGGGTGGTGAAGGGTACCAACTTTGTGAACCTTCGCGACGCGGGCGATCCGGTAGAAGTCGCGGCGCGTTACGAGCGCGAAGGGGCCGACGAACTGGTGTTCCTCGACATCAGGGCCAGTCACGAAGGCCGCGATATTATGCTCGATGTGGTGCGGCGTACGGCCGAGCAAGTGTTTATGCCGCTTACGGTGGGTGGCGGAATTCGATCCTTAGAAGATGTTCGTGACCTGTTGCTTGCGGGTTGTGACAAAGTATCGATCAACTCTGCAGCCGTGCAAGACCCTGAATTTGTTCGAGCAGCGGCATTAAAATTTGGCAGCCAGTGTATCGTCGTGAATATCGATCCCAAACGCGTCCAAAAAGAAGGTCGAGAAGTATGGGAAGTCCATATTAACGGGGGACGTATTGGCACAGGGCTCGAAGCGGTGGATTGGGCCAAGCAAGTGCAGGAACTGGGTGCGGGCGAAATTGTTCTCACAAGCATGGACGCCGATGGTACCAAGGATGGTTATGATTTAGAGATCACAGCTGCTGTGAGCGAGGCGGTCACTATCCCTGTGGTGGCTAGCGGCGGAGCCGGGTGCCCCGAACATTTGGCAGAAGCGGTTACTGCAGGCAAAGCAGATGCAGCCTTGGCCGCCAGCATTTTTCATTTCGGCGAGTATACCATTCAAGAAACGAAGCGCATAATGGCTGAGCACGGCGTACCTGTACGTCTTACAGCCATGGCGTGTGGATCAATGGGCAGTGAAGTATGAGTAAGACACCTCAGTCATCTCAGTCATCAATCTCTGAATCAGACTACGACAGTTTTGTCGGGCGTCACCAAGAGCTTGAAGTCAACAAGATGTTTCGCGCATGTGTGAAGCACGAAGCGAGCGATTTGCATCTCAAGGTAGGCAGGCCGCCGATGTTGCGAGTCGACGGTTCGTTGCGACCCATGGATCGCGATCCTATTGATGATGAAGAAATGGTGCGGCTCTGTTTCCCGTTGATGAACGAGCGGAGTCGAAAGATCTTTGACAAAGATGGGGGTGCCGACTTTGCTCACATGTTGGATGTGGATGGCACCAATTGGCGGTTCCGTGTGAATTTACTACAACAGCTAGGCCACATAGGCATGGTGGCACGGCGAGTAAGTAGCTGGATCCCTGACTTCGAAGGCTTGAATCTTCCGCCGTCGATTCAAGAGCTATGCACTTATGACCAGGGCATGGTATTGCTTGCAGGCGTGACGGGGTCGGGCAAGAGTACGACTATTGCCTCGATGCTTAACTGGATTAATGCCAATTATCGCAAACATATCCTGACGCTTGAAGACCCCATCGAATTTGTCTTTACCGAACAGAAATGCCTGATTAACCAACGGGAGATTGGGCTTGATGTTCTTGATTTCGAAATCGGTATGAAGCATGCGGTGCGAGAAGATCCTGATGTCATGCTGGTAGGAGAAATGCGTGACAAAGAAACGTTTATGACGGCAATCCATGCGGCAGAGACGGGGCACTTGGTCTTCGGAACCATCCATGCTAGCACAGCGCCCTCGACGATCGGTCGTATCTTAGATCTCTTCCCCCAAGAAATGCACAGCGCCTTGCGTAGTGCGATTGCCACAAATATGAAGGGCATTATCGCCCAAAAGCTGCTCAAGTCGATTAAGCCAGGCGTGGGTCGAGTGCCGGTTTGCGAGATCATGAAATTTACACCAACCGTTCGTAAATTGGTACTTGAAGAGGAAGATCACCGTCTAGGTGACGCGATCCGTGTTGGTGCAGAAGATGGCATGCAGGATTTTACCCAGGGTCTTAAAAAGCTCGTCGACGAGGAGTACATCGATCGTGAAGTAGCCATGGAAGTGGCCCCGAGTCGTGAACAACTGAAGATGGCACTCAAAGGGATCGACGTCTCACAAGGCGGTATTATCTGATGCGGAAGACCACGGATCTACACCTACCGATGCTTGTAGTCATTGCTTTTGTGGTGATAGCGACATTTTGCATAACTCCATACCAAGCTTTTGCTCAGGGCGATGTCAATGCAGATGTTGCGGATGCGGCGGCTAACTTGGCTCAAAATCCTACGTTTAGTGCGAAGGCAAAGACGGTCGATTTTCGCCCGTCGTTGGTGTTAAAAGTAGTAGCCCTATTTGCAGTTTTTATGATGTGGATTAGTGCGGGTGACTGGGTTAGCCGCGACTCACAGATTCATACACTGGGCTGGCAAAAGTGGAATTCGATTACGTTCTTCCCTTTTATGTTGATAGCGTTTCTATTGTTTTTTCTCCCCGCCCCCACTCTGGTGCGTGCGCCGATTCTCCTAGGTATCTTTCTAGCGACTTGGGTACCCTATGTCTTGATCCACAATAAAAACGTCGAGCAGCACGAGACGGTGTTGACCGGGGCTTGGTGGCGATACGTGTTCGCACAGATGGTAAGCAAAGTGGGAATTAAAGTTAGTGCTGAGCGAAAAGCGGAGCACGAGAAGGGCCCACCGGTCGATCTGATCGCCCTGGGGGCTGAAGACGAAAATATGAACAACGCCAATTTGCTTTCGGCGAGGAATTCTCCAGGTTTCTTACTCGCTAAGGGTCTTATTGTTGAAATGGTGAGCCGTCGTAGCGATCGCATGTTGCTTGACTTTACCAAACAGGGTGTCACGGTACGGCATGAGATTGATGGTGCTTGGCACAGCGGCGAAACCCGCGAACGTGAGCCTAGCGACGTGATGCTAGCGGTGATAAAGACGCTAGCCAATCTTGACGTCAAGGATCGCCGCAGAAAACAATCGGGTGAATTTGGCGCCAAATACGAAGGGAAATCCTATCACTGCCCGCTCGTGACTCAAGGCGTTGCCACTGGCGAGCGGGTTGTGATTTCGTTGATTGGCGAGAAAAATCCCCTGGTGAGTTACAACGACTTGGGTATGCGAGAAGGTTTGCAGCAGCAGTGGGAAGAGTTGATGGCCGCCGAGCAGGGGCTCATCATTCTTTCTAGCTTGCCAGGCGGCGGGATGACCTCGATCACGAACATTTCGCTTCGTCAGACAGATCGCCTGATGCGAGACTTTGCCGCGATCGAGGAACTAAGCCATCGTGAAGAAGAAATTCAAAATCTCATGGTTACGACCTACGATGCGGCAGCGGGAGAAACGCCGGATACGATTTTGCCTGGTCTGATTCGAACCTATCCAAACGTTTATGTCCTACGCGATTTTGTTAATCTTGAGACGGCTAAGTTGTTGCTCAACGAAGTTCGCGATGAGCGATTGGTAATCACGAACGTACGTGCTAAGGATTCGGCGGAAGCATTGCTGCGATTGATGCAGATGAAGATGCCCGCTAAAGATTTTGCTTCAGCAGCTAAGGCGGTGCTCTACCAACGTTTGATACGTTTGTTGTGCCCCGATTGTAAGGTGGGCTACGCACCACCGGCTGAAGTACTCAAGAAGTTGGGAATTCCTGCTGGCAAGATCGAGCATCTCTATCGGCCACCTAAGCCGGAAGAAGTGAATAAGCCGTGTAAAACATGCCAAGGCCTCGGCTACAAAGGCCGTACAGGTGTGTTTGAGCTGCTTGTTGTGACGGACAAGATGCGCGAGATTCTCGTGAAGCAGCCCAAGCTTGATTTACTCAAGAAGGCGGCCCGAGCTGCACGGCAGCGGTCGTTGCAAGAAGAAGGAATCTTGCTTGTAGCCAAAGGGATTACTTCGATGCAGGAACTGATGAGAATTCTAAAGCAATAAGTCGTCGAACTGCGGCGATCTGCCCAAGGAAATTTTATGCTTTATATTACCGTGATGCTCGGATTTTTATTCTTCGCCGGCATGGCAATGACGGTCAATGAGGGTCTATGGAACAATGCTATTGCTCTCTTAAACGTCATTCTTGCTGGCCTCCTCGGAATCGTTGTTGGCATTCCGCTTGGAGTATGGGCATTGGGACAGTCTGGTAAACCCGCAGATTTTACATGGCACTTTGTCTTAGCTGGCATTTGGATTGTATTTGCGATTTCCGTTCTTCTATTTGGTTTGGCTGCGAAGTCTGCTTCGAATGTGCGAGTGCGATTTATACCGATGCTCGACAAGATTGCAGGGCCACTCATGGGACTGATGGTAGCGGTCATGTTGACTAGCTTTACGGCCTACACCCTAGAACGAGTTCCTATTAGTGCGGGTGAGTGGAAGCTCTCTGACGCCTCCGAAACGCAAGTCAAGATACTCACTTTAGCCCGAGCGCCGTTCTTAAATGTCGTCAATAAATTTGTCGAACCCGAAGGTGTTGACAGCCCATTTTACGATGATTGATGTTGTCGTGATGTGATTCGCGAGAAATCTAGGAGCGACGATGCCTGAGTACCCTGAACATTCCGCTGACGTTTACAGCGCCGATGAACTGGGGCAGTATCAGGCGATTAGCTTAACCGCGGTGCTGGCTTTGTTTTTAGGGTTGCTTTCTCCGCTAGCGTTTCTCTCGCCAGTGCTACTGATTACACCGCTGATAGCGTTGGCTGTGGCGAGCAAGGCATTGTCTGAAATCGGCGCTCCCAATAGCGGTCTGTCTGGGGCCCGTTTTGCGCGTGCAGGGCTTGTGCTAGCAATTCTCTTCGGAGTTGCGTCTTGCTCGCGACTTGTAGTGAGCAACCTCCTTGAAAGTCGTTCGTTGGAAGCCCCAGCATCCGTCTCTCGCCTCTTGAGAGCTCAACCGCAAGTGCACGTCTAATACAGCATAACGGCCTGAAAACTTGCTTAAGAGCATGCGGGTTGGGTGTTGTGGCGTTGCTATCTAGCGAGAGTTGACTTGTCTTGTTTGATAAGATTTCCGGATTGTGTAGGGAGTGAAGGTAATTATGGGCCGTGATGCGGCGTAACCGTTTTGACTGGAATATCTTGCCAAAATCGAGCACTCTGTCGTCGATTTTCGGATGTTTTGCATTTTGCTGGCTCTACCGTGGCATGAAGCAAGGTCGATAACTTTCAATCGAGGCGGATAGAAATCCCGCGAGTTCAACCTTTCAGTTTCGTTTCTATGGGACGTCATTGTTAGCGGGTTTGAAATCGTGAATTAAGGACAATTAAGGACCTTGCCTTGCTGTTTTCTGGTTGGAACTAGAGTGCACAGCAACGCAGATGTAGAAGGAGCTCCCCGTGAAATTCAAGACATGGACGGTCGGTATTGCTGTTCTTGCGTTGACTTCGGCCCCCGTTTTTGCCGAAGACAGCCTGGGTCAGTGGTCTTTTGATGAACAAGTAACACCTGTTGGCTGCTGCGATAGCGGTTGCGATGACTGTGGATGCGGATCCTCGGCGTGCTGTGGAGGCCGTGGCCTGCTGAGTGGCATGGGATCGGGTTGGCTCGAAGGCATGAGCCTATCCAGCGCCCTAGGCCTTGATTGCAGTCGGATTGATGTTGGTGGTTGGACTCAGTTTGGTTACCACGACAGCCCTACGCCTCTTGCTACTGGGTCGTTTAACAATGTGCCCAAGGAACTGAACCTACACCAGCAATGGTTCTATCTCGGTCGTGAAGCTGATGGTTCGAATGGCTTGGACTTTGGTTTTCGTGCTGACTTTGTTTACGGTACCGATGCCCAGAAGACGCAGTCTTTCAATAATCCTGGCGCGACGGTTCCTAAGGGAGGAACTTTCGATGCAGGCTTTGACCACGGTGTTTACGGCTGGGCAATTCCTCAGTTGTATGTGGAAGTCGCCAAGGGCGACCTCGCGGTAAAGATCGGTCACTTTTTCACCATTGCCGGTTATGAAGTGATTCCTGCCACAGGCAACTTCTTCTATAGCCACTCTTTGGCAATGTTTAATGCCGAGCCGTTTACCCACACTGGTGTGTTAGCGACCTATACGGGTTATGAGAATATGACACTGTTCAGTGGTTGGTCGGTTGGTTGGGACACTGGTTTCGATCAATTTAACGGCGGTGGCCCAAGCCACGGTAATAACCTGATCGGTGGTTTCTCTGCTGACCTGCACGACTGGGTGACGATGACTTACGTCAACACCTATGGCGACTTAGGCGCCATCAGTACCACTGGGGACGAGGATCACTCGCATAGCCTCGTTTTCGATGTCACGTTAACAGACAACTTGAACTATGTCTGGCAAACCGATTATCTCAGTATCGATGAAGCTGTCGGTGTTCGAGAAACGGTTGGCATTAACCAATACCTGTTTTACGCCTACAACGACATTGTTACTTTTGGTAACCGCATCGAGTGGTTGCGTGTCGATGGCTTGTCGAACTACGAGTTTACTTCCGGTGTGAACATCCAGTTGCTGGACAACTTGGTGCTTCGACCTGAAGCTCGTAAGGATTGGGTGCCAGCGACTGGTTTCGACCAGGATATGTTCGGTGCTGATATGATTCTGACTTACTAAGTGTTGGTTGGAAAATAAACGAAGAATTCTTTCACCGGAGGTCGACCTGATAGGGGTCGGCCTCCGGTTTTTTTGTGCGCTAGTTTTGTCAGGGTGCTTGGTGACAAAATGGACAAAACTCGGGGGTGCGGCTGGTGTTTGGGGCTCCGTTTCTAGGGGTTTCTATTTTTTGTGGGCCTGAGTTTTGGCACGTATATGGCTGTTTGGGTACTGTCCCACGACTGTGTTGCTGAGTTGAACCGCTGATTCTACCCGCTATCTTGCGTGAATGGATGGTATCAAACTTCTCAGAGCCGAAGCCCGCGCCAAACGCGATAAGGCCATGCAGGAAGCTCGCATTGAGTACCTGTTGGCTACCCGTGAGATTCGGGCCGTCGAACGCAAGCTACGCTCTGCCGATGCTAGGCGGCGGGTACGTCGGGCCAGTCGGTACATGGCCGACCGGGACGAGTCGTTCAAAACCCTGACTGTCGTTCAAGCGGCAGAGCGGTTATTGCAGGCAGGTAAACCGCTGACGGTGGTTGAACTAACCATCGAGCTACAGCGTCGTGGGTGCCGGGCCAATGACGATCCCAAGGCGGTGGCCAATGCGGTTCGGTCGGGGCTGGCTTATCACGGGGATCGGTTTTATAGGGATGGAGCGGGGCGGTGGGTTATTCGCGTTCCTCAATTTTAATTTTGGGCAACCCCGCCTTGCGACGGGCACGATTGATTCGGCTGACCATCCAGTCCTGAAACTCTTCGACACTATCCTCAGATAGATCGTCCGGCCATTCTAATCGAACAGTACCTTCATCTAAGGTAGTTCGATCCAAAGCTATTCCCTCGCCGGGAGTTTCGTCGCGTTCTGTTTGAGGATTAAAAAATGGGTTAGTTGGTGGCGTTTCGGGATTGCTTTGCTTCGGTGGATCAACGGTTAGTAGCTCAGTCATGGGAATTCCTGTAGGACTGCCCTCCACAAAGGCCCATTCTCCATCAATCCCAGCAACCTTCTTGGGCTCTGGAAATCGATGACCACCTTGGGAGGTACATTGGACGTATGACCCAACCTGCACCACCGAAGGAGGCGTTTTGAGGTCATTCCCATTATTCCCACTGTCCACCGAGGCGTCCTCAGCTTTTTTATCACCGATAAGCAGCCCTCCATATCGCAGGGTCTCACGGAAACGCGAGATAAAAGGATCGACTTGGTTTCGATTAAAGGTAGCCCCCTCCCGGCCACGCAATAAGTATGACTGAATCGACGCATCTTCGGTCGGCAGTTTTCCGTTGTATTTATCCCAAATCTCCTGGTGGATAGAGGGCAAGAGGGCTGCCTCTTTGATAGCATCTAGTCGTTGCGTGGCATTCTCCGGATGGAGGGTGATATCTAATGCTGAACTAGTCAGCTTGAATTGACGGTTCTCCTTAGCGCCTTTCTCCTCAAGTAAACCGTACTGCTTGAGACTAGAAAGAAGCTGAAGAAACCCGCTAGCTTTAGTGCTGAGCTTCCATACAGCAGCCACCGCATCCATAGGTATAAAATGCTCGCCCTCCTTTTTATAAAGGGTGTCGGTTCGTTCAATCGCTGCTTCTAAGCCAACGGACGGATGTGCAGGGCTTCGTTTTTTAGACATTTTCGTACCTCCTTACGGCATTTGGCTTGACAGTAAAATCAAGTATGTCATCCAATTGAACCTAAGTCAACCCAAGGTATCTTTGAAATGGACATATTATGTCTATTTAGTGGATATAAGAGTTGACATATCCAGGTGTGCAGCGGAGAATGCAGGCACCTTGTGAAGAAGGAGGCATTTATGAGAAGGGTTTCGAGCCCCACGCGATGCGGTCGCCGTAGCGTGGGGCGGAGAAAGTCAGTCCCGGCGGGCAGCGGTTTCGCGGCCAAACGCCCACCGGGGCAAGGCGACTTTGTTTGAGAGACGTTGGAAGGCGGCCTCGTGGACTGGAGCCACAACCACCTTATAAGTGGTCGATGAGGACCGGCTGTAACCGGATGGGATCGAAACCCCTGCCTTCCGCGTCTTAAAATACCCGCGACCGGCTGTAACCGGCCACGGGGTGAATTACAACCGGCTTTCGCCAGATTGCGACTCGCAACCCCAATCATAGCGAAGGCCCTTGAAAAAGGGAAGTCTCGTTATGATCGTTCGAGCCTGCCAGCACACCGAGCCAAAGAAACATGGTCGAGACCGCAAGGGCAACCAGCGTTTGCGTTGCAAACTCTGTGGCGAGACCTGGACTGACGACACTCCAAAACCACTCGGCAACATGCGAATCAGCATGAAAGATGCCAAGCTGGCCCTAGGGATGCTGCTAGAAGGAATGAGCGTTCGAGCCACCGAGCGATTGACCGGCCTACACCGAGACACAATCTGCGATTTAATTCTCACGGTCGGCGATAACTGCCAGCGATTCCTTGATACTCAGATTCGAGGTGTCGAAGCCAAGGACGTTCAGGTCGATGAGATTTGGAGCTTCGTCGGATGCAAAGAACGCACCGCTTCCTACAAAGGCTATGGGGAGGACAGCGGCGATAGCTGGACGGTGGTGGCCATCGAGCGAAATACCAAGTTGGTCATCGCCCACCAAGTCGGCGAGCGTGACACCACCACCGTATGCACCCTGCTGCAAAAGCTGGCAGATTTTACGGTGGGTCGGTTCCAACTCTCGACCGACGGCCTAGCCGCCT
The DNA here is from genome assembly GCA_029259945.1 of Planctomycetota bacterium. Classification (GTDB taxonomy): domain Bacteria; phylum Planctomycetota; class Planctomycetia; order Pirellulales; family Lacipirellulaceae; genus Bythopirellula. The sequence continues at coordinate 86,285 of JAJDEF010000016.1, forward strand.
ACAAACTAAATGTGCCGTTCATGCTTCGAGACCGTGTGGATTTCGGCGTGATTATAAAACAATACGCATCGGCCCAGAAAACCACGCGCTACAGTCCGGCCAAGATAATAGGCACCAAGAGGAAAACGCGGTTCGGCAATCCTGATGAGTCGATGATTTCAACTAGCCACGTCGAACGGTTCAATCTGACGATCCGCATGAATAACCGTCGATTCACTCGGTTGACCAATGCCCACAGCAAGAGTCTCAAGCATCACAAAGCGATGCAAGCGATCTTCTTCGCATGGTACAATTTCTGCCGGAAGCATGAGACAATCAAGCAGACGCCAGCAATGGCCAGCGGATTAGCTGAAAAAGCTTGGACGATCACGCAATTACTGGAGCGAGCAGCGGGGAAATAATTCCTAGCAACACAGTCATAGGACAGTACCGCTGTTTGGCGTTTTAGCGGACAATATTCGGGAGTTTTGTCCGCTGTTGTTTTCTTAAACGCTTGAGTGCTAGGCTTTGCGAGATTTGGCGCGGACAAAAGTCGGTGAGGTTTTGTCCTGTTTTGTCCGATGTGGGTGACTTTATTGACAAAAAAAAGTAAACCGCTAATTTAGCCACCGAGTTCACAGAGAACTCAGAGACTCTTTGATCTCGGTGTTCTCTGTGGCTAAAAAGTTGATCGAAAAACTGGGGGACACTTGTCTTCGCTAATCGACGCTAATTTTTCATTCGTGAAGATTAGCGTTTTTGATTTTCAAAGA
>JAJDEF010000017.1 GCA_029259945.1 Planctomycetota bacterium
AGAATCGCGTAGGTGAACCCCAATCGCGATAGCGACTCAGGGTCGTAGCCGCCGAGCGAGACGGCTGGGGCGAATGCCGAGAGTTCGTAGAAGGTTTTGCTCACTTTGCTATGGACTTGCAACTCGCGAGCGCGAACCGGGCGGGCGTTTTCGCGGGCGCGGTTAATCAACAGTTGATCGGCGACCGGCTCTTCGGCAGTTGGCCCGCCGCCACGGGGCAAAAAAACAAAACGATGGCAAAATCGGCTGGCCCGATGCACCTCGGTGGTGGCTCGCGTATCGACCCAAACCTGCAGGCCATCGCTATCGTCGAGCCGCGACTCGCGACACCAGGGCAGTTGTTTACGGCCTTCGACCCGTATCCACCAAGCCAGGCCCTTTTCGCTCCAGGCCATGCGAACATCGGCCAGGGGGCGCTCGCCGTCGAGCTGCGAAAGCATCGGCAGCCGATAGCTTTCGTCCAGCTGCACGCCACTTTTAGCCGACCACAACGAAGAACAGTACCGCACATCGAACGCAAAGCGAAACAAAAACCGCGGCGGGACAAGCGTACTGTTCGCAGCGGAATCGGACATAGCAATAAAATCTTAGCCACAAAGGACGTAGGGTGGGTGGTTCTGCCGCCAGGCAGGTTCACCCACCTTCGTTCAATCAACGATTTCGCTTCGGTAAGTGTTTTTTGATTTTACCGCAGAGGACGCAGTAGGGATTAAAAGTCATCGTCGGAGAGTTGCAAGTTTGGATCCGCATTATAGAAAGCAGCGTGCAATTCTTTGCTTGGGTCGATTGTCCACTTGCATTTTGCACCGTTAGGCGTCATTAGCTGCTGGTACACACGGTACTCAATGTCTTCGCTGATGCTTTTGGTATTACCCCCCGCAAAAGCCACAATGACGATGTTAGGGTGTTCACTAGCGGGGCGTGCAAACCCAGAGCCCCAACCTGTAATGAAACCGCCCTGCACGATATAAGGGCTATCTCTAACCGCACCGGTGCGTTCATCCCGATTAATTCGCTGCTGCTCATTCGACGGCGGAACCAATTGGCTGACTAAATTATTTCCTGCGGCAATCCAAACCATCCCAAATAGTTGTTCACCCTGTGATGGTGTCCAACTTCCCCCTGGAGTGGCTGACGAGCGTAGCCAAGAGGAATTTGGTATCGCACTGGAAGAATCATTTTCGTCTTTATGAACATTTTCAGAGAGCATTAGAGTTCGGGACGTGCCATCCTTAATGTCCGTCGAGCGTACAGTTTCGCCTTCGAAATCTGGCAGCAACAATGGAAAAAGGCCATTTCCTTTGTAGTCGCTTGGTGGACCTGTAGGATTAGGCTTAAAGTCAGGTGCTCCAGTATTTGCAACGTAGGTAAGAGCGGGGTTGTTCGGCGTAGTTTGAGGGTCACTCGGACAAATGAAAATGTCTACTTTAGGTATGTCGTCTGCGATATTCGCTAGGTCGTCCGACACGTTAAGATTTCCGGCCAGCAGCGCATCCCAGGTACTTTGTTGTTCAATGCGGGTGAGAAGTTTTGCAGCCCAGCTAACTTCAATATCTAGAGTTGTGGTGTCACTAAATCGGTCAGCAGAAGCGGGAAGACTAGGGTCTAGCCTTTGCAGCTGAGACCAACCGGGAAACCGCCCTTTGCCGCTCATCGACAGATCGAGCATCGAGGTGGCTAGCTGCTTTAAGTTGTTTGCGCATGTCGTTTGACGCGCCGTCTCGCGAGCATTTTGAACCGCCGGCAGCAGCAGCCCGACCAGGGTGCCAATGATGGCGATAACGACCAAGAGTTCTACGAGCGTAAAACCGTGACGGGGGGATTTGTGGTTCATCTGAGAATGCCTCCTCGACTTGCGTTCTGTTCCCACGCCGACTCTGCCCCTAATGTGCGGCGTGTTATGCCTCGGGAAAGCGAGATCCGACCCAATGACGGTTCGACGCTACCCAAGCAAGTAATTATCGCCGAAAAGCCCCAAAAAAGCCAGTGTGGTGTCCCATTTCGCAGGAATACCGCAAAGTCGGTCTATTCAATCGGAGTAGCCGGGAAGAATTACCACAGAGGACACAGAGAAGCACAGAGTGTCTAGAAAATAGCTTTCCTCTGTGCTGCTCCGTGTCCTCTGTGGTCAATAAATTGGTGTTAATTCTTGGCAGGCCCTCAAGCAAATCACATCAACTGCCACTCGCCGCTAGTCACCACGTAGACGCCAAGCAGAAAATTGGTCACGGCGTGGGCGGCCACACAGTCCCAAATGTTGCGCGTGCGGATCATCAGCCAGGTGATCATGCTGAACCAAACCAATGCCGCTAGGAGTTCGGCCGGGTGCATCATCATGGGGACGGCTGTGCCGAGGATTATTGCCGTCCGAGTGACCGCCCCAAAAGGCACCTGCCACCAGTTGCCGTGCACGACATAGCGCATCAAAAATCCACGCAGAAAAAACTCTTCGACCACGGGGACAATCAGCGCAAGCCCAATAAAACGAATGCCTAAAAACAAATAGGCCCACATCGGCGTCTCGCGAAGTTGCTCTAAAGGGTTGTAGGCACTACGCTCGCCAGCCCCGAGGAGGGCTAGCAAACCAACGGACGGCACCTCATCGTCAACGTATTCAGCCGGAAGCAAACTGCCCAGATAGCGATCAACGGGCCCCGCGATTTTTACCTCTAGCTGAAGCTGACAGAGAACGACCCAAAGGACGACCCCCACCACACCTACCGCGATACTCAAACTGCTCACACGCCACGCAAACGTGCGATACCCCGGAAGCACCAGCAACATCGTAGCCAACGTCAGCACAATCTTTACCGTGTAAACACACGGGTAGTGCTCGTAGGTGATTTGCGGCAAAAGCCCCGGTTCGCGAAAGGCCTCTTCCATCTGCTCGGCGGTCGGGGCGGTAGAGTTTTCGGCCGCTTGGCCGCTCGTAGCCGGTGGCTTGGGCTCGAAGCTGCCCAAAACCATGTAGACGACCATCGGCAGCAAAAAAGTGACCCAGGGCCAGCGAGAAAGCCAGCCTGCAGGCAATCGGCCGGCTTGTTCAGCCGCTGGGCAAGAGTTGGCTGACATGGTTGGAAGGCTGCCTGACATCGACTCTATCTCATTACAGTAAAACGACTTACATCGATTCACGGTGGCAATGGAAACCGTAAATCTCCATCTTAGTCGACAGCCGGGCAAAACCGGCGGGCTATCTCAAGTAAATCGGTCTTTGCAGTTTTCAGACGGATATCTACCCTTTCGCGCCCGACAGACGGCAAACACCGGCTGTCCACAACAGCGAGAAACACGTTGAAATCCCCTATTTGCACTAGATATTGTGATCGCGGAAAGACAGAATACTAGTTCGTCCCGCCTTGCGACAGGGTGACAGGAAGCACCCGATATTTCTAGAGCACGGCCCCGGGGAAAGATCGTTCTCCGAGGGATCCCATCGATCTTGGTTGATCGCCGCGCGCAAGCGGCGGCAGTAATTCACTAAATGATGTTGGTTAGAGGTTGAGACAGACAAATGGACCTTCGTAAAGTTCGTAACATTGGTATCTCCGCGCACATCGACTCGGGTAAAACCACGTTGAGTGAACGCATTCTTTTCTACGCAGGTAGGATCCATAAGATCGAAGACGTGCGTGGCGGTGGCGATGGCGCCACCATGGACCATATGGAACTGGAGAAAGAACGCGGAATCACCATTACCAGTGCAGCGACCACGGTCGAGTGGAAAGATCATATGATCAATCTGATCGACACCCCGGGGCACGTGGACTTTACGGTAGAAGTCGAGCGCAGCTTGCGCGTGCTTGATGGCGCGGTATTGGTTCTTTGTGCCGTGGGTGGTGTGCAGTCGCAGTCGATGACCGTCGACCGCCAAATGAAGCGCTACCATGTCCCCCGCTTGGCCTTCATTAACAAGATGGACCGCACCGGGGCAAACCCCGACTCGGTCGTCGAGCAGGTATGCGATAAGCTCGGTGCCGATGCGGTTTTGATGCAGCTACCAATTGGCGAAGAAGAACACTTCGAAGGGATCATCGATTTGGTGACCCAAAAAGCAATCTACTTCGACGGCAGCAACGGCGAAAATCTTCGTGAAGAAGAGATTCCCACCGAATTGGCCGACAAAGTGGCCGCCGCAAGAGCCCACATGCTCGAAGCACTTTCGATGTATAGCGACGACCTGATGGAACGGTTGCTCTCCGAAGAAGAGGTGCCGGTCGACCTGATTCACAAGCTCATTCGCACCGCGACCATCGACCAAGGTTTTACGCCGGTCTATCTCGGTTCTGCCTTCAAAAATAAGGGTGTGCAGCCGCTGATCGACGCGGTGAATCGCTACCTCCCATGCCCTCTTGATAAACAAACAACGGCCTCTGAACTCGACGACGCCGAAAAGAAGATTCCTTTAGAGAGCGACCCCGAAAAGCCTTTTGTGGGCATGGCATTCAAAATTGTTGACGACGAGTACGGCCAGCTAACCTTCATGCGGATGTACCAAGGCACCATCAAAAAGGGTGAACAGTACTTCAACCAACGTACCCACCGAAAAGAACGCTTCAGCCGCATTGTAAAAATGCATAGCGACAAGCGAGAAGAAGTCGACTCTGCCTCCGCCGGCGACATTGTCGCGATCATGGGCATCGACTGCGCCAGCGGCGATACCTATTGCTCGACGTCAAAATACTGCACCCTCGAAAACATCTTTGTTGCCGACCCCGTGATCAAGATGTCGATCAATCCGATATCACGAGACAATGCCGACAAGCTGGGCAAGGCGTTGCAGCGATTCCGCAAAGAAGACCCAACTTTCCAGGTCAACACAGATGACGAGACAGGTGAAACTTTGATCGCCGGTATGGGCGAGTTGCATCTCGAAGTTTACGTCGAGCGTATTCGACGTGAGTATGGTGTGGACGTCGAAGTGGGTGCCCCGAAGGTGAGCTACCGCGAAAGTGGAACCGTGCCGTTCGCATTCGACCACAAACGCAAGAAACAGACGGGTGGTTCCGGGCAGTATGGCCACATCAAGGGCAAGATCAGCCCAATGACCGACGAAGACCGCGAAGAGGCCGAGGGCGGCGAACTGTTGTTTATCGACAACGTGGTGCAAGGTCGCATTCCGAAGAACTTCATTCCCGCGATTGAAAAAGGCTTCAAGAAGATGATGGAGAAGGGCCCCGTTGCGGGCTACCCGGTTGTCGGCTTGAAAGTGGAACTCGAAGACGGTTCGTACCACGATGTCGACTCTTCAGACATGGCGTTTATGCTGACCGCCCAAGAATGCTTCCGCGAAAACTTCAACCGCATGAAGCCTGTCTTGCTCGAGCCGATCATGCTTATGGAAATTGAATGTCCCGAAGAATTCCAAGGTTCGGTAGTCGGCCAAATTGCTAGCAAGCGTGGCATCGTCGCTTCGACCGAGACGCAGAACAAAGTGACGACTATCATCTGTGATGTCCCGCTCGCCGAGACCTTTGGGTTCTCGACCGACCTGCGTAGCCAGACACAGGGCCAAGGTAGTTTCTCGATGGAACTACACAAGTACTCCCCGGTACCGTCCAATATTCAGACCGATATCGTTGCCGAGCGTAAAGCAGAACTTCAGCCTGCTTAAGACGTCCGCCTATCGTAAAGCGATTCTATAAACAGACGGCCACCGCTACGGTCGGCCTTAGGGCGCGCCTCGTTCACGGTAATGGTTCGACCATCAAATTCTAGCCCGTTAAGAATTTGAATTGCCGATCGAGCTTCGTCGTCGTTGGTCATGGTGACAAACGCAAAACCTCGCGGACGCCCAGTTTTGCGATCATTGATGATCGCGACTTCTCCTACCCGCTAGACGCAGGTGGGCTTTCATAGAAGTTTTCCTGAGAGAATGCCGCAAAATTCTGGCAAGTGCTGGGTTAGGTCGTTACAATGGACTCGCTTCTGTGCCGTCATTTTATGCGTTCAGCATTGAGGGGGAGTCTAATGAGTTGTCGTTGGGGTGCCATAGTTGTGGCGTTGGTGTTGGGGCAGTCGGCTTCGGCAGACACGGTCAAATGGACCGGAGGCGACGGACTTTGGCTTGATGCAACCAAGTGGGAGTTTGCGTCCACCAGTTTGCCCACCGGTCATCCGCCGTTGGCAACGGAAGATGTGATCATTGATTCCCCGCCATCGATCGACTTATCGCCTCTCGTACCTCCCACTCGAGACGTCCCAGCAGCAAATTCGTTGCTAATTCAAGGTGTCGGAACGACCTTTCTGTCCAAAGGGCTGCTGTCGGTTTCCGGCGACGTGATGGTCGATGATGCTGGGTTGATCGTTCACGAAGGCGCGACAATCGGCGGGAGTGACCCATTGAGCAAAATCCTTGTTGATAACGGCGGTGCTCTTGGAGTTGTCATGGATGGGCGCATCGAACGCCACTCGTTGGAGCTTGTCGGCGGGGCGAGCAACTTGGTTGAAGTTAGCGTCAACGGGAAGATCGAGTTGACCGGTGACGTGACCATCGGTTTGCAGGGTCGAATCATCGTTGATGCCGAAAACAGTGCCGATAAGGCTGCCCTGAATGCAGATTTGGCCACTACTAGCAGTGGCCACCTGACTGTGGCCCAATCGGTGGGCACGACCGAGCTTGAGGTACATAGACGCGGCCAAGCCTTATTCAACGGGACGGCCATCATCAATGGGGATGTGCTAGTCACTACCGGCGGCTTGTTTCGCACGGGGCCGGCTGCGGTTGAGTCTGGCGGCACCGTCGTGGTTGATGGCAAGTTCCTTGGCCCTTCTGTGGAGCCTTCGACATGGTCGGTGGGCGGCGGCGGGTTGGAGGTGACGGGGAAAGTGACTGTGACAAACGGGGGATTCCTCAACGTGATGGGCAATGCGGTGCTCAATGTGGGGCTCTCAAGCAGCGCAAGCAGCTTGTTAGAAATTGATGGGGGCAACGGCGGGGTCACGGGCAATCTGGCGATCAACAACAAATCCTCGCTTGGACTGAAGTCTGGCAACTTGGTGGTAGACGGCAATGTGCTCGTGGGCACTGTGCCCACCAGAGGCGGCGCGTTCAGGATTGGTAATGCCACTGGCAGTGCCGCCACTCTTGAAGTCGCCGGCACCGTCACTATCGAAGCGCGATCCCTCGATCTCATAAACCGGATCGAACCCGGCGGCGTGCTCAAGGCGACGACAGTCGATTTCAACACCGGGCTACTGGTTGGGCGTGGCCGTATTGAAGGGGATGTTATTAATGGTAGCGAAATTTATATCGGTTCGTCTGCGGATGCGACCAAGGATGTACTCGATATCGTCGGCAACTACACGCAGACAGCGGGTGACGATCTGCACATCGTGCTTGCAGGTGCCAACTTTTCGACCACCGATCAACTCAAAGTCAATCTTTTCGCCGGGGCGTCGGCGGGGACAACTTCAATTGCAGGGGACTTGATCCTACACGTCGACAACAGCCTCAGCGTGCAGGCGGGCGATTTCATCGATCTGGTGACTTCCAAGGGAACACTTACCGGCACGTTCGATCAAATCCTGTTCCAGCAAACCGGCGGCTTCCCCGGCTCGTTGCCGACAACCAGCATCGGCAAGCCGTTCCAAATTCAGTACATCCGCAACGATCCGGGGAGTTTGCAGCGCGTGCGGTTGAAGATCGTTCCCGAGCCGAGTTCGGTGCTGCTGTTGGCAACGGCGATGCTGGGGGTGGTTTGGCTGCGTCAGCGGCCTCTGTGACGTTTTGCGTTGAAACATTGCATTGTTGCCGTTATAGATAAATTTTTTAGTCGCCCCTAAAAAAATTAGCAAGTATTAGCGTCAATCAGTGGTTTCCCGTTTTGCAATAAAGTTACAGCATTGGGACAAAACTCCCCGCTGATCTTCTGTCCCCACCCACATCAAACATTCCCCCCATGCCAGACTACGAACTGCTCGACTTCGGCGCGGGACGAAAACTCGAACGGTTTGGTACCTGGGTGCTTGACCGTCCCTGCCCTGCTGCAGAAGAACAGGCACCAGCCCAACCCGAAACTTGGCGCGACGCCACTGCCAGCTACGAGGGCAATCGAGCGACCGCCGGCAAATGGTCCCCGGCTCCAGATCGTTGGGAAGATGCCAACTGCTCTATTCAATTTGGTTTCGAGCTGAACACGACGTTCGAATTGACCCCACTACCCTCCGGCCAGATTGGCATCTTTCCCGAGCAACTCGAAAATTGGCGTTGGATCGCCGGACAAGTCCGTCGCGTCGAACGACCGCTGAAGGTGCTCAACTTGTTTGCCTATACCGGGGGCAGCACGTTGGCGGCCGCCTGTGCTGGGGCCGAAGTCACCCACGTCGATGCGGCCAAAAGCATGGTGGCTCGTGCCCGTAGCAACGCCGCCGCTTCGGCGATGGCCGACCACCCGATTCGTTGGATCGTCGAAGATGTACTTAAATTCTGCCATCGTGAAGTCAAACGGGGCAACCAGTACGATGCCGTCATCCTCGATCCCCCCAGCTACGGCCACGGCCCGAAGGGCGAAGCTTGGTCGATTCGCCACGACCTCTTGCCCCTACTCGAACTTTGCCGAAAATTAACGTCCAAGCAACGAGCCTTCGTGCTTTGCACTTGCCATACCCCTGACATTGGGCCTGCGGAATTGAGTGCGTACTTCGCGGACGGAATTTTTGGCCACTGTGGCCAGCCGCCCCAGGTCGGTATGTTGACCCTAGAAACGGCCGCCGGCCGAAAACTCGCAAGCGGCACCTTTGCCCGCTGGCCCAAGTAACCCCGCACAAGCCCATGCCAGAAAAAATCACCAGCCGCCAAAACGTTCGCGTCAAAGAGGCGGCGAAGCTGCGCAATGCTCGACAACGCATAAAGCAAGGTCGCTTTTTGATTGACGGCGCACGCGAAATCGTTCGCGCGCTCGACGCCGCGATTGAAATTATCGAAGCCTTCGTCTGCCCAGCACTTTGCAAACTCGACGACGCTCGCACGGCAGTTGATCGCATCACCGCCAGCAGCGCCGTGGTCGCAGATGTCACGCCCGAAGTCTTCGAAAAGATCGCCTTCGGCGAACGCAACGATGGCATCGTGGTCGTCGCCAAGACGCCTGACCGCAACCTCAGCCAACTCAGGCTTCCCCCGCAACCGCTGGTCGCTGTGCTCGAAGGCTTAGAAAAGCCGGGGAATGTCGGTGCTATTCTCCGCACCGCTGACGGAGCCGGTTTTGATGCGGTGATTGTTGCTGACGGGCAAACCGACTTATTCAACCCCAACACCGTCCGGGCCAGTCTAGGCACCCTGTTTGCCAAACACGTCTGCCCAGCCACGAATGAAGAAACGCTCGCGAAGCTGCTGGAGTGGCAGCTCCCGATTTTTGCAGCTCGCCCTGACGCGAAAGAATGTTACGGCGAGGCCGACTATCGCAACGGTGCTGTCATTCTACTCGGCAGCGAAGCCCGCGGTCTCTCCTCGTTTTGGAGTCGCACAGAATCGCACGGTATTCGGCTCCCCATGCATGGCATTGCCGACAGTCTTAACGTTTCGGCCACCGCAGCCGTGTTGTTCTACGAAGCTAGCCGACAACGGGGCCGGAAAAACTAGTCTCTTCGCTATTGTTCAAGCCGTCGTGCTGCTGCCAGGGTGTTTACTAAGAGCATCACTCGCGTCAACGGCCCCACCCCGCCAGGGACTGGCGTGAGGTAGCCTGCGACTTCGCGAACGGCCTCAAAATCGACATCGCCCACCAAACCCTTGTCGGTTCGGTTGATCCCGACGTCGATGACCGTGGCCCCCGGCTTGACCATGTCGGCAGTCACAAAATTCGGTTTGCCAATCGCTACGATTAAGATATCTGCTTGCCTCGCCACCGCAGGCAAATCGCGTGTCCGACTGTGGCAGAGCGTCACGGTCGCATCCTTGCCGCGTTGTGCAAGCATTACTGACAACGGCTTGCCGACGATATCACTACGTCCGATGACCACCACGTTTTGGCCGGCTGTGGGTATATCATTGCGGGCAAGCAGTTCGATCACACCATGAGGCGTACAGGGCAAATAGCGTGGCCGATCTTGCATCAGACGGCCCACGTTGTCTGAGTGAAACGCATCGACGTCTTTCAGAGGGTTGATGACGTCGAGCACTACTTCTGTGTCGATCTGTTTCGGTATCGGCAGCTGCACCAAGATGCCATGTACCGTATCGTCTTTGTTCAATTTGCCGATCAAGGTCAGCAGTTCGTCTTGAGTGGTCTCGACGGGCAAGTGATACAGTTGGCTTTGGATGCCCACCTCTTCGCAATCTCGCCGCTTGTTGCGAACGTAAACTTCGCTTGCAGGGTCGGTTCCGACAAGCACTGCCGCAAGCGTGGGGATCGTGACATTGTTCTCGATAAAGTCCGCCACCTCGACCGCTAATTCCGAACGAATCTGGCGGGCTAGCGATTTACCGTCGAGTAGAGCAGCGGGCATGAAATTTGGCCTTTGGTGAGATGGGAAACGAGCAATTCTAACGACCACAGGCCAAAATGTCAGGCGGCTGTTTAAAGCCGGTTTCAAAACCGATCTTGGTACGAAAATTTCCGGCCGTGGGATACTTTTTTGACGTTTTGAAACCGGCTCTACAGTCCAATCCACCCGAAACGCGCCAGCAGGTTCAATACCAGCCAGGCATATCCGGCTGCCACCCAGTCGTCGGCCATGATGCCCCACCCCCGTGGCAACTTTTCCATCTCTCGGGCGGGCGACGGCTTTGTGATGTCAAACAGGCGAAACAGGGCCCACCCAACCAACCACACCGCCACGCTTTTCTCGGCAAACCCCAGATAGACGATTGGCAAGGCCCCAATCTCGTCGAGTACAATCGCTTGCGGGTCTTTGCTGCCCCCCAAAACTCGGGCTGCCCGCGAACATATCGCTACACTCACAAGTCCTATCAAAGCCACGGCAGCATATTGGACCGAAAGTGGACCCGACTGACCGATAATCCAGGCGAGCGGCAGGCCCCACAACCCGCCAATCGTCCCTGGAGCAGGACTCACCAGCCCTACCCCCGCACCGGTGGCTAGCCAAACGGACGCTCGATCTGCGAAGTTGCTCATGCACAGCATCGTAAAGGGACAATCCGCTTGCCTCAACCAGTCATTTCTTTACGCCTCGAGTCCTTTAGCCAATATGGCCCATCCCTAGGCAAGCAGGTATGATGGACGACTACAAGTAAAACTGGGCAGACAGGGCGGCATGTAACTCGTCCAAGTGCTTGCCTAAGCCCCGCCTTTCCATACAACGCAGTACCCACGAAAAACGATTATGAGCAACGCCTCTCCCGATAAATCAACCAAAGAGAAAAAGCCAAGTGCCGTCGAGGGCTTCAAAGAAGCTAGCCAATATCTGCTCCAACCCATCCCCGAGGAGCTGGCCGACGAGAACAACTTTTTTGGCAAAGCCAGTATCCAGCTGCTCAAGCACCACGGCACCTATCAGCAAGACAACCGTGATGATCGCAAGACCAAGGGCAAGGTCTTCAGCTTTATGGTCCGAACGGCCATACCAGGCGGCAAGCTCACCAGCAAGCAATTACTGGCCGAGCTTGATCTCTGTGATGAAGTGGGCAACACCACACTCAGGATTACCACTCGCCAAGGTTTGCAGTTACATGGCGTGCTCAAGTCGGATCTGAAAAAAACCATCCGCCGGATCAATGACATACAACTGACCACCCTTGCCGCCTGCGGCGATGTCGAACGCAACGTCATGTGCTCGCCATGCCCCTACAAGGGCGATCCTGTCTACGACGAAATGCAATCGCATGCCGATGAACTTGCCATTCATCTGCGCCCCCAAACCCGTGCCTATCACCAGCTTTGGCTCACGGACGATGCCACGGGCGAGAAACAACTTGTCGGCGGTCGTGCTCAAGCCGAAGTGGTCGAACCCATTTACGGTCCGACTTATCTTCCTCGGAAATTCAAAATAGGCATCGGGCTGCCGGGCGATAATAGTGCCGATATCTATTCGCAAGATCTTGGCCTGCTGGCCATCTGCGAAGACTTTCGAATTGTCGGCTTCAACGTCCTGGTCGGCGGTGGCTTTGGCACCACCCCTAGTGCCAAGAAGACCTTCCCGGCAATCGCCCTGCCGATGTGCTACATCACCCGCGATCAAGTCCTTGATGTAGCCACGGCAATTATCAAAGTTCAACGTGATTTCGGCAATCGAACTGACCGCAAAGTTGCTCGGCTGAAGTATCTCATCAACAACTGGGGCATTGATCGCTTCAAGCAAAAGGTCGAGGAGTACCACGGCAATAGCCTTCCCACAGCAAAACCTGTAACCATCGAAGCACACAATGATGGGATGGGCTGGAACCAGCAGGGCGATGGCCGCCTGTTCTACGGCCTAAACGTCGAAAATGGCCGAATCAAGGACGAAGGTTCCTACTGCCTAAAAGCGGCTCTCCGGGCGATTTGCACCGAACTAAAGCCCCCGATGCGGCTGACCCCCCACCAAAGCATTATTTTTTGCGACCTCACCGAGGCCGACCGTCCTCGACTAGAAGAGTTGCTTAAAGTACATGGTGTTCCGCTTTCTGAAGATTTTTCGAACGCCCGCCGATGGTCGATCGCTTGCCCCGCGATGCCAACCTGTGGACTGGCAGTCACCGAAAGCGAACGGGCGCTGCCCGGCATGATGGACGACTTAGAGAAAGAGCTTGAAGCACTTGGGCTTGACGAGGAAGTCTTCACCACACGCATGACCGGCTGCCCCAACGGTTGCGCTCGACCCTACAACTCCGACATCGGCCTCGTAGGCAAGACCAAAGGAAAGTACACCATCTTTCTCGGCGGTCGTGTCGAAGGCGACCGGCTCAACTTTATCTACAAAGATTTAGTGCCTGCGGACGAAGTCATCCCGACGCTCGTAACGGTCTTCCGCTACTTCAAAGAGGCACGTCAAGCAGGCGAGTCATTCGGCGACTTCTGCCATCGCGAAGGCGTCGATGCGCTGTTGGCTAAGTGTGAGGCTTGAAGTACCTTAACTTGTATCGATCGCTACGCTTTTGATCTTCCTGAAAGGTAGCTTGGAGGTAGCCTTGTTGAAACCAAAGGTCTACATAGAAACAACGGTCATCAGTTACTTGACCGCACGGCCTACGCAAGATGTGATTCTCGCAGGCCATCAACAGATTACTCGAGATTGGTGGCGACATGCTGCCAGTCGTTTTGCACTTGTTGTCTCTGAACTCGTGGTAAACGAAGCCAGCGCCGGTGACCCTGATGCAGCACGAGATCGTCTTGCCTTACTCGACTCAATCACCCTTTTGGACGCGACTGAGGAGTCTCTCAAATTGGCGCAACAGTTGCTCAAATCAGGAGCGATACCCAAAAAGGCGGCGGAAGATGCTGCTCATATTGCAATCGCCGTGACGAACGGCGTCGAGTATCTGGTAACATGGAACTGTCGGCACATTGCCAATGCAACCATGCGATCACAGATTGATGCTGTTTGCAGAAAATCTGGCTTTGAACCGACCGTCATTTGCACACCTGATGAACTGATGGAACCTGACCATGGCAACCAATGACCCAATCATTTCTGAAGTCCGCGATATTCGCGACCGGCATGCTGCTAAGTTTAACTACGATCTCAAAGAGATTTTCCGCGACATCCAAGCAAAGCAGCAAGCATCTGGTCGCACTTACGCGAAGTATCCTTCGCGTCCTGTAGTGACAACCACGACGGCAACTCCAAACAATTGATTCGCCCACTTCGGCGATCTGTAAGGCCGCGGCTACTGGGTTATTGCGCCGTTGCCTGATGGCGGAATTCTTTTTCGCTGAGCGTGATGCCTTCGATGACCTGCTCGAAGGCTAGTTTGGTCGTTTGACCCGCAAAGCAACCGAGCAATTGGCCGAATGCCTCTTCTGGGCACTCGCCGCGCAATTCCACTCGGTGCAGTTGGTCATCAAAATCAAAAAGATGCCCATCGATTTGCCAACGGTCTGCGCCGACCCCGCCCGACCAAATCCACGAACCATCGGGCTCGAAGATCATTCGCGGCAGCGTCTGCAGCGCCTCGGCAGCCTGCTCCCAGGTAATCGTAAAGGGCTGCCCGATAACGTTAACGTGAAAACGCAACATCGGTCACACGTCATCCATGCTTGGAAGATGATGTCCCATTTTGTCGCGTTTAGTGGCCAGATAGTTTGCGTTATGCTCGTGAATCGGCGGCACAATGGGCACTTGGTCGACCACTTCTAAATCGAACCCGCCGTAGACAAAAGCGTCGGTCTTTTTGGGATTGTTGGTCAACAAGCGGACCTTCGTCAGGCCCAGGTCTTTGAGCAATTGGATACCTACCCCATAATCGCGAGGATCGGCCTTGTAACCCAAAGCAAGATTCGCCTCGACGGTGTCGAGCCCCTCTTCTTGTAGCTTGTAAGCCTTGATCTTCTCGACCAATCCGATGCCGCGACCTTCCTGCGGCAGATAAACCAACACGCCGCAGCCTTCGCGGCCGATCATGTCGAGTGCCATATGCAGTTGGTCACCACAATCGCATCGCAACGATTCCAACAAGTCACCTGTAAAACAAGACGAGTGTAACCGGACTAGCGGAGCTGCCGCTTCACTTGGGTTACCAATCACATAGACCAGCGGCTCCTGCGACTCGTATTTTACCCCGTAGACGATAATGGTGCCCTCGCCATATTTCGTTGGTAACTTTGCCTCCGCTTGACGAAAGACGAGCTTCTCTTGGACTCGCCGATGGGCGATTAATTGCTCAATCGAAATGATGGGCAACTTGAATTGCTCGGCCAGGGCCCTTAGCTCGGTACGGTTTGCACGGTCGCCCTTTTCATCTAGTATCTCGCACAATGCGCCTGCGGGGATAAGACCTGCCATTCGAGCTAAGTCGACGGCTGCCTCGGTGTGTCCCGCTCGGCGAAGCACGCCACCCTTTTTGGCAACCAACGGGAATAAGTGTCCAGGCCGATGGAAATCTGTCGGCACACTCGTCGGATCGCAGAGCGAGGTAATCGTCTTGGCACGCTCTGAAGCGGTGATTCCAGTGCGAGCCGTGTGATGGTCTACCGGCACCGTGTAATTGGTGCCCAGCGGTGCCGTGTTATCCTCGACCATCGGCTGTAGCTGCAACCGTTGGCTGATATCGGGCAAAATAGGCATACACAACTGGCCCCGCCCGTGCGTTATCATAAAGTTGACGGTCTCGGTCGTCACTTTTTCAGCAGCACAGATGAAATCCCCCTCGTTTTCGCGGTCCTCCGCGTCCACGACGATGATAATTTCCCCACGGCTCATAGCCTCGACGGCTTCTTCGATCGTTGAAAAGTTACTTGACATCAAATTCAATCCTAGTGCATTGTCAAAACTAAAAATTAGGGCTCACTGGATTAGCCGTTTTGGCGCTAGCCACGGTTTTTCCGAGAGTTAAGCGGTGACAGAGTACCAGTCTCCAATCTCGCCCCCAATAAACTTGCCGTTCACGCGAAGTTCAGACAACATTATAAGTGTTAACCATATCCATGACCATATTGGCCTGAAATACTGCCCGATGCCGAATCTCTCAATCTACACCTTGTTTTTTGCCTTGTTTTTTGGTGGGGCCAGTGGCCAACCGGTCAGAGCCGGGGAATTTGACTCCCACTTCGGCCAAACCTATGTCCAGCGCGATTCGGGCCCATTGAAGGCCGATCTCTACGTCCCCGAAGGCGAAGGCCCGTTCCCGGGGGTCTTGGTTGTACACGGCGGAGCTTGGTATATGGGCACCCGAGCCCAGCTATCAGGATTTGCCCAACTGCTAGCCGCCCGTGGGCTCACGGCCGTAGCAATCAGCTATCGCTTAGCTCCAACGCACAAATTCCCCGCCCAAATCGAAGACTGCAAAGAAGCCGTCCGCTGGATGCGAAAAAATGCCGAACGGCTCAAAATCGACCCGCAACGCATTGGCGGCTTTGGTTACTCTGCAGGTGCACAGCTAGCAGCCTTGCTAGGGACGACCGATGCCAAGGACGGACTCGAAGGAAACTCCACCTATCAAGAATTTCTCAGCACGCGATTGCTGGCTGTTGCCGGCGGGGGTGCCCCCTGCGACTTTCGTACGTTGCCGCTCGACCTCAGGATGCTCTCCTTCTGGCTCGGGGGGACTCGTCGACAGCAGGGTGATACTTATCGACTCGCTTCGCCAGCTGCTTTTGTGACTCCAGACGACCCGCCCATGTTCTTTTTTCACGGCGAAAACGACAAGCTCGTCCCAATCAAGAGCCCCACAGCGATGTGCCGACAGCTCAGCGACGCTGGCGTCTCGGCGGAAATGTATGTGGTTCCCAATGCAGACCATGTTTTTGCCGCAATGAACCGTACCGCACTGGAAAAATGCGCCACCTTCTTGGCCGACAAACTCCATACCCCGGAGGAAAAGCCATGACAGACGAACCCTCTCTCGCTCCACTACCCAGCGAGGAATACATCGAGCAGGTCCATTTCTTCGAGGTTCTAGGCGAACGACTCGCCGAGAATATGCCTGCTCAGGAAGCTTTAGCCGCCATTCGCGAAGAAATATTGGCCACCACCAAGCTTCCGATGGCCATTGATTTTCTCCTCTCCGAATTGCGGCATCAGGGGGCATTTGCCGATGGCATGAAGCGGCTTGGGCACTACTTCACGCCTTTTCAGACCTACGTAATGGCTGAGGCCGAAAATGATCGCGGCCGCTTCGATTTACGTGTTGGCTTGCAAATACTAGCACGCGAAGCCCAATATCGCTCTGACCAAACGATTTCCTGCCAAGGCCTCTTTCTCTTCCAATTCGAGGCCCTCTGCCGCAATCGACTTGGCTACGACGATGGGCTAGATGCGATTGCTAAAGATCCCTCCTACGACGCCGCCTGGAGCGATTGGATTTTGACCGTCCGACGGCAAATTGGCATTATCGAATTGGCCGACCTCATCTACGTCCGCAGCGAATACTACCAGGAAAAACAAGCCCTCTTGGCCACCCCCTCAGAGCCCCCCTTAGCAGAAACACAGCCGACGTCAGGGGCAGATGATACTCTTTCCGAAGCTGCCGTTCTGTTTGGTCGCCGCGAAGGGCGGATCGCCTGGGCAAATCGCGCCAAAGACCCTCTGCTGCTCTTCGCAGCCATGCAGCGGCAACTCGGCTATCCCGTGGTACCCCGAGCTCAGCAAGCCGACCCAGAACAGCATCTGCTACCTCAATTGGCCCGCCGCATCGAACAGCTAGAAGCTCGTCTGAAACTGATCGAAGAAGAGCAACGGGATGGCATCCAACTCGAGCGTTTTTATTCACGGGAAGACTTAGAATCTCGATAGTTCGCTCTGGGGTAACAAATCGTAAAATTTCACCCTGTTTTGCTATTTTACACCCCGTCGAGTCATGGTAGATTCCGGAAGGTTTCTGGTCGTTTTCAGAGATCGTTATGGGACGGAGCCCCATCCCTCCACCACTTCTTCTGGCAATCCCCTGCACACGGCTATGACGTCGGCCCACCTACCAAACATTGGGCCCCAATTTCATGTCCCTGCCTCGACACCCGATTCTAGCCGCGACCATTGGCGAGAGAGCTGCACGCTGTGAGTTTTCAGCTTAGTTTAAGTACCGAAGCGGTTACCGCTGCCTACCCAGACCAACCTCTGATTGTTGAGCCCACGGCGAACGTCGGCGAAGTGATGCAGCTAATGCGGGCACAAAAAACAGGGAGCGTCCTGGTTTGTGAAAACGGCAAGGTGCTGGGTATCTTCACCGAACGTGACGCCCTCAAACTCATGGCAGCCGCAGCCGATCTGAGTCAGGCGGTCTCGCAAGTCATGTCACAAGATCCGGTCTCGCTGAGTGCTGATGCCAACGTGGGTGAAGCAATAAAAATGATGTCGCAGGGGGGCTATCGCCATCTGCCGATTCTCTCGAGCGAAGGTAAGCCTACAGGGTTGGCAACGGTGTATGGCATCATCCATTATCTGGTCGATCACTTCCCTCAAACAATTTACACATTGCCCCCCAATCCTGGTGCCATTACCAGCGAACGGGAAGGCGCCTGATTGATTTTTAGGAGCGGTTTCAAAATTCCAAAAAAGTATCCCACGGCCGGAGATTTTCATGCCGAAAGTGGATTTTGAAACCGGCTGTAATACAATTAATAAATACTCCCCCCTCCTTGTGTGAAGGATTTTTCGGCAACTATGGCCACCTCGACCCCCTCGAAGCCCATCACCAATCTCGATGAGGCGACCGTCCGTTTTTGCGGCGACTCTGGCGATGGCATGCAGCTGGCTGGCACCCAGTTCACCAATACCTCGGCTCTCCTGGGTAACGACGTCGCAACGTTTCCCGACTTTCCGGCCGAAATTCGGGCCCCTCGGGGCACCAAAGCAGGTGTCAGCGGTTTCCAAATTCATTTCTCTAGCAACGAAATCTTCACTCCCGGCGATACGGTTGATTCGCTCGTCGCGATGAACCCTGCCGCGCTTGTCACGAATCTTGCCGATCTTCGCGATGGGGGTGTCCTGCTGGTCAATAAAGACGCCTTCGAAAAGAAGGGGCTCGCCCAAGCCGGTTACGAATCCGATCCCACCGAAGATGACAGCCTCGATAAATACAAGCTCCATGCAGTCCCGATGACCAAGCTGACGCGATTGGCTGTCGAAGGCATGGGACTCAGCCAAAAGGAAGCAGATCGTTGCCGTAATTTCTTTGCAATGGGCCTCGTCTTTTGGCTCTACGATCGATCGCTTGACCCCACACTTCGCTTCATCGAGGCCAAGTTCGGCAAACGTCCCGAAGTGGCCCAGGCCAATACGGCTGCCCTCAAGGCGGGCTACCACTACGGCGAGACGGTTGAAGCAATCAACACGCAATATCACGTCCCAGCAGCAAAATTAGGGGCTGGTTCGTATCGAAACATCATCGGCAATACCGCACTCGCCTGGGGGCTACTAGCCGCTGCACAAAAGAGTAACAAGCGATTATTCCTCGGTGCTTACCCCATCACCCCGGCCAGCGATATTCTTCACGAACTTGCTAAACACAAACACTTCAACGTCCTCACCTTCCAGGCAGAAGACGAAATTGCCGCCATGACTTCGACCATCGGGGCTGCGTTCGCCGGGGTCATGGCTGTCACCGCAAGCAGCGGGCCAGGTATTGCACTGAAAGGCGAGGCGCTCGGCTTGGCCGTCATCACCGAATTGCCGATGATCTGCATCAACGTCCAACGCGGTGGACCTTCGACCGGTTTGCCCACGAAGACCGAACAGTCGGACTTGTTCCAAGCGATGTACGGCCGCAACGGCGAATGCCCTATGCCGATCATTGCCGCCCAAAGCCCCGGTGATTGTTTCGACATCGCCCTCGAAGCTTGGCGACTTGCGGTACGTTTTATGACTCCTGTCATGGTGCTGACCGACGGGTACATTGCTAATGGATCGGAACCATGGAAAATTCCGGAAATTAGCGACATCCCCAAAATCACCGTCGAACATCCTGGACCATTAACTGGCGGCGAAGAATTCCAGCCTTATGCTCGCGATGAAAGACTTGCTCGTCCTTGGGCTGTGCCCGGCACCCCGGGACTCGAACACCGTCTGGGCGGCCTAGAAAAACAAGACATCGGCGGCGATGTCTGCTACGACCCCAATAATCACGAACATATGTGCGAACTTCGTGCTCAAAAGGTCGCCAACATTGCCGACGACATCCCAAAACAAGTGCTCGATGGCCCCGACAGTGGCGATCTACTCGTACTGAGCTGGGGCGGCACCTATGGCGCCTGCGCCACCGCTGTCCACTTCGCTCAAGCTGCGAACAAAAAGGTGAGCCATTGCCACCTCCGCTACTTGAATCCGTTCCCGAAAAACTTGGGGGACATCTTCAAGCGATTCGATAAGGTTCTGATCCCTGAACTTAATCTCGGGCAGCTTGATTTGATGATCCGATCGCGATACCTACTCGACACCATTGGGTTAACCAAAATGCAAGGCAAGCCGTTTAGTGTCGCTGAAATATCCGAAAAAATTGATCAACTCGCCTAAAGTTGTTACCACATTCATTGACTCTGTAGTTATTCCTTCACTGCCTAGCATGCGTTTTTACAAGGTTTCGCAATCTCCATGAGCATCGAAACACCACTTCCGGTACTAAAACCAGCTGATTTCGCCAGCGACCAAGACGTTCGTTGGTGCCCAGGCTGTGGCGACTATTCCATCTTGGCCCAGATGAAAAAAATGTTGCCTTCGCTGGGGATGCCCCGCGAAAATATCGTCTTCATTTCGGGCATCGGCTGCTCCAGCCGCTTTCCCTACTACATGAACACCTATGGAATGCATTCGATCCACGGCCGTGCTCCTGCTGTCGCGTCCGGCCTAAAAACGAGCCGCCCCGACCTGCAGGTTTGGGTGATTACCGGCGACGGCGATGGGCTCTCGATCGGCGGCAACCACCTGATGCACGCCATCCGCCGCAACATGGACCTCAACATTGTCCTGTTCAATAACCGCATCTATGGATTAACCAAGGGCCAGTACTCACCCACTTCGCCCTTGGGCAAAAAAACTAAAAGCTCGCCCATGGGGGCGATCGATAACCCGCTTCACCCGCTGTCGGTCGCTATCGGCTGCGAAGCGACTTTTGTCGCTCGTAGCATCGACACCAACATTAAGCACCTCGGTGCCATGTTGAAACGTGCTGCCGACCACCAGGGCACGTCTTTCATCGAGGTCTACCAGAACTGCAACGTCTTTAATGACGGTGCCTGGAGCTATGCGAAAGATCGTGAGACCAAGTTCGAAACCACACTTGAACTTGAACACGGTAAGCCGCTCATCTTTGGCAAAGATCGCAACATGGGCATCCGCCTCAACGGCATGAATCCCGAAGTCGTTGAACTTGGCAAAGGCATCACCGAAGACGACCTGCTATTCCACGATGAGCGTAGTCCTGAACCCAGCTTGGCCTACTTGCTTAGCCGGATGCGTTACGAAGATGGCTACCCAGAGCCCATCGGCGTCTTCCGCTCGGTGGATGTGCCTCGCTACGATGAAATGGTCAACGAGCAAATCGAAATCGCTACCAAAGAAAAGGGCCGTGGCGATTTAGAAGCTCTCTTTAACTCCGGCGAAACCTGGAAAGTCTCATGATTACCTGTCCATTTTGCGAATCTGAAATTCTCGAAGGTGCTGACATCTGCGACGACTGTCAGCAATCGCTCACCGACATGAGCATCCCCCAACCGGCGACCCCCGTCGAACGTGGCCTTCTCAAAGATCGCATTAAAACGCTTGAGCCAAAAGCTCCCTCGACCGTCTCTCCCGACACGCCTATCGGTACCGTGCTTGAGAAGATGATTACCGAATCCATTGGCTGTGTGATGATCGTTCATGAGGATGAACTGATCGGCATCTTTACCGAACGCGATGCACTCATGAAGCTCAACGCTGAGGTATCCCAGTTTGTCGAGCGACCAATCAGCTCGTGCATGACTCCTGATCCGATCACACTCGAAGCAAAAAATCGCATCGCTTTCGCCCTCCATAAAATGCACGTGGGTGGCTACCGTCATATCCCGATTATGACCGAGGGAAAACTCACCGGCGTCGTTTCTATCCGCGACATCCTGGCCTATCTTACCGAGCGAATTGGCGTCCCGGTGTAAGCGATGTCCACTTAGCAATCACAAACATTGAACACGACGAGCCCGTTCATTTCTCTGCAGGGGACGGTGACACCAAAATTAGATCTTAAAACCAGCAGTAGATCCTCACGTAACCCCCTCACGTGCCCGTAGTGGGCTTTCACTGCAAAGTCGCATAACCCCCACAGAGGGCACAGAGAACACCGAGACAAGCTTATTTCCAGGCACTCTACTCTGTGTCCTCCGTGGTAAATCTTTTCTTTCTGCCTTCGATTGATCGTACCGACTTTGCAGTTTACCTATCTTCGAACTTTCGTCTACGAAACTCCAGGCCCCATTGGGCGTGCGTCTAAAGTTTTCTTGCAAGGCGCATAGAAAAAGCGTGGGCCAGCTCTTTCAAGCCAGCCCACGCTGTAATCGTCAAAAGTATAGAGCAACTAGCTCTAGCCATTGCGACGACGGCGAGCCATCAAACCGCAAAGGCTCAGGACAGCCAACCCAATCGTGGTTGGTTCTGGAACCGACGCAGCGACTGCTGCCCCTGTAGTCCCATAATCGGCCTGCCAGATGGTCAGGTCAGCGGCATTCACAACTCCATCGCCGTTGGCATCGCCATCAGCATTCGTCGTGCCCGAACCGACACCACGCTGCCAGATCAAGAAGTCGGCTCCATCAACGACCGTGTCGTTGTTGAAGTCAGCATCATTCACAACGGCTGGCAAAATGCCAGTAATATCGTCAAACTCAAAGCGACCAATACCGCTGCTTGTATCCAAAGTTTTCACAAGCGGAAACGGATCGTACACGCCCGAAAGAATGCGTGTCTTGATCTGTGCGGTAGAAAAATCAAGGTCACCCAGAACGACGCCAGAATTGAGAATCAAATCCGTCCACAATACCGTAATCGTTTGAAAAGTCTCGGTCAGTGGAATCCCCGGTGCAAAGGCATCGCTGCAGGGATTCGTTGCGATGTTGCATGTGTCGTTGGGATCATAGTGGAGACCAAGCTCTACATCTGAAGTGCCGGTGAACAACTCGTTTCCAGCGCCGCCCAGTCCATCTGTATCACGAATAAAACGTGCACGCATGGTGTAACCAATAAAACCCGACAGATCGATCGTCACCGAAGGTGCTGGTGACGAGAAAGGCCCAATGTCTAGAAGGCCCCATTTATCAGGCTGCTGCAACGGAGTACCAAAAAGTGGGTTCTCTGTGAAGTTCCCCGTGTGTTCCATGCAGGAGTTTCCAACGGTGCCACAGTCAGCAAGTATACTGCCGCTCGTCGTAATCACACCAAAATTACCAAAATTGTCGACCGCAGGCGGCTCGAAGTCGAACAGCACGGTTTGGCCCTGAACCAGCGCGCCAGTGGTGGCGACAAGCAGCAGTGCAATCATAGTTCTAAAAAACGAAGTCATTGGGCTCCTCCTAAATTATTGATACTTGTTGGACGTCAGATTGGATTAGAAAAATGTACCCGAGTAAAATTCGAGTGCCGTGCCTCTCGGCCCACACACTCAGCGGACAAGAAACTCCCCTCCTGCGAGCAAATCTGGACAAAATGAAAAGGATTGTCGCTTGGAAGTAGGACTAAAATGCCACGTCAGAAGGCCGCATATACTGCCCCAAGCCACTTAAGCATTTTAATTAGGTAAGTTAAATAACACAAGTTGTTTGCACACCTTTTCCAAATTATTTCGCCGATACGCGTCGAACTGAAGAAATGAGGGCTTTTCCCCGCAATTCATCGATGCGGATGCACCTTTGTCGACGCTGATCCTAGACGAGGTTCTTCCGGCAATTTTATGCTCAACAAAATGAAAGTAGAAGCAAATCCCCTGATACGAGGAGATAGAACTTGGTTAAACGTTTATACTTTTTCTCTCGGCGAAGGACTACGAAGTAGGAGGAGCTTCAACCCCTTCCGGAGTTTTTTTGCACTGCCTGCCCGCAAAAAATATCCATCACGAGACGCACGCGCAACGATTCACGGGCGACAAAAACGCCAACCCCAAGATCAAGGTTAGACAGAGCACTCGTTGTAGCACTGAAAACTCTAAGGTTACGACTGAGTCATTTCTGCAAATTGGGCATGGCGATTTGCCCGAGCCGGGTCGCTGCATCGATACAGTGAAGCCAGTTGCTCGTGCGTATCAATCGGGTTGTGCCCCATCGAGAGGCTAGCTTCAAATGCGGCGATGGCGTCTTCATCCCGTTCGAGTCCCCGCAAAGCCACACCCAAGTGAAAATGTGCTTCCGGAAAATGATGCTGTAAACTTACCGCATCAAGCGCGCTTTCCGCGGCTTCTTGAAATTGGCCATGTTCGTTAAAAATTTGCGCCAAACCATCCATTGCTATCGGGTTTTCCCCATAGCTTGAAATCGACTGTTCAAATACCAACTTTGCATGGTCCCATTGTTCAAGATCGATCAAAAAACGGCCCATTTGATTAGCCACCGAGATATCGGCAAAGCCCGATTTGAGTATCGTCTTGATCAGCTGGAAAGCACCTTCCTTGTCCCCTCGTGAGTACGCAATGCGTGCGAGCATGGATTGGACCTCCAAAGACGCAATCGTCTCGGGAGACAGGCCAAGGATCGTTTCTTCGCATTCATCTAGCATATTCAAGCTGCGATACACCGTGGCCAGCCGGAATTTGTAGTAAGGTACATCTGGATGTTCTGCAGCCAACTCTTGCCACAACGGAATCGACTTCACCGCGCGACGGCTTGCAGTCAAAGCATGTGCCAGATTGGTGCGCTGGTCGAGCAAACATTTCTCGACAGCCTGCTCTGCATCCTCGCTGGGAGCTTCGATATAACCCAAATCGACGAGGTGCTTAATCGCTTCAGCCGATTCCGTGGAATCTTCTTGGAGGTCTGCGGGATGCATCCCCGCGTCGCCATCAACCTCTTCCCAACTCGGAATTCTCTCGACAGGTTCCGCTCCTTCAAAAATCTCCATCCAGGGTCGGCCATCCATGTCTTCGCCCACAGGAAGACCAAGCAGTGCGAGAATCGTCGGAGTGATGTCTAAGAGCGTGGCGCCATAAAGTGTTTCCCCCTGTTTTATCCCTGGCCCCGCCAAACACGCGATACCGTGCTGCCGATGCCATCCCACGGGATTGTCCATCCCGTCAGTTCCAGGTCGAAGTTCGTCGTTTTTGAATCCGTGGTCGCTAACGAGAATAACCGTGGTATCAGGGCCGGCCAATTGAAGCTGCGCTCCGAGCATCATGTCATGAAAACGATAACAGTTTTCCATCACCTCGCCGTAGATGGCTGCATCTTGCTCCGAAATACCTTCTAGCCTCGGAGGATGGTAGGGCATAAAAGTATGGCCAAACTCATCAATGCCGATGAAGTACAAGGCGGTAAGATCCCAATCCTTATTATTCAGCAATTGGCAGCCAGCCGCCTGAACTGTCGAAGTTCGAGCGATCAAGCTAGCAAGCTTCTTGAGTCGGTCGTCGTCCTTTTGATCGATCTCGGCGGCTTTGGGGATAAATGGCAACAGAGCTTCTGACTCGACTTCTCCTGGGCCGAGGATCAGTGGACTCAAACTTTTCGCCAAACTATCTGGGTAAAACGTGCCGGGCGGGCAATCGTGAATCTTTTCTTGAGCAGCCGTTTGGCCCACATAACGGTCAGACACAATCGAACCGTTGATCGGCTCGGCTGGGTGGCTAGCAAACCACGAAACGACCTGAGAGGTCATTCCAGACTGGGTGAGAATATTCCACAACGCCTTGCATTTTCGCGTTGTGCTGGTGACCGGTCTTACGCCCGAACGATCAGGCTGGGGCTCTAGAAAACCGTAGATGCCATGCTTGTCCGCGCGCTTACCTGAGGCAATCGAATTCCACAGCATAGGTGAAAGAATTGGCTGAATCGTGGCCAGATTACCCGAAACGCCTCGTTCTAGCAGGCTCTTGAGCACCGGCATTTTGCCTTGCTCCACCAGCGGGCGGATCATTTGCCAGTCGGCTCCGTCCCAACCAATCAACAACACCTTCTTAGCCAACCGCTTGCTCATGCATCCGTCCTTCAAATTAAACTACCACCGGCCAGAAGCCAGTAGGTTTGGAAATTTCGAGAGCTTCGAACTCAGGCCCTTCGCACACTAGACGGCACTTTTGAAAGTAGCCGACGGGCGCTAGCCCCGGTTTTCTATCAAATCATTCAGCGGGAACCAAGGCCAGTGCCCACCGGCTGATTGGGTCGAGAAAACACGGTATCTGCACACCAAAGTGATGATAGAAAGAGAACCAATAAGATCCGCCCGAAGGCGAGGGCTTTAGACCCATCGTTCTGACTATAAAATAAATAAGGGGAAGCACACCCGAGGCATGCTCCCCCCTATCTTAATCACTTCAAAACCGGTTATCAACCGTTCTGACTACGACTTACGACGACGTCGAGCCAAAGCCAGTCCACCACCACCGGCGGCCAACAGGGCCAGCGAGGTAGGTTCTGGAACGATATCAAAAGAACCAGCAGCAAGGCCAGTATTTGGCGTCATCTCAAAGGCGTAGGAGAACAACGTTGCGGTTCCCAAATCGCCCGTGCCGTCTACATCGGGAGTCACGTCAATGCGTGCCCAACCGTAACGGACGTCGGAAGTGCCGTCAAAGTCCCACTCGAGACCTACGTACCTGCCAGTGCGAACGTTGTTGTACGCCGGTGGCGGATAAGCACCGAAACGCATTCCAACACCATACCAAGTCGAAGGAACCAACACCGAACCAACGCCACCGATTGCCGTACCGGAAGGAATCGATTCAACATAGTAACCAGGCTTGGGATCAGCGGGCTTGGCGCCGGCGGGAGTACCCCATGCCGATAGCACATTGCTACCTGGAGTCACTGTGCCAATGCAGCAGAACGAGTTAGGGAACGGATCGCCCGCAGTGGGTTCTTCAAAATTCCTGCCCATCCGAATTTGGAAGCTGTTGGCAGGTGCGGCAATCTGGAACTCTGGAACCGCGTCGCCATCAGGATTGATGTCGATGAAGAGGTTCGCTGGCTGACCGACCGAGTTGCTGATCGAAACATCAACAACGTCGAAAAGCTGGATAGCACCTTGAGCTGCCGAGGTGCAAGCGAAAGCACCGAGGCCAGCTGCTGTGGAATAGAACTTCAATTTTCGTAGAAACTTCTGATTGCGCTCTTCCGAGCTGTGATTAGAATCTTTTCTGAGTTGACTCATTAGACGTCGTCTCCCATTAAATTAAGAAAATTTCCGAAAAGCTCCCCAAAACTGGGCAGGATGGCCTAGTTTCGGACGTACCGTCAATTCCTAGCCCGCACTCCAATGCGAAACACCCAAACCCACTACCCCTCATCACAAGAGACAGACTAAGCAGAGCAATTGACATTAACAGGCTATAGTGCGTATCTTAATAAAGGAAATTA
Source organism: Planctomycetota bacterium (assembly GCA_029259945.1). Lineage (GTDB taxonomy): Bacteria > Planctomycetota > Planctomycetia > Pirellulales > Lacipirellulaceae > Bythopirellula. The sequence goes on from JAJDEF010000017.1 coordinate 27,057, forward strand.
AGGTACGCAAGCTTTTTGTCCATGTTTTCCAGAAATACTTTTGTCTATTCCCGTATTTCGCTTTTTTACGAGCAAAGTCGCTGGAATTTTTTTGTTCGCTGCCAAACGGGATGCCCGAGAAACTTCGTTGGCCTAGCCAAGCTCGGGTTCACCGCATTAGCCGTTTTGGCGCTAGCCACGGTTTTTTCCGGGCAACCGTGGCTAGCGCCAAAACGGCTAATCCGAAAGTCTGACACAAAATAGTTCGACAAGAAAGTAAAGTTTACTTACAATCAATTAGTGCCACTGCGCTCGGCCGGCGATACAAAACGGGGCAGCCATAGCCAACACCTACTTTCACCTACTTTCTTTCATTTTCGGAAAGAGGCTTAGAGAATGTGTACGTCTACAGACATTTGCACCAACGGGGGGAGGGTGTCGAGTAGGAATCGCTCTCGATTATTACCCGGCTGCGGCTTGGTTCACGGAATCGCCAGCTTCATGGTTTTGTTTTACACGGCAGATGCAGTCAATGCCGTCACGCTGCCCTTTGCGGGTCGAAGCTGGACGGTCAAGGAGTCGTTAACCCCCGTCGGCCCTGGCCCGAACATCTTCTCAAGCAACCCGAATGACGTTTGGTCAGACGCGGCTGGCCTACATCTCACCGTTCAACAAACGGGCCCCACTTGGTTCAGTACCGAAGTGATACTCGATCAGAACCTCGGCTACGGCACCTATATGTTTCAAACCGATAGCCGGAATGATATCCTCGATGCAAACGTTGTATTCGGGGCCTTCACCTGGGATCCCAACGGCACCAGTCCGATTCCGGGCGACCCAAACCGGGAAATCGATTTCGAGGATTCCCGTTGGAGCGATCCGTCGGCAGTCTTTAATTCCTCAGCGACCGTCCAACCTTTCAGTGTGCCTGGGAATGTTCAGCAGTTCACGCTGCCCGACCTGAGTGCTGACTCCAAGCTGACCCGTTTCTTCACTTGGTCACCCGGCAAAGTGGAGTTCACCACCTTGAGAGGCCATCATTCCCCCCTCAGCTTTTCTCCGGCAGACGTAATCCACCAGTCGACTTATCTGGACGATGGGGTGACTCACTTTGTGCCGGTTCCCGACCGGGAGGCCTTTCGCTTCAACTTATGGCTTACCGCGAGTAGTGCCCCTTTGGGGGGACAGACGGTGGAAGTTTTGATTAACGACTTTCAACACATCCCCTTGCCACCCGTCGACGACACCCTGCTCTATGATTTTGAGACGGGATCCCAAGGATGGTTTTCGTTTGGAACGGTTGGCATCGCCAATGGCCTGCTGCCAACGGGTGGTTCGAGCGGTCAGGGTCGTTTTCATTCAGGAGATTTCAGCCTGCCCGAGGTAGCCCCTAACTTCGGCATAGGTGAAATCTCACCCTTAGGGCTAGATTTATCCACCTTTGTTGGTTTGTCCGTGGACGCTCTGTTTAAGGACGTCGCGGGGCAACCACCTTTTGTCGGCACCAAGGAATTAGAGATCATCGTAGAAAATTCTTCGGGCGAAGAGTTTATGATTCCAGTGACTATGACCGACACGTATCAGACCTTTATCGTCGCCTTTGACGATTTCCAAAGCGTAATCGACTCACTCGCACCTTCCATCACCGACCTAAGTGACGCGGCTATTAAATTGGTGGTGCGAAACACGAGTGGCTCGGGAACCGCTGAACTCAACTACGATCAGATCATCGGACTAGGGTCGATTAACAATGCAGACTTCGACGCCGACCTTGTCGTCGATGGCAATGATTTTCTGGCCTGGCAACGTGGTTTTGGGAATGGCAGTTTGCACAGCGAGGGAGATGCAAACAGCAGTCAAACCGTAGATGGTGCCGATTTAGCGCTCTTTCAAAGTCAGTTCGGAGAGATCACCGGGGCGTTACCAGCGGTGTCAGCCGGTGCGGCCACCGTGCCCGAACCATCCAGCGCGCTACTTTCACTTGTAGCAATACTTGGTTGGACGTCGCTTCGAAGACGCGCCTCGTAGCTTTTTTTCGAGGTTCTCGATATGAAGCAATACGACCATCCACAAAGAGCCACACGACAACGCAAACACCACGGTTCAACCGCTTTCACCCTGGTTGAATTATTGGTGGTGATCGCAATTATTGGTATTCTGGTCGCACTGCTGCTACCAGCGATTCAGGCCGCCAGAGAGGCGGCTCGCCGATCTCAATGCCAAAACAATATCCGGCAGTTGGCTCTTGCCCTATTGAACTATGAGTCGGCCAACAAAACATTGCCTATCGGTATGGAATTCGATCCCGACGAAGAGCCCGCTCAAACAGATCACTTGGGCAAGAACTGGATCATCTCCATACTCCCCTACGCAGAGCAACAATCACTCTACGACGCCTTTGATTTCAACTTCTGGATTACTGAAAATCAAAATCGTGAGCCACGCAGCGTGCGATTGCCGTCCATGCTCTGCCCCTCAGACCCTTTCAATAGCGAACCTCTCGATGGCACCAGCACGGGGATCGGCGCCAATTGGGCTCGCAGCAACTACGCAGCCAACGTCGGCAACGGCCCGATTATCGGCCAAATCCATCGAGAAAATGCAATCTGGGGCAGGCGATCCTTGGGCTGGCAAGATCCACAGAGACGGGGCCTCATGGGCCCCAACGTTTCTGTCATGCTTCGACAAGTCACCGATGGACTCAGCTACACCATGATGTTGGGTGAAGTTCGAGCCGGAGTTACCGCGGCTGATCGCCGTGGAACCTGGGCCCTTGGTGGGGCTGGCTCTAGCTTGATCGTCTGGCATGGCTCGACGGGGGACGCCAATGGCCCAAATTCCTGCGTGTTTAATGCAGATGATATTAAAGGTTGTACCCCCGCAGATTCCAAGGCCATGGCAGCAGAGTGCATGCCATGTTGGACAGGGGGCTACAGCGCGCAAGCTACCACAAGAAGCATGCACCAAGGAGGGGTCTTCACCGCATTTACCGATGGAAGTGTCCGCTGGATTAACGACACGGTTGAAACCAGCGGGCCTGGTGGAGATTGGGGCACCGTCTGGGATAAGTTTATCTCTTCTTCCGATGGCGAGGTCATTGGCGAGGAGGGTTGATCCACCATCGAGGATGTTGCGAACATGGCCATTCCTACCTGCTATAATTTTGAAAGGCTCTCTAGGATTAGCTTACTGATGCTGGGTGTCGGTTCCTGCCTGCTAATTTTAGGTTGTGGCCACTCCGATCGAGTTCAAGTTTCGGGCACCGTGACTTATACGGACGGAAGCATACCCCAGGGAGAGATGGCAATGGTCCGCTTCGAACCGGCTGCAGATTCAAATGCCCTGATACGAAAAGGCGCTTATGGCTACATCCAACCAGATGGTTCGTTCCTGATGCAGACAATGAAACCAAATGACGGTGTCTACCCGGGTAAGTACAAAATATGTTTTATGGTCAAAAAGTCCTACCTAAATGGCGAATCGCTGGTAGCACCTAAGTACCGCTCGAAAAAAACCACCCCATTCGAAGAAACCATCGAGAAAAATACGACCGGGTTGCACTTTGAAATCGAACGTAATAAGTAATCTTGACTCGCGCCGTTCGATTCCCAATCAACACCTGCAAAGCCGTTCATGCACAAACGAAGGCAGACTCTATGACCTCTGAATCAAGTTCTGACACCGCAAACTCCAACTACATAACCGTCGTCTCGGGGCTCCCTCGCTCGGGCACCTCGATGATGATGCAGATGCTCGTTGCCGGCGGTATCCCAGCCCTCACCGATGGCCAGCGCGAAGCGGACCAGGACAATCTCAAAGGCTACCTCGAATTCGAAGTGGTGAAAAACTTGCGTCAAGACCAGTCCTGGATCCCCCAGGCAAAGGGCCACGTTGTCAAAGTCATCGCACAATTGGTCGAGCATTTGCCGCCAGAGGAATACCGCTACATCTTCATGCAAAGAGATATCGATGAGGTGATTAATTCGCAACGAACCATGCTAGAGCGTTCAGATAAGCCCGGCGCAAAAATCCCCGAAAAACAACTCAAAGACATCTTTGCTAAGCAGTTGCTTCGTGCTGAGAAACTGGTGGAAGGCAGCTCTGCACCAATATTGAAGGTGAACCATCGCGATTGCATTGAAGATCCCACGACTATCGCTGCCGAAGTAAATCGCTTTTTAGGCGGCGGATTCGATGAACTAAAGATGGCTGCGGTCGTCGACCCCAAGCTGCACCGACAAAAAAGCTAGACGATTTCATTCCTGCCCAAGGAGTTTCCGATGCGTGACATTCAATACAAACGAACCCGACTCCTTACGCTGCTATTAACGGCAAGCGTTGCCCTCTCTCTGGGGATCACCCTCACAGCAAAGGCCAGTCCAACTGGCCGGTCACAATGGGTCTGGGGTGAAGTGTTAGGGATTATGGGCGACCCGGTGAGGCGAGATCATGTGCTCAACCTCTGGGAGAGTCAGGGGATCGACGCTGGATATCTCTGGCTTGATGCCACGGTGATGTCCATTGCCCCGAATTTCTACCGCTCGTTGATCGCCGATATGCATGCACGCGGGATGAAGGCGTACTCTTTGGATGGAGACCTCAACTTTGTTCTACCGGGAGCGCCGCATGACCAGGCCATCACGCGGTTCCAAAGCGTACTCGATTTCAACGCCGCCAGCGCCCCCAACGAGCAGTTCGACGGCGCTCATTTCGATAATGAGCCCTGGGCTCTCGCACAGTGGAATACGGACAAGGCCCTTACCATTCAACAGTATCTGACCCTCTCTACAGAATACATTCAAATGCGCGACGACGCCGGTTCTGCCATGACTATCAGCGCCGACGTGCCAAACCAGTTCGCGGCGCCCTCGATCCCAGAGATGGTCAGCACGACCTGGAACGGCGAAGCCAAAGCCCTCTACAAACATGCTCAAGACATCTACGACACCGTCACGCTCATGGACTACCGCGACTTTGCATTGGGCTTCGATAGCATCGACTTCCACGCACAACCCTGGCTCGACTATGGTGATCTTATCGGCAAACCGGTTGAGATCGGTGTCGAGACAGGTTCACCAGGGGGTGATCCAGAGAAGGTAACCTTCTTTGAGGAGGGCATCGCGTTCATGGAAATCGAATTAGCGCTGGCCGAAACACAGTTCCTACCACGGCCCTCTTTCGACGGGTTTGCAATTCATCACCTCGCATCGTTCGAAACGCTGCTACTTGCTGAGGCGATTCCTGGAGACGTTAATCTCGACGGTGTCGTCAACGGCACAGACCTCAGCGTATTGAATCAAAACCTCGGCAACACAGGTGAGTTCTGGACGCACGGCGACGTTAACCAAGATACGGTCGTAGACGGGACAGATTTTCTTGCCTGGCAACGCAATTTTGGCGCCGCACCTCTACCTGCCGTGAGTGCAGCAAACACTGTCCCTGAGCCGAGTACCCTCGCCTTGACAGCATTGCTCCTGGTGCAAATAGGACTGGTTTTCCGGCGGTCAGACCGATTGCAGCGAAAATGCTTGTCGTAAAACGCTGACCCGCGGGTGTGCAGCTTGCACCTGAGATGGGAAGAATAGATCGGTTTCGCCCGCCACAGGGCATTTGCGAGAAACTCTCGGGAGTGGTTCCTCACAACTTTGTCCGTGCTCAGATACCACGCGTTGAAAAAACCTCTAAGACAGGCCATGATGTGGGCATGTCTACCCCCTCTCAAACGATTCCCCAATTGTTGGCAGCGACGGTCGAGGCCGTCGCTGATCGCCAAGCCCTAGCAACCATTGCAGATGAAAAACTATCATGGCGAACCTGGGCCGAGGTAAACGCCGAGGTAAATCAACTTGCGCAAGCGATGCTTTCTGTTGGCATCCTAAATGGCGACCGTGTGGTTCAAGTTGCCGCGAATTGCTATGAGTGGATCATTACCGATCTTGCGATTCACCGCATCGGCGCTGTGCATGTCCCGTTGCACACCAGCCTCTCAGCAGCGCAAGTTGCCGATCACGTCGGCGATTGCGGCGCGAAGCTTGTCTTCCTCTCTGCTGAGGCTTTTAGGAACGTTGCGAACGAGCTAGAGCCTACACTGAAAATTGTCTACTACGGCAAGCCAATCCTTGCCGAAGCCAACGATGGCAATGCTTCGACGGTAGGTCTTCACGAGTTCCTAGAGAATGCGACCGAGGGTCTAACACCTACCCCTCCTCAAGCTAGCGACTTGGCGACTCTACTCTACACGTCGGGCACCACAGGCACTCCTCGCGGAGTCATGCTCAGCCATGAAAATATCGTCAGCAACACGATAGCCACGGACAAAGCGATTCACGCGAGTGCCGAAGATCTCCGACTCTGCTTTTTGCCCTTCAGCCACATTTATGCACGTACGTGCGATCTCTATGGTTGGCTACACATTGGTTCGCAACTGGTCGTCGCAGAAAGCAAAGACACCATTCTCCGCGATTGCAAAATCGCCAAACCGACGGTCATCAACGGAGTCCCCTATTTCTACCAGAAAATTGCCCACTTTGAAGATCTCCGAGAGCAACTTGGGGGGCGAATCAATTGCTGCTTCTGTGGTGGCGCTGGGGTCGCCCCCGAAGTAGAAAAGATTTTCGCCTCCCAGAAACTTCCCCTATTACCTGGCTACGGATTGACTGAATCGTCTCCGGTGATCAGCGTGAGCAACTCCGAAAATTACCGACATGGTACCGTCGGTCGCCCCCTTACCAATGTCGAAGTACATATCGACGACTCGGGCGAAATATTGGCCCGCGGCCCCAGCATCATGTTAGGTTACTGGCAAAACGAGGAAGCAACCCAAGAGGCAATCGTCGATGGTTGGCTCCAGACCGGCGATTTGGGCGAATTCGACGAAGCCGGAAACCTACGTATCGTAGGCCGAAAAAAAGAAATCATTGTTCTCATGACCGGCAAAAATGTGTCGCCCACGCGTGTCGAACAGACACTCGCAGGGTCTTCACTGATCGATAATTCATGCGTGATAGGCGACGGACGAAAGTGCCTCGGCGCACTGATTGTCCCCAATAAGGATTCGATCGTCGAAGAGATTACGCAACGACAAATCAAGGTGGATTCGCCTCGCCAAGCAGTCAACCATCCTCACATCCAAGAACTTTTCCGGCTAGAACTCGATCGCATCTTGGCCGATGCAAGTCACGAAGAACAGGTGGGACCCTTCTTGCTCCTCGATCGCGAATTCACCCTCGACAAAGGTGAAATGACCCCAAAACTTAGCCTCCGACGGAAGGTGATCGAAACCAACTTTGCAAGCGAAATCAACGCAATGTACGACCGTTAGCACTTCCGCGACGTCGCTCTTTTTGCCCCTTCTCAAACGGCCATCCCTCAAAATCGTCGCGACCGTTTCTACCCTTCGTTCGGCTTTGACTGCAGGGCCTTCGCGACCTACATATCTATGGGAGAAATAGGGTGGTTTTCGACCGTCATGGCAACATCGGCATCAACTGATCATGGACGAATCTAAAGACTGGATAACCGAGGGAAACGCTCGGTCCAAAAAAGCGGAAGAGACGCTGCGCTCACTCCGAAATCTATCCGACCAAAAACTCGACGAACATCGCCAACGTTTTTCGTCGATCGAATCGACGCTCAACGCGCAACTGCAGCAAATCGCCGAAGAACTCGCCCGTGACCATTCTCACAACGAACTCGAAACGACCGCTTTCGACCAAAAGCGCGAAGAACTCGAGCGATCGAAGCAATTGCTCACCGAGTCCAAACAGCAAATCGCATCACTCCACGAGCAATTGACCGCCCAATCCGACGAGCGTGACGCCGAATTGGTAGGATACGCCCAGCGACTGGAACAGCTTCAGCAGAGGCAGAACCAGAAAAAACAGGAGCAGCAGCGACTGTCTGGCGAAATAGGGCAACTGCAAGAAGTCCTCTTAACGGCGAACAAAGAGACCGAGACCCTACGCCGGCAACTCGCTGCACTCTCAGGCGAGCAAGAGTCTTCCAAGGCAGCAGCCGACAAACAGCTCCATCAGCTTCAAGAGCAGTGCCAACTAAAAGAGCACGAACGTGATCGGCTCGTCGAAAAAATGGAAAAGGCCCAGGCGGCGCTAACCACTTCCGAAGCAGAAATCAAGCAAACCAATCAAAAATTCGAGCTGGCACTGGCCGATGTAGAAAAACTAAAACGCGAAAACGCCGAACTGAGCGAAGAGCTTGCCCGACGCCCAGAAGAAGACGATCGTGAGTCACCCGAACTCATCAGCCTTCGTTCCGAACGTGATACACTAGCCAACCGTGTGACAGAACTTGAAAGCGCTCCGCCCACGCTCGACAATTCAAACGCCGAGCAGGAAGTTGCCGATCTACAGCGCCGCTTCGAGATGGCGGTCGAAGATGTCCGCGAACTCAAGCAAGAAAACGCCGAGCTTCGAACGCAAGTCGGATCGACACCCACGCCAACACCAACAAACCAAAGCACCGATGGACTCGATTGGCAGGCACAAAAAACTCGACTCCTCGCAGAGCTCGAGGCCGAAGAGCGAGGAGGCTCGATCGCCCCCGATCGCATGGAAGAACGTGCCACCATCGAGGGCACCATCTCGATCACCGACCGTGTGGTTGCCAAAAAAGATCAAGAAATCGCCGATTTGAAAGCTCAGCTAGAAACCATCGAACAAGTCGCACCCACCCAGGAAGAGATTCAGCAGGCAGCCCACGAGGAACTATTCGATAGCGACGAAATTATCCAAACCGAGCGCACGCGATTAACCGAAGCGAAACACGAGTGGGAAACAAAGCTACGCAAAGCAGAGCTCGAACTCTCGGTCCAACGCGCCACCCTCGCCCGCCAACAAGCCGCACTCGACGAAAAGTTAGCCCAGCTAAAAGAGCAAAGTGTCGGCGAAGAAACGGGAGAGGGTGAAACGCCCACCGACGGAAAACCACGCCGCCGCTGGTTATCTGCCCTGGGACTCAAAGACGAAGACAAATAACGCTCTGCCCTACTCCGCCGAGTCTCCGTCGAGACGATAGATTGCCATGGGCTTTCCATCAGGACCAAGCACTTCTTCAAAGCGAAACGTCCCTTCCACGGCGATCGGGCGAATCGAAAATTCGGCCGTCTTTCCTTCATTCATGTGTACCACAATGCAATCGAAGAGTGCTGCCCCTGGCCCAAAACAGCACTCAAGATTATCTCGCACCAGCACAAACTGCTTCAGGCCGCGATTTTTGAGCGTGGGGAACATGTAGCCCCGAATTCGTATTTTGCGATCGAGCAATCTTGACGCCTTCGGCGTCAGCATCGATCGCTCAAAGGCCTCGTCCTCAGCGATCTCAAACTTGATGTCGTCGAAAGTCGAGTCCACAACTCTTGCTGCCGACGCGCGGACCGATATTTCTGCAAGGGGCTTGCCAGCCGTCGCAGTCGGGGAGCGGTCGCAGCCAACGCTGGCCAGTGCCAACAGGGCAAGCAGGGCAGTTTTCATTGCAAGTAGTCTGCCTCAAGCAAATAGACTGGTCGACCCGGAGCTCGCGAGCGCTCGGGAAGAATCCGAAGCGTTCCGCCGACTCGAAACAAACGTCGCGAATCGTCCATCGTCTTATTGTCGACCAACGACACCAGAGCTTGGTCGTAGTATTTCACCTTGTTTTGATCGCCGAAACAGCATTCATTGTTGTCTCGAACCAGTAGAAAACGACCAGCACGCCGCCGCACGGGAGTGCCGTCTTTGGTGATGGTAGTACCCGGTCGAACGAACCCCTTGATAAACACCTTCTTCCCATCCAAATTTTGAATGTCCACCGGAATTGCCGCGCCTCGCCGCTCATCAACTTCGTCAGGACGAAACGCTTGGAACGATGTCCGCACATATCCCGCAGGCACTTCGGTGGCATGAACATACCCCGCAAAGCCAATCCCACCGATCAAACTTACGATCGCCAGCGCCACGCCCACTTGAGCCGCCTTGCGGCCGCTTAGCTGATCGGGCATCGAGCGAATGGCCGCCAAGGCCTTCAATCCAACCGTCAGACCAACCAACGGAATGGGGCTCAGCATCAAACACGCTTGCAGACTATCACGACCAGCGACAAACATCAGCAAAGACAACACCCCAAGCACTGCCGACGCAATGGCACCGGTGCTTAACGGACGATATTCAAAATCGTCGAGGCCTGGACGATCCAAGCCGTCTTGCGAATCAGAAAATGCTTCGGTGGTTGCCATGAAAATTCAAATCGGGATCAGCAGTATTGGGGTTAAAAAACATGCTGTGGGTTTTAGTTTATTCTACGAACCATCGGTGGAAGAACGAATATCACTGCCTCGTAGTAATAACGCAAAAACTCCCATCAATAACAGCCCCGACACCAGTGGAATGCCAACAATCATCCACCGATTGGGCCCCGGTTCCGTCGACTCCGAAGTGGCTGGACCGCCTTCGACTTGATCCTCGCCATCCGCAAGCTCTTGCTCCGTTTTCTCGGCCGTTGCATCTTGCTTAGAATTTTCCGTAGAAGCTTCTTTAGTGTCTGGGCGCGCCAGCAATCCAAAGGCCGCATAGCTGCGTGCCCGCTTGACACCCTTGGGATCCAATTGTTCAAGCTCGGCGAGCGCCGCAGTGGCTCGCTTACCGACGTCCTCGGGCTGGTCTTCGGCTACCAGAAGATAAGAAATCACCGGCTGCCGAATCCATGCGTCCTCTTCCGACGTTTTGAACATATTCACCAATCGATCGAGGATGCTCCAATCTTCCCAGCGGGCCAAATCCGTGATCACTTGATCGGCGATTTCCGGGTTATCGAGCACCAATCGCAACGCCTGTTGCAGCCGTTCTCGCGGTATCACATCCGACTCTTCGCCATGAAATCGCAAAGCCATGATCGTGGCATAAACGTGCGTATACTCAGCCGCCGGGTTCGTCAGGAAAAGTTGCTCGACGAGCGGCATCCCCGCAGGGCCTTTCAATCTTAGATAAGCCGCGATCAGCGCGTCGAGGCACTGGCGTTTGCGCCGCACATCTGCGCGGATTAACTCATCGACCATCGTCACCCCGGCCGCCGAGCCATGCAGCCCGGCTTGAGCAACCATCACCGCGATCCCTGGTTTCATCTGCTGATAGTCGTAACGCAGCAACGACTCAAGCATCGCAATGTCATCCGCTTGCCCACAAACGCCTAGCAACGTCAGATAAAGACGCCGACGCGTCGGACCCACTTCCGAATCTTCAATCCATGCGGTGAGCCGTTGTCGACCGAGATGATCTGCCATCCGCAAAATTTCGTCATACGGCGCGCGCGAAAACTCGTCGTAGGCGTCTTGCGCAAGCAACGGATCGCGGTCTTCAAAATACCGCGAAAAGAATTTCAGCCGATCAGGCCCCTTGGGGGCAAGCGAGCCTAACTGTTTGACGTAATCGACGGCCCTTACAGACAGCGGTAACGGCGTAGTCCAGTCGATCGACGGCCCCGTCGCGCCAGAAATCAGAAAACTTTTCTCTTCCTCATCCTCGCCAAAATAGACCACCCCGATCTGCTTGAGGCCTGCCGCATGCTCTTCGCCATGCAACACGTCAATAATTTCAAATTGTGCTTTCCCCGAATCCGAGTCGATCACAGTGCCAAGCCCAGCAGGATCGTCCGCAAGGGTCGCGACTTTCACCAACTTCGCAATCACCGCCACCTCCGCCGCAGCAAGTTCTTCGCTCAACGTTTGCGAAGCAACGCTACAAAACGGACATGCCAAAGCAGTCGTGCCGTGAGCCAAGGCCCAAATCAAGGCAACAAGCGCAGCACCAATTCGCAATCGAGCTACGACAGATGTTGGATTGGTACTCATAACTTTAACTACCAAGATTAGTGGTAGGGTGGGTGGTAAGCTGGCATTCATTCTAGCAACTTCTTTCGCAACCAGACAAATGCCTCCCGCTTAATACAACTGAATAGCAAAGTCACAACTGCACGAAACATCCCACGATAAATTAAACATACAAGGGCACAGAGAACACGGAGCCCCTTTTTTCAAGCACTCTGTGCTGCTCTGTGTCCTCGGTGGTAAATCTTTTTTGCCTTGGATTTTTCCTGTTTTTCGTATACGGCATCATCACCGACCGCCACCGAGCGTTCGCCCCACATCGGTCCGATAAGCGGTGAGCGCTGGTAAAAAGCCAACCAACGACGCAAAACCGACCAAGCCCGGTATGAGCAACATTTCTTGCCAATTGAATTGCCAAAACCGTAGCGTAATGCCGGCCTGGGCTTCGACATAGGGACTCGCCAAACCCAGCACCGCATGACCCAGCAGTACCCCTGCAATGCCCCCTAGCAGCGAGAGCAAAATCGACTCGACAAGAATGATCCCCATCACCGCCGAACGGCTTGCGCCCAACGCGCGCATCACGGCAATGTCCTGACTTCGCTCGCTCATCGAATTATAGATGCTCACCAAAATGCTAATCCCCGCCACAACGACGATTAAAATCGTGAGTACCAGCAACACCAACCGGACGGGCCCGATGATCCCGTCAAGCAGACGGCCGACAACCGCCGCCGGCGCCACCGCCTGGGCGGTGCGATCTTTGCCTTTGTTAATCGCATTGTCTAGCACCATCGCTTCGGTGCCATACTCTTGCTTGCAAAGCACCAAGATCGAGGTCACTTCGCGTTGGGCTTCTGGCAAAGGCAGGTGGCCTCGGTTCGGGTCGTTGGGGTCGATGTCCTCGTGGTCGACATGCGTCGTTTCATTTTCGATATTTTCTTCAGGCAAAAGGGCATGATTTTCGAGTAAATAAAATCCTTCGAGATTGATAAACATCGCTCGATCGTTGGACGTGCCGGTCGGGGCCAATATTCCCACCACTTCGAAACCGACATGCTTATCGCCACGCGAACTCATTCCGTGCGTCGGTTGAAACGAGTCGCCCACCTTGAGACCGGTTTTTTTCGCCACCACCGAGCCAACCACCGCTTCGAAAAAGTGGTTTGATTCAAAATTTCGCCCTAAACGAAATTCGTACCGTCGGTCGTTGCCTTCTTCGTCGACGCCGTACGATATCTTTTCAAACAAGTCGGGACTCGTTGCCACCACCCGAAACTGGTAGCCCCCTTGGTGGTAACTATCCCCCAAACAATAAGGGATCGCGGCTTCGGTATATTGGGCGAACTCGCCTTCGGTAAATTTTTGGTAGTAACTGTAAGGAATCGGATACATCGGTTTTCCCAAATGAAAAACCGTGGTCATCACCAACTGCAAATCGCCCCCTTTGCTGCCTCCAACGATTAGGTGATACCCTTGCGCGTCACTTTCAAACTGCTCGACGGTCACTTCGTGAATCACAATCACCAAGATCATCAGCGCTACGCCCAACGCCATCGACAATCCGGTTAACGACGAAGCCAGCGCCCGCTGTTGCATGTTTCGCCAAGCGATTTTCCAAAAACTCATGCCACCCTCGCCGCACGGTTCACGTCTTCAAGTTGTTCCACCCGATCAAACTGAGCGGCCACCTCGGGCGAATGGGTGACCAACAACATGGCCACCTTTTCCCGTTCGCAAGCTCCGCGAAGCAGGTCGATAATCTGCTGCTGATGTCCCGCGTCAACGTTTGCCGTCGGCTCATCCGCAAGCAACAACGAAGGCTGATTCACGAGTGCTCGCGCTACGGCTACCCGCTGCTGTTCGCCCACCGAAAGGGCGGCCGGCTTATGCGAGAGTCGATGTCCGAGCCCAATCTCGTCGAGCAAATGCTCAGCCCGACCGGCATCGGGCTTTTGCCCGGTAAAGGTCATCCCAAGCAACACGTTTTCCAAAGCCGTAAAAGCCGGCAACAAATTAAACGTCTGAAAAACAATCCCCAGATGCAACGCTCGGAATCGATCGCGGGTCACTTCGGGCAAACGCACAATGTCGTGCCCGTTGATCTCAATCCGCCCCCCATCGACCGTGGTCAGTCCAGCGATGCAGTTCAGCAACGTGGTCTTGCCACACCCACTACGCCCACGCAGCACCACCTGCTCGCCAGCGTTTATTTCCAAACGCTCAATATCGAGAATAGGCAACGGGTCGCCATTCGGCTCTCGATACGATTTACAGACATTCTCCAGGAGCAACATAGCGTAATGGATCGAAATCGAGGCGGGCGGGTAGAAGGGGGGAGCTAGCACTTTAGAATCGGTAAGTCGATAGCCGGACCGCCACGCGGTCCGAACCCTCTAAGGCCAACCATGATAGCCCACCTCAGCAGCTAGCAATAGCCGACTGAGCGGCAAGGCCTTCATGCCAACCGTGGCTAGCGCCAAAACGGCTAATAAATCATAAATCTCGCAGCTAGGGCTACTACGCTCAATCACCCTTCGTAGTTCGAGGGTTTTTCAGACCGCTGGCAATATTTTTGGAAATTCCTACAAGTCCAACGAGTAAAAATTACAACCCCTTCGCTTCTCTCACCCCCCCCGCCACAGCACTGCTAGCTGACAAAAAACAGGCTGTCCACGAACTCAACCCGCGTATGCACCTCGCCAACAACTTTTGGCATCCCGTTTGCTTTAACCAATCGTCGGTAGAAGAGAGAAACGATCGACGAGTGGCCTGCCTCGCGGGGTAGACCTGGACAGTGCCAAAAAAACACTCGTTCGCATCGTAGAGAGACAGTCCCACCCATTTTAGTCTCCCCCCTCCGAGGGTCGACGAGGTATCCCGCACCTCGTCGGCCCTTTTTTTGTATCCTCGCGCTGCCCGGCCCCATCGGAACCCCACACACCACCTCTCCATAGCCGGGCCATCCTGGCCCGAAATCGCACCCCTACGTGGCCAAACTTCTGACTGGATGCCACTCCATCATTCCACGACAATAGTCCTTGCACCCCCTGTTCCTTGGAAATCTGAAAACACGAGTCGGCGATAATCTTCGCTTATAAAAAATAGGCGTCGATTAGCAAAGATAAGTGCCCCCCGGTTTATCGATCAATTTTTTAGCCACAGAGAACACCGAGATTAAAGAGTCTCTGAGTTCTCAGTGTGCTCTGTGGCTAAAATGGCAGCTCCCTTTTTGACAATAAAGTCACCCAAGTTGGACAAAACAGGACAAAACCCCACCGACTTTTGTCCAAGTCAATCGAAAGAAAGCTCTGCGATTACAGAACCCACAGCATGCCAAAGCGGACAAATCGACCGAATATTGTCCGCGAAAACCCCAAACAGCCCTATTCGTGCCAAAACTCGACCCCGCAAAAACACGAAACCACGACAAAAGAAGCACCAAACACCAATAGCACCTCCGAGTTTTGTCCATTTTGTCACCCGGCACGGTGACAAAATTCCCCGGCCCCTGACCCCTCCAATTTGCCTCGCTTGTTCCCCGCAAATCGTTGCGGTAGCTTAACGCTCTTACCCACTATTTTCACTCCCTCCACGAGCAGCGATTTTTTATGTCGGACCCCTATTTCCAACCGTTGTTTGCCGAGCGTATTGGTGGCGCCCAATATGGCAAAGGCACCGCCATCTACAAATTCGAAAAAATCAAGCGAGCCAAACGCAAAGCCTTGGCCGATCATCCCGAACGGGAACTACTCGACTTTGGCATCGGCGAAAACGACAGCATCGCTGACGACGTGGTGCTTCGCACCATGACCGAAGAAATTAGCAAACCCGAAAATCGTGGCTACGCCGACAATGGCGTGATCGAATTCAAGGAAGCCGTCGCCCGATTCATGCAACGAGAATATGGCATCGAGCTGGATGCCGAAACCGAGGTGAATCATTGCATCGGTTCAAAAACCGCATTGGCGATGCTGCCTGCAACATTCATCAATCCAGGCGATATCACACTGATGACCGTACCCGGTTATCCCGTGGCGGGCACTCACACGGTCTACTACGGCGGCGTGGTCTACAAGTTGCCGTTGCTTGAAGAGAATAACTTTTTACCCGACTTGGCCAGCATTCCCGCCGATGTGCTCAGTAAGGCCAAGCTGCTGGTATTGTGTTACCCGAATAGCCCAACCGGCGCGACCGCGACCCAAGAGTTTTACGAAGAGGTCGTCCAGTTTGCGAAAGAAAACAACATCGTGGTCGTACAAGATGCTGCCCATGCGTTGCTTTCGTTCGACCGCAAGCCGAACAGTTTTCTGGCGGTGCCAGGGGCGAAAGAAGTCGGTGTCGAGTTGCATTCGCTCTCGAAGGGGTTCGATATGATCGGCTGGCGGATGGGCTGGGTCTGTGGACACGAGCGTCTAGTGCGTGCATTTTCCGACGTAAAAGACAACTGCGATTCGGGGCAATTTATTGCTATCCAAAAAGCGGCGGCAGCAGCGTTGGACGACGAATCGATTCCGCGCCGGATTCATTCCAAGTACCAACGGCGACTTGAAAAGCTGGTGGCGGTGCTCCAACGCTGTGGTTTTCAATGCAGTATGCCAGGCGGAACCTACTTTCTATACACGCCGGCACCCAAGGGATTAGAAAACGGTATCACCTTTGAAAACGGCGAAGCAGCTAGCCAATACTTGATTGCCGAACAGTCGATCTGCACCGTCCCGTGGGACGATGCGGGGCCCTACTTGCGATTTAGCGTCACGTATCAGGCAGCTGACGAAGCGGCTGAAGACGCACTTATGGCAGAAACCGAATCGCGGTTAAAGAATATCAAACCGGTATTTTGAGAACTTATATCAAACGTTAATCGCGTCGTGAGCGTCGCCCCAGATTGCCGTAGCGATGGTAAACGTGTGAAAGACTCTGCTCCTGAAAGTACCAGAGAAGCTCAACACGGCCGTGAGCAGAGACCGGCGTATCAGCAATATAGGTACCCTCCTTGGCGGCGGCTGCACGAACGGCCTGCGGAACCCGTGATGGATGGGCGTAGCGAAGTCGGACGAAGTGCTCGCCGTTCAGCGCCTCGGCAAGCTGTTTGTCTGATTCTTCAATAAACTCGATCGCACCAGCCCAAGGATGCGTGAGTTGGTCGAGCAGCTTGACGTCGGCGGAATCAAAATCGGGAGGAGAGCTAACCACCGTGCGGCAACCAGCGGCTCGGGCAGCAAGTGCGCGTGCGAAAATCTCGAACAAGGTGTCATCGACATGTACGCGAAGCGTGATTTCGCTGAATGGCAAGTAACGCCGAACGTTGTCTTCACCAAGCAATTGAAAGTGATCGTGGGGATGACCAAATTCGGTGGCCATCCAGTGCTCATAACTCTGGGTGGCCCCGACAACTTGGTTTATCTCAGAACTGTCGAGGTGAGAACGCGTCGCGGCAGCACGAAGTGCTAGGCAAAAATCGTCGAGTGAAGTCTCCTTGCGGTCGAGCGGCCGATCCTGCGGGGCTGAGTCGGCTCTAAATTTCATAAGCGTGGCAACATAGTTCGGGCCACCCGCCTTAATGCCCGGGCCAACGGCACTCTTGCCCATGCCCCCAAAGGGTTGGCGAAGAACAATGGCACCCGTGGTAGGCCGATTGATGTAGAGATTCCCCGCGCGAATGCCTTCTTGCCAAAGTCGCTGCTCACGATCGTCAAGACTTTCCAGCCCCGAGGTAAGTCCATAACCGCTGGCATTCACCAGATCGATGGCTTCGTGCAGATCACGAGCAAGCATCACCCCAAGTACCGGACCGAAAAACTCGGTGCGATGGGTAAACGTGTCAGGCTGAACGCCCCACTTCACACCTGGGCTAACGAGATGCGGGTTGTCGTTCACATGAAGGCGAGGCATGACAGCCCAAGATTCGCCAGGCTCAAGCTCTTTCAGCGATCGCTCTAAGTCTCCGCTCGGGGGGCGAATCAACGGGCCAATCTTGGTGTGCAGTTGCCATGCCGAGCCGACCGAAAGGCTTTCGACAGCATCGCTGAGAGATTCACGAAATTTAGGGTCGTCATAGACTTCTTGCTCGAGGATCAGTAGCGAAGTGGCCGAGCATTTCTGTCCGCTATGGCTAAAAGCCGAATGCAGCACGTTTTTGATTGCCAAATCACGGTCGGCAAGTGAAGTGACGATTGTCGCGTTCTTCCCACCCGTCTCTGCAAGCAGGTGCATGCTGGGCTTGGCGGCAAGCATGCCCAGGGCAGTTTGAGTACCCCCGGTCAGAATTACCGCATCCACCTCATCATGCGTCACCAGTTGCTGCCCAACGGTCGACCCACGACAAGGCAAGAATTGCAAAGCCGATTTCGGAACGCCGCACTTCCAAAAACACTGGCAAAGCAAATAGCCAATGAGCACCGTGTTGGAAGCAGGCTTGAAAACAACCGTATTCCCCGCAGCAAGTGCCGCAGCGATACCACCACAGGGAATTGCGAGCGGGAAATTCCAAGGCGAAACGACCGCCACCACACCTCGACCGCTTGGTGCCAAGCCTGGGAGAGAATGAAAATACTCGGCTGATAGGGCGTAGAAACGGCAGAAGTCGATTGCTTCGGATATCTCCGGGTCAGATTCAGTAAGTGTTTTGCCACCCTCAGCCAACATAGCGCCCATGAGTTCAGCACGCGTGGCCGATAATTCTTCAGCAACAGCAATGAGAACATCTCGACGACGGGCAGCCGACTGATCGCACCAGCCATCCGAGTCTTGGCGCGCACAGGTGATCGCCCGCTCGACGTCGGCTCCGGCGGCTTGCAAGTAGTGGGCGACAATCGTGCCGGGGCGAGAAGGGTCGTGAGAAATCTCTCGCTGACGTCCCTCCGTCAGTTCGGTACCGGCGATAACGAGAGGCACTTGGGCGGCGTGTTGATCGCAACGAGATTGCCAGCGTTCGACGATTCCGGCAGCCCAGTCGCTATTCTTCGACAGTGACCAATCCGTGTCAGGGGCGTTTGAGAAGGAAGCAAGGGCGGGCTTGTTCTTGGATTTACTTGGTTCTTCTTGCCGGTTTTGTGTCCGACGAGGCTCGGTGGGCACGCTCTTCATTCGATCAAACGATTCGAGAAATGCTGCTTCAAGCCGTTGCCAGTCGGGGCTGTCAACGCGGAGGCTGAACGCATGCCGGAGAAAATTTTCGCTGCCCGTATTTTCATCAAGACGTCGAACGAGGTAGCCGATGGCGTTGATGAAATCCTCTTGCCGGCAGGCGGGGGCATAAAGCAACATATTCTGCGAGAGTTCAAAAAGTGCCCGGCGCTGATGATTGGCCATGCCTTCGAGCATTTCAAATTGCACATGATCGAGAACGCTTGCTCGCGAAGCAAGAACTAGCCCGTAGGCAAGCGTGAACAGGTTGTGCGAAGCGATTCCCAGCCGCACCGCAGCGAGATTGTCGCGTTGCATGCCAAAACAGAGCATCCGCTTATAGTTGGCGTCGGTGTCACACTTTTTATCGAAGGTAGCCAAGGGCCAACCTCGGAGACTGGCCTCGACACGCTCCATTTCCATATTCGCGCCTTTGACAATTCGTATCGTGACCGCTGCTCCACCCTGTTCCGAACGTTTGCGAGCCCATGTGGTAATGCGTTGCTGAGTGGAAAAGGAATCTGGAATATAAGCCTGGAGGGCAATGCCTGCGCGAACTTGTTCGAGGCCGGGCCGATCAAGAGTTCGCATGAACACTTCGGCCGTGATGGCCTTGTCGCGATACTCCTCCATGTCGAGATAAACAAACTTTGGCGTCTCCGTGCCATCACGGCGTTGGTAGCGGCTTTTTACGGCTGCCCGATAGAGCAGCTCCATGCGGTCGCAGAGCAGGGCGATGGTATGCTCGCGCGCTAGGGTTGAAATTTGTGAATAGAGGGTCGAGATTTTCACCGAGATGACTTCGATTTCAGGTCGCTGGAGCGCCTGGAGATACATTTTCAAGCGCCGCTGGGCTTCGCGTTCGCCAAGCAGCGATTCGCCAAGATAGTTGACGTTCATCCGCACACCTTCTTCCCAACGTTTGCGAAGATGACCGCGTAGATGCTCTTCTTCGGCTGGCAGCACCACGTTGGCGGTTTCTTGCTGCATTTTTTCTTTGACAAACGGCAAAGCGACGCCGGGCAGATAGGCGCCAAACGATTGAAAGCCTTTGAGCAAGGTGCGATCGAACGTGCTAAAAAACCGCGGGATACCTTGAACGTCGAGGATGTGGATCATTTGGTCGGCTGCACGATGGGGCAATCGCGAGCGGAATGCCTGATCGGTGAGCTGCATGAGCGTGGCTTTGTCGCCAGGCGACTGAATCATTCGATCGAATTCACATTGCTGTCGATGCTCGGCAGGTGTTTGCAAAGCTGCAGCACGGGCCTGCATTTGCCGTGCTAAGTAGACCGCCTCCTGAACTTCGACCGGAAGGGGCGATGCCGAGTCAGGCGAAAACTGGACTAATAGACGCGAAACGTTTTCTTCAACGCGCCGAATCGTGTTGTGAGAAAGCGTGGGGCACATCGGGGCTACGCCTCGCAATAACGTCCTGGATAGTGCGTACACCGCCAGTGGCAGATACTGCCTGGATGAACTGTTTTGTCAAACATTTCCGCCATCAAGCAAAAGAGACTGCCGCAATGGCGAGTGTAACAGGATGTAGGCGAAACGGAAGTATGGTTCAAGTCAATGAGGAGAAGATTCGCTCCTCATGCAGACACAGTGGTTTGCAAATGTGCCGTTCAATAGCTGTTTACGGCAGAGGGCATCGATAGACATATCCCTGGCATACACGACCCGTCAGTGCTAGCTGAGAAAACCGGTGGGGCGCAAGCATTCTGCCCTTGTGTCTCGTATTTGCGACAGGTACCCTTTGCCCCCCCATTTCTTTTGTTCGCATTCTCTTTTCCACGGATTGCAGATGACCGGACTTCCTACTACGCAGAGCATTTCCGACCTCCTCGATTGTCATCTGCCACAAGAGGATAACGTAAGCTGGTATCGCGCCCGTGAAATACCAGAAAAGAAGCTGAAAAATGCTCTCGGCGGTTACGCTTCTGATGCGACGAAGGCGAGTGTTCTTGCCCTGGGAGACGGCACGGTATTTGGTTCGGCCAAAGAGGGAATCTTGATCACGGCTGACACGCTCTTCAGCGGTACGAGCGAGGAAAAGTTCTCCGTGCGATTGCAGGATATTGTTGGCGCTACAAAGCTTGGCGGCTGGCCCACGTATGGGATCGAACTGCAATGCCGCGACGGGAGCAGCCATAAAATATCGACCACCTGCTTCGATAAGAAACAGGACGGGCTTGTCGATTTCCTAAACTCGATTGCTGGAGCCAGCACGAGGCATGTTGCAAGCCAAGAACCATCGCCTGTGCAATCGAGTCTGCCTGCAATCGCGAGTGTTTCGTGTGCCCAAGAAACTTCGATTCGCGATATCGAAGCCGGGCTGAAGCTAATCGGTGTCTGTAAACGCAACGAATTTGACGACGTAGGCGACCTCTTTGAAGCGGCATTTCGGTCGGATACCGAGTGGCCTTTACTAAAAGGCTATTGCCGGTACGTCGGGTTCAACCAACGCGAAGTCGATGGAGTTTTTCTACTGACCAATCAACGTCTGCTGTTATTCTCGATGGAGATGGGTGCCAAGATCGTGACCGTCGAGGTCACGCGACGCCTTCTCGACAAAGTGCCAGTCCCGTTTTTCGACTCGATTACATGCTTTTTTCTGTTCTCGATTCCAAGAGCGCTCTACGTAGCCATGCGAGGCGGGAAAGAAAAAATGATTGTGCGAGCATTGGACCATGAAGAAGAGCAACTGCTTTCGGAGAAGCCACCTCTGCGAAAAGTGCAAGAGTTCGACTTCGAGAAACTTGCTGAGAACGTCGCCCAAGTTGACGTCGGGGCGGTAGCCGGGGCCGGTATCTTAACTCACAAGTTTGGCGTCTCATTTTCGCCAGTGCGACTTGCCAAGACGTTTCGCGTGCCCAAAGATCTCATCCTGCCAGAACACGAAGCCGTGGAACCCTTTGAGCGGCTTCTGCATGCTGTTCATTCAACACTCGCGAGGATAGGCTTGGACTATCGAGTGGACGCCAAAGGGGAAAAACTGACGATCACCCCAGCAGCATCCGAAATGAAGGCTGCCGCTTGAGTATAAAGATTCGGTGAGCAACTAGGTGCTGTAGATGATACAGGCTTGCGATCTGATACACTTAGTCTACTGAGATAGGGCGACGATCGACCTGCTGTTCCAACTGCAGAAGGACACCCGCACCAATGCCTGAATGGGCCTGGTATCTATTGCTCATCCCTGCGGGATTTCTCGCTGGTGTTGTCAACTCGATCGCTGGTGGCGGGTCGTTTTTGACCTTACCTGCTCTGATGTGCATCTGCGGTCTGGATGCCCAAATGGCTAACGGCACCAACCGGATTGCGATTCTCTTCTCCACCCTTTCTGCCAGCGCTGAATTTCACAAGCAGGGTCACATCGATCCCAAACTTGCTGCCCGGTTGATTTTACCCACGTTGTTTGGGGTGCCCGTTGGGGCAATGCTGGCAGTCGGGCTCCCGATCGACGCCTTCGAGCCGATCTTCGGTGGCCTCTTTCTTGCAATGGCTGTCCTGCTAATTTTCAAACCGCAATTGCTCACCGTTACTGATCGCCAACCACCCAAAACCCTTGCTGGCGAATTTGTCCTCTTCTTCGCGATTGGCATTTATGTGGGCTTCATTCAAGCTGGAATGGGCCTTCTTTTACTGCTTGGCATAAGTCTGTTTCATGCCCGCGAACTTATCGGTGCCAACGCCGTGAAAAACGTCATCGGATTTGTGCTGACTGCCGTCGCGCTTTCGGTCTTTGTCTATCATGGCCAAGTTCAGTGGATACCTGGACTGGTCATGGCCGTCGGCAATCTACTGGGTGGTTATGTGGGGGCAAAACTAGCCATAAAAAAAGGGCACCGCCTAATCTTCGGTTTCCTCATCGTGGTGATGATCGCCACAGGAGCCAAACTCATTTGGCCAGCCTTCTAGAAGAGTAGGCGAGAGAAAGAGCGGGCGAAGGGAATCGAACCCTCGTAGTCGGCTTGGGAAGCCGATGCTCTACCATTGAGCTACGCCCGCTTGTCAGTATCGACTCTGTACCATACTACGAAATCAAGGTCGACTGCCAAATATTCAGCGACGAATTTTTTTGGCTTTTTGTCTGCGAAAGGGAATCCTACTCTTTATTCGACTCTGGAGTGAAAGGGGGTTGATACCTGTCTATTATTTTGATAATTATAGAATTATGAAAATAAAGAAAGCTGTCGATGCCCTCACTGCTCTAGCTCAAAAATCTCGCTTGGAGGTCTTTCGGCTGCTGGTGCCGAGGGGAGAAGAGGGACTTGCCGCAGGAGAAATCGCAGAACAGCTGACGATTGCTCCGGCCACGCTTACGTTTCACTTGAAAGAGTTGTGTCACGCAGGACTTGTCGCGTCACACCGCGAGGGGCGTTCGATCATCTACTCGCTTCGGCCGGATGGCATTCGAGATCTGATGGAATTCCTCAGCGAGGATTGTTGCCAAGGGCAACCCCACTTATGCCAACCGGCAATGTCAAATTCGTGCCGTGAGAAAAAAGCGAAGAAACGACCCAAGCAAGCCACAACAAAATAAAAGCACCGTAGTGGCGTACTAAGAAAGAAAAGAATCGTGGCCGAAGCTCCTTGCCCTGGAAGACTCTCTTTCCTCGACCGATATCTCACGCTTTGGATTTTCCTAGCGATGATTCTCGGCGTCGGCTTTGGATATTTCATGCCCGGGGTGGAGTCGTTCATCAACCGTTTTCAGGTGGGAACGACCAACGTCCCAATAGCCATTGGCCTGATTCTGATGATGTACCCCCCGCTAGCCAAGGTGAAGTATGAGGAATTGGGTGACGTCTTTCGCAATACAAAAATCCTTGGGCTCTCACTCGTGCAAAACTGGGTAATCGGGCCAGTGCTGATGTTTGCATTGGCGATCATCTTTCTACAAGACTATCCCGATTACATGGCAGGGCTCATTCTGATTGGTCTTGCTCGCTGCATCGCGATGGTGATTGTTTGGAACGAGTTGGCGAAGGGAGACAACGAGTATGCAGCGGGCTTAGTGGCGTTCAACTCGGTGTTTCAGGTGCTTTTTTACTCTGTCTATGCGTGGTTTTTCATTACGTTCTTGCCACCGCTTTTTGGGCTCGATGGAGTGGTCGTTCAGATCGCGATTTCAGATATTGCGATGAGTGTGCTTATTTACCTCGGCATTCCGTTTGCCGCCGGAATGGCAACTCGATTCTTTCTACTTAAATCAAAGGGCAAAGAGTGGTACGAGCAGGTATTCGTGCCGAGAATATCACCACTCACGCTCATTGCTCTTCTCTTTACGATTGTCGTGATGTTCTCCTTAAAGGGAGAAACGGTCGTCCAATTGCCACTCGATGTACTACGCATTGCAATTCCGCTGTGCATCTATTTTGTGGTAATGTTCCTGATGTCGTTCTGGATGGGCAGACGCATTGGGGCCGACTACTCTCGCACTGCAACCATCGCTTTTACGGCGGCAAGCAATAATTTTGAATTGGCCATCGCCGTGGCTGTGGCAGTCTTCGGCATCAACTCGGGTCAAGCGTTTGCGGCAGTCATCGGGCCGTTGGTAGAAGTGCCAGTGCTTATTGGCCTGGTAGGCGTCGCCCTTCGTTTCCAAAAACGCTACTTTGAGTCCTCTACACCGTAATGCCAACTTCTAAGAACACACCAATTTAATCAAAGGCCACCGCTATGAAACAAGTCTTAGTTCTTTGCACCGGAAATTCTTGTCGGTCACAGATGGCCGAGGCGATTTGGAATGAAGCTGCGAGCGGCGACTGGCAAGCTTCGTCGGCCGGCTCAAGCCCTTCTGGCTATGTCCATCCCTTGGCGATCGAGGTGATCGAAGAAATCGGTCTCGATATTCGGTCGAGTCGAAGCAAGCACGTCGACGAGTTTCGAAAGCAAGCGTTTGACTTAGTGATAACGGTTTGCGGCAATGCCCGAGATTCGTGCCCCACTTTTGCCGGGGCCGTTGAAACGCTTCATTGGCCCTTTGACGATCCTGCAGATGCGACCGGATCGGACGAAGAACAAAAGCAGGTTTTCGCGCGAGTACGAGATGAGATCGCGTCAAAGATTCGCAAATATTTGCAGGCTCTAGGAACCGTGTAAGAACAGACTTTTGATTTACCACGGAGGACACAGGAGAAACGCCAGAAAAATATCTCACGCTAAGTCGCAAAAAATAAGTTTGGGGATATCTGTAGAAAGCGACTTTCTATTTCTATTCTTTGCGTCTTCGCGCCTTTGCGTGAGACTCTTTTATGTCTCTGTCATAGACGCTGCCGCCCTAATACGAAAAACCACTAGGGCAGGATTTCTGGCTGCCCGAGATCAACTTGCGGTTTGTTTAGCAACCGCGTGGCGAGTTCGTTGAGTTGATGCTGCCAGTGGTCAACCGTCGAGGCAAGGGGATATTGCTGGCCCCGGCGCCAATCGCCGATGAGCCAGTAAAGCAACTTGCCTTCCTGAATGACTCGACATCGGATACGACGCTCGGTCGCTTCTTCGACGAGGTCGTCGACCTCTTGAGGTGCAAGAATCAAACCAAGGCCAATCTCGCCGATAGCATCCTCTTGCCAGCCCCAAGAACCAAACACACCTGCGGAAGGATCGGCGAAGGCTTGCTCGCGCACAAGCTTGATGATACCTGGCGCAGGTCGGAAGCGGCCATCTTGATTGTCTGAAATCGTGGTGCGGACTTCGGTTTCTTGGTGCTCGGCGTAGATTAAGAAAACCGTACGAATATTCAAACGGCGTTGCTCGGGGATGTTGTAGGCGGTGATTTCGATGGCGCTGCGTATGGGACCTTGGGAGAGCACTCGCTGAGTAAATTTAATATTACCCTGACCAGCAGGATTTTGGATTTCCCAAGATTCATCGGCTTCGTAAAGAGTGAGCCCGCCTAGTCCCGAGGTTTTCTCGACCTGTAGAGCGTCGATATCCCTTTCAGAGTCATTCTGAGGGGAATCGACTTCGGCGGCTTTTCCAAAGAAGTCGATCTGTCCGCTGTGGATACGATAACTCCCACGATTAGATTCCCATCGGGCGCTGTTCGAGCTTCGGTCCACAGTGGCCCTGGTTTTGATCGGAAAATCGACGACGTGGTCAGTCGCAGGTAAATAATAGAGGTAATAGATACTCGTCATGTCAGCAGGTAAGTCGGCAAGGAAACTGATCTCTGGGCCGATGGATCGCTGAAGTTGATCGACTTGATGCGGTAGTTGCCGCCACTCAAGCCAGCGTTGCGGTGCAACCACAGCACAACGGTCTGGGTTGAAGTCGGGGGCGAGTTTTTTTACTTCGGACACGAGGAGAGTCACAGGCCAATTGTCGCGTTGAGGCATCTGGCGATTGTCGAGGGTGATCGAAATACGCCGGCGGTACGACTTGAATGCTGCTGTCGATTGATTCGATGGAGCTAAGCCAAGCCCTGTGAGATTGGTCGCCGCCGCCCGATAATTGCCTGCTTGGTAGGCTCCTTCGACTTTACGCCATTTGTCGGTGTCGCCAAACCGTTTGTGCAGGGCAAGAAATAGCCGGTCGCGAACCAGGTCGAGGTAGAAGCGTGCGCCACCTGGGGTATTGCGCATCCGCTGGCCGAGTTGTGTCTCAGGCATCCAGCGAGCAAGTTCTTCAAGGAAAAATGTAGCTGCCGGGTCTTGGTGCTTATCTTCTTCGAAGAGAACTGATTTGGCAGCATCGATAAACGTTTGACTCTCCGACAATGTTTGTGCGAGAGAAGCTTGATAGAACTCAGTGATCGCGGCTAGCTCGAGTTCAAACTTCTGCGTGTTTTCAACCTGCATCGGCCAGTCAAAATCGAGAGTGCCATCGGCATCAAGGTCAAGTTGTCGTCGGTCAAAAATGCCATCGCCATTTGTATCGAGATAGACATAGCGGGCATCTACCTTGCCATCGAGATTGACATCGACCTCGATCCAGCCATCGTTAGCACCCAATAGATGCAGACGATGATCGGTGGAATCGTAGTAGAGGCGTAAGGGCTGGGCGGGTTTGAGCGAGATTTCGAACCGTTTATTGAAGGCACTGCTAGGCGGGCTGCCGATTTGAGGAAAACTTTCTGTGCCACGATTGATCACTCCTTCCCAGCGTTCGTGAGGGTCGCGATCGATTTGTTCTTCGGTGTTTGCGTTCATTTCATCCCAGGTCAGACAAGCCTTGGCCCAGGGAGCCTGGCGGGCAAACTCGCGCACCTCTTGCCAACTAAGAACCGGGGGGACGGGAAACCCTCGGATTTGAAATGACTCGACGACTTCATTGTTGATTTGCAACCCGTTGTTTTCGGGAATGGCTGTGATCGAGAAATCATAGTCGTGGGGGTTGCGTCCAAAGGCGTCGTTGTCGACATCCATACTGTAACGGAGTGAACTAACCTCTTTGCCTGCTATAGAAAGGCACACAGCTACTTCGCTACAACCATCGTTGTCTGTGTCGTAAAACGCATAGGTATCTTCGGGCGCGTTCTGCCACTGGGTGGCGGTCTCTTCTAGCACAAATTGATAGAAGATTTCATCGCCGCCTGCATGGCTACGGTGTTGGTAGAAGTTTTGCTCTTCGGTCCACCGGACATCGTACCAGAGGCGATTGGCATCACTGATGTCACGACTCCACCAGACGTGAACGACATTTTTATCGACCCACGGTTGTCGGTTTTCGCCGAAGTAGCCGAAGTAGACACCTAGCTGATCGACGTCGCCATCATTGTCTTCGTCCTGATAGTCGATGACTGCGTCGATGATGCCGTCAACTTGCCAATCAATTAGGTAAAGATCGCTATCGCGATCGGGCCCCGTGACGTCGAGGTCGCCGTCTTCGTCAATCACACAAACGAGAATCGTACGAGGAGACAAATCACGTTGTGGGACGTTTTCGAGGTACCAGAGCTCGTCATTTTTACCATCATGGTCGCGATCGATGGCTAATCGCTCGCCCAGGGGGAGTGACTTTACTTTTTCAACCATTGCTGTGTCGAAGGTGCCGGGGCGACCAAAAACACACTCGAAGGTGGTGGGGTCGGTCTGTTCGGCACTGCAGGGAGATTGTAGAAGCGAAAGAGTTGTTGCCGAGGAGAGAATCAGCAGAAGATGCTTTAATAAATTGTAGGCGGGGCGAATCATAGTCGGCGATCGTTCATCTCTCGCTAGGGTCCATGCAGAATGGCCCATTGTAGCAAAAACGCTTGTGTCTCGCGTCGAACGATCCCAAAAAGGCAGAGCTGTTTCCTTTTGAATCGGAGGTATGGGAGGCGTCTCCGACGCCGAGTGGGCCGAAATAGCAACTTTCGGCGTCAGGAGACGCCTCCCACAAAAGAGACTGTCAGCCGAACTCAGGGGGTGATACGTTCGGCAACCGCTGACAATCGCATACGGAGGTGATCGATTTGCTCATTTTGAGCGGAATCGAAAACGCTAAGAAAATCGTCGTCTTGCGTCTGCTCAAGACGATCAACGTGCCGATAGATTTCGGCAAGCATTCCTCCCATCGACCGGGGAGAAGAGACAAAACGTCGCTCCCTCTCGGTGAGCGAGTCGTAGTAGAGTTTGACGAAACGAAAGTCTTTCGCCATCTCCTCAAGTTGATGGACTTCACGAGCAAGGATCTCGAAGCTAGGGAGGTTGGTCGTTCGTAGTTGGGTCTCGACGTCGTCGAGCCCATGGTGGTAGCCAGTGATGCGAGCAGTAAGTTCGGTCAGGTTAATGGGAACCGGTCGATTGCTGATCTGAGAAAATTGAGCCGGAGCATTTGGTGTTGGTGTTTCGAGGTTTAGCTTGAGGGGGTCGGCAGCAAGAAGCGAAATATGGGGGGAAGCCGCAGTTGCGGTAGGCTGCTTGAAAAGTTCGGTCGTGTTGCTTAACGAGGTCGAAGCAACTTCGTCAGTCACATCCACGGCAATGGTTGGTGCGCTGTCGTTGGTCGTTGGTTCGATCAGAGCTGGTGCAACCTCAGTTGGCTGGACTACTGCGAGTGGCATCGCTTGCTCGGGCTGGCCAAACTCTGGCGCAAGCGGAAGTGTTTTATGAGCGCCAGGCATGGCATGGGTTGTGGCTTCGGTTAGCCAAGTCGCGAAAAGGGCCCGGTCGTTGCCCGATTGGGGGGAAGCCTGCCAAGACTGAACCACTTGGTCGACTTGTGCCATCGTCTCGTCACGACGGCTTCCATCATGTTTGAAGGCGCGTTCGAGTTGGAAACGAAGATCCGACTCAAGCCGAGTGAGTTCCTCATGCGGGGCTTGCCGCGATTGCTGGGCAGTGACGCCGGCAGCTAATATTGCAACCGCGACAAGGGTGCTTGCAATCGAAGTAAAACGTTCGTTTTTTGTAGATTTCTGACGCATCAAGAGTGGCTCCTGGGCAGGACTATCGCGATCTTCGCTGGTGGCGAAAATCCGTTTCGATCTCGGTCCAGACAAGCCTAGAATGGCAGCCGATCAAGTCAAAACGACTGTAGAGAAGGTCGCCAAGGAAAAGCAGCCTCACGGCCAAACCGTGGCTACTAGTAGCGGTCGTGCTGGTTTTGCTATGGAGCATCAGAGACAAAGCCGTGGGATTGCACTCCCACGGCTTTGTGCGGAAAAGCTAGGCCTTGGTAGCAGTCTCGACACAGGGCCCCGCCGCTTTGATAGCGTCAGAAGCATCGCCTTCGAAGGTGGTAAAATTCTCGACGAAGAGTCCAGCCAGTTTGGCGGCGGTGGCCTCGAAAGCGGCTTGGTCGGCCCAGGTGTTTTTGGGGATCAAGATTTCAGAGGGCACATCAGCACAAGCGGTGGGGACTTCTAAGCCGAAGACGGGATCCGTCGCGGTAGCCGCCTTAGCAAGCGAACCGTCATGGATGGCATCGATGATGGCGCGGGTATATTTGAGACTCATGCGACTCCCAGTGCCATAGGCTCCGCCGCTCCAGCCGGTGTTCACCAACCAAGCATCGGCTTGGTGGTCACGCATTTTGTCGGCAAGTAGCTCTGCGTACTTGGCAGGATGCCAAACGAGAAACGGGCTGCCGAAGCAAGCACTGAAGGTTGCTTCGGGTTCGGTGACGCCCACTTCGGTACCTGCCACCTTGGCTGTGTAGCCACTAATAAAGTGGTACATCGCCTGCTCGGGAGTGAGTTTACTGACCGGTGGCAAAACGCCAAATGCGTCGCAGGTGAGGAACACAATGTTTTTGGGGTGACCACCAAGGCAAGGGATCTTTGCGTTGTCGATGTATTCGATCGGGTAGCTGGCCCGGGTATTTTCGGTTTTTGAAACATCAGTGTAGTCGACCACCCGTGAATCTTCGTCGATCACTACATTTTCGAGGACGGTGCCGTAACGAATGGCATTGTAGATTTCCGGCTCTTTTTCAGCGGTCAGGTCGATACATTTGGCGTAGCAACCTCCCTCGATATTAAAGATGCCGCGGTCGTTCCAGCAGTGCTCGTCGTCGCCGATCAGCGATCGGACAGGATCGGCCGAAAGCGTGGTTTTGCCGGTACCCGAAAGACCAAAGAAGAGCGAAACATCGCCCTCGGGGCCTTCGTTAGCCGAGCAGTGCATCGAGCAGGTGCCTACCTTCGGCATCAAATAGTTCATCACAGTAAAAATGCCCTTTTTCATTTCGCCAGCGTATTGAGTGCCCAGGATGACAAACTCGGCAGCAGCGAAATTTAGCGCGACGCTGGTTTTGCTCTCAACGCCTTCGACGCTGGTGTCGGCATCGCAAAGCCCGCCATTGAATACCACATAGTCGGGCTCGCCAAAGTTGGCCAACTCTTCGGCCGTGGGGCGAATGAGCATATTGTGCATAAACAAGGCGTGGTAGGGCCGCGAGCAAATAATACGAACTTTGATTTGCGCGTCGGGGTCCCATCCACCAAAGCCATCCACCACGTAAAGTTGGTCGCAGGTGTTGAGGAACTCAATGGCGATCTTGCGGTTCGCGGCAAACGAATCTTCCGAGAACGGGACGTTGACGTTGCCCCACCAGATGTCGTCTTTGCTCGAAGCTTCTTCGACCACGCGCTTGTCTTTGGGGCTACGGCCTTTTTTCGCTGCCGAATCGGTCGCAATGGCTCCGCTGGCAACGATGGTGCTTCCATCCGACAAGATTCCGTCCTCGTAAAGCTTTGCCGGCGAGGCATTGCGGAGAACCTTGGTGACGTTGATTCCGTAACTAGCGAGGCTGATCGTTTTCGACATAAGAAAATCAAAGGGGTTTGGGGAGAACAGGCAAAGGAGAGGCCTTTTGGCCAACTCATCAGACCCCCGATCCTAGCCGTTTGGCAACGGAGATTCTAGGGCTGAGCTATCGAGATTCGCCCGATTTCTCTTCGCCAGCACTGTCTTCGTTGGCACCGTCTTCGTTGGCAGGTGCCCCGGTATCGACCAATAGATAGCCGCCCCAGAAAAACGGGTGGGCAGCGGTAAGCGGTGGGGCGTCTTTGCTTGATTTCACTCGAAGTTCCCAGGCGGGCTCAAGGGGCAGCTCCTGGGCGAGTTCGACGCTTCGCTGCCATGCGTCGGCGGCAGAGGTATGAGGTAACTCTTGGACAAATTCTCGCATGAGATCAAGCGTCGATTGACCGCCGACGCGCCAGCGGCTTAGCAAAATCGTTTGTGCCCCGCTAGACAGGAGTCCGCAACTGGCAAGAAACAATTCCTCGCCGGGTCGGGTCGGCGAAGATTTTCGCTTAGAGGTCTTGCCCCCTCGCTCGGCAATCGTATGCATGCCAGGAAGCACGATTCGTTGCGGACCGATCTCAGGCAGCATCACCCAATAATTCAAACTGGCCCGCCTACTCGAGCGACCTTGCGGCAAGGGAGACCAAGCCCAGGGTTGTGTGGGGTCGAGGTCTGTTTCGTCGAGAACCACCAACGTATCTAAAAATGATCCCACCAGTGACGTAGCCACAGGCGTAGGCGACAGAAAATCTATGGGATTGGTCAGTGCCTCTTTTAATAACCCGCAAGCTTCGTTTTGTTCTTCGTCCGTATCGCCAGGGACGATTTCTTTGCCAACAATCGCCGATCGTTGAACCCGTCGCCACGGTATCGATTGACCATAAGCCAAGCTCATCGTGGGGACGGCACGTATTTTCGCTAGGGAGATTAGCGGAACGCTATGGTCTTCTACTTTCACGGGCAGTGCCCCGAAGGGCACGTACCAAACAATGCCATCAGGCACGACGACTAATTCGGAAATGGCTTCGGGATCGAGGGAAGATCCCTTAAACAGTGCTTCAAATAGTTTTTTGCCAGCAGCGATCCACTCGGTCGACAACAATTGCTCGCTGGTGAGGCGATGGTTGGCGTTGTAGTTACCCAGCTCACGCAAAAAATTGTTGAGCAAACCCACTAGCTGCCCTGTCGGGCCACAATTCCATTGCGTGGAACCCTTGGAAGTGACCAGGAATCCGAGCAGCCCGTCTGAGGTATTGTGAAAAATGACGACTGCTTGCCCTGGCTTGAGCCTCGACTGGAGATTTTTGGTGGCAAGGAAGGGCGGAAATTGTAAATCCGTAGCAATGCGTTCTAAGCTAATGCGCTCGAGTAGGGCCTCTCGCTGGGCAATCGTGGTCGACCAGTCACGCCAAATTTTCACCAGATCACGCTCAGATCGGTCGTCGAGACCCTCGTGCCAATCGTTCTTGATTTTCAACCGAAGTTGTTGGCCCGCTCGAAGCAGTTCTCCATAGCTGGGGTAACGCAATAACAGATCGCTGCGTTGACTCCTCAGCCGTGGGTTGAGCGCAGCCTCGGGGGCTTCGAGTGTGCTTCGTAGAGCCGCCAACTTACCACCAAAGGCGAGTTGACTGTGGTAACGTCGGCGCTTGGCTAAATCGGTCACTTCGAGTGCCGTACCAGGGGTATTGGAATCGAGGAGTGCGGCTATCCAACGATCGTAGGCGTCGTCCTGGGGCGCCTTCATCGAAGCTAAAGTCTGGAGTGGGCGAATGACCCAATCTGCAGGCGTAGGATCGGCGAGTAAGGCTTGGTAAACATGGACAGCCGACCGAGTAAGAAGGCGTCGATCGTCGAAGAGCTTATTGGCTTCATGAATTTGCCAATTGCGAGGCAACGTAGCCTGCTGTCTCTCGACCGCTTGGGCCAACACCGCCGAGGCCGAATCGTTCCCTTGTTGGTAGAGTAAGCGAGCTTCAAGATATTGCGACCAGTTTCCGAGCAATCCGGTGCGAGCATCTCGAAGGCGAGACTGCCCCGTTTTGAAGGTAGCAGCCGCTTCTTCCCATCGACCGGCAGCCATCAACTCTTCGGTCATGGCAAAGCTGAGGCGAGCAAAAACGTGGTGGTAACGTTCATGCCGTGCCCAAGCAGCAGCAGGTTCTAAGAAAGAATCGATGCCCTGCTGAGAGTTGATGTGTCGGTTGATCGCTCGGAGTCGAAATGCTTCGTCGATGACACCAACGTCTTCGTAGTAGAAAGCCGAAAAACTAGCCTCGGCCAAGTGGCGAGCAGCCGCATCGGTATTTCCGCTTTCCATCTCGAGGCGTCCCAGTTCAAGCAGCGCGACACATGTGAGCCGATGATCGAATTTACCCGCGAGCCGTTCAGCCCGTGCTAATCGTTTACGAGCCAGCTTGAGCTTCCCTTGCCCTGCATAGGCAATCCCAAGCTGCAAGTCGACCCAGGCATTTGACCAATGGTTGGGGGGTGCGGCGCGCGATAGTCCGTTAATGATCTCACGCGAAAGGGCATCGAATTTCGCTAGTGGTCCGAGCAGCTCGTTGCGTCGTCGAATTGCCAATGCCGTAACGCGCACAATTTCAACGACATCAACCTTCCAGAGCTGCGCAGACTGGATCACTCCACCGCGGCTCGCCGCGCGATTTCCGCTCTGGAGATCGCCTTGGTTGATCAACATCTGCGAGGGCAACTTGCCGAGCGTGAATTGCCGACCACTTCGTCCCCACGGAATTTGACGTCTAGCCAGATTGGGGGCGGGGCGAGGCGATTGCTTGAAATTTACTTTCAGTAACCATTTGGGATTCTCTAAAAACTGAGCACAGGCTTGATTGAAATGTTGCAGCGATTCGGCCGTTCGACCTTGTTGGTAGAGAACTTCGCCCCACATCGCATGATAAGCGATCGCGTCGATCCAGCGGCCGGTGACCCCAATATGGATGCCCCCGCGAGCTTCGCGGCGGAAGGTTCGTTCTGCATCGAGGTAGTCACCTTCGTAGAGTTGTTCGATACCTCGAAAGTAAGAGAGCGAAGGGGTCGACCCGCTGCGAAGTTGGCCGACTGCGATCTGGGTCGGAAGCAAGACAACGGCGACCGCTACCAACGCTGGCACAGCAAGCCGACGGAATTGGCAAATAAACTTTGGCATCTCTCTGCTCCAAAAAGGCCGCTCACGCAGCCCGGCGGCTCTCTCTCCATGTTCGCTTATTCTAACAGTTTACGCCTACGAGAAGCGATTTCCATCTCGATTCCTAGAGGAAATCGCAGGCGACGTGGGATATGGCGGGAAAGCTGGCATCGCTGATCGACCGACTTTCATGCTAGCTAATTCCGAACGGCGTGCGAGAAATTAATACGTTCAGTGAAAGTTTACGGGTTGAGACGACGATAACGATTGTGTTCGCCAGTGCTTGAGAGGCCTCTTCGAGGTGCGAGAGAATCTGGCAAGTCTATAGACAGTTGGTGCTTCGGCTGATGGCCGTCGATCAGGAGCAACGATCGTGAAGAACTTGAAAACGCATGCAAAGAGTCGCCTGAGCACAATTCTTTGTGGCTTAGTAGTATTGGTTTCACTAGCAGCGACCGGTTGCCAGATGGACATCGCCGGGCAAACTTTGCCGAGTCCGTACTACCTCAGTGACGATGTCCAGTACTACGCACCTGGGCCAGAATTCAAGTTGGCACGCGAAGCTGCCGCCCTCAAAGAACAATCGGCCAACCAAATCAGCGAGCCACAACGCTAATCATCGTTTTAGCATTTGCTGCATGGCTAATTTAGGCGATGCCGCAACAATTCATTGCCGCTTGTCAGCGAGGGTCACTTGATCTTCACTGACAGGAAGGGGGGGACGGCACCCTAAGTGGCAGGCGTCTGAGGTGCGTCACGCGAAAGCGTCGCGTTCCTCAGACGTCGATGCCCTAGGGAGCAGCCTGACGTGTTTCAGAGCTAGGCATAGCCATGTAAAAACCACGGTGTCACGGAGGACACTGAGAAAAAAGATAGAATTTCTGAACGCACCTCCTTCATGCGAAAGTCCCCTATTTGAACCACCACGGCACTACGAACCCAACGAAAGAAAAATCGTAGCCGTTCACAATATGCCGCTAGGCGAATCTTTGTAAGAGTCTCTCGCAAAGGCGCTAAGGCGCAAAAAAGTAAAGGGAATCACGCAGAGTCACAAAGACGGCAGAGAACGGTGTGTGGAACTAACAAGAACAGTAAAAGTCCAAATGCTGGCCATTGAAAGAGTGTGACCGCTAGGCTCAATGACTCTGCTGTCTTTGCGCCTCTGCGAGACACTTTTTTGCTTCTTTCCTTTGCGTCTTCGCGAGAGGTCTACGCGACTTTCCTCCTGTGAACGATTACAAAAAATCTTTCAAATTTCAGTATTCTAGAATGCAGGATAATTCCCCGTGTCCTCCGTGTCTCTGTGGTAAATCTCGTTGTTCCTGAAGTTCCAAGTGATGAATGGTTGTTTTTTCTACGCCGGCGTCGCTTTCTCAGCTTGTTTGGGCTTAGCCAGTCGTTGCTTAAGCCATCTTGATAGCCGAACTCCCTGGGGTCGCCATGCGAGGCTTGGGTAGCAGGTGAAACGGTAGCTGGTTTCCTGATGTGTCTGATACCGGTGTTTGTATTGGTAGTCACCGCCGCCGAGGTTAATGCTGACATCGTTGCGTTCAAAACTGTCTTCGATCATCTGCGATAACAGCACCTTGCCCACACCTTGTTTGGTAAAGTCACGGTCGAATCCCATCCGTAGGCCATAAACTTCGCCGTGGTATTGATAGTTATATTGAAACGCGACCGCGATTCCATCGAGTTTGAGCAGCGCAATATCCAACATGCCTAGCTTGGCTGCCAAGGCATGACTGTCTCGCAAGAATTCGCGAACATGATCGTGGCAAAGGGTATTGCCGGTGGTTGAATCGCCTTGCCAGCTTTTTTTCGAGATCCGAAGGCAGTCTTCGTAGAAGTCCCATCGCGGGGCACCATCGCCTTGGGACGCAGGGGCAGGGCGATGACGTTCGAAAGTGACTTTGCCACAGCGATCTAGAGCCCGTGTCTGCCGTCGTATTTCATGCCGTAACTTTTTGCTTCGGGTCGCAAAGTATTGCGGATAGTCCGTATCGGCAGTTCGAATCAATGCGCCTTCTTGATAGGCAGCCATCTGCGGTTGCCAATCAGCGGCAGCGAGAGCCTGTGCTGTTGAGCAGAGCCGACCTGTCGGTGCGTGCGCCCAGCGAAGGTCGATCATATCCCAGTTGCGTGGCGTGTGATGAAGATGTTGCACAGCCATGTGCATCGTAGCGGCTGGGTTGGGCCCGATCGGTCCATACCACATTCCCCAATCACTC
This sequence comes from Planctomycetota bacterium, assembly GCA_029259945.1. GTDB lineage: Bacteria > Planctomycetota > Planctomycetia > Pirellulales > Lacipirellulaceae > Bythopirellula. The sequence goes on from JAJDEF010000017.1 coordinate 63,537, forward strand.
AGTGGATAGGTTAAGACTCGAACCTTGCCGACTTGATAACGCTCGCGATGAACGCAGAACGGCACGATACCAATGACGTTACCTTCCGAGCGAACAATCAGGACTCGTAGGATTTGCGACGAGCCAAAATGTTTCCAGTAGAGCTTTAGCCAGTCGAGAGTGTGAAAGAACGAGGCTTTGGGGGTGTTTTGCAGCAATACATTCCAGGCGAGCCGATACGGTTCGAGCTGCTCGATGTCATTGATTTCGACAACGTCGGCCATCTTCTAACACCTGGAGATTTTCGGATTGAGGCTCCCGTTGGAATCAGGAACCGAAAAGAACAACCCTTTCTCACGCAAGGCCGATGCCAAAGCGTTGTTTGGCCCCTGAGAACTGCTAGGATGCAGTCAGGGAAGGGTTACAGACACTTTTCGAGTCTGTGCAGGTTTGCTGACGAATGTTGCAGCAACGCATCATGCTGTGTTTTCACAACACCGAATGTGAGATAGACCACCCAAAAACTTTGCCCGAGGAGTGATCGCTTGAGTCAAACTGTGTGGACCGAATTGATTGCGAACATTCACGCGAGTGGTCGTCGGCTGGTCGTAGCAGTCACCGGCGGCGGCACGAAGGCAATCAGCCAATTGCTAGACGTCGCAGGAGCTTCACGATCAGTACTCGAAGCAACCGTTCCTTACTCGGCTTCATCGATGAAACACTGGCTAGGCGGACTGCCAGAGCAAGCGTGTAGCGAATCAACTGCACGACTGATGGCCATGGCAGCTTGGATGCGTGCCCAACGGCTGGCTTCAGACGCCCCCTCGGCGATGCTTGTTGGGATTGGTGCAACGGCAAGCTTAGCAACCGATCGGCCCAAACAAGGCGAACATCGTATCCATGTTGCCGTACAGACAGAAAAACTGACCCGTTCGCTTTCGTTAACCCTATCGAAAGGAAAACGAGGTCGCAAAAAAGAGCAGTGGCTAGCATCCAAGATGATTCTTCTTGCCACAGGTGAGGCTTGTGAGGTCGACACGACCGCTGCAGCAGATGCACTAGATCAACAATATATCGACAATGAAAAAATCGATCGGCTTCAGCAACATGCCGAAGCCGACTGGACCGAGTTACTCACGGGTCAGCGAAATTGTGTTGCGCTGCCAATCAGAAAGCAGAAAGCTGCGGTTCGACCTCAGGTATTGTTTCCCGGCGCGTTTAATCCCTTGCACGAGGGGCACCGTCGGATGGCCCAAGTGGCAGCTTCGCGGCTGGGCGAGCCTGTTGCCTATGAACTGTCGATCACGAATGTTGATAAGCCGCCGCTCGACTTTGTAGAAATCCAGCGTCGGCTAGAAAATTTTCTTCAACAGGACACCAACGCAACACTCCTGCTAACCGATGCCCCAACCTTTCGTGCAAAGTCTGAGCTGTTTCCTGGGTGCACGTTTGTCGTCGGGGCCGACACCATGCTTCGAATTGCTGATCCCAGCTACTATGCAGGAGAACGGGCGGGATACGATGCGGCGATTCAACTGCTGGCAGAGCGAGGTTGCCGTTTTCTAGTTTTTGGCCGCCTGCTCGAAGGCCAATTCCAGAGCCTCGAAGGTTTAGCGATTCCCGCCCCTCTCCGACGGCTCTGCGAAGAAGTCACCGAAAACGAGTTTCGCCAGGATGTGTCGTCTACCGTGCGAAGGGCTTGTGAAGCCACTATTCCACTCAATCTGAAAGAGTGAACGGCACGGAAGGTGCTGCACACGCTGTCCTTTTCCTTTATAATACAAAGCAACAGGTGGGCTACCGCATTACAGCTCATTCGAGTGTTTTTTTGTTGGTGCGCTAACCCACTTTTCCATCTGGTTATAGTAGAGAGTGGTATGCCCGCTATATCAACATTTTATGGAATTATCGTCTACATGTATTTCATGGATAATAAGCAACACAAGCTTGCTCATATCCATGCCAAATACCAGGGGGACGAGGTTGTAGTTTCCATACCAGAAGGTGATGTCCTTGAAGGAAGTATTCCGCCACAAAAAATGAAACTACTTCAAGCCTGGATTGAAATACACAAGGATGAACTTGTCGCTGATTGGGAATTGGCCGTATCTGGCGAACAACCATACAAAATTGAGCCACTGAGGTGATGAGATGAATCCAAGGGTAAGCGAGGTAGAAGTCTCGTTGGATTATCGACTACGACTTTTGTTTACCAATGGTGAGCAAGGGGTTTTTGATTGTTCTAGCCTGCTAGACCGTGGTGTGTTCAGAGAGCTAAAGGATCAACATTATTTTAGCCAAGCAAAGGTCGTTGATGGCACCGTGGCGTGGCCGCATGAACAAGATTTATGTCCTGATACGTTGTATTTGGATTCAGTAAAAGTCGTGCCTGACAGAACTTAAACAAGATAACGAGAAAGCACGGTCTTTCACTTTTTTCTCGGACAGACGGCTTTGCCTCGAATGGCAGGGGCTTCTATACTGGGCATCTTGCCCTGGTCACGAAATCCGTGGCAAGATGGCCTTCATTTCTCTCTCCTGACGATCCAAGATGTCTGATCCAAGCCAATTCATCTCTGCAGCCGAAGCCCAGAAGCCTTTTTTCGCGGGCATCGACGTCGGTGGGACGAATATCAAAATCGGGCTGGTCGACGACCTGGGCCGAAGGTTGGCTTATCATTCGGTTCCGACCGACGCCGAGCGGGGGCCCGAAGATGCGACTTGCCGCATGGCAGAAGGACTGGCCCACGTCATCAAGCAGGCAGGAGTTTCGAGCAACGACGTCGTTCGTGTTGGTCTGGCAACTCCTGGGCCACTCACCCTGGATACGGGTGTGTTGCTGACTCCTGGAAATTTGCCGGGGTGGTGGAATTTTCCGATTCGCGATCGTGTGAGCGAACACTGCGGCAAGCCGGTTCGTTATGCCAACGATGCCAACGCAGCCGCTTACGGCGAATATTGGTGTGGCGCCGCTGCCAATTGTCATAGCATGGTATTGTTGACGCTCGGCACAGGAATCGGCGGTGGCATCGTCGTCCGCGATTTGCTGATCGAAGGTGCCCATGGCTGCGGCAGTGAGTGTGGACATATCCTCATTGATCCAAGCCCCGATGCGCGAGTTGATTCGTTGAACCATACCGGTTCGCTAGAAGCCTACTGTGGTTCCTATGCGGTTGTCGGACGGGCAAACGATAAGTTAGATGCTGGCACCAAGAGTACGCTATCGAAGTTACGCGAAGCAGGCAAAGAAATCACTCCACTCGACATTGCACAAGCCGCCGAAGCAGATGATTGCCTCGCACGGCAAATAGTAATGGACACAGCCCGTTACTTGGCACTCGGTTTAGTGACCCTCATCCACACAATCGATCCCGATCACGTAGTATTGGGTGGAGCGATGAATTTTGGGGGTGCCGGCCATCCGTTGGGCGAGGCATTTTTGAAGCACCTGTGCAGCGAACTCCGCCCCCGCCTACTCACCGCACTGCAAGAGACGATGAAAATCAGTTTCGCCACATTAGGTGGCGACGCTGGCTACATCGGTGCTGCAGGTCTGGCGCGGCTGGAGTACAACGACCTTAATCAGTAGACTCAATAATCCCCAAATCCTACCCCCCTACTTTCCTTCCGACCCCCGACCTCTCCCCCTCATGACCGCCCCTAAGTATATTCGTAATTTTTCGATTATTGCCCACATCGACCATGGTAAGAGCACCTTGGCCGACCGGCTAATGGAACGCACTGGCACGGTCAGCGAACGCGAGATGAAACAGCAATTGCTCGACGACATGGACATCGAGCGCCAGCGCGGCATCACGATTAAAGCGCGTGCCGTGACAATGCACTATCAGTTCGAGGGACAGACTTACGAATTGAATCTGATCGACACCCCAGGGCACGTGGACTTTCAGTATGAGGTCTCTCGGTCACTCGCTTGCTGCGAAGGGGCCGTTTTGCTTGTCGATGCATTCCAGGGGGTCGAAGCCCAAACCGTCGCGAATGCCTATTCGGCCATGGAGCACAATCTGACGGTTGTGCCCGTGCTAAATAAGATCGACTTGGTCCATGCTCGGCCCGACGAAGTCAAAGAAGAGATGGAGCACACCCTGGGCATCGATGCCGAGGATGTGCTCGGTTGTAGCGCCAAGACAGGCGTGGGATGCGAGGAAGTGCTGGCCGCGATCATCGATCGGGTACCTGCGCCAGAGGGTGATCCGAAGGCCACATTCCAAGCGATGGTTTTCGACGCCCACTATGACGAATTTCGGGGGGCCATCACGTATATTCGTGTGGTCAATGGCACGGTACGCAAAGGCCAAAAGATAAAATTTCTGCAGCAAGGCACCAAGCACGAAGTGATCGAGTTGGGCCATTTTACTCCACAGCGAGAAGCGGCCGATACGTTGACGGCGGGGCAGGTCGGCTATCTGATCTGTAACATCAAGTCGCTTGGCAATGTACACGTCGGTGATACGGTAAGCACCTCCGGCGATCACCCCGCCGAGGTCTTGCCCGGATACGAAGAGCCAAAACGGATGGTTTTTTGCGGACTTTATCCGTCGGACGGCCAGGATTTCAAACAGTTAAGAGACGCCCTCGATCGCCTGGCTATCAATGATCCGAGTTTCGAGTTTGCACCAGAAACAAGTGACGCGCTCGGATTTGGTTTCCGCTGCGGTTTCCTCGGCATGCTACACATGGAGATTATTCAGCAACGACTAGAGCAAGAAGCCGATGTCGATCTTATCCAGACAGCGCCCAATGTGACTTACCAGGTAGAAACCCACAACGGTGAATTCTTTGAAATCCACACGCCCCAAGACGTACCCGATGGAGGCGATATCGAGGAATTTCGCCAGCCGATTGTGCGGGTAAGTTTTGTGCTGCCTACGGAATACATCGGTGCCGTCATGAAGCTGAACGCCGACCGACGTGGTGTTTATGTGCGAACCGAATACTTATCGACCACACGCGCGATGCTGGTTTATGACCTCGCGCTGGCGGACGTGATTTACGATATGCACGACAAGCTAAAAACGGTGACGCGTGGCTACGGCACCATGGACTACGAGCTACTTGGCTACGAGGGTGGCGACTTGGTGCGACTCGATATTCTCGTCAAAAACGAACGCGTCGATGCTTTATCGATTGTCTGCGACAAACGCGATGCCGACCGACGTGGGCGAGCGGTAATCAAGAAACTGAAAAAAGAAATCCCTCGTCACATGTTCGAGGTTGCCCTTCAGGCTGCCATTGGCACGAGAATTATCGCTCGCGAAAATATCAGTGCGATGCGCAAAAACGTGACGGCCAAATGCTACGGCGGTGATATTAGCCGTAAACGCAAACTATGGGAAAAACAAAAAGCCGGCAAGAAACGAATGAAGTCGATTGGCTCGGTCGACATTCCGCAAAAAGCATTTCTCGCCGTCCTAGAAACTGGCGAAGAAGAAGGCAAGAAAAAATAGGCCGCCCACAGACCCTCGCCCCAGGCTTTGCCGGGGGCTGAAACGGTGCTTGCCAAAGGCCCTTACGAACTCGGCTGCGGAAACTCGATCTGGCTACCTTGCTCCGACGGCACAAAATAGGTGGTGACCGGGGTGGTGACGTTGCTGCCATTACCACAACTCTTGCAGCCCGGCGTGCAGGCTGGGCCACAGGCGGGGGCGTATTGCGAGTAGACGGGCTTTGCGACTTGGTGCCTGCTGCTAAAGAAATTTTTGCAACTTCCACATCCACTTGCGCCTGATACCAAAATTGCAACTGCGAATAACAAGATCGTTCTTTTCATCGTTCTCCGTCCCGAAAGGGACTCTCCTATGTCACGCTTCCTCAATTTAGGAAACTGTCCACTCAACCATTGCCCCTGGGTTGCGTTTTGCAAACGTCAGGTTGAGATTTTGCAACAAATACCTGCCTCGCTGACGGTTTCAATGTTGCAACCGTCGTAACCGGTTCACGAGAGGCACTCATGCACAGGTAAAGTCATAGGGCGCCGTTGCAATTCGTGTATACTGGTGGAGAGCTTGAAGATTGCTAGTCGTTTTTCTATCCTTCCCGTGAACGCCATTTTTGCCGTGGAGAAAATAGTCACCGATGAACGTCCGAACCAAAGTCAGTTCCAATCATCTCGCAAGACTTGCGCTGATCGGGTCTATTAGCATCGGGTTTGGCCTCTATTGCCTGTACGATGGTTTCATTGGATGGCCCAATCAGCAAAAGCGGGCCCATGAATTCATTAAGTTTCATGAGGAGCAACAAACACTTATTCCCAAGCCCGATCTCAAAGAAATTGCGGATCATTGGAATATCTACGCTGCCGAAAAAGGCTGGCCGACAGGCAACCCTGGGGAGCCGAAAAAAGATTATGAAATCTCGCTTCAGTTCGTCATGGCAGGTGTTACGGGGGGGATTGGCTTGATCTTTCTGACCCAACTAATCATGTGGCGAGGTCGCTGGATCGAATCAAACGATACGACCATTACCTCAAACCGGGGGCATCAGTTCAAGCTGGATCAAATCGTTGAACTCGACAAAAAGAAGTGGGATAAAAAAGGGATTGCCAAAGTCAAATTTCAGGCGGACGGGCAAAATGGCCGGCTGACACTCGACGACTGCAATTACGATCGCGACACCACGCAGAAGATTCTGCGACATGTTGAAGCAAATATTGATCACTCCATGATCGTCAACGGGAAACCAGAACCGCCACTCAAGGCGGAAAAAGAAACAAGTCAACCGGCTGAAGCCAGCGGCTAGCTCGCCTCCGTTCGGAATCGGGATGAGCGTAACTGGTCGTTACTTCTTTTTTCTGACGTCGATTAGCTAGGGGCGGTTTCAAAATACGAAAAAAGCACCCCACGGCCGTGGAATTGTGTGCCAAATATGAGTTTTGAACCGGCTGTAAAATGCAACTCACGCGTATTGGCCCATTTACCCTCGAAGAACCTCTTGATAGCTTGACCGATGGTCACGTGATGCGTGGCATCCATGTCGAACGCAAACTATCGATGGCGATCAAATTGTTGCCATCTAGTGTTGTTAAGCAGGTCATGGGCGCCAGTACATTTCCCGATGACGTCAAGACGCTTCAGAAGCTTATTCACCCTAGTATCGTTCGCTATTACGGCGGAGCCGTAGAGCAGGGCCGTCCCTATTTGGCCCTGGAACTTATCGAGGGCGAGTCGCTCCGCGACCGGCTCGACCGTCGGGGTCGGCTTCCCTGGGAAATGATGATCGACATCCTCGACGAAGCCTGCGGAGCTTTGCAACATGCCCACGGTGAGGGCTTTGTGCATCAACGACTAACACCGGCTCGAATCCTGCTCCCCGAGAGTGGGGGGGTGAAACTCATTGGCTTCGACTGCGTCTGGGCCGACCGGGACGAGGTGCTGGGGTTACGCTCGCCAATGAATGTGGCCCACTATTTAGCCCCCGAAGAATTTCGCGGCAAACAGTCGGCATCGCAACCGCAATGCGATCTATTTAGCCTCGGTGTCGTGCTGTTTGAATGCTTAACCGGTGAACTACCTTGGCAAGCCAATTCACCCGCTGAACTGGTCGAAGCTAGACGAACGATACCCGCACCGCGCGTCTCAACCAAAGTGCTCGATTGCCCGGTTTGGCTCGATGTATTGATCGCACGGCTTTTGGAAGTCAAACGAGCGAATCGGCTCGTATCTGCCGAGGAAACTCACCGGGCGATTGTGGATGCGAAACAGAAGGTGGCTTCGGGCATGGGAGCGGCTCAACATGCTTGGTCTGGCAAACAGGGAACGCTGTCTATCGATACCGATCGCGACGAAGTGCGTCGAATTCGCCGCAGACGTACCAAAGTGCGCGACGATAGCCCATTTTATGAGCGCGCTTGGTTTTTGGGCCTTTGCCTGCTAACAGTCCTCGGCGGTGGCGCCTGGGTGATGCGTCCTCCTAGCGAAGAGGCGCTGTTCACCAAGGCAAAACCTCTGATGGAATCGGAGAGTAAAGCCGACTGGAAGCGTGCTGAAGAATGGTACCTGCGATCGTTGCGCGAGAGATTCCCCGACACGAAGTTTGCCCTCGAGATTCAAGCCTTCGACGATCGGTACGCAATGCATCGGGCCGAAACTCGTGTAAGGCTGAACGAACGGCTCAACCGTCAGCCTGAATCCGAGGCAGAGCGACAATACGGCGAAGCTTGGCGCTACGAGCAAATGGGCGACCGGCTTACGGCATGGCAAAAATACGATGCCTTGGCGAATCTATTCTCGAAAAGTGCGTCCGAGGGCGATCAGGCTTATGTGCATCTTGCCCAACGGCAGATCAGCCGCATCAAAGCCAATCCAGAGGGTGCCGAATCTCAGGCCGAATTCGTCCAAAAGCAATTGGATCGGGCAGAATCGCTCACCAATGCAGGTGATCTCATTCAAGCTCGGGGAGTACTCGACAGCATTATTTCGCTGTATGAGGGGAATCAGGAGCTTAGACCCCTGGTGGAACGTGCCCGCGAGCAGATACGGCAACTCGACGGGGCTAACTAAGTCTGGCGGTGCCAGGAAGGTGTTGCGCTTGTTCCTGCCTACAAATCCCCTGTACGGCGTAACCCGCAAAGTAGGGGGCGTCAACCGGGCTGAAAAGGGGTTCCGGGGCGTTGTCGGAGTCTGCTGGGGGGGCTATAATCGCCAGTTCGCTATTTTGCCAAAGCAGCCAAGATACCGCCACCCATTATCACTAATAGGGCGAGGTGACTGCGCTTCTTTGATTCTCTCGCAAGAGAGGCTCACCTAACTTTTTGAGTTCCTTTTAGCCCCCCCCAATTTCTAGAGACACCGTCTATGCGATTTTTGCTTCTGGATCGGATCTGCTCCTTCGAGCCCGACAAGGAACTCACGGCGGTAAAGAATGTTTCGCTAGCCGAAGAATACCTCGCGGATCACTTTCCGGAGTTCCCCGTGTTACCCGGCGTCTTTATGTTGGAGGCCGCCACGCAAGCGGGTGCCTGGCTGGTGCGACTGAGTGAGAATTACACACACAGCATCGTCGTGCTACACGAAGCTCGAGCAGTCAAGTATGCCGACTTTGTTACCCCAGGCCACACGTTGAACATGCGAGTTGAACAAACCAGCAGTGACGATCGTTTTGTCAAATTACGATTTCGAGGTGAAGTCGAAGGCCGTTTGTCTGTGAGCGGACGTTTAGTATTGGAACGCTATAACTTGGCTGATACCGAACCCTTTCAAGCAGGCCTTGACGAGAGAATGATCGCCTATCAGCGAGGTCAGGGAGAACTATTAACCCGCGGCACGGATATTGTGGCGGCAGTCTCCTAATTCATGGGATCGTAATAGCGATCGCACACCGACGAAAAAAATCGAAACAGCACTGTAAAAATTTTAGCCACATGGCGAGTTCGTCGCTGAAAAAGCGAGTTTTCGTTTTACACACAATCATGTAGAGGTTGATATCACCATGCCAACAGAAGACGAAATTTTTGACAAAGTACGCGAAGCACTCATGGACGCCTTAGGGGTTGATGACGATGAAGTGGTTCCGACCGCAACGCTCCAGGGCGATCTCGATGCCGAATCGATCGACTTTCTTGATATCGTTTTTCGCCTGGAAAAAGCCTTTGATATCAAGATCGAGCGCGGTGAATTATTCCCTGAAGACATCCTGACGAACGCCGATTACGTCAATGACGGCAAAGTCAACGAAGAGGGTATTGTCAAGCTTCGCGAGCGAATGCCTTTCGCCGATCTCACCAAGTTTGAGTCCGAACCACTGGTACAAAACCTTGGCCAGCAGCTCACCGTGAAAGACATGTGCAACTTCGTGGCACACAAACTGGCAGCTTAAAACCGTTGCTGCTGACCTGAAGGAAGACAATTATGCGGTGGTTTTGGATCGATCGGTTCACTGAATTCGTTTGCGGCTCGCATGCCGTTGCCGTCAAAGGTGTCTCACTTTCCGAAGACCACATGCACGAACACATGGTTGGCTATCCAATCATGCCAAACTCGTTAGTGACCGAGGGTTTGGCACAAGCGGGAGGGTTATTAGTCAGCGAGAAATACGGCTTTAGTGAATTGGTCGTACTTGGAAAAATCGCCAAGGCAACCTTTCACACTCGTGTGCGTAATGGCGACACGCTTACCTACCGCGTTCAGGTGGAGTCGGTTCGCGGCGACGGGGCTGCCGTTTCTGCCACGGCACACGTGGGCGATCAGCTTCATGCAGAAGCCTTGCTGTTTTATGCCCGACTCGGCGAGGACAGCGGTGAATTGTCTGGAGCCAAGCTATTTAGCCCGCGCGATTTGCAACACTGGCTTTCGTTGGTGGGAGTCTTTGAAATCGGTGTGCGAGAAGATGGTACGCCGATGAAAGAATCTGACTACCCACTCCAAGAATGCCCCTCTACCATGTAATTTGGTAGGCGGGTCGTTTTGCTCTTGCGTGGGCCCGAAGTCTTTTATGCTAATATGATGCCCCCAATCGAATGTGTCTGACGGAAGAGGAGAGTTGCCATGCGACCTCGTGTAGTGGTTACCGGAATCGGCTGTGTTACCCCGCTTGGACATACCCCAGACCAGTTGTGGGAAAATCTCGCCGCAAGCAAAAGCGGCGTCGGGCATATTACGCTGTTCGACGCAAGCAACTTTCCGACCAACATCGCCGCCGAGGTGCGCAATTGGTCGATCGCCGATGTTGGCGAAGATGCCAGTGCATGGAAGGATCGTTGCCGTCACACTTGCTTTGCCGCGGGGGCAGCCAAGCAAGCGGTCGAAGGCTCGGGTGTGCTTGGTACGGTCGAACCGACCCGATTTGGTGTCTATTTGGGAGCCGGCGAAGGTCAACAAGACTTCTTCAACTTCTCTGAAATGATGGTTGCAGCCGTGCACGACGGCGAACTCGACATGCAGGCATTCGTGAACAAAGGGCTTGAGATACTCGACCCGAAAGCGGAGTTAGAGCAAGAGCCCAACATGCCCTCTGGCTATTTGGCGGGAATGTTTGATGCCCAAGGCCCCAACGTCAACTGCCTCACGGCATGTGCCGCCAGCAGTCAAGCGATTGGCGAAGCGACCGAGATCATTCGTCGTGGCGAAGCCGACGTGATGCTTTCGGGGGGCACCCACAGCATGATTCACCCTTTCGGTGTCACTGGTTTCAACCTACTCACCGCGCTGAGCGAGCGCAACGACGAGCCCGAGCGCGCATCGCGGCCGTTTGATCTCAACCGCGATGGTTTTGTGCTGGGTGAAGGTGGAGCGATGGTTGTGCTCGAAGAATATGAGCATGCCCGAGCCCGCGGCGCGCATATCTACGGCGAAATTCTTGGGTACGGAACCACGGCCGATGCGTTTCGTATCACTGATACGCACCCCGAAGGGCGTGGCGCAACCAGCTGCATCAAAATGGCATTGGCCGATGCAAAAAAGAATACCGACGAAATCGGCTATATCAATGCGCATGGCACCAGCACGTCGGTCAACGACAAAGTCGAAACGCTTGCGATCCGTCAGTCCTTTGGTGACCTAGCAGACAAAATCCCCGTTTCTAGCACCAAGAGTATGACGGGGCATCTTATCGCTGCCGCTGGAGCAACCGAGTTGATCATTTCGTTGATGGCAATGCGGAACAATATTGCACCGCCAACGATCAATTACGAAACGCCCGATCCCAATTGCGATCTCGACTACGTCCCCAATACGGCCCGTGATATTGAGTGCAAAGCGGTTTTGTCCAACAGTTTTGGCTTTGGTGGGCAGAACATCACGCTCATCGCTGGCCAAGTCTAGCGGGGACGTTTAGCGGCGGTACTTGAAGATGCACCAAAGTGCGTTGATGGCGTCGCGTAGCCCTATTTTTTTACCTTCGCCGTAGCCGCGGCTATGGTAGAAAATGGGCACCTCGCGAATTTGGTAGCCTAGCCGCGATATTTTCGCAGTGATCTCTGGCTCAAAACCAAATCGATTCTGCTCGACATTGATCGTTTCGAGCACCTCACGCCGAAATATCTTGTAACACGTTTCCATGTCGGTCAGGTGTTGGCCCGTCATGGTGTTTGACAGAGCGGTTAGCGCACGATTTCCGAGCCGATGAAACCAAGAAGAGTCCTGGCGCGGGTTCTCCAAAAAACGCGATCCATACACCACGTCGGCCTCACCCGTTTCGATAGGTTCCAGTAATCGAATGTAGTCGCAGGGATCGTATTCTAAGTCCGCATCTTGAATCAAAACGACATCGCCTTGCACCTCTGCAAACGCAGTTCGCAACGCCGCCCCTTTGCCACGGTTGTAACCATGAAGTAGCAGACGTACGTCAGGCTCTTTGGCCAATTCCAACAGAATGTCTCGCGTTCCATCGGTACTATAATCGTCGACGAGGATGATTTCGTCATGGAGGTTCATCGCCCGTACACGAGCGACAATCTCGACAATCGTTTTTCGCTCGTTATAGACAGGAATGACGACCGAGACAGAAAGTGCCGTGGCCTTCGACTCGCGAGATTCTGCTATCGCAACCGAATCTTCTACAAGATCAAGGGTCGTTTCGACCCGTTTGATGTAGGTCTCATCCGTAGTCGGTGGTGCTAGCGGAGCATCCAACAATGCCGTATCCGTACTCTTTTCAATTGATGTCTTCATCATTGATTGCATAAACCCAGGGGAAGGTAGGGAGATGATGTGGGCCTCTTTCCTGGCATACGTAGCAGCCGGGATTCTAACGCAACGACAGCCATCAGCAGAGTCCACCATGAAAACTTACACCATGACCAACACAAGGAGCACAGGAAGCTATTTATTCTCCGTAGTTTGCCTATTGCCCAACTCGTCCGATTCCTACAACACTCGCAAACCACTGCGAATGACGGCTACCCCTGTGGGCGGGTCTACGAAAAGGCGACGATAGGCTACAAACACGGTCGTCGGGAGTCGCGAAAATTTTTCTCGCTTGGCATGGTTTCGCCGATTTGGTAGTTTCCGCTCCCGCTCGTGATTCCTTCGCTACATTGTGCATGAGGCGCGGATTTCGATGCGACAGGACGTTCGCAAAACGAGTGGCAACAAACCCCACTATCCTCGGAAAGTTGGCTCGGCGAGTTGGTTGGGTCGACTCAGAGAGTTAATCGACACCAGCCGTGCTCTTTTTGCTGAGGAGGACGATGCCTTAGGCGGCGTCGATCCAACTGGAAATAATTTGATTCGGCCGACATGGAAGGAGGCCCGCATGAGCGTCGACCCCCAACAACAGTTGCGTGTTCACATTCGCTGGATGATTCGGCGGGATATGCGCGAAGTTTTGGATGTCGAGCAGCAGAGCTTTGAGTTCCCTTGGTATGAGGAAGACTTTATTCGCTGCTTGCGACAACGCAACTGCATCGGCATGGTCGCCGAACATGGCGAACGTGTAGTCGGCTTTATGATCTATGAACTTCATAAGTCGCGACTCCACATTCTCAACTTCGCTGTTGCCGACAACATGCGTCACCGTGGCGTTGGAAGCCAGATGGCACAAAAGCTGATTAGTAAGCTCTCGAACCAACGCCGCACACGTATCACGCTTGAAGTTCGCGAAACCAATCTGCCTGCACAAATGTTTTTCAAAAACACCGGCTTTCGTGCCACGACGGTCCTGCGATCATACTACGAAGACTCGCCAGAAGACGCCTACGTCATGCAGTTCCGCTACGAGCAGGACGAACTGGCCGCTACCTTGCCTATGAATCGGATCGACCGAATGGCTGGCTAGTCCTAGCTGTCCTAAAACAGACGCTGTTCAAGTCTGCGTACGCGCCGCTTCAATTCATGCGTGACAGCTTCGCTAGTCTCGCCAGTTGCAAACACCGTCGACACGGGGTCTCCTGGCTCAAGACGTGTCTCAGACGTAGGGATATCAGCAATTTGAGGGCACCAAGGGTCTCCCGCTTCTTCGAGTAACCAAGCCGTCTGCTCGGGCGTTATCACGGCAGCCGATTTTGCATACAGAATCGCTTTGCCAACGAACGGTCCCTCGCTAGGGACTGGGCTTCGCGAAGTTGCTTTCGTCATTTGGTAAGCTGAGAAATGATCGGCCAGGGCGTTCACTCCGTGAGCCCTCTCGACGACCTCAACCGAGGCTGTGTAGCGAGGGTTCACTTCAATCGTCCAAAGATCCTCGGCATCAAGCATCAGATCGACGCCAACTAAGCCTTCTAATTCGAAGGTTGTACTCAAAACGGCACCTAACCTTCGTAGTTGTCGACCAACTGTCGTCGAGACTGGCCAAGGTGCTATCGATCCGCAGTACTGAAACTCTTTGGCACCCGTCCACGATTCGCCAACCAACTGCTGAGACACTCCTAGCAATGTCCCACCCACATAGACCGCCGAAAGCGCAATCCCCGGCACTCGCCGCTGAACGAAGTTTCCATCCGAACTTTCTGCTAGCTCTTGCACCCCTGCGCCGCTGCTTGCCTGATAAGTCTTAGCCAACCACTGCCCATCGCTAGGTAAATCGTTGCGATAAGGACGAGTTTCTGGAAACAGCAAACCGGCTTCACCGAGCGCTGCGGCCAGCGCCAAGGGCGACCGTATCTTGCGTAAAGTCTTGCCTGAAGTCCCCAACAGCCGATGCTCTGCAGCTATCGCATCAACCAGCGCCGGATGATTTTCTAAAGCTCCGGTATACATCCACCCATCACATGCACACTTGGTTAGCCAGTCAGGCAAGCCTTCGGGGTAGGGCGAAATTCGCGTTGCCGGGCAAGCACGTTGCAAGTCTGCATCGGCGAATAGATCAGCCGTCACGACTCGATACCCAGCACGCATCGCAGAAAAAGCAGCCGATCGGGCGCTGGCCCCTACGATCGCAATGGTCGCCCTATCGTCCATCAGCCCGCTGAACCGTTCTCAGCCGTATCGTCGGCCTCATATCTTCCCCGATACTCATCGGCGGGGTACTTCAACCGATTCTTGACCATCTTTGCTCGAACGGTATCCGCAATATCTATTCCTAACGTGTCCGCCAAAGCCAGGGCATAGCTAAACACGTCGGCCAACTCCTCGCCCACCGCGGCGAGCTTTTCGGCATCGTCTGCGATGCGACGTGAAGCTTCGACCTCGATCCACTGAAAATGCTCCATCAGCTCCGCCGCTTCGATGGCCAGCGCCATCGATAGATTTTTCGGCGAATGAAACTGCTGCCAATCCCGCTCGTCGACAAACTGCCGAATCAACAAGCGAAGCTCCTCGATGGTCGTTTCGGTATCGCTCATAGAAAAGTCGTTCTCGTGGGACCGTGAAGGTTTCTTCGAAATTGTAACACTTCCCATGAATAGCAGAAGTCTTGTGCCCGAACTGTGCACGACTACCCTATTTCGCGAACATTCGCGTGATTCGCGGGCAGAAAAAAGACAAAACGATTTAGGCCGCTGATCGCTGGGGTCCGAATCCAGGGAGAGGCAATTGCTGTAACGGATCTTGCCGTTCGTGATAGCGCAAACGATACCCGTCCGCCAAGTGCCCCATCATTTCTAGAACTAAGAGATCCGCCCGGTTCATCACATGCCGTGCGCTGCGAGTCCCTAATCCCTTTACCAACTCTTCGAGTACTTGCACATGTAATTGCATCGCCTGTTGTGCAGAGACTCCTGCGTTGGTAAGTAGCTCTGCCAGAGCGGTCATTTCGTCCGCTAAATTGCCAACCCCCATCACCACATAGGTTTGGAGCAACTCGTGATAATGGGTGACCAATGCCTCGGGCAGCGCGACAAGGCTGTCTGATTTATTGATGGTCGTTTTCGCCAGCGACTCGCCAACAGGATCACGCGAGGGCTCAGCAGCAGGGCTACTTTCACTCAGAATTTCTAAATCGGAAATCAGCGCTCGTTGTTGCTCCAACAATCGCTCCGCTTCATGATGCTCCTGCCGTAATCGCTGTTGTTCGGCTTGCACCAAACGACGATTTTCGCGTGCAAGTTGCCGCTGACGTATCGCACGGCCAAACTTCCACAGCAAGCCGCGAACGGTTGTTTCCGTCACACAACAATAGTCATCTGCTCCGACTTCATAACAGAGGGCATCGACCTGCTGAGGCGAGGCTGTGCCCAATACAATCATTGGTTCTTCGTTGCCGCCGATGCGTAAACCTTCGACCAAATCGAGTGCATCGAGCTGCCCCGGTTCGTGACTCAAAAGTACCGCATCAAAAACTTCGTCTCGCAACTGCGCCAAACCAGCTGCCTCGCCTATGACTTCTTTGAGCAAAATTTCTGAGGCACTATCCGCTGCAAACGCCTCAGCCAGCCACCCGCCCGTGCGTTGAGCAGTGGTGATATACAGCACCTTAATACGGGTCGGCAAATCGCCCACGCTCGATAAGGTGACTGGTTTCGCAGCGGCAGGCATGATTGCAGTCTCGACGGCGTCAGAGCAGGAAGAAAATCGCGTTGGGAACAGTAGCAAGCAACCGAAATCGGGTCAACTCGACCCCCTGCAAGCTTCCGCCTGCGACGCTATTTCCCCATCTGCAACCGCTCCGGTAGAATGAGGGCCTCAACAACTTGCAGCGATGCTAGCACTCAAGCCACTTGCGAACGAAGGATAACGATGCGTATTGCCTACCTCGACTGCGCGAGTGGCGTGAGCGGCGACATGATGCTCGGCGCGCTGATCGATGCGGGCGTCGACCTAGCCGCCGTCCAGGCGGGCATCGACTCGTTGGGCCTTCCCAGCTGTCGACTAATGACCAAAGAGGTAACAAAGTGTGGTTTCCGCGCCCTGCAACTTACCGTCGAACACGAGCCAGAGCATGTCCACCGCCACTTAAACGATATCGTTGAAATGATCGACGCCAGCAATCTGACTCCCGCACAACGAAAGCTAGCTCTGCAAATCTTTCATCAACTCGCAAAGGCGGAAGCGAAAGTCCACGGCACCCCGATAGAAAAAGTGCATTTCCATGAAGTCGGAGCGGTCGACTCGATTGCCGACATTGTGGGATCAGCGATTGCATGGGACTTGCTCGCTGTCGACCGCGTGGTTTGCTCCGCAATCCCCACCGGCACTGGCTTTGTCAACATCGCGCATGGCCGATGTGCAATTCCAGCCCCTGCCACCGGCGAATTACTCAAAGGCGTACCGCTTGCTGCGAGTGGGGTACAAGGCGAACTCACCACACCCACCGGGGCAGCGATCGTTGCGACGTTGGTCAACGAGTTTGGCAATCTACCCGCGATGGAAATCACAACCCTCGGCTACGGGGCAGGGCAGTGCGACTTCGAGCAGCCCAACCTCCTTCGTCTATTTGTCGGCGAAACAATAGACGCAGCTACGCAAACCGACAAAATCGTGTTACTCGAAACCAACCTCGACGACAGCTCTGGCGAAATGATTGGTCACTGCATCGAAAAACTTTGGGACGGTGGCGCGCTGGACGTCAGCACATCATCGCTACAAATGAAAAAAGGCCGTCCTGGCACGTTGCTCTCTGTTCAATGCCAACCCACCGACGCCGAAAAAATAGCGGGGATTATATTTCGCGAAACCACCACTCTGGGCCTGCGACGTTCCACCCGTGAACGAATGACTTTGCAACGACAATCCGAGTCGGTTTCGACCGACTGGGGGGAAATTGACGGTATTGTTGCCCAGCTGCCGGACGGAACGGAGAGATTTAGCCCTGAGTATGTTTCTTGCCAGCAAATTGCCGATAGACATCAAGTACCGCTCGCCGACGTTTACCAAGCGGCCCGACAAGCGTTTGCCGGCCGGCGTTAGCCCCCTTCCCTTCAGGCGTCCCCAGGAATCAACAAGCCGATGATGTCCTTGTTCGCAGTCAACATGTCACTCGCCCCGTTAATGTTTGCAGCAGGCTGCGCTTTGCTGACTTGGCTCTTGCTCAAGCGCTCGTACCGCTATTTTGGGCGGTCCAGCGGGAAACGCTTTATCAAAGCGATTGAAGAACAGTACAGGCCCCAAACTACCTGGGACGGTGCCCAACGCGACTCCTTGGCCCGTATTGAACGCCAGAAGGTCGAGATGCACGAAATGACTCGCGATCTCAAGGGCGAGCTCAACTCAAAAATCATCGTGCTCGAAAAACTCATCGCCGACAGCCAACGGCAGATCGAGCGCATGGAGCAACTACTCCACCAAGCAGAGCAAACAGACCATTCAGATAACGAAACGGCTTCTGCTGACCCATTATCAAGTTAATCAAACATCCCGTGGGGCATTAGCTCATCCAGTGCATGAGCAATCTCTTTTTCGCCTTGGGCCGGCGCTTGGCAAGTAAACCCTTCGCAAACATAAAGCGTCGAAGCCTCTCCCAACATCGCTTTGCCTTGCAGCAGGTCGGCAAGTGCCTTAGACGGATTTGCGTTCGCAGCTGAAAACACCAACACCTTGTTCGGTAAAAACCGTTGCCGAAGATCGGCCAATGCCGCTTGGCTGGCCTCGTCGGAAAGATCACCGGCGAACACCATCTCGTAGGTTGGCCCTAATTGCAAATCGACGGCCACCAACATCTGGCCTGTTGCAGCAGGTGCGCGACGCATCAAGTCAGCAGTCGCTCGCATGGCATTGGTCGCTGCATCTAAGTAGTTTTGTCGCCCTGTCATTTTCCCCAGCCGCATGAGTACCATCGCCGCCATGGCATTGCCGCTGGGTACCGCATTGTCTGTAAAATCCTTATTGCGGACGATCAACGTTTCATGGTCATCTGCCGTGTAGTAAAACCCGTTGCCTTGGTGATCCGAGAATTTCTCTAGCACTACTTCCATCAGAGCAACCGCTTCGTCGAGATAACGGCCCTCGAAAGTCGACTCGTATAGCGAGACCAACCCATTGGCCAAACAGGCATAGTCATCCAAATAGGCATCGAGCTTCGCCTGACCGAAACGCCAGGTGTGTAGCAATCGACCATCCTCCTTGCGAAGTGCGGCGAGTAAAAAGTCGGCCGCCTTGGCGGCCGCTTCAACATACCGCGGCTCGTCCAGCACAACTCCGGCTCGAGCCATGGCGTCGATCATCAACCCATTCCAGGCAACAATTACTTTGTCGTCCTTATGCGGATGGATTCGCTTCTCTCGAACAGCAAATAACTTCGCCCGGCTATCGGCCAGTTGTTCTTTGAGTTCCTCCAACGCAATCCCCAGCACCTGGGCTTGTTGCGGGAGGGTCTTCGGTAGATTCAAAATGTTGGCGTGCTCGAAATTTCCTGTCTCGGTGACGTCATACACCCTGGCAAAAGTCTTTGCTCTTTCTTCGCCAAGCACCTCGCGCAACTCCTCGAGCTTCCAGACATAAAACTTCCCCTCCACTCCTTCGCTATCCGCATCCTCCGAACTGTAAAACCCACCTGCATCGTCCGTCATATCGCGCAAAATGTAGTCGAGGGTCTCACGGACAACTTGCGCATCCTCCTCTTTGCCGGTTGCTTGGTAGGATTCGAGATAAATTGCAGCAAGCTGTGCATTGTCGTACAACATTTTTTCAAAGTGCGGCACTAGCCAACGCGCATCCACCGAGTAGCGAGCGAATCCGCCGCCCAGGTGATCGTAGATTCCCCCCGCCGCCATTCGGTCGAGCGTAACCCGCACCATGTCAATCGCCGCTTGATCTTGTTTTCGATGCCAAAACCGCAGCAGCAATTGCAACGCCATCGGCGAAGGAAATTTCGGTGCCCCACCAAAACCACCATAAGTTCGATCAAACGTCCTGCGAAAATACGACACGGCCGACACGATCAGTTCTTCGGTGATCTCTCCCGCAGTACCAGACCGATCCATCTTAGCTAAGTCGTCTGTAAGCTTGTCCGACATGGCAACTACCTGATCGTGATTGTCTTCCCAAGCTTTCGACACGCTTGCAATGACCTGATCAAAACCCGGCATACCGCGCTGGGCGTGGGGAGGCCAATAGGTACCCGCATAGAACGGTTTCAGATCGGGAGTAAGAAAGACGCTCATCGGCCAACCACCGCGACCGGTCAACATCTGCACCGCGTTCATGTAAATTTGATCGAGATCGGGACGTTCTTCGCGATCGACTTTGATGCAGATAAACTTCTCGTTGAGCGACTTGGCAATCGCTTCGTTTTCAAAACTTTCGTGCTCCATCACATGGCACCAATGGCAAGCCGAGTATCCGATCGAAAGAAAGATCGGTCGCTGCTCTTTTTTGGAACGCGCAAGTGCCTCGGCCCCCCAGGGATACCAATCCACCGGGTTGTTCTTGTGCTGCAGCAGATAGGGGCTTGTTTCGTTGGCAAGATGGTTGGGCATGGCTAGGAATCTCATATCCAGGGATTGCAGGGTCGTCAATCTGCGAGTCCGTTCACTTTCCCTTACGGGCTAGTGTTTGTCTAGCTAAAGCTCTGCTCGCTACTTCCCCTGGAGTTTCAGTAAATAGCTGCTTGTAAGAAGCGGGCTTGCGAAAAAATGGTCATTTCTGTAAATCGACCTCTGATTCTCCCACCAGATGGTCGAATCCAGTGGAATAGAGAATCCTAGTATCGACGGACACCGCCTCTGTCGTACTTATCCAGTACCCACGGAAGCTGACGAGATTGAAGAGGAGCTAGCAGGCAAATGAGCACGAAAGAAAATTCGCTTGAGCAAGACACCGACCAGCTGATGGACGAAGCAGAAAAGCTGATTTGGGCCTTTCTTGACGATCAAATCGAAGAGGCCGACGCAAAGCATCTCGAAGAGCTAATCAAGAAAAACGAGCAGGTGCGGTGTCGGTATCTGAACCTCGTTCAAATCCACGCCAGCCTCTACGAAGACTATAGTATGCGTAAGCAGCCTGGCACGCAGTCGCCGGTACTTAGTTTTTTGAGCGATTTTTCCGCGTCCGAAGATGCCCCTTCACCGTTGGGCAACTAAGCGAGCGATCGCTCCGTGCGACAATGCCAACGGGGCAAAATCGCTCGGTATTGCGCCGGGTTCGCCCGAGGCGATTTGTCTTCGACCTTACCATCGGCTATTCTTCTTCATAGAAGATTCCACGGCCTTCCTTTCGCAGGAGACCCTAGCCACGGCTAAGAACGACAAAAAAACGGACGCCAAAAACGAGCGTGTCATCTCGCAAAATCGCAAAGCACGGCACGACTACCTCGTGCTCGACTCGCTTGAGTGCGGTATTGTGCTCACTGGCAGCGAAGTGAAAAGCCTGCGCAGTGGACAAATCTCTCTCGACGAAGCCTATGGCCGTGTCCAAGGTAATGAAGTTTGGTTGGTAGGCTGCAATATCCAAGAATACAACTTCGCCCATCAGCTTAACCATGTGCCGAAACGGCCCCGCAAACTTCTGATGCATCGGCGAGAAATCCGCAAATTCGCCGCCCAAGCCTACGAAAAAAATCTCACCCTTGTCCCGCTCAAAATGTACTTCGTGCGAGGGCGGGCCAAAGTGCTCATGGGCATCTGCCGTGGGAAAAAAACCTACGACAAACGCGAATCGCTAAAGAAACACGATATGCAACGCGATATCAATCGCGCCATGCGCCGTGGGTAATAAGAATAGCCCCAAGTTACGATTCTTTACCAACCAGCAAAGAAACCGCTTGCCCCGTGAGCTTGTGACTCAACGCAAGCACGGTGGGTTTGTCCGACGACTGTAGCGACGCCACCACATTCACCGGGCAGGCAGGATCTGCCTGCTCGTAGTTCAAGGTGGGTGGCACTACGCCTCGTTGCATGCCGTAAAGGCTAATCGCCAATTCTGCCGCGTTGCCACTGGCACCCAGGTTGCCCATAAAGCTTTTGGTGGCGGTCACGGGAACTTCGCCCAAGGTCTGCTCAATCGCCTTGGATTCCATCACATCATCTTCGACCGTACCCAACCCGTGAGCACAGACGTGTCCAACCTCGCTGGCGGGAAGCTTGCCCATGGCTAATGCCGCTTCAATCGCTTGGCGAATCGCCTGACCCGTGGGTCGGCAATTGGGCAGACACGGTTCATGCCGTCGCCCATAGCCCAGTATTTGCGCGTGAATCGTCGCGCCACGCTGCTCGGCATGTTCGCGGCTTTCAAGAATAAACATCGCCGCCCCTTCGCTGGCAACCGATCCATCGCGGGCTGCATCAAACGGCCGACAGGCTTCGGCGGGGTGATCGACATTGCGAGACATCCCCATTCCGCCTAGCCAGCCCAAATCAATCATCGAAAGCATCGTGCTCGTGCCCCCGGCAATCATCACCTCGGCATGTCCCCGGGTAATCACGTTAGAAGCCTCGATCAGTGCCGACAACGAGGAGACGTCGCCTTGAACGATCGAGTTAATCGGTCCTCGGGCATCGCGAGAAATTCCAATATGACAGCAAGCCATGTTAGGCAGGTACTTCAGCATCCAGAGCGGGTAAATCTCTTGGATGCCCGTTGCCCAGTTGGCAATATCAAAGCCACCCTCGTTGCGCGTCGCTAGGTAGGAGCTGACCACATCTTCGGGCGGCGACCGAAACATGTTCGCCCCCAGCACCACGCCCAATTGCTCAGGCGCAATTGAATCAGCTTCCAATCCCGCATCTGCCCAGGCGAGCTCTGAAGCCGTGAACCCTAACTGGGTCTCACGCGACATCACCTTCAGGCTCTTCCGCGGTTTGACATATTTTTTGGGCTCGAAGTCGGGGACCTCCCCACCAATGGGAATCGGGAAATCCGCGTTCGACAGATATTCGATGACCCGTACGCCACTCCGACGATTCTCGATGGCCGACCAGACGGCCTTTTGGCCAATGCCGAGTGGGCAAGCGATTCCAATACCGGTGATCACAACGTCGTGCACGTAGAGGCTCTAGCTAAATAAGGGTGGCGGGAGTGCAAAGCAATCTCACAGTTTATCCGCCTCAGATCGGCCCAACAACCGGCCGAACCCCTGAGATCGCCTAGGCAGATCGGCAAACTAGGGATAAACTCGGTTACATCGCTTCAGGACATTCAGAGTAAAGGCCTAGAGCGAGTAAAATCGTTAAAAACTCACTAGAACGACACAATCATCCTTCTGCAGCGACCAAGTTACGGAGAGACCCTCGTGTCTGAATCATCCCCAACCCACAGCGAATTTTCGCTTTCGCAAGCACGCACCATTGTCGGCGAGTTTTTCACCCCCAATCCGTGGATCTTTTGGACTGATTTTCTGGTCAGTTGGTCTTTGGGCATCACCGCGTTCACCCTGGTTCAATTTCCTGAAACGGTGACC
The DNA here is from genome assembly GCA_029259945.1 of Planctomycetota bacterium. Lineage (GTDB taxonomy): Bacteria > Planctomycetota > Planctomycetia > Pirellulales > Lacipirellulaceae > Bythopirellula. Next base: position 86,679 of record JAJDEF010000017.1, read on the forward strand.
AGCGACCCTGCTTGGCATTGGACGGTGCAAATTCTATGTTTCTTCGTCTCGTCGTTTCTCTACTATCGTTGTGCTTTGTTCATTCACGAATTGATGCACATCCGCGACGGCGAGTTCACCGCCTTTCGCTTCGTCTGGAACTTGCTCTGCGGGATACCGTTTTTAGTCCCGACGTTTGTCTATTACACCCACGTCGACCACCATCGGCGTAAACACTACGGCACCAAGCGAGATGGCGAATACATCCCCCTGGCGAGCATGCCCGCTTGGCAAATTTTATTTTACATGTCCCAGATATTAGTGATTCCGCCTCTGGCCGTCATTCGCTTTGGGTTGCTCACACCCCTCACGTGGATTAGCCGCCCAGTGCGAGATTGGGTTCATTGCCATGCTTCGTCGATGATCATGGACCCCACCTACATGCGTCCCCAGCCAACGCCTCGCACACTGCGCATCATTCGCCTGCAAGAGTTTTTCTGCTTTCTGTGGATTGTTTTTATCGGCTTACGGATGTTCGCACCGCTGGGCATCTTGCCTGGCACGATCCCCCCCTCGTTTTTGTTGCAGGTTTATCTTACCGGCGTGTTCATCATTCTGGTGAATAACCTACGCACTCTCGGCGCACATCGTTGGGTGAGCAAGGGCAAAGAAATGACCTTTGTCGAGCAATTGGTCGACTCAGTAAACTATCCCAAGCACCCCATCACCGGCGGCCTCTGGGCGCCGGTGGGTTTGCAATACCACGCGCTGCATCACGTCTTCCCCACCATGCCCTACCACGCATTGGCCACCGCCCACCGCCGACTCATCCGCGACTTGCCCGAAGATTCGCCCTACCGACTTTGCAGCGCCAACTCGTTACCCGAGGTACTAGCTACCCTTTGGCGTACGGCAAAAGCAAGCCAAAAATCAGGCGGGTAGGTAGCTTGTTATATGGCCTTAGAATCGGCGGCCATTCTGGCGGGTTAGCGGGGCTGTTGCTTCGTCTTCGTTAAGAAGGGACGAAGCTCATCGACAAAATCACCCGCATCAGCGAATTGGCGATACACGCTAGCAAAACGAACAAACGCCACTTCGTCGAGTTCGCGGAGATGGTCCATCACCAGCTCGCCAAGTCGTCGGCTATCAACTTCAGTTTCGAACGAGGAATAGACGTCGTTTTCGATGGCTGCCACAGTGCGGTCGATATCGCGGTCGCTAATAGGACGCTTCCAACAAGCCCGCTCCAGGCCACACTTTATTTTTTCGCGAGAAAAAGGCGCTCGCGAGCCATCTTTCTTGACCACTTTGATTGCCGATTCTTCAATACGCTCGTAGGTCGTATAACGACGCTTACAATTCATGCATTGGCGGCGCCGACGGATAGCATAGCCGTCCTGGCACGCACGGGAATCGATCACTCGGTCGTTGTCCTTACGACAAAACGGGCATTTCATAGAAGTCACTATACACGAGAGAACGTGCTAGTAAACCATGCTTCTGCTGTGGTCAGACCCTATAGATGGTTCGCCGGCAATTCCAATTTCCGCAGTTTTTATTCCCGCGAATAGCCGCGAAAGAAGAAAGTTTCATGCCATCTCAGATGATTTTATGCAATGAAGGCTAAGCGATCGACAAAAAACATCGGTTTTTTAACCCACATTCGCGACGATTCGCGTTATTCGCGGGCGAAAAAACTGCGAAACATAAACTTAGGCTACTTCTTTTTTTCCGTCCAAACTCGGCGTTGGCGCGAGCTGGGGATGTTCATGGCCTTGCGATATTTAGTCACCGTTCGCCGAGCAACTTTGATGCCGCTCTCAGCCATTTTTTCTACCAAAGCATCGTCGCTCAGTGGCTTCGACTTATCTTCCTGATCGACAATTTCTTGCAGTTGGAGCCTGACTTTGTCCCAGGCGACTTCCGCGCCGTCCGCATTTGTCGTGCCACCGACAAAGAATCGCTTGAGAGGGAAAATGCCGCGCGGAGTCTGCATCCATTTGTCATCAACGGCCCGGCTGACCGTAGTGACATGGACGCCAACTTTGTCTGCCACCTGCTGCATTTTGAGTGGCTCAATATGTTCGGGCCCCTCGTCCAAAAAACGGACTTGGTGATCGACAATGGCTTGAGAAACCCGAGTGAGCGTGCTGCGGCGTTGTTCGATGGCTTCGATAATCCACTGGGCCGAGTTCACCTTGCGTTTGATGTAATCGCGAGTCTCTGGGTTGGTGCTCGGGTCGAGTAGCAGTTTGCGGTAGGTTGGGCTGATGTACAAGCTCGGCAATTGCCCATCTTCTAGCCTCACTTCGTAACCACCCGACTTACGTCGATCGACATAGACATCGGGGGTGACGGCAGGTGCAAAGTTATCGTTGAATACCGACCCCGGCTTGGGTTTGAGAGTACGTAGGTCTGCCCAGGCTTCTTGGATGATTTCGAGCGAGAAGCCCGTCTTTTTGACAATCAGCGGCAACCGATTGTTCTCGAGATCTTCCAGGTGATTTTCGATGAGCACCTGAAGCTCTTCATAAAATAACAGCCCAGAGGTAAGCTGCAACAATAAGCACTCTTTCAAGCTACGAGAGCCGACGCCCGAGGGGTCGAGTCGTTGTACCGTTGCCAACGCTTCTTCGGCAAGCTTCATTTGTTCTTCTCGCCACGAATCGGCATCGCCGTTGAGGTCTGTTGGCGGGATCAGCAAATCTTCGAGCGGCGACTTGAGATAGCCATTCGTGTCGAGGTTGTAAATGATTCGCTCACACATTCGACGCAGATCATTGTCGAGGTCATACCAACTAAGCTGATGTTGAAGATAGTCGTGTAACGATTCTGGCCGCGAAACCATATTGGCCATAGCATCGTGTCGGCGATCCGACTCCGCTTCGATCTGCCCTCGCGAGGGACGACTACGTTCTTCGTAGTCGTCAGGCAGATTTTCGGCCATGTTCACCAGCCGTTCGAAGTCGTCCTCGTTGTTGGTGTCGCCATCGGCAACAACCAACTCGCGTTCTGACTCGGTCGGAGCATCGGGGTTTATTTGCTCCTCTTGAAGACTTTCTTGATCTTCTTTGGGTTCGATTTGGTCGAGTACCGGGTTGTCTTCCATCTCTTGTTCTAGGCGTTCCTGCAACGCGAGGATCGGCAACTGCAGAATCTCCATCGATTGGATCATCCGCGGTGCAAGCACCTGCTTCTGAGCCATCTGCATTTGTTGGCCGAAAGAAAGTCGCATTGTTTTGCTGTCACCTAGTTGTCTGATGAAAAAAGATTGCGGCCACACGCAAACCTAATCTGCGGTCACCTCAAACCTATCTGTAGCATAATGCCGACAGGTGCCGTAGGTCAAACTTTGTGCGTGAATAGGTCTGCAAGACGATAGAACGCAGTTGAGTAGATTATGTTTTTGCGACTAGTCGAGCTTGACACCGAGGCGAAAGTTACTCCCCGTTAGAAACCTACCTTGCTGCCGTTTGCGGGGAGATAGGGAGCTTGCTATCGCTAGTTTTTTTCCTGCCCCTATTTTCGTTACAGAAGGGCCAAGGGTCGGTAGGAAATGCAACGGTCGTGTCTGGACAGTTCGATCGAATCTGTCGAGGAGAAATAGAAAACAAGATCGCCCTGGAGTCGATTTTTTTGAGCAATTACACCGCAGGCGGCCCGCCGCCCAGTTGCCCAAGTGCTTCGCTGAGTCCAGGGACATTGAGACCGCCGGTGAGGGACTCCATATGTTCTGCGTGCAGTTGCTTGGCTTTTTGTTGCGCCGAATTGATTGCGGCCGGAAGCAAGTCTTCAAGCAATTCGCGATCTTGCTTTTCGATTAGCGAGGGGTCGATACGTACTGCCAAGGCTTCGCCCAGTCCGTTCGCTTCGACTTCGACCAATCCTGCCCCCGCTTTGCCGACAACGCGTTTCGTTTTAAGCTCTTCAGAGAGTTGCTGCATTTTGCCGCCCATCTCTTGGGCTTGCTTCATGATGTTGGCCATATCCCCTATCCCTTTGAACACGATCGTTTCTCTCCTGTAGGTGTTAAGCGAATCTAGTCAAAAAATTACGTTAGCTTTCGTCGGCCGGCGGTACATAGCGCAGCCGGCTGGGATCGCCATCAAACAGTTCCATGGCTTTGCGGACAAATGGTTGTGCGGCTACCTCAGCCTGCTGCTGACGGCGTCGTTGTCTTGGCGTGGCGCGTGGGTGGGCTGCATCGACGCGGGTGTGGGTGTTGAAAACCAAGGGGGGGGCTTGGCCACAGGCGCAACGCAAGGCTTCTTCGAGCCGCGATCGATTGCTAGGACGTTCACAGATATCACGGTGAAAACTTTGCGAAAAACTTAACACCAGTCGACCGGTAGAGTCGATCGAAACCTGCTCGGCCTCGGCAGCATGGTCGGCGATCATGCCTGAAAGCGAATCCAAAGCCTGTTTCCAAATCGCACTGACATTATCTGTAGACAATGTTGTTGAAGAGGCAGTTACTGCACTTTCAATCGTCGGAGTTTCTGCGGGAGACGAAGGACTTTTGGCTGGCTCGTGTGGAACGGCCTTAGGATTCGACGTCGTTGCTTGATTCACCCGCTTAGGCGGCGGGGCACTAGCTACGACGTTTTTTTTTACTGCGGCGGCGGGAGCAGCCTCTGTCGTGTTCTTCATTTCGCCGATTAAGGATGCCAGCTCATCGAGATTATCTAAGTGACAAACTCGCACGATGGCCATTTCGGCCAGAGTACGGGTATGCGTGCTCACGCGCATGCGAGCGGCGGTTTGGTCGAGAATCTGAACAATCGCCAACAGAGTATGCACGCCGAGCTTCGTAGCAATGTCGTTAATTTCTTGCCGTTGGCCGGGCAGGGCGTAAAGCATGCTGGTTTCATCGCAACCAACGGATTGCGTCATCACATCGCGAAAATAGCCGAGTAGTTGATCGACCAGTTGGCTGACTTCGGCTCCTTCGGCAATCGCTGCGTCGAGTTCTACCAGAGCGACGGCAGCATTTCGCTCGACCAACGGCAAGACCAGCTGGCTGAGCCGGGCTGCCGGTGCAACGCCCAGCATCGTGGTGACCTCGGCCGAAGTAATTTTCTTGCTGCCAGTGGATAACAACTGTTCAAGCAACGATTGGCTATCACGCATCGAACCGGCGGCACGCATCGCCAAAATCTGCAATGCGTCGGCTTCTACCTCGACTCCTTCCAATTCAGCGATCTGAGCCAATCGATTTTGGATGGCGGTGGTCTCGATGCCGGCGAAGTCGTAGCGTTGGCAACGCGAGAGGATCGTAACCGGAATCTTATTAGGCTCGGTCGTTGCGAAAATAAATTTTACGTGCTCGGGGGGTTCTTCCAAGGTTTTCAGCAGCGCGTTGAAAGCCTCCTTGGTGAGCATGTGGACTTCGTCGATGATATAGATTTTGTATCGAGAACGGCTTGGTCGTACAGCCACGTTCTGCCGGAGCTGTCGAATCTCGTCGATGCCGCGGTTACTCGCCCCGTCGATTTCGAGAACATCGATATCACCACCGACACTAACGCTCTCGCAAATTTCACATTGGTTGCAGGGGGTGGGGGAGGTGCCTTGGTCGCAGTTGAGCGCTTTGGCAAGAATACGGGCAGCCGACGTTTTGCCGACGCCACGGGCTCCGGTAAAAAGATAGGCGTGTCCTACCCGTTCGCTGGCGATCGCACGCGAGAGGGCCTGAGACACATGCTGCTGGCCAATCAGCTCTTCGAAGGTTTGGGGGCGATACCGACGGGCGACGACCACATAGTCGCTGTTAGCTTGGCTTGTTTCGTTGCCAGCGAGAGGAGAGGAGTCGTCGGTCATGATAGTTTCGGAACGTTGGCTCGCGACGTCTGGTTTCTCTGCTGGCAGCTACGCGGGGGGAGTCGAAACAAAGAAAAATACGCCGACTGCCGACGAGAGGCCCCCACACAAAGAAGCGTAGGCTTATGGCTGCTGCGTTTCCACCCTGACCAGGTTCGCAAAGCTCCCATTGCAGAGACCCCTCGTCGGCGGTCGACATGCATCGCCGCCAGACCCACCTTTCTACGCTTTTTAGGGCAGATCGTCAAAGGCCCTCGAAAAGGGTAGACTGGCCGGTTCGCCCGAGAATGTGCCAATATAGGGATTATTGGCTCCGTACACGTACTCGTTTTTCGTGCACGTGCACGTGCACGAAAAACGAGTACGTGTACGATTCTTCGCTGGAAACTACTAGTTGGTGAATTTTCGAGGATTTCGCTTCATTGAACGTGTCAGACGCCCCCACCAACCGAGGTGCCCTGCCAGGACGTGATCGCTGGGACGAGCTTTACCCTTTTGCTTCGCACTATCTCGATCTAGGTTGCAGCGGATATCACTACCTCGACGAATCGCCAACGGATGCTGCCGAAGCGCCCACGTTGCTCTTTGTCCATGGCAATCCCTCGTGGTCGTTCCACTGGCGGCGGCTGATATCGGCCCATCGCGGCTCGTATCGCTGCATCGCCCCCGATCATCTCGGCTGCGGTCTTAGCGATCTACAACCTCATCCGCTGAGCTTAGCAGACCATATCGACCACTTATCGCAATTGATCGAATCGCTCGACTTACAACGCATCACGCTGGTCGCTCAAGATTGGGGCGGTGCGATCGGGCTAGGTAGCCTTTTAAAATTGCGCGATCGGTTCGAACGAGTCACCCTATTCAACACAGGCGCCTTTCCGCCTTGGTTTATTCCATGGCGAATCCGAGTGTGCCGTTGGCCAATCGTCGGGCGACTCGCGCTGCAAGGTGCGAATGCCTTTTCTCGGGCTGCGTTGCGAATGACGCTGGCGAAAACCTCACGCCTTGATCCACGAGTTGAAGAGGCCTATTTGGCTCCCTACCACGATTGGCAGCACCGTGGGGCCGTCTATCAGTTTGTGAAAGACATCCCGCTTTCAAAGCGTCATCCGACTTGGAAAACCCTCGAACAGATTGAAGCAGGGCTACCTAGCTTGGCTGAAATGCCAATTCAATTGATTTGGGGAATGCAGGATTGGTGCTTTACGCCTGCGTGTCTCGATAAGTTTTGCAGCACTTGGCCCCAGGCAGAGGTGCATCGATTAGCGGATGTGGGCCACTGGGTAGTCGAAGATGCTCCCGAGCAGGCAGAATCGCTGCTGACTGCTTGGCTAGAAAGAACCACCCTCCAATGGGATCGTGAATCCACGTGAAACCGCAAACCACCCCGACTGGAAATTCACACCCTTGTACCCTTGGCGAGTGTGCAACGTTGGCTTGCATTTGGGAAGCGACTGCCGCCAAGCCGGGAAATGTCTATCGGGGTGCCGATTTCGACGACATGACCTACGCCGATTTTTTGACTTCCGCCGTGGTGATCGGACCAATTTTGGGGCAGGTCGCTAAGCAGGGCGTAGGTCAGACGGTGCTACAGGCAATCCAAGCCACCCGAACGGCCGTGGCGACCAATACCAACCTGGGCATGATGCTACTGACGGCCCCCCTAGCAGCGGTGCCGGCGGGCCAACCGTTGGCTACCGGTGTGGCCAAGGTGCTCTCTTCGTTAACCGTTGAGGACACACAGGCCGTTTACCAGGCGATCCGCATTGCACAGCCTAGCGGGCTCGGGGAGGTTCCGGTAGCAGACGTACGAAAACCCGAAATTCCGCAACGATCGCTGGTCGAGGCAATGCGTCTCGCAGCCGATCACGACTTAATCGCACTGCAATACGTCAACGACTTCGCCCAAGTATTTCAAGCGGCTGAATGGATGGAAAATGGTTTGCGCCACGGCTGGCCGCTTAGCGAAACGATCGTCTACGCTTTTTTACAGCAGTTGGCGGATTTTCCGGATAGCCTAGTCGTGCGAAAATGTGGTTTAGAACTAGGCGAGAAGATTCGGCGTCAGGCGGCAAAAATACTCGGTGTGGGTGAACCAGGAGATCCTGCTTACCTAAGTGCTGTCCAGGATTTTGATTTTTGGCTTCGTGCAGATGGGCACCGACGGAACCCGGGCACGTCGGCAGATATCATCGCAGCGGGACTCTTTGTCTTGCTCCGTGAACAACGGCTAGAATGGCCGGTGGCATTTTATGGCAGTGTCGCAGGGAGTTCGAAGTCGAGTAAGGAACTCATCCTATGAGCGAACAGTATCGAGTACGAATTGAAAAAGAACGGCTTGTTTTTAGTGCCGCTCATTTCATTACCTACGACAACAATGTGTGCGAACCATTGCATGGCCACAACTATCATGTCGCTGCGGAGGTGCATGGACCGTTGGACTCAAATCACTATGTGATTGATTTCATCATGCTGCGAGATGTATTGCAGGAGATTGTGGATGCATTGGATCATCGGATGCTGCTTCCCACAGGGCACGCGACCATTCGAGTGCAAGAGGAAGGGCTAGAAGTCCTGGTCACTCATGGAAAACGGCGCTGGGTGTTTCCTCGCGAGGATTGTGTCTTGTTGCCTGTGGTCAATACCACGGCCGAGCTGCTTGCCCACTATATTGCTCAACAGTTGCTAGACGGGCTTGAGAAGCGTCTAGGCCAACGACCTTCGCACCTGAGCATTGCGGTCGACGAGTGCGATGGCCAGTGGGGCATCTATGAAACCGAGTAAGATGGTGCGACCCCAGCTCTGAATAGTTAGCAAAATCGTTACGTTCCGAACCCAGGGCCAAAACCCTTGTGTCCAGGTTTGACACGGGCGTTAGGTGACCTAGCCTTTGAAAAATAAGGCAACTGCGAATTATTCACGAACCTTGCCTCGGCCTACTGGCACGAGGTACTGAGTTAAGCAACCAACTAGGGATAGAAGTCATGCAAGCTGAGCACATCAATCCATTCCTCCGCGCTGTCACGAATGCGTTTTCAACCATGCTCAATTGTGAAGCACGTCGAGGGAAAATGACCTTGATGGAAAACGGGATCAGAGACTATCCGATCAGCGGTGTCATCGGACTCTCGGGTAAAGCCGTGGGCACCGTGGTGATTAATCTTTCGGAAGAAGTGGCCGTGAAGGCTGCATCTGCCATGCTGATGGACGAATTGACAGCGGTTGACGAAGACGTTCTCGACGCCGTGGGCGAGCTTGCCAATATGATCGCAGGTCAAGCAAAGGCAGAGCTTGAGGAATATCAAATGAGCGTCAGCCTCCCCAATGTGATCACTGGTGATGGACACCAGATACGATTTCCGTCAGGAGCTTCACGGATCGCAGTGCCATTCGATACCGATTTTGGCCCGATGAACCTTGAGGTTGGTCTCGAATTGGTAGAAGCAGCCGCTAGCATCTAACCGGGATTTCTCTCCGCCTTCGGCTTTGAGCACTGCTAGCCCCGCAAGACTGACGTAACCATCAAAGTCTTCTTAAGTTCCCATCCTGCCGGGGACGATGCTATCTGAAGAGACTACACACTATCCAGCGAAAACGCGGTGTGTAGCCTGATGGCTCTTTTCTCAATCTTCGTGTTTGCATTCTGATGTCTGATATCTCTAAAGCGGCGATTCTTATTACGACTCTTCCCGAGGAAGAAGCGGTCTCGGTCATGGGACTGCTCGATCCGAAGCAAGTCGAGATGGTGTCGATCGAAATCGCGCGGATGAAGGCCGTTTCCTCCGAAGAGCAAGAGCGCGCTATCCGAGAGTTTGCCGAGTCGAATCCGGCTGCTGCTGGCTCTGATGCGGGAGGCTTGGACCGTGCCAAAGCACTGGTTCAAATGGCGCTAGGAAAAAATGCCGGCGATACGCTCGATAACATTCGCCAGTCGATCGAGGAGGTGCCGTTTGCCTTTCTGAGGCAAATCGATAGTCAGAATATCCTTACTTACGTGATTGACGAACATCCGCAGACCATCGCGCTTATCCTCTCGCATCTTCCGGCAGCAGCCGGGGCCGAAATCATGGCAGGGCTTCCGACCGAACGGCAACTCCTTGTGGTGCAGCGAATTGCCACGATGGGGCAAACCAGTCCTGAAATTATCGAACAAGTCGAACGTGGCCTGGAACGTCGCATGTCGAGCGTGATGAGTCAGAGCTTCGAGAATGCCGGCGGGGTCGGGGCGGTTGCCGAGATGCTCAACGTTTCTGACCGCTCGATGGAACGCACACTGTTAGAAAATCTCTCGCAAGACAACCCCGAACTTGTCGAAGAGATACGCCGTTTGATGTTTGTCTTCGAAGATATCGGGAAATTCAACGACAAGGATCTTCAAACGGTACTCAAAAATGTCGAAAATTCGCAGTGGGCGATGGCTCTGAAAGGCGCGAGCAACGATTTGAAAGAAAAAGTCTTCGGCAATATGTCGCAACGTGCTGGCGAGATGCTTAAAGAAGAGCTGGAATTCTTGGGCGCTGTCAAGCTTTCTGCTGTTGAGGCCAAACAGCAAGAGATTGTCGATATCGTTCGACATCTCGAAGATACAGGGGAGATAGAGATCAACCCAGGTGGCGAAGAAGAAGAGCTGGTGCAGTAAGATCGCCCATCTATTACGATCGGACCATTCTGCAGGGTCTGTGATCTTTGGCCTTGTGTTTCTTTGGCATCTGCCCCCTTTCACGCTCCCCTTGTCATCGGATAGCATCAACCGCTCTCGTCGACTTGCGGAGATGTTTCGATGGCCCAATCACCGATGATGCAGCAGTACCACAAAGCCAAGCAGGCTGCTGGGGATGCTTTGTTGCTTTTTCGGATGGGCGATTTCTATGAGCTCTTCTTCGAGGATGCCAAGACCGCTGCTCGCGTCTTAGGACTCTCGCTTACGAGTCGCGACAAAGGCGAGAATCCCGTGCCCATGGCGGGATTTCCACACCACCAACTCGAAGGCTATTTGGCAAAGATTATTTCGGCCGGTTTTCGCGCCGCCGTTTGCGAACAGATCGAAGATGCGCGTCAGGCGAAGGGCCTCGTCAAACGCGATATCACACGCATCGTTAGCCGAGGAACCGTCACCGACGATGCCCTGTTAGATCCGCATACAAGCAATTTTCTTCTTGCCATCTCAACCGGAAAATGCGGACACGACCATTGTGGATTGGCCTGGATCGATGTCTCGACAGGCCGTTTCCAGGCGGCGATCATTCCCTCAGCCCAACTAGGCGATGAATTGGCTCGCGTCGCGCCGGTAGAAATTCTGGTAAGCGATGCAGCCGACGACCTGCCGGCGGAATGGACCGAGGGCCGCATGCAAACCGTCCGACCTGCCTGGGCTTTTGGCAGAGAGGCAGCCACCACGGCTCTTTCAAAACATTTTGGTACCCACACGCTCGAAGGCTTTGGTTTTGGCGACCAGGATGGTCCCGCGCTGCAAGCGGCAGGCGCGATACTTGATTATCTGATCGAAACTCAAAAATCGTCATTAGTGCATCTCGACCGCTTATTGCCCTATCGGGCGGGTAGCCGTCTCGAAATCGATGAAGCAACTCGCCGAAGCCTAGAAATATCACAGACGCTGCGCGACGGGCGTCGCGAGGGTTCGCTGCTTGGTGTGATTGACCGAACTGTCACCTCCATGGGTGCACGACTGATTGCCGATTGGCTGGCCAATCCGCTCACCAATGTTTCGTCGATCTCGGCACGACTCGATTGCGTCGAAGAATTCTTTTCCGAACCCACCCTGGCCAAGGACGTGCGAGAAAGTCTCCGCTCGATTTACGATGTCGAGCGACTGATGGCCCGCATCACCTCGGGCAGAGCATCGCCCCGCGATCTAAGCTTTGTCGCTCGCACATTGCGCTACCTTCCGAAGGTGAAAGCCAAACTGGCCGGCCGTAAGGCACCACGGCTTCAGCGGTTAGAAAAACGGATCGATCTTTGTGCCGATGTCCGTGGAAAGCTAGAGGCCGCACTCGAAGACGATTGCCCATTGGTCGTGCGTGAAGGCGGTTTCATTCGCTCGGGGTTTCACCAGGAGTTGGACGAGATGCGCGAGCTGATGAAGGGCGGTAAGCAATGGATGGCCAAATATCAGGCAGAAATCATCGAGCAAACCGGAATCCCGAACATCAAGATTGGTTTTAACCGAGTCTTTGGCTACTTTCTGGAAGTGACACACGCCCAGCGAGATAAGATCCCCGCCGAATTCATACGGAAACAGACGCTAAAAAACGCCGAACGCTATATCACTCCAGAACTCAAAGAACACGAAGAAAAAGTGCTCGTTGCCGAAGAGCGTGCCCAAGTTCTTGAGTATGAGATTTTTGTCGCGTTACGCGAAATGGTATCCGAGGCGGCCAGCCGATTGCATTCGACCGCCGAGGCGTTGGCCGAGCTTGACGTGTTGGCATCGCTTGCCGAGTTGGCCCGTTCACGCAACTACGTGCGACCCAACGTCGTCGAGGAACCGATACTCGACATTGTCGAAGGCCGTCACCCGGTGCTCGACATCACGGAAGCCGAAGGGACCTTTGTGCCGAATAGCGTTTGCTTTGCCGGCAAGTCGCAGCTTCCCGATCCTGAGTCCAATCTATTGCTAATCACCGGCCCGAATATGGCCGGCAAGAGCACTTACATTCGTCAGGTGGCGCTAATCGCCTTGCTCGGGCAGATTGGCAGCTACGTTCCCGCACGGAAGGCCACCATCGGAATTTCCGATCGCATTTTTGCCCGCGTCGGCGCAAGCGACGATTTGGCTCGTGGTCGAAGTACGTTCATGGTGGAAATGACCGAGACGGCTCGAATCCTCAATACGGCTACCGAGCGAAGCCTAGTGATACTGGACGAAATCGGACGCGGGACAAGCACTTACGATGGTTTGTCGCTGGCCTGGGCGGTGGTCGAGCACCTACACGATGCGACCGGTTGCCGCACATTGTTTGCTACCCACTACCACGAACTGACAGAGCTGGAAGAAAGGCTGCCCGGAGTTGCCAATCGGAACGTCGCGGTGAAAGAGTGGGAGGGACAAGTCGTTTTTCTGCACCAAATTGTGGCCGGGGCCGCGGACAAAAGCTACGGCATCCACGTGGCACAGCTCGCGGGGGTTCCCAAGGAAGTGAATGATCGGGCCAAGGAGATTTTAGCCCAGCTAGAGGCGACCCACCATGGAGAACCAAGCGACAGCCTGGGAGCCGCTGCTGAGCAACTATCAACCGTCCCTCCAACGCACTCCGCCAACGGACGGCCGTTGCAAATGACCCTTTTTGAAACGGTGGATCATCCACTCTTGGATGCCATTCGTTCGGTGGATCTCAACGCTCAAACACCGCTTGAGATACAACAGCTAGTGAGCCAGTGGCAAGAGCAACTGTCCAGCGAGATGGCCATGCAGGGCAAGCCTCGCTAAGCTGCCCCGATCTACACAGGATATTATTCCTCTGCCATCGTGAGCACTTCCAGCGTTTGCTGCAGTTCGCGCCGCGTGCCTTCGCTGTACTCAATATCAAACCAAACGATTTTCCCTTCTGCATCGAGCACGTAGATTCGCGGCAAAGCGTGGGTACCGACTAGGGCGAGGGCTTCGCCACGAGAGTCGATCAATTGTGGGAACGTCACTTTCGAACGAGAAATCCATCTTTGGGCCACGCGAGAAGACTGCTTGACTGCAATCCCCACCACGGCAACTTGATCAGAAGGAAATTTCTTAACCACGTCGCGTTCTAAATCAATCAATGCCGTTCGAGCCATCCAACGGTCAGGATGCCAGAAGAGAATCACCGTGGCGTTCTTGCCGCGAAGCGTTGCTAAGTCAGTGGCCCTACCTCTCAGCAGGGAAAGTTCGACCGCAGGGAAAGTTTCTCCTACCATGACGGCACAAAGTGCGGCATGGGCCGTCGAAAGCCAGACCGGAGGAATCGCAGGTTCCTCGACGGCTTCGACAACAACCTCTGGTTCGTCTTGTTCTGATTCGGCTTGCTGCTCGGGGACTGGATCCTCTGCAAAGCCAGTTATAGCGCCACCTAGCATGCCAGCCCACAAAATGAGCAGGGCCATTCGCAACGGAGAGATTGCTTTCATCATCGCGTCGTCTAACCCAAAATCAGGAGAAGGAGAAGGGTGGGTCATAATGCCAAAAGCACCACCCGATTCTCGCAGGCAGAGCCCCAGCGTCAACTAGTGAACAAGAGCGACGGAGGGCCCCTACGAGCCAAAGAGGGCCCTTCCTGGTAGGATTTGCCCAATAGGCGATTCATGGGGGCAGGCAGATTAGTCGTCGATTTTGATATTCAGGTCTTTGAGTTGCTTGCGATCGACTTCGCCCGGCGCTTCGGTCATCAGATCGGTCGCCTTTTGTGTTTTGGGGAATGCGATGCAGTCGCGAATATTGTCGAGTTTGGCGAAAAGCATCACCCAGCGATCGATGCCCAAAGCAATCCCGCCGTGGGGTGGTGCCCCATATTGCAACGCATCGAGCAAGAAACCAAAACGCTCTTGCGCAGTAATTTCGTCGATGCCCAACAACCCAAACACTTTTTGCTGGATGTCGGCATCGTGAATTCGGATGGTGCCCCCGCCTGCTTCGCTGCCATTGATCACTAAGTCGTAGGCCTGCGCCCTGCACTGACCAGGATCCGAATCGAGCAGCCCGACATGCTCTTCCAGTGGCGCAGTAAATGGGTGGTGCATCGCCTGCCAGCGTCCCTGGCCGCCAGCCGACTCCGCCTCGTCGTCGTACTCAAACATGGGGAACTCGACGATCCACGAGAAATTCATGGTGGCAGGATCGTAAAGCTCCATCTCTTTGCCGATTTTGCACCGCAATGCGTAAAGTGCTTTGCAGGTGACTTCGTACTTGTCGGCGACAAACAGCAGCAAGTCGCCGGGCTCGGCACCCATCCGCTCGCCAAACTTCGCCAGCAGTTCGGGAGTAAAGTTTTTAGCAATCGTTGAATTCAGGGTTCCATCTTCTTCGACACGGAACCAAGCCAAACCCTTCGCGCCATAATCGGCAACGAATTTTGTTAGCGCGTCGATACCACGACGCGAGTAGTGCTCGGTGCCTTTCTTCGCATTGATGCCGCGTACCCGACCCCCTGAGCCGGCCACGGCACTGAAGACACGAAACTCGGCCTCAGACGCCAAGTCGGTGCAATCCGTTAACTCGAGCCCGAAACGCAAATCAGGCGCATCGTGCCCAAATCGCTCCATCGCTTCGTCGTAGGTCATCCGCGGCAACGGCGTGGGAACCTCGATTCCCAACTCTTCTTTAGCGAGCTTCACGACCAAACCATCAATGATGCCGAGGATATCGTCCGTGTCGACAAAGGTCATTTCCAGATCGAGCTGGGTGAATTCCGGTTGGCGATCGGCGCGAAGATCTTCGTCGCGAAAGCAGCGAGCCACCTGGATATACCGGTCGTAGCCAGCAATCATCAAAATTTGTTTATACAGCTGTGGAGACTGCGGCAGGGCGTAGAACCCACCGCGATGCACCCGACTAGGCACCAAATAGTCACGCGCACCTTCGGGGGTGCTGCGTCCGAGTACGGGTGTTTCGATATCGATAAAATCGTGTCCAGCAAAGTAGTCACGCATGCCCTTGATGATCGAAGCCCGTTGCATCATCACCTGCTGCATCTCGGGACGACGCAGGTCGAGATAGCGATGCTTCAAACGCAGGTCTTCGCCAGGCGCTTCGTCCGCACTCGGCGAGACAGGCGGTGTCAAACTCTTGTTGAGCAGCTTGAATTCGGTAGCGCGAAGTTCGATGGCACCGGTCGCCATTTTACGGTTCGCCATCCCCTCGGGTCGAGCAGCGACAAGGCCGGTGACTTGCAGCACGTATTCGGGGCGCAACGACTTGCTTGCCTCGATCGCTTCGTCGGGAGTGTCGGGCGGATTAAAGACGATTTGTGTCAGGCCATAACGGTCGCGAAGGTCGACAAACAACCCGCCCCCATGATCGCGATAGGTATCGAGCCAGCCACAAAGGGTGACCGTCTGTCCGATATGATTTTCGCCTAATTCACCACACGTATGAGTTCGAAGCACGCTGGCCCTCGTTTGAATTTCTGGTAGCTCTGGTTATTTTAGCCCTTAGGCAAACTAGCGATTGTAATTCCCCTAGGCTTAGCCGCCTAGGCTTGCTCGGCCAGCCAACGGCTAAGCCGCTGCATACCTTCGGACGCGGAAATACGGGGTTCGTAGCCAAAGTCGCGTCTGGCAGCCGAGATGTCGAACCAATGGGATGTGGCAAGCTGTGCCGCCAAAAAGCGGGTCATGGCGGGTTCGCTGCGGATTCCGAGCAAACCGTAGGTGGCTTCAAGCAAGGCCCCCACGCGCCAGGCTGCTTGCCGAGAAATCGATTTTTTCACCGGTGCCAAGCCCGCTAGGGCCAAGATTTCGTCGATCCACTGCCAACAATCGACCGGCTCGCCCTGGCTGAGAAAGTAGGCGTTTCCAGCAACCGGCGAGTTCTCTTGGGACAGGGCTTCACCCGCCTGCAGATGGGCCTCCGCCGCGTTTTCGACGTAGATCATATCGACCAAGTTGGCTCCCGTGCCGACCCGTCGTAATCTTCCT
The DNA here is from genome assembly GCA_029259945.1 of Planctomycetota bacterium. Taxonomy (GTDB): domain Bacteria; phylum Planctomycetota; class Planctomycetia; order Pirellulales; family Lacipirellulaceae; genus Bythopirellula. Next base: position 103,101 of record JAJDEF010000017.1, read on the forward strand.
GCCTTGGCCTTGGCGATCAAGCGAGGGATGAGATGCTGGTCGCGAGGGCCCCAAATCAAATGAGGCCGAAGCGCGCACGTGCGAAGTTGCTCGCCGTTAGCTTGCAGGACGCGCTGTTCTGCAATGGCTTTGGTCGAGGAGTAATGACTACGGTGTCGTATCAGCCAATCGAGGGCAACCGGCACCGACTCGTCCACACCATTTTGGTCTTCACCCGCAAAAGTAACACTCGGGCTGCTTGTATAAATCAAACGCGAAATACCATGCGTAAGGCAACCGTGCAGGACGTTTTTGGTTCCATGCACGTTGGCTTGGACGTAAGGCAAGCGTTGCACCGAAACACCAGGCCGTGCAGCGACATGGAAAACCAAATCGACCCCATCGCATGCCGCGACGACGGCACCTTGATCGGCGAGGTCGCCTCGAACAACTTCAACCCCAAGTGTTTCCAGCTCGGGGTAGGCTCGACGTCCGAAACTTCGGACTCGATCGCCACGAGCGAGAAGCTGCTCGACCATATAACGGCCCAGAAATCCGCCGCCGCCAGTGACTAGGGTGTGCATGAGTGGGGCTAGGGGCTGGGGGCTAGGGGTTGTTGAGTGGCCCAGGTGGTGAGTTCTTCGCGATTGATTTTGGCGTTGTGCCGTACGTCGACCGGCAACGAGGGGTGGAAAAGAACGTGTCGTATCTCTTGAGTGCGCTCGTGCTTCGCCGCGAGTTGCAGCACTTCGTCGCTGAGGGTCTGGGAGCTTGCTTGGCTCTTTTGGATCGGTTCGACGATGATGACGGGAGTTTGCTGGCCACGTTTGCCGATTCCAACAAGCGCCGAGCGCGCAACGGCAGAATGCGTATTAAAAATCGATTCGCAAGGAATCGTATACATAATGCCGCTTGCTGTCTTCACGCGATGGGCCTTTCGGCCGCAGTACCAAAAGCGGCCATGGTCGTCAAAATAGCCAACATCGCCCATACGATGCCAGTGAGTGTTTTCATCGACTATTTTGGCAATCGGGTTGTGATCGGTAGAGCTAAGACGCATGTACTCAGGCGAGACTTGAGGCCCACGGACGATCAGCTCGCCAATTTCGCCGACCGGCATCGGATTGCAGTCGTCGATCATGGCAATCGGGTCATCAGTGATCGAAATCACTCGCCAATCGATCGTAGCGAATTTTTTACCAACACAGACACCGGCTCCACGATCGGTAAGCGTCGCTGTTTCGTCAAACACTTCTCGCGCAGCGATACTTGCCACAGGCAAGCTCTCGGTAGCCCCGTAGGGGGTATGCATCTGGGCACCCGCACTGACACAAGCCAAGGTGCGCCGAAGCACCTCGGCCGGCACAGGCGCCCCGCAAGAAAATACCTTGCGAAGTGTCGGAATCATTTCACCCGTGCTCTGACAGAATGCGCTGAGCTTTCGCCAAACAGCCGGCGAGGCGAAAGCTTGCGTGACTTGCCAATCGTGGGCAGCGGCAAGAAGCTTGGTGGGGTTTGCCGTGGCGGGACGCGAAAAATCGATGTCCGGAAAAACCGTGGTCACGCCCATGGCCGAATTGAATAGCCCAAACAACGGAAAACAGGAGAGGTCGGCCCCCCCCGGCTGAATATCATAGTGCTCGCTAATTTCTGCCACTTGGGTGTCGAACATCTGGTGCGAATAAAGAACTCCCTTGGGCGGGCCCGTGCTGCCACTGGTAAAGATGATGGCGGCAGGGTCGGCGGGCCGAGTCACAGGGAGAGTCTGCCGCGAATGTTGCCCTAGCTGCAAAAGTTGCTTCAGCGTTTTGCCACCCCAAAACCAACGTCGACCGACGGTCACATTTGTTGTGGAGTTCGGAAACCGAGTTCGCAGAAGTGTGCGGACAGCCTGCGCAGGACTGATGGCAACGAAGCCCTCAGGATCGGTGGAAGCCAGGCAATCGACCAAATGCCGACGACCCATGCCGGGATCAATCAAGACGGTGGTCGCGCCGCAGCGCAACAGGGCAAACACCAGCTTGACGAATTCGATCCCTGGTCGCACCAATAAAACGAGGCGCGTCCCCGGCGTGATTCCCAATTCGACGAGCCCTCGGGCAAGTGCCGTGGCGTCTTGCTCAAGCTCGGCAAAGGTACAGGTGGCATAAGAATTTTTCCCCGCCACGTCCCCGCGACCAGGACAGACGACGGCAACCGCCTCCGGCATTTGCTGGGCAAAGCGAGTGAGACGATCAGCTACATTGAGCCGATCAGCAGAGCGACAGTCCTGAGATGTGAGACGAGCGGTCGACATGTGCCCATTGTGTCGACCCGGTTTGAAAGGGGGAAGGGGGAGGGTAGAAATGGAAGCTGCCTCGGACTGGGAGGACTTGGTCGTTAGCTGCAAAACGAACGGGTGAGGACCTCCTGGTTCAATTCGCCAAACGTAAACGAGTTGCCTGTGTCGAGATTCTCGAACGTGATTTTTGCAGGGCTGAATAGCAGCGGATCGACTTGATAGAAGTCGTTGCCGTAGGTGGCAAGCACCTCGGCAAAGGGGCGGCCATAATCGCGAGAGGCCGAGCTGGGAGTTTGCAGACCAACTTTTTGCAGCGTTTCGTCGTCGCCGTGAACTTCGAGAGTTACCTCGCCGCCGTAGAGAATGGCGTCGTTGGCGCGCCCAATCGCTACAAGATCGTTGTCCGCCACCGAAGGCAGTGGGGCAGAGCCTTGGCCTCGCACGATTTTCGAAAGATCAAAACCGAGTTCATGCAACTTGTGGAGTGCGGTTTCGACGCTACGAGCAACCACTTGCAACGTACCGGCGATACTGCTGGTGGGGGCAACAAGCAACGTAAGGTCGCTAGGCCTGATGTGGCACTTCGCAGCGAGTTGGCAGCAGACATCATCGCTGGGCAGCTTGCCCGACTCAAGCACACCCACACACACCGCAGCCGACTCGCGATAACCAATGTCGGCAAACAAGGGTTCGCAACCCGCAGCCGCACGCATGGGGCCAGAGCCCATCGCGAAGAATCCCTCCTCTTTAATTTCCCAACCGGCGTATTGCGATGCCATGCAGGCAGCCACAGGTTGATCGGTTGCAACCGAAACCAGCCGACATAAGCCGGGCACGGTTTCCGTAGAATCAAGCTCTACCGTTGCAAGGTCGGCGAGACAAACTTTGGCGAGCAGAATTCCCGCTGCCTGGCTGCCCAGCACCTCGATGCCAAAATCGAGGAGCGTGGTACCGCAGGACAATCCGTGAGAGGCGATGTTGAGTCCCGCAGCAGACGCTAGGATTTCGTCACAGAGCGTTGCTGCTCGTTGATTAAGCATGCTGAATGGGAAAGACAGAGGACGAAATGGGAAAGGCTAAAATTCTAGACTCTAAACTATGGTCAGTATAATCGACGTTCCAAAGCAAAAACGTCGTTAATTCTTCTCGGCTTCCGCTTGGCGAGCTTGCTGGATTCTTACGGCGATTCCAGAAATCGCAGGGTCGTCAGGGCGGAGTTGTTGCATTCGCTGCAGGGCCTTAGCCGCTTGGTGCCAACGATGCTGTTTTTCGCAGATCAACGCCAAGGCGAGCCAACTGTCGAACGATTCTGGGGCCAGTTGGCAGGCTTGCTGAAATGCTTCGCGCGACTCATCTCCTCGGTCGACGAGATAGAGCAACATTCCTAAACGATAGAGCGTGGGAACACGGTTGGGTACAAATCCAAGATCGCGCCGGAGTAGCTCGACTTCTTGCTCGCGAAGCTCGCGAATCCTTTTGGAATCGCCCCCCAACTCGTCTAATAGCGTGGCAAGCATATCGCGGACGCCCGACAAATAGGGTTCAAGGCGGATGGCATTTTCAAGCGAATTTTGCGCTGCCGAGGTATCGCCCTGCATACGAGCCAACGCGGCAAGGTTTAAGTGCGCACTGGCTCGGTCGAGAACGGTTGTCTGCGAAAGCCGGTATTCTCGCAATGCCCGATCATAAGCATCACGGTATTCGGCCTCGACTCCACCAGGGCCCAAAGCCACCAATCGCCGGGCTGCGGTGATGCGAACTAAGCGAACTGGATCATTGAGGCAATCGGAAATCTCTTTTGCCGACGAGCGCAACGACTGCTCAGAAATTGCACGAAGGGCTGCTGTCCGGACCAAGGGACTGGTGTCGTCGAAATGTTGCCGACATAGGCGATCAGACTTCGAAGTGCCGTAGTTGGCGAGAAGCTGGACTGCCGTTGCACGGAGTATGTCAGAAGTGCCCTTCCGATCCAACAGATTGCTGACATGCGTAAGCCCCTGTGGAGATCCTGTGCGAGCTGCTGCAATCGTTGAAGCGTGATGCGGGTCGTCGGCGCGACGATCACCGTACCACTGCCGAACATGTTCGGCTGCCCAGCCGGGTGACTCTTCTGGTTGAGTATGGCAATGATTGCAAGCGTTGGGCGTGCCTAGTTCAACCGTTAAGTCGGGACGGGGGACGCGAAGACTATGATCGCGGCGCGGGTCGATTTCCATATAGGTTTTTGCAGGCATGTGGCACGACACACATTGCGAGGCAGCCACGTCGGTGTGGTGATGGTGCGTGGGAGAGTCGTATTTGCCCGACTGGTGACACTGCAGGCAGAGCGAATTGCCCTCAAATTTCAACTTCAGCGAATGCGGGTCGTGGCAATCGGTGCAACGAACGCCCTCGGCATACATTTTGCTCTGCAAAAATGAGCCGTAAACATAGACTTCGTCCAAGATTTGCCCATCCGCGTGGTAGAGGCCCGTGCTGAGAAGTGCCGGGTCGAAGGCATCGACAAAATGTTCGCCCTGCGAATGCCCTGGATGAATGGGTGAACGGCGTGAATGGCACGGGGCACACGATTCAATCTGATGGTCCGCAGATCCACCCTTGAGTGCATTCAATCCATAGCCATGATGGCGGTCCCAAAACAAAGAACGGCTCTCCGCCAATTCGACATGCAAACTGCCTGGCCCGTGACACGCTTCGCAACTGACATCGATTTCAAAAAAAGTGGTGCGGTAGGTGTTACTCGCCAAGTCAAAATTTTTCTGTAGATCGGTCGAATGGCACTCCGCACACATGGTATTCCAGTTTTGCCCCAGGCCCGTCCAATGCAGAGGATCGTCCGGCGCGAGTCGTTCATCCCGCACATCGGGCGGAGCGACATAAAACCACTCGTTTTTCTTGGTGTCCCACGAAACACGAAGCACTTGCACGCGGCCATCGGCAAACTCGACCATATATTGCTGAAGAGGGCGCAGGCCAAACGTGTACTTGATTTCGTAGTCGTGCTGCTTTCCATCGGGGCCTTCGGTGTTGACAAAATACTGTTGGCCTCGGCGAAAAAACCGGGTGGTCAGCCCCAATCGAGTGAACGAAGTATCGTTGAAGTCTGCCAAAACCGATTGCTCGCTGGCAATCTCCATTGCCCGATCATGATCAGAGTCATGCCACGAATTCAGTTCGGTTTGATGGCAACGGGCACAGGTTTCACGACCGACATAGTTGGTTTGCACGTCGAGGGGATACGACCAATGCCAGTCGACTGCAACCGCAACCAGAAATAGGACCAGCAGCGTGCCCGACATCATCTTGTAGGCTCGAGCTGATCGCAAAAAAATGCCGTCGGGTGCTAGGGTGAGCGTAATGAATCGCAATCTACTTGACCCATTGTAGCTACTGAGCCCAGAGGGGCCACTTGCCAATTTGCAAGAAGCGGGTACCCTGTTAAAAGTGAATTCGGCCCCAGCGGCAAGCTGGCGGGCCCCAGTGGCGAATGGCTCTGGCGGAGTAGCTCAGTTGGTTAGAGCAGCGGAATCATAATCCGCGTGTCGGGGGTTCGAATCCCTCCTCCGCTACTCGCCCATCTCGGTGGGCAGTCTTTTTTCTGGTGAACTCCACGCTACTGGAAAAGCCCGGCAAGGTTCACGCTTGCCAACAGGCCGTGGACAAACCAATCGCCAAAGCTCCCGATCAGGCCAAACTGCCAGAGCAGGCCGCCCGGGGGCAGCAAGGCGAGGGCCAAAAACCAGCACCCCACGATTTGCCCGCAGCGAATCAATGATTCGGGGTCGTCAGCAGTCGAAGTCATGAGCGTACTCTCCAATCGGGACGGTTGTGGAGACGGTTTCAAACCGCCAATCAAGCATCCCACGGCCGTAGAATGGTGTGCCAAATACGAGTTTTGAAACCGGCTGTAAAAGATTTTACGGATAGAATTTATCTTGGTTCGCTCTTTCTATTTTTGAGATAAACTAACCCCTGTTCGACAGGCCCTCCCCACTTTGGACGACACGCCCCCATAGCCCGGCCATCCTGGCCGGGAACATCGAAGAAGCACCCAACGATTGGCCACGCAAGCTGGCAAGAAAGTGACCACATGGACAACGATTGGCTAGCAACGAATGCACCCTCCTGCGATTCCCTACTCGAAGAAATGCGCGAGCTTTGGAGCGAGTCAGACGCCCTTTGGGACGAATGCCGCAATCGGCTGGAATTCGGCGGATTCGTTTCGGCAGATTACTTAGAGATTTACAAGCAACTGCTCCCGTTGCAGGGCAAGGTGGCCACCTTTCTCGAATGGGGTTCGGGGCTGGGGGTCGTTGCGATCATGGCCAGCCGGTTGGGATTCGAGGCCTACGGCATCGAAGTCGAGCCGCTGCTGGTCGAGCATGCCCAACGCTTGGCCGAGCGCTATGGGTGCCATGCCGAATTCGCCGAGGGGAGCTTTATCCCCGACGACTACCAATGGGGTATCGAAGAGGTAGGCAACCCATCTCGCACCAATTGCGACGCCCGCGCCGCTTACGACGACCTCGACATGGAGCTACGCGATTTCGATCTCGTCTACGCCTACCCCTGGCCCGATGAGCATGGGCTGTATCTCGACATCATGAAAACCTGCGGCGGCCATCGATCGTTGTTTTTAACCTACGACGCACGCGAAGGCACCTCGCTTCGCCAGGTGCAAGACGAATAAGGGCGCATAAAAAAAGCGTGGGCCAGCTTTTGGTAAGCCAGCCCACGCCGTTAGTGTCAAATTCTTTCGAGCAACAAAGCCCTTAGCCGTTGCGACGGCGACGTCGTCGAGTCGCCAACCCGCAGAAGCCCAAAGCAGCCAAGCCAATGGTGGTCGGCTCAGGAACTACTGTACCACCATAAGTGGTCGAGAAGTTCTCACCACCACCACCAACGGTTACCTGGTCAAACGCCAGGAAATCGATCGTGCCTTCACCACCCGATGAGTACAAAACTCTCGCCAGATGATAAGGAGCCAGGGCATCGGTGTCGCCAGTATTCGTGTCAAAGACAGACCAATTCAAAGATGTCGCTGGGAGTGGATCGCCCACGAAAGTTGGGAAACTACCAACCGGATCATCGGGGGTAAACACATAAGAGCTACTGTTGGGTGAAAAGATCTCAAAGACCGTATGGGTCCAGGTATCTACCGAAGCCCCTGTCCCATCGGCTTGTCCGCCCCCGCTCCCACGAATTGGATCCAGAATGCCTCCTGTCGTTGCATTGACAATGAGATCGTGGTTGAGGTACTCACTCGTACCGCCCGGAGACTGGGTATAGAAAATATCGACGTAACCACCAGCTCCAAGGCCTGCAAGGGCCGGATCCGTCGTGTTTTCTACAAACGTAACCGTCTGCTGGGCGGATGCAACCGTAGCAGTTGCGGCAAGAATCACGGTGGCAATCAAGTTCAAAAAGGAAAAACGTAGTTGATTCATAATAGGTAACTCCAAAAAAGGTATTGTTAATCAGTAGAAGTAAAAAAGTGCCATCCGAACGAAAAGTGGTTCGCCGATGACTTCAACGTGGCTGCTCGTCGCATGTAGCATCACTTGATTGGTGATAGAAACTACATGGGCTTTTGAGTAGCCGTTCCCCATCTACATTAGCAATACACCTTTCGTTTCAGAGCGTTTTAAGTATCCTGCGAAGGATCTTATTTTCTTAAGAGCAAGTGAACGACTGAATTGAACTTGAGGATCAATGTGAAGACGAAAAAAGGGATCTCCCCCAACCATGTTGAGGAAAGATCCCTTTGTCAACGTCTTGCAGTGGTTCGTACTCTTGTTTAGTGATTCGATTACGTAAAAAACTCGCAACTGCCCCAATCATACTGACCAAGTCGGCGGTTGTCAAACAAAAATCTTAAAAAAGTTGAAATGACGCAATTTAACTGGAAAAACAGCCTTGCCCTCGGGTCAACAATGAAGCACAGAGCCCAAAAGCGGTCAGTGCCATCGTGGTAGGCTCGAGAACACTGTTGGGGGCTGAGAAGTTTTACTGCGCTTGTTTTTGCCATTCTCATCGTAGCCTGGGGCAACGCCCCAGGTCTAAATGTGTTCCAAAATTTTCGGCTGAAAGCCGTATTTATATCCGCCCAAGATGAGTATGCCCTTGGGCCAAAAAATAGATCTGCCCTTGGATTCCTAGGGCGTTGTCCCAGGCTAAGGTGAAGTGAGGCCTTCGGCCGAACTAATCCTCACTACCCACAGCTTGAAAAACGAAAAAAGGGACCTCCCCCCAACCAAGTTGAGGAAAGATCCCTTCGTTAAACGAAGTAATCCAGCTAAAAACTAGCTGCGTCGTCGAGTCAACATCGAAGCACAGAGACCAAAAGCGGCCAGTGCCATCGTGGCAGGCTCAGGAATACCGTAAGGGGTCGAAAAGTTCTCGCCACCACCACCAACGGTTGCTTGGTCAAACACCAAGAAGTCGATATTACCTGCGCCACCCGCTGAGTACAAAACTCTACCCAGATGATAAGGAGCCAGGACATCGGTATCGCCCACATTGGTGTCAAAGACAGACCAATTCAAAGCTGGCGCTGGAAGTGGATCGCCCACGAAAGTTGGGAAACCCCCAACCGGATCGTACGTGGTAAACACATAAGAGCTGCTATTGGGTGAAAATATCTCAAAAACCGTATGTGTCCAAGTATCCACAGCAGACGTTGTGGAATCAGCTTGTCCGCCACCGGCTCCACGAATTGGATCCAAGATGCCACCTGCTGTTGCATTGACAATCAGATCGTGGTTGAGGTACTCAGCTCCAGCAGTCTGAGTGTAGAAAATATCGACGTAACCACCAGCTCCAAGACCTGCAAGGGCTGGGTCAGTCGTGTTCTCCACAAACGAAACCGAACCCGCAGATGCAACCGTAGCGGTCGCTGCAAGGCACATCGCCGCAACAAGGCCAGCTACGAATTGTACTCTTCCAATTTTCATAAGTTCAACCTCCCAAAGTAAAAAAGTCTCAAAATTTCAAAATTAAATTATAACCGTCTCTTCAAAAGCCTATCTCTGAAATCTCTCCAGTTACTTCTTCCGTCGCGTAGCACAAGCAAGGCTTGCACTTGCCATCAGCAGCAACACAGCTGACGAAGGCTCAGGAACCGCTCCAACTGCTGGAACAGGTGCACTACCGTTGAAATTATTCAACAACAAACCAAGGTCAGCCGAATTGACATCCGTATTGGGTGCCCCAGCGGTGTTGTTGAAATTCCCTTGATCCCACGTCCCAGTCGTGCTGTTAAAGCTGTTGAGCAATAGACCAAGGTCAGACGAGTTAACGGTCCAATCTCTGTTGGCATCACCCTCAAGCAAACCATCAGTAGCCACCCCGTCGCCACGAACAGGCGAGAGACCAATGAGATCCGTGATAGCAGCGCCCGTGCCAGCCAACGAAGCGGCTGTGTGGACGTTTGAAGCAGAAGACACGATAACGGGTCGAACTGCACCAAAAGTACCCGTCGCGATCAGCGCTGAGTTGTTCCAGATCGCGTTGAACAATGGGTCAACGGCTTGATTGCCATTTCCACTGCCTGTGCCGGTACCAGCAATGTCAGTACCGTCGAGATCGAAACCCCAAGCGATGTTCAGATTGGCACCAATGACGGCAGAAGTCTGCACATCAGCTGTGGCCGTACCTGCACCAAAAGTGGCGGCGATTCCGGCACCGGTGAGGTTGACATCCAGGCCAGCGAGGCCATTGACGTCAGTCGTCTTTGCAACAAGCTGCCAAGTACCACCGGTAGCTTCGTTTGCAGGATTGATATAGTTCAGGTTCAAGGCGAGGTCTGTGGTGGCGAATGCCACGCCCGACGCCGCTGTGGCTACGACAGCCACCATTAGAGATAAAGCTAGATTACGTTTCATGTTCATTTTTCCGGGTTCTCCGTCTCACATTAGGTCAAAAACTCAAGAATAGGAAACCACTTTTACTTGTTGGACACCGTCTTAAAAAATCGTTGGACACCGTCTCAAAATCGACAACCGCCTCGACCCCTCGTGTCAGAATCCAACCACCACAGTGGCCAGCGACCGACCAACCAGTCGCGAATCGGCCTCGTCTGGCAATAAGCAGACCCAGGCCAACACAATTCTGTACAGCGGCATCGACAAACGGCAACCGCCTCTCTTTATTCCTCTTTTTCGCGGGATTTTGCAAAAACGCGGATAAGAATCCCTGGAAGGGCACACCGGGCGCCGTCCCTCTACACACTTTAACAAGGAATGAGACTCTTGCAACTGTTTTGCGCGATTTCTGCGCGACATTTTTTAGGTAAGTAAACTTAGGGGGGTTAGAAAATCGACTTAATGCTTATCTGGCAAACACTTGCGACGATCCCCAGAAGGCCCAAATAGGGTAAAAGACAGCCTACTTTTCCAATAATTTATCTTGGCGCATGCGAGTATTTCAGGGTTTTCCGCCACTAATTCGACATCAGGCAGTCAGAGACCGGAATCTTCGTCGCGTGGCTGGACATCCTCGGTTGGATGATCGTGAAAGCGCGTCTATACTCGGCGACGAACGCGGGGCCGTTTCTTGATAACGGACTTAGCGCTCCAATTTCTTATTAGAAACAGGTTGAAATCTCTCTCCTCTAAGAGAAAGATTTCCTGAAACGTGTTTCTATAAACGATTAACCAGGAGCGAAGGAACGAACACATTATGCTTACGGTTCATTTGCCGGATGGTAGCCGGCGTGAATATTCTCAGTCGGTTTCTTCCTACGATGTCGCTGCTGAAATTGGGCCCGGCTTAGCCAAAGCGGCGATTGCTGCCGAGGTCGACCATCAACTCGTCGATCTCCATGCTTCGCTTCCCACCGAGGGCCAAGTTTCGCTTCGCCTGCTTACAAAACGCGACGCCGAAGCCCTGGATGTGCTGCGACACTCTTGTGCGCACGTCATGGCACAAGCAGTGATGCGACTGCACGAAGGCGTGCAGTTAGCCTTCGGCCCCTGCACCGATACCGGCTTCTACTACGACTTCGAGTTGAAGCAACCGCTCACCGAAGAAGACTTCCCAAAAATCGAAGCCGAGATGCGCAAGATCGTCAAATCGGGCGAGCGGTTCGAACGCCTTGAAATGTCGCGAGAAGAATCGCTGAAAATTTGTCGCGAGATGGGACAGGCTTTCAAGGTCGAGCATATCGAAACCGGCTTGGCCGATCAGAAAAGCCTCTCGTTCTATCGGCAAGGCGAGTTCCTCGACCTCTGCCGTGGCCGTCATGTTCCTAGCACGAGGCACATCGGCAAAGCGTTCAAGCTACTTAGCCTCGCCGGGGCCTACTGGAAAGGTGATTCTTCGCGACAGCAGTTACAACGGCTCTATGCCACGGTGTTTTTCGACAAAAAAGAGCTGCAAGAGCACCTCACCCGCCTCGAAGAAGCGAAACGCCGTGACCATCGTCTGCTCGGAAAACAGCTTGGTCTGTTCGAAATCGACGAGCAAGTCGGCGCGGGCTTAGTGCTATGGAAACCGCGCGGAGCAATCATTCGCGAAGAACTGCAAAACTTCATTTTGCAGCATCTCAAACGCCAAGGTTACAGCCAAGTATTCACGCCGCACATCGGCAAGCTGGGTTTGTACCGCACGAGCGGACACTTTCCCTATTACCAAGACTCGCAGTTTCCGCCGCTCATCGATCGCGACCAGATGAACAAATTGGCCGACGAGGGATGTAGTTGCAGCGATCTTGCCAACATGTTGCGCGAGGGCGAGATCGACGGCTACCTGCTCAAGCCAATGAATTGTCCGCATCACATTCGTATCTATGCGAGCGAAAAACATAGCTACCGCGACCTCCCCGTGCGCCTCGCCGAATTTGGAACCGTCTATCGTTGGGAGCAGTCGGGCGAAATCGGCGGGTTAACTCGAGTCCGCGGATTCACCCAAGACGACGCCCACCTTTTTGTCACCGAAGAACAATTAGGCGACGAAATCGCCGGCTGCCTTGATCTGGTGAAAATCGTTCTCGGCTCGTTAGGCATGGAGAACTATCGTGTTCGAGTCGGCCTTCGCGATCCCGAAGGCGATAAGTATGTCGGCAAGCCTGACCAGTGGGATCGCGCGGAGGCCGCCTGCCTCAACGCGGCTAAATCGCTGGGTGCAGAATTCACCGTCGAACCAGGCGAAGCCGCCTTTTACGGCCCAAAAATAGATTTCGTCGTTCGCGACGTCATCGGCCGCGAGTGGCAACTCGGCACCGTCCAGGTCGACTATCAGCTACCCGAACGCTTCGACCTCGAGTACACCGGGGCTGACAACAAGCCGCATCGACCGGTGATGATTCATCGGGCCCCCTTTGGGTCAATGGAACGTTTCGTTGGCGTGCTAATCGAGCATTTCGCCGGGGCTTTTCCCCTCTGGCTGGCGCCCGAGCAGGTTCGTTTGCTCACCGTGAGTGAGAAATCCGAAGACTATGGCCGGCAGGTGGAGCAACAATTAAAGGATGCCGGATTCCGCGTTTCGGGGGACTATCGGGGCCAAAAACTGGGGGCAAAAATCCGCGATGCCCAGCTAGCGCTGATTCCCTACATGTTTGTGGTGGGAGAAAAAGACGCCCAAAACGGCACCGCCACCGTCCGCGACCGCATCGAGGGCGACCTCGGCCCCATGCCTCTCATGGCGGCAATCGCCAAACTACAGGAAGAAATCGACGCCCGCACAGTCCGCCAAGTGGCCACCTCGCCATCCAATAACGAAGAAGCCCCATAGCCCGGCCATCCTGGCCGGAAACATCGAAGTACCCGAGGGCAATGCGCTCGAACCAACATCAAAATCCCGCAATGCGCTTGACGCCATGGCAGCCTGTTGCCGATACTTAGATGCTTCCCAATGTCGTAGCCCCCCCCTTAGGAGACCGAAGAAATCGAACGCAAACAGCAACGAATCAACGAACAAATCCGCACCAGCCCACTTCGCGTGATTGCCGATGACGGCGAGCAATTGGGCTTAATTACCCGTGACGAAGCTTTGGAACGGGCCCGCGAATCCGGCCTCGATTTGGTCGAGGTAGCTGCCCAAGAAAAGCCGCCCGTCTGCCGCATCATGGACTTTGGCAAGTTCAAATACCAGCAAAAAAAGCGGCTCAATAAAGGGCACACGCACCAAGGCAAGAACAAAGAAATCCGTCTCCGGCCCAAGATCGGAGACCATGATTTCATGACCAAAGTCAACCGTGCTCGCAAATTCCTCGAAGCCCGCGACAAGGTGGTCTGCTCGGTCATTTTCCGTGGTCGCGAGAATGCCCACGTCGACGAAGGCTTCAAGCTGGTGAAGCGTTTGATCGCGGAACTCGAAGACGTATCCAAGGTCGAGCAGAACGCCGGCATGCACGGCCGCCGAATTGTGCTGATCCTCGCCCCCAAATAAGGCGGAAATCAGCCCAAAGTCCCCCTGTTGCTCTGCGCCGAAAATGCGTAGAATCGGCTGCTTCCAGTTAGAAGAAGCGACCCCATTACGTGGGCCGATCCGCCATTTAGCAAGGTTCCACCATGCCCAAGCAAAAAACCCACAAAGGCACCAAAAAGCGTTTTCGCCTCTCGGCGAAGGGCAAAGCCAAGCATCGTTCGGCGGGCACAAGCCATCTTGCGGGGCGAATGAGCCAAAAGCGCAAGCGAAACCTCCGTGGCACCGACACAACCTCCGACAGCAACTCGAAGATGATTCGAGAAGTCTTGGCAGGTAACAGCTACTAAGAGCCTATCCCAGAACTGGGCTGGAAGTATCCAGCGGCCGGAGAATCCTGACCAACCAAACCGTTTTGGGACGTGCAGTAAAAAATCAAACACGCCGGGCAAAAACTCCTTTCTATGCGTAAAGGGGCCTGGGCGCGAAAATTTAGCGACAGGGGATTCTCGCCATGAGAACCACCAAAGGTAGTGCCCGTAATCGGGCGAAGAACCGTCTCTTCAAAAAAACCAAGGGCTACGTCGGCGGACGCGGCACGCTGCTCCGCACGGCAAAAGAAACCCTCGTTCGGGCCGAAGCCTACGCCTTTCGTGATCGACGCGTTCGCAAACGCGATTTCCGAAAGCTTTGGATCATCCGGATCAATGCCGCAGCTCGCGAACGAGGTTTACGCTACAGCGAATTGATGAACGGCCTAAAACGGGCGAACATCGAACTCGATCGTAAGATGCTTTCCGAAATGGCAATTCACGATCCTACCGGTTTCGATGCCGTGGTAGAGAAGGCACGTGAAGCCCTAGCTGCTTAAGTTGGCAGAGGCGAATTTCGTGTCCCTCCCCGAATTTCTTACCAGTCTCGACAGTCTCGCCGAACAGGCCCAGGCTGCTTTTACGTCTGCAGATTCCGTTGAGTCGCTCGAAGCGGCGCGCATCGAATACCTTGGCGCAAAAAGCGGACAGGTGCGCCAAGTCCAACAAGGGCTTGGCAAAGTGGCAAAGGCCGACAAGCCTGCCGCTGGCAAACGATTCAACGAAGTGAAATGCCTCATTGAGTCTGCCCTCGCCAAGGCGCAACAGCAAATCGCTGCCGGCTCAGAAGAAGTCGTCGAACCCTTCGACGTCACCTTGCCCGGTCGACCCTCCCGAGTCGGTCACCTCCACCCCATCACGCAAACCATACGCGAGATGAAAGACATCATGGGGCGACTCGGTTTTACCGCGGTCGAAGGCCCCGAGATCGAGGACGATTGGCACAATTTTGAAGCGCTCAATATCCCCCTGTCACACCCGGCGCGCGACCCGCTCGACAACTTTTACTTGGCGACGGCCGAAAAACTAGAAAAGGCTCTGCTACTCCGCAGTCAGACCAGCACCGTGCAGATTCGGGTGATGGAAAACACACCGCCCCCCGTCCGCATCATCTCGCTCGGCCGCGTCTATCGACCCGATACGGCCGACGCGACGCACTATCCCATGTTTCACCAGATCGAAGGATTATTGATCGATCGGGGCGTCACGATGGCCGACCTAAAAAGCGTCCTCCGCCTTTTCTGTCAGAGCTATTTTGGCGGCGAAGACAAAGTGCATGTTCGCTTTCGCCCCTCGTTCTTCCCCTTTACCGAACCCAGCGTCGAAGTCGACATGAACTGGCAAGGCGGCTGGATGGAAATGGGCGGCGCTGGCATGGTCGACCCCAACGTCCTACGTGCCGTGGGCTACGATCCCGAAGAAGTCACCGGCTTTGCATTTGGTTTAGGTGTCGAACGAATTTGTATGCGTCAACACGGCATCACCGACATTCGCGCCCTCTACCAAAACGACGTCCGCTTTTTAGAACAATTTTAGGAGAGGGGTCAGGGGCGTCTAAGTAGTCAGGACGACGAAAATGAAGGACTGTCGATTGATGGTGTGATTGCAACCTAAGCATACGGGTGAAGTCGAGGTTATGAGATGCCAAGCGAAGACAGTAATCGTGAACATGACTCATTTGACTTAGGACTTGAGCCACTCGAACAACAAGAAGTCGTCGAGCCTGAATGGGATGGACCTAGGTGCATTTCGTGCAAACGTCCTATGAAATTTGGAACTCGATTCTGCGCCGCCTGTGGGCGGCACAATTTCGACTCGGATCAACTTCTTGGAGAGTCACTCGCAAGCCAGGCGCAGAAGCAATTGCGCAATCGGCGGGGCCTTGAAAATATGAATTCCCTCTGGCCCAGCTGGTTTTTGCGATGGTGGTATTGGTTCTTCCGATAGAGAGCTTAGTTGGAAGGGCGCATGCTACACGGCCTGCGAATGTCGTTACAGAAAAAGCTAAACCCCTAATCCCCAGCCCCTAGCCCCTAGCCCCTAGCCCAATGATCGTCTCCAAAAACTGGCTCACCGAATATGTCGACCTGCCGATGTCGGTCGACGAGTTGACCGAACGGCTCACCCTTACGGGACTCAATCTCGAAGGGGTCGAGACCATCAACGACGACACAGCCATCGATTTGGAAGTGACCAGCAATCGCCCCGATTGTTTAGGGCACATCGGCGTCGCTCGAGAAATTTCGGTGCTCTGGCAACAAGACCTCAAAAAGCCTGCCCCAGAGCCAAGGGCCGCTGGCTCAAGTGTGGATAGCCAAACCAGCGTTACCGTCAAGGCCCCTGAGTTGTGTCCTCGCTATACCGCCAGACTCATCCGTGGCGTAAAAATTGGTCCCAGCCCCGCTTGGCTCGTCGATCGACTGCGATCATTAAAGATTGCCGCGATCAACAACGTGGTCGACATCTCAAATTTCGTGATGATGGAATGTGGTCAGCCGTTGCACACGTTTGATTTTTCCAAAATCGCAGGCCAGAAGATTATTGTGCGGGAATCAAATCCTGGCGAAAAATTTACCGCCATCAACCATCAAGAGTACGAACTCGAACCCGGCACCTGCGTCATTGCCGATGCCAACCGCGCCGTTGCCCTGGCTGGCGTCATGGGTGGTGCCGATACCGAAGTCTCCGACGAGACGACCGACATCCTCATCGAAGCCGCTGATTTCGCGCCGCTTTCGGTTCGCAACACGGCCCGTCGCCACAGTTTGCACAGCGATTCGTCGTATCGGTTCGAACGGGGCGTCGATCCCGCAGGAATCGATTGGGCCAGCCGACGTTGCTGCGAACTAATCCTCGAACTGGCGGGCGGCGAACTTGCCGCAGATGTCATCGACATCGCGCAGCCGGTGGCAGAACGACCCACCATCAAACTCCGTTTTTCCGAGCTTCCTCGTATCCTCGGCATCGAATTCTCTGCCGACACGGTTCAAAAAATTCTTACCGAGTTAGGGTGCGAAGAAACTCACCTCTGCGACCAGTGTATCAAAGTCGTTCCGCCCAGTTGGCGCGCCGATCTTACGCGTGAAATCGATCTTATCGAAGAAGTCGCTCGCATCTACGGCTACGACCAGATCCCTGAAGACACCGGGGTAAAAATGGTCGCCTCTACACGTAGTCTCGAAGATCGTGTTTTAGAGCAGGTTCGCACTACACTCACCGCCACAGGTTTTGACGAAGCGATGACCATCAGCGCCGTTGATCGCAGTTGGGTCGACCTCTTTCGACCCTGGTCGACTGCCGAACCCTTGGTCACCAGCACACCTGTCCTCCGCCGAGCGAATTGCCTACGGCAAACCTTGGTGCCAAGCCTACTCGCAGCCCGTCGAACCAACGAAACACTTTCGAACCCAATCATCGAGCTATTCGAAATCGCAGATATCTACCTGCCCCAAGCCGGAAAGCTACCCGACGAACGTCGCATCCTGTGCCTAAACTCGGGCTCCGGTTTTCTCGAATTAAAAGGTGTCGTCGAAGCGATCGTCGCTGCCGTGGCACCTGGGACAGAGCTCACCGCCGCAGAGTACAGCGCCCAGTTATTGGCCACCAACCGCGGGGCCGAGCTAAGCCTTACTGGCCACACGCTTGGCTATCTCGGCGAAGTCAGCGCCTGGGGCCAAAAACAATTAGACCTGCGAGGCGAGACCACCATCGCCGAAATCGATCTTGGCGCACTCATCAGCGCAGCCGTCGCCATTCGCACCGTCGAGCCCCTCTCGCCCTATCCTCCCGTGGGTCGAGATCTCAACGTGGTCGTGGACGAGAAGATTCCGTGGGCCGAAGTGGAACAACTGGTCCGTTCAGGCAGCGGCTCCCTCCTTGAGGAAATTGTTTTTCAAGAAGTGTATCGCGACTCCGAACGACTCGGTGCCGGGAAGAAGAGCCTTCTTTTCAGCATCCAGCTTCGCTCGGCGGATCAGACGCTTACCAACGAACAAGCCGACGAAGTCCGCGACAACATCGTCGCCGCCATCAGCAAAAAACTCGGCGGCCAACTCCGAGCGTAAGCAAGTTTGGAAAAATCGCACCACCCCTCAATGCCGTACGGTTGCTGTTCTGGCTACAATAGAGGTTCCGCCTCATATTTCCTTTCCTTTCTAGTCACGCTCGCACTATGTATAGAGAGTCACACAAAATGTGTGGGAAGCGCTATCGGTGGCGTTCTGCGCGTTGCGCACGATTTCTATTTACTGCGCTAGCGTTCTACATCAACTCTCTGGCAATAGCTGAGGGACCTCCGCTTCCGCCTCGCCCTTCTTTGCAAAATGCCGTGGCCCCCATGGTCGAAGCCTTTTGCTCCGATTGCCACTCGGGCGATGAACCTGAGGCCGATTTTTCTTTTCAGCAACTACTCGATATCCCCCAAGTCAATCGCAACCACAAGGCTTGGCAAAAAGTGCTCAAGCATGTTCGCAACCACACGATGCCGCCCGAAGATGCCGAAGCCCCCTCCGACGAACAGCGCGCTGCGGTAGCGGCATGGCTCGAAACAGAGCTCAATCACATTGACTGCACTGGGCCGCCGAACCCAGGTCACGTTACCATCCGTCGGCTCAACCGTACCGAGTACAAAAACACCATTCGCGATCTTTTGGGAGTTGACTTCGACCCCGCTGAAACCTTCCCTCGCGATACGCTCGGCTATGGCTTCGACAACAATGGCGACGTCCTATCGCTTTCCACGTTGCTTCTAGAAAAATATCTTAACGCGGCAGAGTTGATTGCTGCCGAAGCAATCGTCACACCCGAGTCACTCGCAAAACCAATGCACCGTTACCCGGCCGATCAACTGCAAGGAGGCCAGCTAGCGAATAATTCTAGGCACCTCTACCACAATGAGCGAATCTCAGTGACTGCCCGCTTTCTAGCTCCGGGCTCCTACCTATTCCGAGCTCGGACCTGTGCAAGTCAGGCAGGTGATGAGCTTGCACGTATGACCATCGATATCGATGGTCGAGAACTTCGCACGATAGAAGTCGCTGCCGTCGAGGGTGATCTGCAAACCTACTACGTTCCCTTCGAGACCAAGGCAGGGTCTAAGGAGATCGGCGTCTCGTTTATCAACGACTACTGGGATCCAGATTTCGAGGACCACTCTCGTCGCGATCGCAATCTATTCGTCCACTCGCTAGAAATCGTGGGCCCAGTTGAAGCACTCCTGCAAGAAAACCTTCCTACAAGCCATCGCCTTGCAATTGCAGCAACGCCCACCGAAGCCCAATGGGCCGATGCCGCCGCTTGGCGCCCCGCTGCCCAACAATCGATTCGCGAATTTCTCGCTCGTGCCTACCGGCGCCCCGCCACCCATCAAGATTTCAGTCGGGCATTGCTGGTTGTCGAACGCGCTCGCGCCACCGGCGATTCCTACCAACGTGCTATGCAATTGGTGGTGCAACTTGCGCTCGTGTCGCCCAGCTTTTTGTTCCGTGGCGAAGCACCCACCGTGGAATCAGCCCACGCCTACCCGCTGGATGAATTTCAGCTTGCCACGCGAATGAGCTATTTTCTTTGGAGCTCGATGCCCGATAAGCAGCTTATGCAAGAGGCCGCGTCCGGCACGCTCCGGCAAAATCTTGATACCCAGCTCGACCGCATGTTGGCCAGTCCGCGCGCCGACCAGTTGATCAAAAACTTCGGCGAACAGTGGCTTGAAACTCGCCGACTCAAAACTCTCAAACCCGATACCGAACTGTTCCCCGAATTCAACAAACCACTCGCTGCTGACATGCGCGAAGAGACGTTTCAAATGTTGCGAGATGTTTTTCGTCGCAACCTGCCGCTGGCCACACTCATTAGCGCCGACTACTCCTACCTTAACAGCCGACTGGCCCGTCATTACGGCATCCATGGTGTGGAGGGCGACGAATTTCGCCGAGTTCAATTGCCCGCCAATCGTCAAGCGGGGTTGCTCACTCACGGCAGTGTGTTGGCTGTCACCTCCCACCCTGATCGCACTTCGCCCGTACTCCGTGGCAAATGGATTATGCAGCATCTGCTCAACGACGCTCCGCCACCTCCACCCACCCTTGCAAGACTGGCCGATGATTCACAATCCGTCGCTGGCAAGTCACTTCGCGAACGTCTCAAAATCCACCGTTCTCAGGCTTCCTGCAATGTTTGTCATCGAGTGATGGATCCCCTGGGATTTTCCCTAGAGAATTTCGACCCCCTTGGGCGTTGGCGCGAATCCGATGGCCAGTTTCCGATCGACGCCCAGGGGAGATTGCCCGACGGCAGAGAATTTTCTGGCCCCGAGGGCCTCCGCGATATCTTGCTAGCCGACTTGCCAGCGCTGCGTAAGTGCTTGGTAGAACAACTGCTTACCTACGCCCTCGGTCGTGGGCTCGAATACTACGACCAATGCGCCGTCCGGCAAATTGCCACAGCCACACGCAATCAGGGTGATACAATATCAAGTATCGTAAAAGCCATTGTCCGCAGTGTCCCTTTTCAACAAGCTCAATCCATCGGGCAACAGTGAAGGTATGACCACCTCTCTAAATCGGCGAACTTTTCTCCGCGGCTTGGGTACCGCCCTATCGCTACCGTTCTTAGAAGGTCTTGCCCCGGCGCGTGCATTCGCCTCCACCGCATCGCAGCCTCCGCTCCGCATGGCGTTTCTGTTCGTTCCCAATGGCATTCACATGCCCAACTGGACGCCTGTTGCCGAAGGCCGCCACTTTGAACTTCCGCCCACGCTTGCACCACTTGCCCCGGTTCGCGACAAGCTACTCATCCTTTCGGGCTTGGCCCATGACAAGGCGCGCCCCAATGGCGATGGCCCAGGCGACCATGCCCGCTCTGCGGCCACTTTTCTTACCGGCACACAAGCCGTAAAAACGGCAGGGAAAGACACTCGGGTTGGTATCTCGGTCGATCAGGTCGCGGCAAAATTTCTAGGACGCACTACGAAATTGCCCTCGCTCGAACTTGGTTGCGAAGCAGGGCGATTGTCTGGTGATTGCGACAACGGCTACAGCTGCGCCTACAGCAGCAACATCTCTTGGCGCACCCCTTCGAATCCAACGACCAAAGAGATCAATCCACGACTCGTCTTCGAGCGACTCTTCGGAGGCGGGTCGACTATTGATCGATCGCAATCGCAAGCCAAACGCAATGCCGAACGCATCAGCATCCTCGATTTGGTCGCCGACGATGCTCGTCAACTCCGTCGCCGTCTCGGCAAATGGGATCAGCAGAAACTCGACGAATATCTCAATGGCGTTCGCGAAATTGAAAAACAAATTACCCAACCTCAAAGTGAGTTATTCCTCGAAGGCGAAGTCGTCCCTCCCCGCGGCATCCCCGCCAACTATGGCCAATATGTCCAGCTGATGGGCGATTTGATGGCACTTGCGTTTCAAACCGATCAAACCCGCGTCTGCACCTTCATGTTCGCCAACGCCGGCAGCGGCAATACCTATCCAATGCTCGACGTCAAAGAGGGCCACCACTACCTTTCGCATCACCAAAACGACGAAGAGAAGATCGAGAAAATCGCAAAGATCAATCTTTATCATGTCCAACTCTTGGCGCACGTTCTTCAGCGGCTCAACAGCACCCCCGATGGCGAAGGCACGCTACTCGACAACACCATGCTCGTTTACGGAAGCGCCATCGGCGATGGCAACCTTCACAACCACGACGATTTGCCGATCCTCGTGGCTGGCGGCGGACAACGAGCTTTCAACACGGGTCGACACATTCGTTACCAAGAAGAAACCCCGCTGATGAACCTCTACCTCACCATGCTCAATCAAGCCGGGGTGCAACTAGATTCTCTCGGCGACAGCACCGGCTTGCTCGACAACTTGGCTTAATTGGGTAGGCACTTCTCTTCATCGCGCGAACTTCAAAACTTGACGGTCGAAGGGGCTTGAGTTAAGCTAATCCGCAACCAGACGTTTTCAATACAAGCCGTTTGCCGGTGCTGAGGCCAAACAAACCGACGTTGCGTCTGATTCGTTTCTTTGCTGCAACCCGAGAAGAAGGCTGGTGGACATGTCTCGACCGAATACTTTTTTCTCTTTCTCATCTAGCTTCTCAAGATTAGCCCTCCTCGGCGGTGCGATTGCTATTCTTGGAACACTGGCAACTGTCTCCGCGCAATACCGCAGCAGTTATCCCTACGCTCGCCCACCGGCAGCCAGCAGACAGCTTCCAAGCTCTGCTCGTCATGTTGGCGGGTTCACCGGGAATCCTTATCGCGCTAGCCGAACCGCGCCAACAGGACTGCCTGTCAGCGGTAATCGCCATTCCTACTATGGCGGGACGGGTGGAGGAAATGCCTTGGGCCAGCGAGCCACGGCCAAGCCGTTTTCCAATCTACATCGTCCACAAGCCTTAGTCACGTCGCGGCAAGCGGCGCAAATAGAGGTTTCTAGAGGCCTTTGGTATGGGTATTAACAAAAAATTTCCCCAAACAAAATTCATTTTAAGTCACTGGAATATCGTTATGCCATTCATCAGCAGTCGTAATTCAACACCACAACACCTGGCCATGAGTGCCGTGATGATGTTCGTGACGCTTATTACTTGGAGCCGATCCCAGTCGGCCGTAGGCCACGAACGGCTAGCCCAGCCGCTGCCTCGCACGGCACTGAACGGTGCCATTCACTATCAACGTGCGATTTTGTTTCTGACTGCGGTCGATCCTGCCAAGCGTGCGGTGCTACAAAAGCCTATGTGGGAAATTATAACTACCGACATGATTGAAGAAGAGCTTGCCCCACTCAACGAGCTGTTGATTGAGTCAAGACATGCGATTCGTTCAGCCTTGGTAGGTTCGAATCAGGCGGTGGCCGATTTTGGTCTCGATCTTCGCCAGTATATGGTCTCGTCGCTGCTGCCCCACAATCAGTCGATGGTCGATCTGGCTAAATTGATAACTCTGCACGGCATGCAACGCGAATCAGCAGGACAGTGGAAAGAGGCCGCTGAAATCTATTTTGCCACACTACGAATTGGGCGGCACATGACCCATCAAACAACCCTCGCCGAGGCCTTTGTAGGTGTAGAAATTCTCGAAACCGCCTACTTTGCCCTCGGATACTGGGCGACCAACTGCCCCGATGCCGCCTTGGTCGAAGAAGCGCTCGACTTACTCGCTGCAACATCAATTGGCATAGTCCAACCCGCTCGAACGATGCAGTCCGAGGCGAATATCCTCAAGATGCGGATAGAGACTTTGCAAAATGCGTATCCTGAGGGAGCTTGGGCCGAGATGCTGCTAGAGGTTTTTAACGCCGACATTCCGTCGGCAGACCCCGAAGGTTTGCGCAAGGCGGCCATCCAAGTTGCGATAGACCGGGGGTTGCCACGCGAAGCCTTCGACAGCAAAGAAGCGTTTGTTAGCTATACAAACAATCTGAGTTCGGTCTATCTCGATATGCTCAACGAATCGGTGTTATGTCTATCTCGATCTGCGCCAGAGTCGATTCGTTGTGGCGAAGCGGTGGCTCAAAAGTACAAACAGAAACTTATCGAGACAAAGAATACTAATGCATGGAAGCCTGCCAAAATTGCATCTCTCTTTGCTGTTCATGAGGCAGAGCTTGCGGTCTTACGCACAAGCATGGCCATTGCCGCTGCCCGATCAGCAGGAGTTTACCCTGCGTCGCTCGAAGACATCGTCGATAAGTTTGACCGGCAAATGCCAACCAGCCCCTATGATGGCTCCCCTCTCGTTTACCAAGTGCTGGAAGATGGCAAGGGCTTTTCGCTTACCGTTTCGAAAGCAAAGGTTGGAAACGTCGAGCTACCCGCCATCAATTTTGTCCATCGACCCAAAGAAGCAAAGTAGCACCAAAACTTGACTAGAACGGGCGGTCGTAGCGTTCAGACATGGTCTCGCGGGTCTCAGCAGAAAGATCTCGTAATTCGTTGACGATGCTATGTGCCTCTTCTAGTCCGCGGTTTGCTTCGTCGGCTTGGACCAAATGTCGATCGCGAGTGACGTACGATTTCTCGAAGTAACCGTACGCACCGTAGCGGCCGTAACGGCGACGACCAGAGTCGTGCAAATTGGCTTCGCGGAGGTCGCTACGCATTTCTGCACGACCAACGACGCTGACAATCTCGTGTAGCGAAGCAACCACATCGCGGCCAAAGGCGACAACCTCTTGGTCAACTTGATGATCGGCGAGATCCTCGATCTTACGGGCATAACGCTCGACCCAAACTTTGACTTGGTGCAAGCTTTGAGGTTGGAGGTCACCGACAAACAGGTCGTCCAGGTAGCCGGTGACCGATTGAAAATACCGTTGCGAGGCGATGGCGATCGAGTCGTTGGTCGAGCTACCTTCATAAGGGGCGGCTGCGGTGGGGCCCACCGGGCTAGAGAGTACGGAAAGCACGCGGCGCAACCCACTTTTGGTAAGTTCACCTTCGAAAGTAATTGATTTACCGAAAGTAATCGATTTACCAGCGACACGTACCTCCCAGCTTTCAATCTCGTCGATACCGGCGCCATACTTCGACAGCAAATCGAGTAACAACGGCTTCGCAATTTCGTCAAGAATCGCAGCCTCCTGATCGAAATCGAGCGAGAGCCGACCCTGCGGAGGATTTTGCAATTCAATTTCAAGACGGATACCACGGATGCTGGCGATCACTTCTGAAATGTCTTCGGTGTTTGCTTGGCTATCTGGCAACACCTTGCTCTTAGCTAATGTACTAGCAACCTCGGCTGGGGCGAGCACGCCATCAAGGTCGAACGCCATGATAATGTGCGTGGACGGAGCGCTCGCTACGCGAAGTGCGTCGGCCAGATAGGGAGATAACTCGGGTGACTTTCTGTTGCGCGATTTACGCACCCAACGAATGACATGCTGTCGATTGGCTGGGGACATGGCGCCGATGATCTTCGGTCCCAACGCAACCACAAAACTATCGTTGGCACGTTCGACGGCCTGCATACCGGCTAAACGATCGAGTCGACCGCCGCTTCGAGCAGCAACATCCTGCATCGCCGGCATTTGACGAACATACGCCACCGCGATTTCCCAAAGCGGCTGCATAAACTCAAAG
This sequence comes from Planctomycetota bacterium, assembly GCA_029259945.1. GTDB lineage: Bacteria > Planctomycetota > Planctomycetia > Pirellulales > Lacipirellulaceae > Bythopirellula. Next base: position 128,181 of record JAJDEF010000017.1, read on the forward strand.
TCCATTTCAGCAGCCATCAGGACATTTTCTGCCCCGGCAGGCAAGGCGATCATGCCAGCGCTGTGGGCCTGTTGACCTCGTCGTTCCCAGTGCTGTGATCGAGCAAGGGGGCTCGAATACGCCCCCTTCGCATTGATAATCACCAGGGTATTGGCAGAGTCGGGCACTCGATTCGCTAGTTGCTCTAGCTGACCATGCACCACACTGCCAGGAATCGTCAGCGCAACGCCCACCGCTGCCAGGAGCCGCAGGAAGGAAAGCCTTGGCATGATGTCTACCTCACGAACGAATTTTACACAGGCGATTTGAAAGGCTTGGCCGCGATAACTGCTAAAATTCGACGCCGTATTTCTGGGTCATTTGTCGGCGGATCGCCGCGCTATGTTGGTCGATCAGCTTGAACCCTTCGACGCGCATGTTCTTCGATTCTGCCATGGCGCCGGCTTGGATAGCGGAGCGCTGCGAGGCACTTTCTTTGGCGGCGTAAAGTCGATCTCCGCCACTCCGACGACCATAGTAGCCAGTGTTGTAACCACTGTAGCCCTGTCGGCCGCGTCCCATCCCCGAGGTTTGAACCCCCGACTGAATGCCCCCTTGCCGTTTTGAAAGAGCCATCGCACGAAGCGAATTAGCCAACTGGCTGCCGTAATCAAGCAGTTCGTCGTCGACATGTAGAATCGGCATGCGGTCGATTTTTCGAGCGTAACGTTCCATGATTGCGGAACTCGCCTTGTTGCCCCGTAGATTGCGACGAAGATCTTTGATCAACACCTCGTTCGCTCGATAGTAAGTAAGCGAAGCCTCGCGGATTTTACTTTCGGAGACCTCTTTAGAACCCTCTTTCTCCGCATTTTTGAGCGTGCTGAATTTGGTCGAAGGAATTTCTACCACGCTAAAGACACGTCGCTGACCATCTTCCGAAAGCGGGCCACGCATCGTAATGGCCTTCTCTTCGAGTTCGAGTTTCCAATCGACAAGGTCTTCGATATGGGCCCCCAAGTCGTCCAGCGTATTGAGAACCAACTCTTTGGCGATTGCTTCGATAGGGGCGATCGGTTCTGCGAAGTCAATGCGAAGTTGGCCCTGAACATCCTTGCCAACAGCAACACGAAGCACGGCACCCTGCAGACTGGCAAGGACGGTAGCAGCTTCGGGGATCGAAATCCCCGACTTCTTGACCGCCGCTGAATCTTGCAAACGTTTCTCTAGTTCATGCGGACGGACGACGTCCTTAAGATCGATGGCCAATAGGATCGGCACTTTCGAGTTGGCAAGTTGCGCTGCCGATCGCAAATAATCGGAAAGTTGGCTGACACTATTCTTCTGAGTGAAATCAACCCAGCGCGAAACGAACTGACGTTCTGCAGGAAACATCACTCCCAGCTCTCGGTCACTGAACGAAACAAAGTAGGCATCGCTTGGTGTCCAGGCAGCCGAAACGCCGTTGATGCTCTCGACATATCCGCCTTCACTACGTGCGATAGAACGCATCGACATCGGTTCCGAGAGTTCCATCGCGGCGAGTTCCCAAAGCCGGGAAAAGTTGTCGCCCGAACGAAGCGCTGCCGCCATCACCAGCTTGTTGGCCTCAGGTGGAAGAAAAATCGGACGCTCGACGTAACTCAGTTCAAGCTGTTTGCCCCAACCCTCTTCTTGCGCCACGGGCGCCGCCAAAGTCGTTTCGACGTCAATGAGCACGAGCGTGTTCGCGCCGGCGGGAACCCTCGTGAGAAGATGGTCAAAGGGTTCCGCAGCAACTGAGGCAGCCTGAAGGGCGACGAGTGCAGCTATTAGTGACATTAAACGACAAAGCTTCATTTTCTGAACTCCCAAGTACCTTGAGAAAGAACCCGTTACACGAAAATATGCAAGACCCCGGATTGTATCAGAAAAAATATCGGAGGCCAATCATTGCGGATACCGCGTTACTGCTTAAATTTAGTTGTGAACAAACCCATAGGAATCACCAGACCTCGAGACGCTGGCGTGAGATCGGGCTACTGATTACGATAGAGACGAGCATCGTCTACTTACCAAACCCGTCTCGGTTCTTTTCCTGGGTCGCTTAGGATGTTGAATACACCGCGATTTTTTTCGTATAGCGTTTATCCGTGCGTTGCACTGTTGCTAGCCTCGCTTTTTGCAACCGGATGCCAACCGAAGAACGAGTACCAAGAGCCCCCTCCGCCGCCGGTGACGGTTGCCCACCCGGTGCAAAAGCTTGTGATTCAATCGCTCGAGTTCACCGGCACCACCGAGGCGGTCAATCGGGTCGACATTCGCGCGCGCGTCGAAGGCTTCCTCGAGAGCATCGAATTTGAAGAAGGCAAAGCCGTTCGCAAAGGCGATTTGCTATTCACGATCGACACGCGTCCTTTTGAAGCGACCCTAGCACAAGCCGAGGCGAGCGTACGGCTCGCTCAAGCTCGGGTAGCCAGTGGGCAGGCCGACGAAAAACGAGCCTTTGCCGAAGTGGCCAATGCAAACGCCCAGCTTGCACGAGGCGAGAGAGCAGCACCCACCGGCGCGATTACGGCTTCTGAGATCGACGAGCTAAAAACCAACGTGCTGACCGCACGGGCGGGCGTTGATGCCGCCAAGGCAGCCATCACTTCGGGCGAGGCAGAGATCGCCGCTGGCAACGCCCAAGTGACACAAGCAAAATTAAACTTGCAGTACACGCAGGTCCGGTCTCCGATCGACGGGCGCGCAGGCCGCCGTATGGTGGATGTCGGAAACCTAGTCGGCTCGGGCGAGTCGACCCTGCTGACAAATCTTGTGCAGTACGATCCGATCTATGCATTTTTTACGATCAACGAAAACGATTTGCTAAAATTCAACCGTCGCCACTTAGAAAAAATGGATGCGGCCATCGCTGCCGAAGGCAACGAGGAAATGGGACTCGACCAGCAAGTTTTCATCAGCCTGGGCGACGAAGAAGGATTCCCCCATGAAGGACGAGCCGACTATGCCGACTTGGCTGTCGACGATAGCACGGGGACATTTCTCATTCGTGCCGTCATTCCCAACGCGAGTCGTTTGATCCCGCCGGGCGCTTTTATCCGGGTGCGAGTTCCCAAAGAAGAAGTCGAAGCACTGCTCGTCGACCAACGGGCCATCGGTCACGATCAATCAGGAGCCTATCTCTTGGTCGTCGGCAGTGATAACACCGTCGAGCGCCGGACCATCAAGCCGGGAGCTAAATTCGACGACCTCCAAGCGGTGACCGGCCCCATCGGGCCCGAAGATCGCGTGATCGTCAACGGACTACAACGGGCCCGCCCAGGGGCAAAGGTCGCCCCCCAAGAATTGAACACCACCCCATAGCCAGGCCATCCTGGCCTGAAAAGCCCCTATCGTCGACTTCACCCAACAAGAAAAAAACTTCACCGATGCTCTCTCGCTTTTTCATCCACCGCCCGATCTTCGCCAGTGTGATCTCGATCGTCATCGTGATTGCGGGTTTGGTTTCGCAAAGTTCGTTGCCCATCGCGAAGTTCCCCGAGATTACTCCGCCCACGGTGCAGGTGACTTGTTACTACCCAGGGGCCAACGCGCAGGTGGTCTCTGACACGGTGGCGGCACCCATCGAGCAAGAGGTAAACGGCGTCGAGAATATGATCTACATGTCGTCGGTCAGCTCCGATGACGGAAGTTATACGCTGACCGTCACCTTTGAAATCGGCGTCGACATGGATATGGCCACGGTGCTGGTGCAAAATCGCGTGTCGATTGCCACTGCCAAACTGCCCGAAGAAGTGCGACGACAAGGCGTGACCACCAAGAAAAAATCGACCAGCATCATTCAGTTCATTGCCCTGACTTCAGACAACGAGAATCACGATGCGTTGTTCTTGAGCAACTACGCCACCCGATCGATTAAAGACGAGCTAAGCCGCATCAAGGGCGTCGGCGAAGTCACCATTTTTGGCGCTTCGGAATACAGCATGCGGGTGTGGCTCAATCCCGAGTTGCTCAAAGCTCGCAACTTAACCACCGAAGACGTGGTCGCCGCCATCAGCGAACAAAACGTGCAGGTCGCGGCCGGTCGACTCGGCGAGCCGCCGGCGGAGGCCCCGTTCCAACTGGTGATCAATACATTGGGTCGGTTGAGCGATCCCGAACAGTTTGAAGATTTGATTATCAAAACCTCGGGACGGCGTATCACTCGCGTGAAGGACGTCGCCCGCGTGGAGTTGGGTGCGAAAGACTATAAATATACGTCGACATCCAATGGCCAACCCTGCGCGACACTGTCGATCTATCAGTTGCCCGGCGCTAATGCGCTAGACGTGGCGACTAAAATCGAAGCGAAGCTCGACGAGTTGAGTAAAATTTTCCCGCAAGGCCTGAAGTATGACATTCCGTTCGATACCACGCTGTTTGTAAAGGCCTCGATCGCCGAAGTGTATACCACGCTCGTGATCGCGGTCGCCTTGGTGGTCTTGGTGATTTACATCTTCTTGCAAGACTGGCGAGCTACGATTGTGCCCGTCGCTGCGATCCCCGTGGCGCTCGTGGGCACCTTCGCAATGTTGGGTGTCGCAGGGTTTTCAATCAACACGCTAACCCTGTTTGGCATCGTCTTGGCCATCGGCATTGTCGTCGACGACGCGATTGTCGTGGTCGAGAACACCGACCGATTCTTGAAAGAAGGGCTCTCGTCCAAAAAAGCGGCCGAGAAAGCGATGGACGAAATCACGGGCCCCGTGATCGCCACCACGCTAGTCTTGCTGGCCGTCTTTGTGCCGACGGCCTTTATGGGCGGCATCACCGGGCAGTTATATAAACAATTTGCTCTGACCATTTCCGCGGCAGTGCTCTTTAGTACGATCAATGCGCTGACACTCAGTCCCGCGCTTTGCGGCATCTTCATGCGGAAGTCGACGGGAAAGAAAAATATTTTTTTCCGCCTCTTTAACAGCGTGTTTGATGGCGTGACAAATGTCTACGGCTTCGTGATTGGCCAATTTGTTCGTCGCGTAGTCATTGTGCTACTGCTGTTCGCAGGCTTGCTAGGAGTCACCGGATGGGGCTTTATGCAAATCCCCACAGGATTCCTGCCGACTGAAGATCAAGGCTATTGCTTTGCAAATATCCAGCTGCCCGACGCAGCTTCGCCGGGGCGAACTCAGGAAGTACTCCTAAAACTAGACAAGATTGTTGCCGAAACACCAGGCGTTGCCGACTGGATTTCGGTCTCGGGGTACTCGCTGCTCAGTGCAACCAATGGTGGTAACCTTGGCTTGATGGCCATTGTCTACGAGCCGTGGGAAGAACGGCAGACGCCTGAACTGTCGCAGGACAGTATCGTCGCGCACCTACGGCGCGAGTTCGCCAAGGTCCAGGAAGGCATCGTCATTGCGTTTGTTCCGCCACCCATCGATGGTTTAGGCTCCGCCGGGGGATTTCAAATGCAACTGCAAGACCTGGGGGGCGTCGGTCTCGAAGAACTCCAGGCCGTCGCGAACGAACTGGTCGCCGACGGCAGCACCCAAGCCGGGCTCACTGGCATGAGCACCACAATTCGCGCCAATGTGCCGCAACTGTTTGCCGATATCAACCGGACTAAAGTCAAGACGCTGGATGTTCCGCTCAGTTCGGTGTTCAACACGTTGCAGGCTTATCTCGGATCGACTTACATCAATGACTTCAACAAGTTCGGACGCACCTATCAGGTGCGCATTCAAGCCGATCATGAGTTTCGCGTCGAAGCCGACGACATTCGCAACCTCGACGTGCGCAACCGAAATGGCGATATGGTTCCGATCGGTACGTTTGTCGATGTGCAAGACTCGCTTGGCCCGCAAGTGATTCAACGTTACTTACTTTATCCGTGCGCCCAAATCAATGGCGAGCCAGCCGCCGGTTATAGTTCGGGCCAGGCACTACAGTTGATGGAGCAGATGGCAGCCCAAAAGTTGCCCCCGACGATGGGTTTCCAGTGGACGGGCATGTCGTTTCAAGAAAAAGAATCGAGCGGCGGACAGGCACTCATCTTTGGGTTGGCTGTGGTGTTTGTCTTCTTAGTGCTCGCTGCCCAATACGAAAGCTGGACTAGCCCCGCAGCAGTCCTTGCCGTGGTGCCACTGGCCGTGCTGGGGGTGGTGGTTATGTTGGTTGTGCGACAGGCGGACAACAATGTTTACACGCAAATTGGCATCGTGCTGCTGGTGGCCTTGGCAAGTAAAAACGCGATTCTTATTGTCGAATTTGCTTCGGAACAACGCCGCGAAGGTTTGAGTATTCGAGAAGCCGCCTCGAAAGCTGCCCGGATGCGCTTCCGCGCGATTCTAATGACGGCATTCTCCTCGATACTTGGCTTCATGCCCTTGCTGATAGCCAGTGGTGCCGGAGCTGCAAGTCGGCAAGCCGTGGGGAACTCGGTCGTAGGAGGGATGATCGCGGCAACCCTGTTTTCGCTGCTCTTCGTGCCGACCTTCTTTGTCGTGTTCCGAGGCTTAAGCGAATTTTTCAGCAAGCCTGCGAATTGCAATCCGTAGGCCTTCGTCACTTGCCCTTCACGGGCGTATCAGGATTGGCTCCCACCAAGATGGCAAGCCAACGCGTTTCTTCAAAGCTTTCCATGATGATTTTAACGATCATCGTCAACGGCACCGAAAACAGCATGCCGACAGGTCCCAACACCCAGCCCCAAAACACCAAAGAAATAAACACCACCAACGTCGAAAGCCCAAGCCCTTTGCCCATGATTCGCGGTTCCAGCCCACTTCCAATCACAACATTGATTACCGCATAGCCGCCCATAACAATTAGTGCGGTGGGATAGTCGTGCTGAACCAGCGCCAAGATCACCGCCGGCACGGCAGCTAGAATCGATCCGACGTTGGGAATGTAGTTCAAAAAGAAAGCCATCATTCCCCACAGGATCGGAAAGTCGATTTTCAGCACCCAGACCCAAATCCCTACCAACACGCCCGTAAGCAAGCTAAGCATGGTCTTGAGCGAAATATAGCGAACCGTCGACTCACGGACTTTCTCGGCTTGGTCGAGCACACTCGAGGCACCGTCTGACATCGCCAGCAGCTTGCTCGGAAACCCCGAAGACTCCAGTAGCATAAAAAGCACTGTCAACAACACTAAAAAAACGTTGCTAAACGCGCTGGTCAGACCGCTCAAGACATAATTGATATAACCGATGATTTCGCTGGAATTGAGAACCTTGTTGATCTCTTCGGGGATAGTCGCCGAACGCTCCTGAAGCCATGTGGTGAGCGCCCCCTGTTTTTCTGCGAGATTTTTTTGGTATGTCGGTGCGCGGGCAATAAATTCGTTAATCGAACCCGTGGTGATGGCAACCACACCCAAAACCACCAAAGAGACCGCCAGCACCACCATCAGAATGGCAAGCCAACCCGGCACTCGTTTTCGCTTGAGCCAATGGAGCGAAGGCGTACAAATGACCGCCAAAAAAGCGGCCACCAAAAATGGGACCACCAACGATTGCGCAGCGCGGATCCCCGCAATCACCACCACCGCCGCCGCGCTCCCCAGCAGCCAGTAAAAAGGTTGGACACTCTGGGTTTTGCTCGACATACACTTTCTCCGCTCTTGAATCAAAAGATAAGGCTGCACCGGTAGTATCGTCATCGCCCACCATAGCGACAAGCCCAGCAAAGCAGACGAATTGCAAAGTCGCTGTGGGTAGCGACAGAAGAATTGACATCGATCGCCGTCGGTCGTAGCATAAATGGGGATCAGAGAATGGGTTATCTATTCGCTCTTGCAGGGAATTTGGCACGGGCAGAACGATCTGATTGTCAACGGTTGTTTTTTCTACCTGCTATTTGCCAGTCCCTATGCCAAATCTGCTTGCTATTTCCGCAGGACTTCGGTTCGTGCGCGCCTTGTTGGTTTTTGCGATGGCGTTGTCATGGGCAACCGACGCCCAGGCACGGCAATTCATCGATATGGGCGTCAAAGATGACTTCGCCACTTACCAACCATCGGTTCCGTTTGAGGTGTTTACGAATGACGTGAACGAAACCTCACTAGGGCCAGGTATCCAAATCGATGGACTAGGAATTTTCGGGAATTCGTTGCTGCTTGATACCGGCGCATCGAGCATTATTGTGATGAACGATGCAGAAACGACCCTTCGACAGAATGGCTTGGTAACCGAGGGTCAAATTTTTGAGCAGGGCGTCGCTGGTTTCAGTATCGTGGATGTTTCTGCCCCATACAAAATAAAAACTGCCGGAACCGACGGCGTGGAGCACATGCTCGCCGACACACGCATTATGACGGGCCAGTTCCCTGACCTGGCGCTCATTAACGGACTGGTCGGCATGCCCGGCATGGTTGGCCATGCCGTGAGCATGGAAATACAACCCTCCGCCGGTGGAGGCGATATCTTTGATCTGCTTCCGACCGTCGACCTGCTTTTTAGCAATTCTTTGTCTCCCAATGAGGGAAGCCGATACTCTATCCCCTTCAACGCCAAGTCGTTTAATCTCACGAGTAATGACACGGTGAACGGCAACGACCCTCTGCCAACTCAGTCGCCGCTGCCCATGCTCAATCCCACCGTCGGATTCAACGGTCGCCATGCTTCGGGTAATTTCATTCTCGACACCGGGGCAGCGATCAGTTTTATCTCGACCAAGATTGCCCGTAGCTTGGGACTCGACTCCAACGGCGACGACCAATTTGATGGCAATGACGACCAGTCGCTGGGCACATTGCCTATCGGTGGTATCGGTGGCTCGGTCGAAGCGCCCCTGTTTCTCATCGATACTTTCCGCGTCCATACGAATCAAGAAACCGATTTGGTGTGGGATTCGGTGCAAGTGCTGGTGCTCGATATCGATGAAAGAATCGATGGCGTGCTCGGCGCAGATGTGCTTACCAGTGGATGGGTTGATCTGTTTAGCGAGTCGCCCGACACGGGCCCCATCAAAAAGGTCTCTTTCGACTTTACACAGTTCTTTGCCGAGGGAGATCAAGGTTCGCTGGTGCTAGATCTCGATCCCACCTACGACATTGTCCAGCAAGATGGAATAAATGGTGACTTTAATGGGAGTGGCGGCAGTGACGACAATGACCTAGCTCTGTGGACAGCCGGCTTCGGCATCGATTTGGGTGCGCGATTGATCGACGGCGACGACAACATCGATGGCGATGTCGATGGGGCCGACTTTCTCGCCTGGCAGCGAAATTTCGCGCCGACACTCGCCGGCGATTTCGACCACAATGGGAATGTCGATGTTGCTGACTTAGGCCTGTGGCAAAGTGGTTTTCAAAATGGCGCCTACGACGGGGCCGACTTCCTTCGATGGCAGCGAAATCATGGACCCGGCACGAGTTCCGCCCTGTCGGCAAGCGTGCCAGAACCAAATGGAATCGCGTTGGCTCTGCCAGCGATTATGATCGCTCTGTTCAGGTTCAGAGGAGAGAAACGGGGATCGGTTCGAAGGACATGAACATAATCACCACTTCGTCCTAGAAAACGGTGAAGCATCGAAGTCGCATTGATTTTTTGCACCTTCGCGCCTTTGCAAGAGACTCGTACGATGAGCATTCGTACCCACTCATCCGCAAGGCCGCGCCATGCTTATTGTCATCTCCATCACCTGTCTTCTCGTGCTTCTCGTCGTGGGGGTTCACTACAACGCGTTGCTGCGCCTGACCAGCTTTTTGCAAAAACGAAATGTGCATGTGCGCCGTTGGGTGGCCATCAGCATTCTTGGCCTGCTGCTTGCCCACGTGATCGAAGTCTCGCTCTTTGCCGTCGGTTTTCAGCTTCTAGAACCTTCCGAATACTACGGCCAATTGAATGGTTGCGAAGGGGGCTTGTTTCGCGACTACTGGTACTTTTCGTTTGTGGCTTACACTTCGCTAGGCTTCGGTGACATCACCCCCACCAAGTGGCTGCGCGTGATGACCGCCTTAGAGACGCTAACCGGCCTAATCATGATCGCCTGGTCCGCCTCGTTCCTGTTCATGCAAATGCAACGCTTCTGGGACGACGACCCTTCGCAGATGTAAAAAAGCACGGCCTGCTCGCTATTTATTCAACAGCAGCGCGGCTGTAATAAGCCCCGCGATGGCCAGCAGGCCAATGAAAATACGTCCCCAGCCGGGGCCGCTTGTCAGGGGATGATGTTCGGGCAGCGGCAAGTTTTTGATGAGCTGATCGGCCTCGGCGCCGAACTCAGTTTCCAGATGGTCGCGGATCAGGCCTTGCACAGCACGCGCATTAAACGGGCGTTTTTCTGGGTCTTTTTCGAGCAGCTGCATGATCAGGTCGTCGAACCACTGGGGACAGTCGACGCCCAGTTCTTGCATTCGTTCGGGTTGCTTGTGTAGGTGCTGATCCCATATTTGTGCGAAGTTGAGCCCCGAAAAGGGTGGCTTGCCGGTGAGCATTTCGACCAGCACACACCCCAATGAGTACAAGTCGGCCTTGCCCGAGATTTGTTTGTCGGCGCAAATTTGCTCGGGCGACATATACGCATAAGTTCCCACGGTGACGCCGTCTTCCGAGATGTCTGCCTCGTGTACATCGCGCGCGATGCCAAAGTCGCCCAAGACGAGCTGCCCTTCGTCCCCGAAAAACAGGTTACTCGCCTTGAGATCGCGGTGGATGATGCCGTGGTTGTGTGCGTGTTGCAGAGCACCGGCAATCTGGACTGCATAGGCGGCCGTTTGTTGCCAAGGGAACGGCCCATGTTCTTTTAACCGATCTCTAAGCGTGCCGTGGTCTAACAGTTGCATCGCGTAGAAATATTGCCCATCCATCATTCCGCCGCCATAGTTGCGGACAATATACGGATGTTTGAGCCGCTCCATGATCACGATTTCGCGTTCAAAGCGATCGACGATATTTTGATCGTGAGCGATGTTCGGATGAAGCAGCTTGATGGCCACCGGTTCTTCGATGTCGGGGCTCTCGGCTCGGAAGACGGCGCCGACCGTACCGACACCTAGCGGCTCCAGCAGCTTGAAGGTGGCGGCAGTTGGCAAAAATTTGAGCTTGCGTTGCGGCGTCGACATCGATCGGTCTGCTTTTATGGTTCTACCGGAATCTTAGCGGCTAAACTTCAGGGATTTAGGAATTCGGCCAGCGATTTAGGGGTTGAGGGGCGCGGGTTTTCGATGAAGCACGCGCGCCTAACGCCTCGCAACTCGCGCCCAGAGCGGAAAGCTTGTTCATCTGTGGTTTCCTCCTGTTCCCCGCCACTCACCTTTCCCGAAGAACCGCTTTTCTTACGGGGTCTGCTTTCCACCTCCCCTACCATACACCACATCCGCAGCCGTCCGTAGTGCCTGACCTAGCGGCAGCGAGTGCTTTGTTAGCGGGCAACTCCTTAGTCACTCGCTGGCCAAAAAATCCCGCATTGCAGGCGGTAAATGCCCATGAAAAAAACACTTACGTCAATCGGGGTGGCAGAAGCCCCGAATTGGCATCTAGATTGCTCTTGCCAGCGTCTAGCAAGGCGGGCGTTATTTTCTTAGGATGGGGGTTTGCGCCGCCGTCGCAAGGCGAGCTGTCGCCCCACAAGCAACCCTCGACGGGATTGTTCGAACCTAGTGTGCCCCACCTGAGTGTCGTCAGGGCGGTGGGCTGAAGGAATCGCTAGCAGGGATTGATCTGTTGTTCGGTAGGGAAAACCTATCCACCACCTCTCATTCCGATGAGAAAAATTCAGGAGTATGTCAGAAAGATGAGTTACAAGCTTGAGTACATTTGGTTAGACGGTTACCAACCTGAACCTAGCCTCCGCAGCAAAACGAAAATTGTTGGAAGCGAACCTGCGAGCATCGAAGATTGCCCAGAATGGTCTTTCGACGGCAGCAGCACCGAGCAAGCCGAAGGAAGTTCGTCCGACTGCTTATTGAACCCTGTAAAAATGATTACCGACCCACAGCGCAACAATGCTTCGCTCGTCTTGTGCGAAGTGCTCAACGCCGATGGTTCGCCCCACGCTTCAAACGGCCGAGGCCAGTTTGAAGACGATCCCGATCTCTGGATTGGCTTCGAGCAAGAATACACCATCATGCAAAACGGCAAGCCGCTGGGCTTTCCGGTCGATGGTTATCCCGGTCCTCAGGGGCCCTACTATTGCTCTGTCGGTTCGAACAACTGCGTAGGCCGTGACATTGTCGAAGACCATCTCGACGTTTGCCTCGAAGCAGACCTCTCGGTCACCGGCATCAACGCAGAAGTCATGAAAGGTCAGTGGGAGTACCAATTGTTTGGCAAAGGTGCAAAAAATGCGTGCGACGACCTTTGGCTTTCGCGATACCTGTTGCATCGCAACAGCGAGCGCTACGATGTCGTCATCGAGCTGCACCCCAAGCCCATCAAGGGCGACTGGAATGGCAGCGGCATGCACACCAACTTCTCGACCACGGCGATTCGGGACCAGGGCGGCGAGGACTTTATCAAAGATATTTGCGAAAAGTTCAAGCATCGCCATGACGATCACATCGCTGCCTACGGCTCAGACAACGACCAACGGTTGACCGGATTGCACGAAACGCAGTCAATCGACCAGTTTAGCTATGGCGTCAGCGATCGGGGTGCTTCGATTCGCATTCCCATTGGCACGGTCCAGAATGACTGGAAAGGCTATCTCGAAGATCGCCGACCTGCCTCGAATGCCGATCCCTACAAGGTAGTTTGCGAAATCCTGGCAACCTTGCGGTCGTAAGCTGACCATTCGAGCGAACAAGTTTCCAAAGCCCCTCTTTGCCCCGCTGGCGAAGAGGGGCTTTCTTTTGTATTTTCAGGATAAGAAGAAACCACAGATGTAGCACTATGATTTAACCACAGTGCCCTCCGTGACTCTGTGGTGAATCTAAAACGACGACGTTCTTTACAACGGTACCACGTTTCCACCTGCTCTACTTAACTGAGGATTGTGACATGACACCTCAAGATGTCTTGGCCCTATGCCGCGAAAAAAGTGTCAAAGCGGTCGACCTGCGATTCATGGATTTCCCAGGGCTCTGGCAGCATTTCACCATCCCGGTCAGCAAACTCGAAGAGGAGGTCTTCGACGATGGGCTCGGCTTCGATGGATCAAGCATCCGCGGCTGGCAGGCGATCAACGAAAGCGACATGCTTCTGGTGCCGCAAGCCGAGACCGCTTTCCTCGATCCGTTCACCAAGCTGCCCACCCTCTGCATGATTTGCAACATCCAAGATCCGATTACCCGCGAAGACTACTCCCGCGATCCCCGCAACGTGGCCCGCAAGGCGGTCAACTACTTAAAAAGCACCGGCATTGCCGACTCTTGCTACATCGGCCCCGAAGCCGAGTTCTTCATTTTCGACGACATCCGCTTCGATCAAACCGCCAACAGCAGTTTCTTCCACATCGATAGCGACGAAGGAGAGTGGAACCGCGGTACCGACTATCGTGCGCGTGGCGAGGGCAAAAACCTGGGTCACAAGCTACGACACAAAGAGGGCTACTTTCCCGTCCCGCCCTCCGATCAGCTGATGGACATCCGCAACGAGATGATGCAGACCATGATCGACTGCGGCCTGGATGTCGAAGCACAACATCACGAAGTAGCCACCGGCGGCCAGTCAGAAATCGACCTGCGCTACACCGATTTGGTGCAAATGGCCGACGACATGTGCTTATTCAAGTACATCGTAAAAAACGTCGCTCACAAACACGGCAAGACTGCGACCTTCATGCCCAAGCCGATTTTTGGCGATAATGGCTCAGGCATGCACACACATATTTCGCTGTGGAAAGACGGCCAGCCTCTGTTTGCCGGCGGAGGCTACGCCGGGCTGAGCGACGATGCCATTCACGCCATCGGCGGAATCTTGGCCCACGCCCCAGCACTACTCGCTTTTACCAATCCCACAACCAATAGCTACAAGCGATTGGTGCCCGGCTACGAAGCACCGGTCAATCTGGCCTATTCGCAACGCAACCGCTCGGCCGCCTGTCGAATTCCGATGTACAGCCCAAGCCCCAAGGCCAAACGCATCGAATTCCGCTGCCCCGATCCTAGCTCGAACCCCTATTTGGCCTTCTCGGCGCTCATGATGGCGGCCCTCGATGGGATTCAAAACAAAATCCATCCAGGCGAACCGCTCGATAAAGATATCTACGACCTCGAACCCGAAGAACTGTCGCAAGTGCCGACCACCCCCTCCTCGCTAGGTCGCGCGCTCGACGCTCTAGCCAGCGATCACGAGTTCCTACTCCGAGGCGATGTATTTACCCAAGACGTGATCAACACTTGGATCTCATACAAAAAAGAAAACGAAGTCGACGCCCTAGCCCTACGCCCCCACCCCTACGAATTTTGCCTGTACTACGACATGTAGCCGTAAGCCCACAACCCTACAGACTCATTTGCCTATAGCACCCATGAAATACCTTCTGATTTGTGTCGCTCTGGTCATGCTGGCGTGGGTCATTTACGCTCTGTCTCGTAAATCGGAACCCATTACTGAAGTCATTGCGACATATGACGGACGGCCTGAAGACTACAATGGCAACAAAACATTGCTGGTTGCAGTTCATGCTAAATGGGCCTCGGTTTGGCGAGTGACTGCGGAGGTGCTTGCAAATTTAGATACTAAAAAGTACGACATCATGCTGATAAATGCTGACAATGACAGTGCCGCAGTAAAGAAACTAGGTGTAGATATCATCCCGACAGTCATCGTCTTTAAGGACGGCTCGGAGGTAACCCGACTTCCTAATATGATGAACGTAGACCAGTTACCGTAAAAGCGGTTTGTACTGGTCCATTATCACAGTCCGTAGACAAAATGGTTGGACTAGTCCGTGGGATGGGCCAGAGCAGAGCGGCGGCCCATCGATTCTTTTGGTCATTATACGGCCAGAACCGCCACCGATTGTGCGTCTCTCCGGCCACGTTCGTTCGCCCCGCTCTTGACTTCCGTTACCCTGCATGGCAACATTTACAGATGGGCAAGATTCGTCGTGGCAACTACCTCTTCGTCACTTGGGTCGGCGATCATCCGCCAAGGCATGTTCACGTCTACAAAGAGGGCAAACTCATCGTGAAATGGGATCTTGAGAATCGTGTTGCAATGAAAGGACAGGCGAACAATCGAATCCTGAAGCTGATCGCCGAACTGGAAGAAGAGGGCCGACTATGAAAATCAAAAAAGTCTCGCAGAACAACCGAAAAAAGGCTTTCGAGGTGGCGACATACCGCCAAGGATATCTGTTTCCCTACGCGAAGTTGGAGATTCCGCCGTCTCGAGAGAATCCAATTGCAAGGGTTTACGTTGATAAGGAACTAGATAACGAAGCATTCACTTATGAACTTGAATCAGGAGATGAAGGCACCGTACATATTGACCATGTCCTTGAATACAATCGCGACCCTCGGCACATGCGGGATATTTTGCTCTACAAACTCACCTTGGCGGCACAAGATCGCGTAAAGAACAGTCCACTAAGCAAACGAGAACTTATTCGCAGGCTTGGTACTTCGCCTGCTCAATTCTATCGCTTACTTGACCAAACAAATTACAAGAAATCCATGGATCAACTTATGGCTCTACTTCATGTTCTCGACTGTGAGGTTGACCTCGTGATCAAAAAGAACCGTTTACAAAAGGCCGTATAACAAAACGGCTAATGCTAGGAACCTGAATTTTCAGCGGCGACAAAATACTCGCGTTGCGACCTTATTTTGTTGTGCCCGTCGTGTCGTTGTGTTTCAAACCTATTGTGCTTGAATGCTAAACAGTTCGTAGCGACTGTCTTGATTTTCAAGAGGGCGAAGTAAAATTCCAGGGTTTATTTTCTTTGAGGATGGCATTGAGGATCAGGAGCAGCTTTCGCATGCAGGCAGTGAGGGCGGTCATTTTGGTTTTGCCTCGGCTGA
>JAJDEF010000018.1:2500-4315 GCA_029259945.1 Planctomycetota bacterium
CGCAAGTAGTGGCGAGCGAACGCGGAACAGCCCAAACCCTGCTGCATGCAGCAGGGGGTTGTAGGGCCGGCACAAAGTCTGACAAACAAAGTGGAACACGTTTGGAAAACGTGGCCGCAGAGGGTGAAAGCCCCGTACACGTACGGTTGTCCGACGGGCCGGTACCCTGAGTAGGGCGGGACCGGAGAAATCCTGCCTGAACCGGCCAGCACCATCTGGCAAGGCTAAATACTACTGGGAGACCGATAGCGCACAAGTACTGTGAAGGAAAGGTGAAAAGGACCGCAAGAAGCGGAGTGAAAAGAACCTGAAACCATACGCCTCCAAGCGGTGGGAGCCCTGGTTTACCAGGGTGACCGCGTGCCTTTTGCATAATGAGCCTACGAGTTGCACCCCGCCAGCGAGCTTAAGGCCCTCAGGGCCGCAGGCGCAGCGAAAGCGAGTCTGAACAGGGCGCGGAGTTGGCGGGGGCAGACGCGAAACCGGGTGATCTACCCATGGGCAGGCTGAAGTCCCGATAGTCTCGGGATGGAGGGCCGAACCAGTACAGGTTGAAAACTGTTTGGATGACCTGTGGGTAGGGGTGAAAGGCCAATCAAACCCGGAGATAGCTCGTACTCCCCGAAATGTATTTAGGTACAGCGTCGCCGAGTGGGTCATGGAGGTAGAGCTACCAATAGGGCTAGGGGGCTTCACCGCCTACCAACCCCTGATGAACTCCGAATGCCATGACCGAGCAGCGGCAGTGAGGCACCGGGTGATAAGGTCCGGTGCCGAGAGGGGAACAACCCAGACCACCGGCTAAGGCCCCCAAGTGCGGGCTAAGTTGATCGAACGAGGTGGGGATGCACAGACAGCTAGGATGTTGGCTTGGAAGCAGCCATTCATTTAAAGAGTGCGTAACAGCTCACTAGTCGAGCGTCCCTGCGCGGAAAATAACCGGGCATCAAGCCCGCCGCCGAAGCCGTGGGCCGCGCTTTAGCGTGGCGGTAGGGGAGCATTGCAGTACCGCAGAAGGTGCGGCGCGAGCCGTGCTGGAGGGGCTGCAAAAGCAAATGTAGGCATGAGTAACGATAAAAGGTGTGGAAAACACCTTCGCCGCAAGACTAAGGTTTCCTTGTTCTATGCTAATCAGAACAGGGTCAGTCGGGGCCTAAGGCGTACCCGAAAGGGGAAGCCGATGGAAAGCCGGTCAACATTCCGGCACCCGTTGTTGCTGCGATGGGGTGACGAAGGAGCGTAAGGGCTGCGTCCTGACGGAATAGGGCGTTGAAGTGCGTAGGCGTTGAGGGGGGTAGGCAAATCCGCCCCCTGAGCTGAGACACGACAGTACACCAAAGCCCCCGGGCAGCGGTGACAATGCCCCCAAGCATGCTTCCGGGAAAAGCCCCTAAGCTATAGGCAATGACGGCCCGTACCGCAAACCGACACAGGTAGTCGAGGAGAGTATCCTCAGGCGCTCGAGTGATCCGTGGCTAAGGAACTAGGCAAATTGGACCCGTAACTTCGGGAGAAGGGTCCCCCGCGGCGACGCGGGGCGCAGTGAAAAGGTCCAGGCGACTGTTTAGCAAAAACACAGGACTCTGCCAACCCGAAAGGGGAAGTATAGGGTCTGACACCTGCCCGGTGCCGGAAGGTTAAGGAAGGCAGTCAGCGCAAGCGAAGCTGTTGACCGAAGCCCCGGTAAACGGCGGCCGTAACTATAACGGTCCTAAGGTAGCGAAATTCCTTGTCGGGTAAGTTCCGACCTGCACGAATGGTGTAACGATCTGGACACTGTCTCGGCCACGGGCTCGGTGAAATTGAAGTATCGGT
>JAJDEF010000019.1 GCA_029259945.1 Planctomycetota bacterium
AAAACTCCCGAATATTGTCCGCTAAAACGCCAAACAGCCATATACGTGCCAAAACTCAGGCCCACAAAAAATAGAAACCCCTAGAAACGGAGCCCCAAACACCAGCCGCACCCCCGAGTTTTGTCCATTTTGTCACCAAACGCCGTGACAAAACTCACCCCGATTATCGGACGCCAAAATCGGTACGTTCGAATTTGACCCGAAGATTCAACATCTCTTGCTCCGACTGCAAACCGTAGCGCACCGTAGCCTCTGGATCAGGATTGTTGGGGTTGTAGTGCGAATTATCGAAATGAGTGACTGAGTAGAGTGCATCACCCGCCTTAAGGCGAAGGGGATTCACAAATTCATAAGTGCGTTGCCAATTAATATCGTAGGCCGAGACCTTTAAGATCAATTGACGCTGCTCGATATCGGTGCCAGGACTTTCAACTTTGTAGAGAGTAAAGTCTTTACCCCTGTAGTGCATGTGGGGTGCAAGTGCATAGATGATTACATCGGTTTTAAATTGATAATAGTTCTTCTTTTCGTAATGGGCGTCGTGGGGTCGGAGACCAAGGTCTTTGCGGTTGAAAACTTTGGTCTCTAGCACGTGCTCTGGTTTTTCCTTCGCCCAAATAATACCCATCCTCGAAATATCAGATTCTTCAGATTTGCCTGTAGGCGTGTAGTGCATTTCGAAAAAGATGTCGTGGCCGGCTGGTAGACGGATTGCATAGCCCTCGGGATAGGTACGAGCATTAAACGGGTCGCCCGAGACATAGTCGCCCACCTTTTTGACTTTGTCGCCGGTCAGGCCGTAGAGAGCCAACATGGCTCGCGTAGCAGAGAGTGATTGTTTGGTCGATCGGCCGAGTATGGCGCCAATGTGATGGACTACGGCCTTGTTGCCAGGCCGAAGTTCAATGGCCTGAATATAGCGGTCTTCCGAGAAGTTGGCTCGGATATGGTAGTACTGATATTCGTCGAAGCGAAATTTTGGAACCACATACGGTTCTGGCATTTCAAAGACGAGATCAGGGGTGCCAATCTTCCAAGCGTCGGCGTTTGGCCAAACCTGCAAAGGCGGGGCGTCTGCACGATTACCCGGTGGGCAGCCGCGTTCGACCCAGGCTCTAAAGAGATTGATTTCGTCGTCAGTAAGTCGGTGATCGTTTTTGAAACCACCCAGGCCATTCGTGCCGTCGGTCGACGCGTGCCAGGGTGGCATCAAACGGTTTTCGATCCGACTCAACATAACGTCGCTCATCGAGGCGACAAGTTCATAAGAGTCGAACGCAGAGAATAACTCGGCGCCGATTTCACCTTCGCGATGACACTGAGTGCAGCGGTCTTGTAAAAAACGGGTAATGTCACGGTAGTAAGTCGCGTTGTCGTAGGCTGCCTGATCGTGGAATGCTTGTTTCGCAATATTGCAACCCGATGCAGCCGTTTCAGCGATAGATGGTTTTTTGCCAGCGACGAAACTTGCTAAGGCATTGGCTAAATAGGTTTGTTTGCCGTTTGAAGTCCCTCCGCCGAACCACATGCCGTCGACTTGCCCACGATAGTAAAGCGTGGAATCGTCAAAGCCATTGCGGGTATCAAGCACCGCGACACCAGGAGTGGTCGTGAGTCCCAGACGCTCATGCCAAGGGTTGTCGGGATCATCTTTGAAGACGGGAAACGCCATCTGAGTGTCGACCGCGTACTCGGCGATCGCCTTGAGGTCGTCCATCCCATTAGGAAACAGGGCAATGAATTGAATGCCCTGCTCGTCATACTGCTTTTGAAGTGCGTTGAGCGTAGGTACCAGCCGTTGCGCAAGGGGGCAAATGGTCGAAAAGGTAACGACTATCAGCGCTTGGTTTTTCTTCGAAGGGTAGTCATAGGTCAGTTGCTGCGGCAAACGCGTGTCGCCCCAGCGACCGGTCAGTACCGGCGTAGCCGCTACGACCAGTTCAGCAAACAAAACGGTTACAAGCAGACCGAGAATCAGTCGTGTGCATTTGTGGCTGTAAAACATGGGTAAGGCCTCTATTGCAGTTGAAGAGGTTCGCGCAATTTAGGGTAAAAGTCCGACGTCGGCCCTGTCTATGGCTAAGAGTTCAGTAAGAGACGCTACTTAAATAATAGTTCACCGGAATCGCGTCCGGAGAATTAGTTTTGGATAGGTGAAAAATGTTACGACGTTTGGCTTCCCTAGGTTTCCTGCTGGTAACGCTGATTATCGTTACCCCGCTTGTGTATGCAGAGCATGAGAGCGGTGTGTGGGAAGTTTTCGAGGGGGCAGAGCAGCGTTTTCAACCGCCCGAAAAAGAGTGGTTCTACGAAACCCAGCAAGCGTTGCGGGATGAAGCAACGCGAGTAAGCCATAAGCTGGAAGCTCAAGGCGCGGAATACGAGTATGCCTGGAAGACGCACCTGAGATGGGATCTGCTCGAGCGAAACCTGGGTACGATCCCGTCGGTGAAAGTCGCCGAGCTTCGCGAAGTCCGTCGGTGGCTTTATTCCAATCGCAAAGGGCTAGAGACCGCCTACTTTGCAGACCTGCGGCGCTCGATGGATGAATATCTAGATGCGGCCGAGACTTTTTCACAGGACGATCTACAGGCAACCTTTTACGACAAGTTGGCACAGGCGAGAGCGTTATGCCGAAAGCTTGACGAGGAGCCATCGGATGTAAACGCCGCAGCGTTGGGGCGAGTGCTGGGCTGGTTTGAGCAAACCAGGCAGCTTTCCGAAGAAACCGCGGCTGTGCGAAAAGCAATGTCATTGCCGAATGCACAAATTCTGATTTCGCACGCTCTCATACAGCGGATTTTTGAATCTCAGACAAAGGAAGTCTCAGAGACAGTTCCCGTCCTAGGGCAAGAGACGTTACCTCCTTCGAGGCTACTTCGGCGTTCGCGAAAACTGACGATCCGAGGTCGGGCAACGACCCAGGGAAAGGTGTCTTTGGAAGTTGCTCCCAACGAGGAAACAGCGGAAGTCGATCTTGTATATCGAGGAACCGTCGATTCGCGATGTCGTGCGATGATAGGGCCAGTGACACTTCATCTGCGAACTCTCGGAACGGCTTCGGCATTGAAACCCATATTTATTGGCCCCTCTGGATTGTCGCTGGGAGCGACCATCGTCCATCCAAAGATTACGAACACGTTAGAGAAAGTGACGAGCAATAGTCCGCTATTTCGCCAGATAGGCGAACGGCAGGCAAATCAACCAGAATCGAAAGCCTATAAGGACGCACGTGCAAGGTTCAGAACCGTGGATCTCTTGAAAAAAGAGCTGGACAGACGAGTGGAATCGGTTCTGGCGGAGATAAAGGCTGAATTTGATCGTACTCAAGATTCTTCAGGCCCGTTCAGCGAAGTGACTGCCCCGCTATTACGAGAAGGTGCCACGCCCTACTTTCATAGTTCGAGTAGTACACCCAATGAAGTGGTGCTCAACGGGTTTTCAGGGAATCGAGGGCAGTTTGGCGCGTCTTTTTCTTGTCCTACCAAGATTGCAGATGCCGACATACAAGCCCAATTACATGTCTCGTTTGTCAACAACATGGCAGAGACGATTCTTGGTGGAAAGACGATTACCGACACCTTCTTTATGCGTTATGCCAAGGTATTGCACGCAGAGCTGCCCATGCCGTTGATGGTCCATTCTCGTAGTAAACGATGGACGGTGACGATGGCAAAACATCGGCCACTCGAGTTGGTGATTCCCGCGAAGAATCAGTTTCAATTTATTTTTCGTGCCACGGGGTTAGAAATCGATGGCGAACAGTATTCGGCACCAATGATCGCGAAGTTTACCTACGCGATGGTAGATAACGGTTTTGGCGAGATGGATCTAGTACGAGGTGAGGACATAAAATTAGAAACTTCGTTAGCCACAGTGCCACGAGAGTTCCTGCGCAAGAAAATCGCCACGTTTTTTGCTCCCGCCTTTCGCGGGGGCGGGGTCGTCATCCCCGATGGAGGAGTGCTAGGGGCGTTACGTGGCATTGAGTCTGAGGGTGTGATGGCTGAGAACGAGTGGATCGTCGTCAGCGCCAAAATCCCTCAGAAGGTTCTCGACGAAGTATTACGGTTACGTGAGCAGAACTAAGCGGCGCCCTAGCGAATAGAGCTATTGCTCGCGGAGATGTTATTGCCAGCGCGCGCTTGAGGCGCTAATTTGCTGAGAGTTGCTCCCACGACAAACCAGCCGTCTTCCCCGCTTTGGATGATGGTGCCCGCAGGGCCAAAGTAGCGGCGAACCATTTCGAATTCGGGTAGCTTACGCCCATCGATCTTTTGCTCGCGAAGGATACCTTCATCTTCGTCGTCGGGTGCGGTGAGCAAGCGGTTCAGAAAACGACCGAAAAGCGTTTCCGATTCAGGCATTCGGCCTTGCCGTAGTAATTCGTAGACCGGGCGATAAACCTCGTCGGTACGAAGGAAGGTACGCGCCGAAATCGGCCCTGACACCAGGTGAGACAGTGCGGCATCGACTTCTCGGTAGTCGCCAGCCGTACTGAGCATATCATTTGGCCCTTGTTGAGAGAGAACGCGTTTGAGGAAGTCGACGTGGGAAGCAATAAACAACTTGCCATCGGTCACGCAGACAGCAGAGGTGGGAACACCGGGATCGGCTGCACCAAAGTTGTCGCCCTCTTCCACAGGGTCGAGTAGATCGAGATCACCGATTTCGATGTCGAGATCAGAAAGGTCTTCTTCCGCCTCTTGAATTTCCCAAACAACCTTGCCTTCGTACTCCGTTTGTGTAGCGTTAGGGTCGCTGTCCATAAATTTTTCGACCGTGGCAGCGATAGCCGGTTCGTCTTCCAATTCAACAACAAACAGAAATCGCTCACACTTGGGTGTTATTGGTAGCTCGTAGTCGGTCACTAGCACGACACGCTGGCCAAGGTGTTCGACAAAATCTTTTTGAACGTCGACTTGTGGGCCATAAGGGTCACGTTCGAGGCCTTCTAGAACCCCAGCAAAGGCTTCATCGTAGCCAGCAAACTTGTCGAAGAGAGATTCAAAATTTCTAAAAGCGTTATCGAGGTCACAGTTAAAAGTGCGGTAGCTGGCCAGCTTGCGAGGAAGCCACGGATTCGCAGTCAGGGTTTTGCTGTTGGGGAATTTCATCATCCGCATGGCCTTACGGTATCTATTTGGCTCCCCTGGTATGGGGGGGGCATAAATTGCGGTACGATGAAGCAATTCGAACGATCCTCCGACTGCAAGATTAACAAATCCTCCAATGCCTTGAATGGCGTTGAAGCCTTCGGAGTTGAAAATCTTAAGGTAGTCTTTGCCAGGAGTCTTTTTACCGGAGTTTTCCAGCGAACGAGCTGCGCGAGCATAGCCGAATGGGTCGAAATACCAGCGGACTTCTGGTGCGAGACCGTCCGCCTCTTTCAAGCAGCGATTCACCGTTGCTTGGTACGCTGGAACGTCGACAAGTCGCCCGCCAGACTGACCATCGAAACGTCGCAACATTTCTTGTGCTTCGAGTGGGCTATCGCTCGCGCAAAACATTTTGTTTTTCACAAAGAAAACGGCAGTTTGCTCGACTTGTAGCTTCTTCTGGGGCGGTATTGTGTAGGTAACAAACGTAGTGCCAGAGACCTCAGATTCGGTTCGTGTGGCATGACGCTCCGAAAGTTCCTCGTCTACCTTTTCTAGCATTTCCTGCAATTGGGCTTCGTGGCCGGTGATATCCACGGCAAGCAGAATGGCTGCTCGCTCATTAGCTCGCTCGACTAAACCGAGGCCGATTTCGCCACCTGCAATATCGCTCAGGTCTTCGAGATGGAGTCCCAGCTTATCGTTGACGCCCGTCATTTTACGTTGAAGCTGTTTTTTCAAGTCCTTGACGAAGGGTTTCATCGTTTTGTCTTGAACTAACTGGCCTATCTGAGTTTGTTGCCAGTGTTGTTTCAGTGTCTGGATGTCTAATACCGAGGCAAACCCGCGAGTCTCTGAGGACATCAGCGTATCGGTAGGCACGCCAGCTAACGCGGCGTTTCCTAGTAGAGAAACCACTAGGGTAAGCAAGGCGGCGAATGACAAAACGTATGAGAAGGGAGCTCGTCTAACCAAGATCACAGTAATCCTACCTGGTGAGGGCCCGGTGGCCAGCGTTGAGAGAATGGGGAAACGCGTGGGACTGTAGTGATTTATCGGCGAACGGGCAACGGATATCTTGCCTGGCTAGCATTACTAGGTAGAGCTTACCCAACACGAACAATAGTTCCCAGCCGTAGAAACGCTTTGTGATAAAATAGGTAGTTTACAACAAAAGGCAAGACACATCCTGACTGAGGCAGGCGGGCTACGCGCGTAATGATGCTGGAAAATTGCAAAGAAGCGCAAAAAATGCGGGCCTCGGACGAGCCAAAGCACTCTTTGACTAAACGAATCGGTCAGGGGCAATTGAACCAGTTCGCCAAAGTTCATCCGAGGCCCCGCGGGCCAGCAATTTTTAAGGAGCCTGGCGGCCATTGATCCGGCTACCAAACCCTGCCCTCCAGTAGGGCATTTCTCGTGCCAGCTGCAGGGGTAGCTCGAGGGTTGTGACCCGTTGCTCTACCCTATAAGTCTCTTTGCCATATAGAGTTACTGTGAGACAGGAAGCCTGCAGGGCTCTTGGAATCTCCACGAGTCGACTGCTTAGGAGCCGGCATTACGTACGCCTTGGCTGTAGTAAACTTGCTCGAATTGCATGGAATTGCGACATGGTAGCCGGCGCTGTGAGTGTTGACTTCAGAAAGTCTCAAAATCGTCCCATATTGGGATCACAAGCGATTGCTAGTAGTAGCAACCCTTTTATAAATAGGAGGTTACGCAGATGCCTATGTTGCGATCTGTAAGTAGATTCCGAGTTGGTGTCCTGGTGTGGGCTGTAGATGATGTTCTCATTCTGGGAGGGGGGGCAAAGTAATCGAGATGTCAGATCGAGCCACTATTTCTTCCAAAGAGATGGTCGCTGTGGCATACGCAGAGAGGCGGATACGGACTTTTTTCTAGGGGAATTCTGGATTTTGTTTTGTGGAACTATCCTGCCGCATAGTTCGTAATTGGTAATGAGGTTATATTGCTGCCTCGTTGACGAACGTTTTCCCTGTCGCTTGCCTAGAGAAGCATCCCTGTGCCCAATTACCCCACCGAGATCGGTCCTTATCGTTGCGGTAATAATCAGCCTTTGCTGTGGATTGCTGGGCCATGCGTGCTTGAAAATCAATCGCTGGCGTTTGAGATCGCCGAAGAATTAGCTCGGGTGGCTAGTCTGCTTAATATTCAGCTGGTGTTTAAGGCATCGTTCGACAAAGCGAATCGGACCAGCAGCGATGCTTTTCGAGGGCCGGGGCTTGATGCTGGCTTGGCGATTTTGTCGGCAGTGAAAAAATCGACCGGCCTACCAGTGACCACCGACATCCATGAGCCAGGGCAAGCCTCTGCGGTTGGCGAAGTCTGCGACTTAATACAGATCCCCGCCTTCTTGGCCCGACAGACCGACCTGTTGGTTGCAGCTGCACGCACGGGTAAAGCGGTGAATGCTAAGAAGGCACAGTTTATGTCGCCTAGCGACATGCAACACGTCGTGACCAAGTTAACGGACGCAGGTTGTCAGAATGTTCTCCTTTGCGAACGGGGTACTTTTTTTGGTTACGGTCGTTTGGTGAACGACATGCGGGCGATTCCAGAAATGCAAGCGTTCGGTGTGCCTGTAATTTTTGATGCCACCCATAGCGTGCAAGAGCCGGGTGGATTGGGAGGGGCGACCGGAGGTAACCGAGCCATGGTCGAGCCCCTAGCTCGCGCGGCAATGGCGCTTGGAGCTGAAGGCTTATTTTGCGAAACACACCCTAATCCCGATCGGTCGCCCAGCGATGGCGCAAACATGCTTCCTCTCGGAGAAGTTGAAAATGTGATGCGACGTTTACTTGCGATTCGAGAAGCGACCGTCAACCTTGTAGAGACCCACCGTGAGTAAGTTACGTCTTACCTTGATCGCAGGTGCTGTGCTTCTAGGCACGGTGTGGTTTCTTTCTAATCGTGGGAACCATCGTCGGTCAGCACCGCGAATGCGCCCTGCAAGCCAATGGTCAGGTAATTCTAGTGATAGTTCTGCGGTACTGCTCAGCACCATTGCGATGGCGCTGAACGATTTACCAGGCGAGTCCGTTTTAGAACTCGCACCCCCGAAGCCAATTTTGGATGATGCCAAGAGCGCCGATGGCAAAGAAGTGTTAGCAATATGCAATGTCACGCCGGAGGTGCCAGATGGCCCCTACAATTACCTGAAAGTACCCAATGGCAATGCCAACTTCCGGCGTCTTGGGGTTCGTGCCGGGGATATCGTTCGGTACTTCGTTGCCACCGATCAAGAAAGTAGCCAGCTTGGCATTCAACAGCGGACCTATTTTGAACTCTCCGTACGTCGATTGGATGTGCATGACCCTCAGAATGCGCTAATAGTTGAAGGGGGGCTCAACAGCTCGGTGTTGGTGCCAGAGCGTATTGAGGTTTGGCGTTTTTCGGATCGACGGATGAACGAGATTCGTAAGCGGCTGAATCGCTACATTAAACGCCGCGAACCGGCCATGAGGTGGGAACCAAGCCCGGACGAGGGGGCACTCACTCAGTTACTTGATCGACTCAATCAATGGTTGCGCAATCTTCGTAAAACTGAGAAAGGCTGGCAACTTGATTCGCGTTTGGCTCAGTTGCCTAAAAAATTGCACGAAACCAAGGTGCTAGAGCCTTATCTGTCGGCGGAGGCGCTCGGCGGTGGGCCTTTCGAACCGTTTGAAATCAGAGAACTGCAGCAGGCCATTTGGTTTCGAGATATCTCGGGTTGGGCGAAGGGCCACGCATGGAATGATGTCGAGGTGGCTACCATGCTATTCGATTGGACCGTTCGTAATATCCAGCTTGATCGACCCGACGAGAGAAATATTGTTCATCGGCCATGGCAAGCGCTGATGTATGGTCACGGCACGGCGGAGCTTCGCGCTTGGATATTTGTCGAGCTTTGCCGTCAGCAGCAGTTGGATGTGGTGCTCCTGCGATTTGGAACAGAAAAAGACGAGCCGCGTCCTTGGTTAGCTGCGTTGCTGAGCGAAGGGCAACTCTATTTGTTTGACCCACGGCTAGGGCTGCCTATTCCTGGAGAAGACCCGCAACATGTGGCGACTTTGGCCGAAGTGATTGCGGACCCCGCGTTGCTGAGAAAACTTGATATCGGTGAGGAGTACCAATACCCAATTTCGTCGGAAGCGGTCATCCATTGCGAAGCTTGGTTAGTCGCTTCACCATTGCAGTTGTCTCATCGAGCAACATTGCTACAGCAAGCACTCGAAGGTGATGATTTTGTGGTGTTGTCAGCCGATAACGAACGATTGGAAAAAACTCTTGAAGAGGGCAAACAGGTTGAGTCGGTGCGGCTGTGGCCGTTCCCTTGGCAATCCATGGTGATTGAGCAAACGTTGCCGCTAGATGTTCGCCGAATCGCAGCGCAGCGATTTATAGTGTTCGCGCAACGGCCCCGGTTGTGGAAAGCACGTACCTTGCATTTTCAAGGAACGAAACCTGTGCCCTTCGAGCAGCGTAACGATCCCCTGGCCCAGCCCGAGGAGGGGCATGTCGAAGCGATGGAGCTCTATCGCAACAAGCGAGTCCGGGTGCCTGAGGCCGTTTTAGCAAGAGTCGAGCTTGCCAAGCAAGTGATTTATCGAAGAGCAAAGAACGATGCCAGCTATTGGGTGGGATTGCTGAGCTACGATCGAGGTAGGTACGAGGTTGCCGAGCATTGGCTAAGAGATCGCACCTTAGAGGCACTGCCCAATGGCCCGTGGGCTGCCGGGGCTCGATACAACTTAGCACGAGCGCTCGAGGCCCAGGGGAAACTGGCGGAGGCGATCGAATTATTAGAAACCGATGATTCTCTGCAACGGCACGGCAATTTGCTCCGGGCGCAACAACTCAAGCAGAAAATGAAGGCAGGCAGCGCAGAGCAGTAAACCGGCTGATTTTACTTGAGCTGGGTACGAGCCATGTTAACGAGACGTTGCACTTCGTTGCGCACGAGGTCTTTCATTTCGATCGAGTTCCGATTTTCGGTAGCGATTGGCTCGCCAATTTCGATAGCGACGTCAAGTGTCTTGAGGCTGGCAAGGCGTTTCATATGGGCAAGGAACGATTCGATACGGTAGTAAGCATCGTCGTTGCCGTAAGCAATGCCGAGAGGAACGATTTCGGCTCCGGCGCGCCGGGCAGCATTGAAAGCCCCCGTGCGAAATTCGTGTACTTCATCGCCAGCGTGGGCGGTGCCTTCGGGAAACATGGCGACCCCCTCGCCGGCCGCGAGCGCCTGGGCCACCTCTTTCAAAACCGAGGCTCCGCTGCGTTTGGAACTGCGATCGACAAAAAGTGTACCGACGCGACGGGCAGATTTGCCCAGTAGTGGCCAATGGGCTAAATCATGGCGACTAATGATGTGTGCCTCTGCGGTGGTCAAGATGACAGAGATGTCCATGCCCGATCGATGGTTCATCACAAAGATGCGTCCGACACCGTTGGGGCCACAAGCCGGATAGAGTTTCTTGTCGTTATGGCGTGCGCCCTGACGTAAAACATGGACCCCGAAGATGCGTAGGTTGGTTCGAGACCACCTGGGAGTCCAAAGATTGATCAGGTCGATT
This sequence comes from Planctomycetota bacterium, assembly GCA_029259945.1. Lineage (GTDB taxonomy): Bacteria > Planctomycetota > Planctomycetia > Pirellulales > Lacipirellulaceae > Bythopirellula. Next base: position 10,679 of record JAJDEF010000019.1, read on the forward strand.
CGTGGACGTTTACTGAGTAAAAAGGCCAATTCGATTCCGCCCCAGCAGGCGAGCGTATTGCAAACAAAGGCGAATGTCCGCACAGAAAATCGGAGTAGCTCGACTGGTCGCATAATGAATTCGAGGTTAGCAATAGATAGGGGCAAGGCCCAAGATTTTTGAGTAGGATGTAGCCGCGGATTCTACCAAACCCGAGGATTTTGAACATGACAGCTAGTTTGATCACTTGAAAAAGCAGGCTTAGATGGGCCAGGGGCCTTGTGGGCGTTCTGGTTGAGTGATACCATCTGGGGTTTGGCAGACTCCCAAGATTCTGGAGTTTTGTCGACGATCCAAAACCAGAACAGAAACGCACGAGTGGCGAGGAATCTGATCATGCAAGCAGATATACATCCAGAATACCACGAGACCAGCGTGAGCTGTGGCTGTGGCAACAGTTTTACTACACGAAGTACCCGCAAAGAGCTGAAGGTTGATATCTGCAACGCATGTCATCCTTTCTATACCGGCAAGCTGAAGTTTGTTGATACGGCTGGCCGTATCGAGAAATTCAAGAACAAGTTTGCTGCAGCAGGCTACGCCAGCCTTAAAAAGGGGAAAAAGGCCAAGGCAGCAAAGTAGCTATCCATTTTACATTACAATTGGCCATTGTAGATCGAGCGATCTGCGATGGCCATTTTTCATTGAGCCCCTCGCGCTATTGGCATTTCGAGCATGCGTAAACTTCTGGAAGAAAAACTCGCCCGGTTCATCGAACTAGAGAACCAACTAGTCGACCCCGAAGTGTTGGCAAACTCGCCTCGATTGGCGTCGGTTGCGCGAGAACATGGCTCGCTGGCGAAGATGACCACCAAATACCGACGCTTCAAAGAGTTGAACGTTGAGATCAGTGAGACACGCGAAATGATCGCTGGTGACGATCTCGAAATGCGCGAACTTGCCGAGATGGAACTACCTGAGTTGATCGAGCAGCGTGAACAGCTATGGAACGAGTTGCTTGAGTTAACCTTGGGCGGTGTGGATGCCAATCGAACTCGCTGTGTGATGGAAATACGGGCGGGCACCGGTGGCGACGAAGCGGCCCTCTTTGCTCGTGATTTGTATGAAATGTATAAGCACCACGCCGAGAAAAAACGATGGAAGATTGAAATCCTCGACCATAGCCCCACCGAGCTAGGTGGATTTAAGGAGATATCTCTCGGGGTTTCAGGCGAAGGTGTCTATCGCGAACTGCAGTATGAGAGTGGTGGGCATCGTGTGCAACGAGTCCCTCAGACCGAGACGCAAGGCCGCGTTCATACCTCGGCAGCCACCGTGGCCGTCATGGCAGAGCCCGAAGATGTCGAAGTGAATTTGAAGCCGGATGATTATCGCATCGATAAATTTAATGCGAGCGGGCCAGGGGGCCAGCATGTGAACAAGACCGAGTCGGCCATTCGGTTAACGCACTTCGAAACGGGAACCGTGGTGCAATGCCAAGACGAAAAAAGCCAACACAAGAACTTGGCAAAAGCGCTCAGGGTGCTCAAGACACGCGTCTACGAAGCCAAGCGGCAGGAAGAGGCTCAAAAGCGGGCGGACGAGCGAAAGACGCTGGTAGGCTCGGGTGATCGTAGCCAGAGAATTCGCACCTACAATTTCCCAGAGAATCGCCTCACTGACCATCGCATTGGTTTGACGCTCTATAAACTCGATCATATTTTGGCGGGGGATATGCAAGTGGTGACCGACGCTCTGACCGACTACGATCGCCAACAACTTCGAGATTCGTTTGGTGCCGACGATTAGATTGATTTACCCCACGACATACGATGTCTACTGACGAGCCAACTACTGAACCTGCATGGACTCTCGGCCGTTTGTTGACTTGGACGGCTGATTTCCTCAAAGAGAAGGGGGCCGACAGTCCGCGGCTTGATGCCGAAGTGTTGTTGGCGCATGCTCGTGGATGCCAGCGGATTGAACTTTATACGGCTTTTGAAGAAGAAGCTCCTGAGGCTTTGCGTGAGTCGTTTCGTGACCTAGTCCGCCGCAGGGCAGCGGGAATGCCGGTTGCTTATTTGGTGGGCTCCAGGGAGTTTTTTTCGTTGTCGTTTGATGTGACGACCGATGTGCTGATCCCGCGCCCCGAGACCGAATTGATGGTCGTGCGTGCCTTGGATTTGGCCAAGGAGCTGGAGGATGGCCGCTTGAAAATCGCGGACGTCGGCACCGGGAGCGGTATCTTGGCGATCTGTTGTGCGAAATATCTGCCTACTAGTTCGATAACGGCACTCGATATTAGTCCTGCTGCGCTAGAAGTAGCGAAAAGCAATGCTGTAAAGCATGAAGTGAACACGCAGATTGAATTTATTGCTAGCGATTTGTTTGCCGCACGACCCGCAAAGCCCGAATTCGATCTCATTTTAAGTAACCCGCCCTATGTGGCGTCTGAAGAGATGGCGACCTTAGATCGCGAAGTGCGCAGCTATGAGCCGCGGCTGGCCCTTGATGGCGGGGTGCATGGCACTGAGATCATCGAGCGGTTTATTCCTCAGGCAGTCGAGCGACTTCGCCCAGGTGGTTGGTTGTTGATGGAGGTGGGGCCGGGCAACTCGCAGCGGGTCGAGCAATTGCTTGCCGCGGCGCCGGGAATGACTTTGCGCAAAACGATTTCCGACTTGGCGGGGCTGCCACGCGTGGTGCAAGGCCAACGGATTGCAGACGGATAGCGCAATTTCGTTGCGCTTCGATACAAGACTATTTTCTGAAAGAAAAGCTATGTCAGAAGCTTCAAACAATCCGTTGCGTTGGTTAGCGTTGGTGGTGCTCGATCGGGCCGAGTTGCCGCAATTTGAAGACGTGACGCAAGCCATCGGCGAGTATTTTGCCGATGCCCCTGTGATGACAGCAGCGGGGAGCACCGAGAATTTGTTGACTTGTTCGATCGGAGAATACACGGCGGCTGCGACGCTGGTCGATCGGCCGATCCCCTGGTCCCAGCTCGAAGGGCCCTGTGCGACGGCATGGTATTGGCCCGACGCGGCCGAGGTGCTTCGAGAAAACGAGGCCCATCTGTTGGTTACACTCATCGACGAAGGTGGGAAGGCGATTGAAAAGAGCACCGCCCTCACGCAGTGGGTCACCGGTTTGGTGGCCTCTTCGCCTTCGTTGGGTGTGTTTTGGGGTCCTGGACGGCTGGTGCATCCGACCCACGCATTTATTGAGCAGGCGGTTCAGCTTTCGCCGACCGATTTGCCTTTGTTTCTCTGGGTTGATTTCCGTATAGAGCGGCTCGACAATGGCCATTCTCGGCTCTACACCACAGGGCTCACTGCTCTAGGCTATACGGAGTTAGAGGTGCCCGAGTTTGCAGGCGAGCCGCAGCAACTCTTAGAGTTTGCCTACAACATCGCCCACTATCAGATATGCCAGACGAAGGTGATCAACGATGGCGATACCATTGGACTGACCGAAGAGGTGCAGGTCACTGCCCGACACGAACCCTCGATGTTCGACGAGAAAATCGAAGTGATTAAGTTGGAATTCGAGGGGGCGGTTTCTTAGAGACGGAACGTTGAATTCGTAACCATTCATAGGAAGAAAGTCGCGTAGATCTCTCGCGCCTTTGCGAGAGACTCTTACAAAGATTCGCCTAGCGGCATATCGTGAACGGTACCCTGAATTCCCCCCTCATTCTTTCTCTTCCGCTTCTCCGCCGCGATAGATTCTTTGATGCAGCGGGTTGCGACTGCTTGTGAGTGGCCCTTCGGTGGTATCGTCGGCCAAAGTGTTTACCATCATTTGCAGTTTGGCATCGAGGTCGTCGGCGTGGTGGACAATCAAAGCCTCGGGGGTCATCGGAGGTTTGGGGGAACCCCATTCGGGCAGGCGTTGGTGGGCGATGATCAGATGTTCGAGCCGGAGTAGGGTTTCGTCGTCGAGCGGATGTTCGGCGGCCATCTCGCGGATCATGTCGCGGCCTTGTAGGATGTGGCCGATGAGTGTTCCCGAGGCGGTGTATTCTGCGCCAGTGGGGGTGGCTGATAGCTCCCGAATTTTTCCGATGTCGTGTAGCACACCTCCCGCGACGACCAAGTCTTTCCGCAACGGTGGCTGCATATCGGGGTATTGCTCGGCGTATTTCTCTGCCAAGTAAACGCAAGTGCGCGCGACACACAGCACATGCTCGAGATAACCACCTACCGTGGCGTGATGGTTGTACTTGGCGGCAGGTAGCGTGAGAAGCGTCTCGCGATGTTTTTCTAAAATGGCGAGGACAAACGTCGAGAGATTCTCCAGGTCGATGTGGTCTTTTACCAATTGGACCATGTCATCGAACATTTCTTGTGGATCGAATCGCGAAGAGGGCGTACACATGGCTGGGTCGAAGCCCTCGGCGCGATCGGCGTCGTTGACGGGCCGGATTTTTCGGATTTCCAACTGCGGGCCATAATTCGTTTCACGGTATTGGGCACGCAGTTTATAAAATTCGCCCACCGCCCATTGCTCACGACAGACTTTTGCCCAGGAAGTGTCGTTCCAGATCGGAAAACCCACTTCGCGGCCCGCATCGCGAAAGGTGACACGGAAGTAGGGCTTGCCGTCTTTGGTCGTAAGCTCTTCTTTCGCCGAGAGGAGAGCAAAAAAGTCGGCCTCTTGCCCCTGTGTGAGTTCAGCCAACGGGACGATCGTCGTTGCCATAGGAGTACCCGAATCGAAAAACGATGCTTGAGAGTCGGACATAAAACTTGATTGTAGCAGCCTTCTGAATGCCCGGCAGCTACATACGGGGAGATTCTTTGGCGAGATCGGCAAGCATGTCGGTTAGCTGCGTACGGATGCCATCCATGACGGGATCGGACTTGGCGCTACGATCACGACGCGAGGCGACTTCAATCGCATGGCCCACCTGAATCACCACGTGAAAAGGGCCGTGAGGGCTGAGCCGATCAGTGAAATCTTCTTCAAAACGCTCGACCGTTTCGAGAATATGCTCAGGGATGTTCGGTATGGAAGTCCGTACATATTTGCGAGGGTAGTGTGACATCTGCTGCACGTAGTAGCAGGCGGTGAGTTGCTTCCAGCGGCGTTGGCGCTCTTTGCTAGAGATGCTGTTGTTGACCATGCCGGGTAGAATGATGGTCCGCAGATTCTTGACCCGCGAGACGGTACCTTCGCCGGTGTTCTTTATGTCCCACTCTCGTTCAAGCTTGGTAAGCTCGTCTTCGATAAGCTGGTCGACACGTTCGTAGAAATCGCCCGTCCGTGCTGCGCCGAAATACTCAATTTCTTTGAGAGACAATAGCGCTTGGCCGATTTGTTGAAGGCGTAGGATCAGCGGTTTGTCGCGTTGTGGGTACCACGAGAAGTGAGATTCGATTTCCTCCAGCACGGGTGTGATGGTTGCAATGAGGTCGCCACGAAAGAAATATCGAATGGCGATGGGGTGGACGACAACACTGCCCTGGGTGTTGAGTTTTTGTCGTCGCTTGGCAGCCGTGCGGGCAATAAAGGCGGTGCCGTCCATCAGCGGCATGAGTTGATCGTTATGACGCGAGACCGCCCCCTCGGGGAAGACCACCAGCATTCGCTTGCCATCGACTAGAATATTCACCGCAGTATTGATTGCTTGTCGGTCGACGCCCTCGCGGTAGACGCTAAAAGCACCTAGGCGTCGGAGCATGAATCGGCTGAACGGATCTTGCTTAAACACATGCCAAGAGGCCATCGTGTGCAGATAACGATTGGTTTTTTTGACAATCGTGTTGAGGATGAGTGGATCTGACATCCGGCAGTGGTTGGGTGCGAGTAAGACACCGTGACCCGCATCCAGCGAGTCTTGCAAGCGTTCGACATTTCGGCATTCGACCGAGTGGATGTCATAAGTTTTGCGAATGTAACGACTCACATAGTGCTTGACGAGGCTAGGCCAAAAGCGGTTGTAGACAGGAGGAACAAATTGATAGGGTTCCTCGATAACGATGTTTTGCATAACGGTGGTTCAACCACTGATTTTTTGTGTGCGGGGGGTCTCAATCAGCATAGATTACCAAGGCGTTAAAGTCATGCCGAGAGGGATCTGCGACGGTTGGCGAATGCCCTATTGTGAATCGAATGGGAACTGGCCGATAGGTACTTTGAGGAGTTGGCTTGCACTACCCAGATAGACGAGAGAATCGAGAGTATCCCGGCTTTGAAACGAATTCGCAAGAAAATGAAACCCCGTCGCGCGACGGCAGATCGTGAGGCTTCGCGTTGGTGCGAGGATTTTGCCCACTATTTGCGTAGCGAGTGCCATTTGGCAGCGAATACGGTGGAAGCCTACTCGCGAGACCTGGGGCGATTTTTTTTATGGTTGGATAAGCGTCGGATTCAGCAGTTACGGGTGAACGATTTGGTCGGCTATCCTGCCTGGCTGACCGAGCAGTCTTTGGCACCCAAAAGCGTGACGCGACATGTTGCATCGCTAAGAGTGTTCTTCCGCTATTTGCAGCTAGAAGGTGCGCTGACCGATAACCAAGCCGATTTGCTTGCCACCCCCAAACTCTGGCAGCGTGTGCCCCAAGTTTTGTCGGTCAAACAAGTGGCCGAATTGCTCCAGGCTCCTCGCCGCGCAGATCCTTGGTGGATGCGTGATCGGGCAATTTTAGAATTGCTCTATGCCTCAGGTTGTCGGGTGTCGGAGTTAGCAACGCTACGTGTTTGCGATGTGCATTTGGACGAGCGCTATTGCATTTGCCATGGCAAGGGGGACAAACAGAGAATTGTGCCGTTGGGCGCGAATGCGGTGGACGCCGTGCAGCGATATCTCAAGGACGAGCGCGCAGAGCTAGCTTCGCGACGCGAACCGACAAGTCAACGATTGGTGCTTTCGGCTCGCGGCGCTGGACTGCGCCGCGAACGCATTTGGGAACTTATCAAGCGCTATGCTGCTCGGGTGGGTATGCCTGCCGAAATCAGTCCCCACTCGCTACGTCATAGCTTTGCCACGCATCTTTTGGCAGGGGGTGCCGATTTGCGGCAAGTGCAAGAAATGCTCGGCCATGCCAGCATCGCCACGACGCAGATCTATACCCACGTCGATCACACGCGGCTCAAGAAAGTACACGAAGCGTTTCACCCTCGTGCTTAGGGCGCGTCGGGTAATGGTGAGAAGCGAACGCGCTCGACGAGTTTATGCTGTTCGCCATTGTCGTCGAGGTAGCCCGTGATGGCGGTGATGGCGTTCATCGCGTATTGGTATTTGAGGTTGTAGTCAGCCTCGATTTCGACCTCTTGCTCGGTGGAACCTGGTCCGGCTGCGTCACCAATCATGCCGCGGATTTTGCCATGCAGTTGAGCAAAAGGCGCCTCGCCATCCAAAGTGACATCGCCTAGTTGAACTCGGGCCAGTTCGCCCGTGGGGGTCGCCCGTAGGCGGACTCGCAACAGGGGGATTTCGCTGGGTAGGCTGGTTCGGCTGACCGATGCACTCGGCATGCGGATATTGAAATCGCCCTCAGGCAGCACGATTTTGAACGTAAACACAAAGAACACCAACAGCTGAAACACGATGTCGATCATCGGTGTCATCTGCAGCACAATGTGTTCGCGATGTTCAGCGTTACGAATTTTCAAAGGATTAGAAAACTTGGGCTAGAGAGGTGTAATTTGAAGAAGACTAACGAGTGCTGGATTAGTACAATTTGTTGATTTTGAATTTACCACTGAGGCACGGAGATCACAGAGAGAGTGAAGTAGTTCTTGGATTGGTTTTCGTTTTCTGTCTTTCTGTTACTCCTCCGTGTTCTCTGTGGTTCCGTGGTAATAACTCATCTCGTCGCTAAGAGCCGCCGATGGTACGGATTTCGCTTTGTTTGCCGCGCAGGGCGAACTTCTCGAATTTTAATTCCTGGCAAGCTTGCATGATTTCCTGCACGAGTCCGACTTTCGCATCCTGGTCGGCACGGATGATGACCGTCACCTCGTCCAGTTTTTTCGAGGTGTGACGCAGCAGAATTTGAGTTTCTTTGAGCAGTTCCGACTTGAGTCGGGCAAGTTCGGTCAATTCCTGGCCAGCGTAGATGAAATGATCGTTCTTGGTGAGATGAATGGTTAGTGGTTGTTCGTAGGGCGCTGCGGGTGGTTTTGCAAGTTCGCTGGCCGGGAGTCGGACTCGCTGGTCTTGTTCGGCGTCGGAGAAGTTGATGACCAGCATGAAGAACGCAATCAGCTGAAATGTCATGTCGATCATTGGCGTGAGATCGCCTTCGACGATGCCGGTGTCACCTTTGGGGCGAATTCGCATAGTCGAGGTTCCTGCGGTTGATCTTTAAGGGGTATAGAACTGCGAGCGATTATGACGTCGGTGTCGTTAGGCGGGATTTTTTTGGAAGCGGCTCATCAAGCCTTCGCTTACGATGCCAACCTCTAGCACCAGTCGGGCGACCCGATTGCGCAGAAGGTTGTAAGCGGCTAGGGCAGGAATTGCCAACGCCAGCCCGACGAAGGTCGTGAACAATGCCGTCGAGATACCCTGAGCCAATGCCTGAGGGTCGGGAGCCCCGGTTGCCGTGTTGGCGATCAACTTAAACGAGTCGATCATGCCGCTCACGGTACCAAGCAAGCCAATCATGGGGCTGAGCGTGCCAATCAACGCTAAGTAGCTCAAACGGTGTTCGAGTCGCATGTTTTCTTCTTCGCCAACTTCCTGCATGCTTTCGATCGCTTCGCTGTAGCCGACAGAGACTTTGGCGAGGCCAGCCGACAAAACATGGCCGAGAAACGACTCGTCCGTTTTTGCGAGATCATAAGCCTCTTGGAATTGTTTGGCGTCGAGGTGTTTTTCGAAGCCGTCGACCAAATCGGCGGGGACGACATTTTCTCGTCGGGCCGTCAACAGGTTCATCACAAACAACGCGACCAACGTGAACGACAGACCAAGAAAGACTAAACCGTAAAACCAGCCGAGCGAGTCGGTCGCCCATTGGAGGTAACTGATATTAAGATCAGCAGCCTCAACGGCGACGACATCTTGTTCCGCAGGCGCAGCCACATCATCTTGGGCCATAAGGTTTGCAGCGCTAACAAAAAAACAAACCGTCACCACGAGAAAACTGAGTGAGGGTAAAATGAGTTTCGTACCGAGGCGGCGTGCCGAGAGGTTGTTATCGATAGGCATTTCTGCGTGATCTCCTAATGAGCAAGGAAGTTGGCGAAGTGAACTCGCCGATGTTGTCTCTAATTTAGCGGCCTGCAGGGTTTCGGCCAACTCGTTTTCGATAGGATGAAATGGTGATCTGGTAATGGCTCGGAAGTTCGGTAGGCAATAAATCTCCCCCAGTTTGCCGTGCCTGCCTAACGGTTGGCCCAGGGGCTGGCTTGGTAATCGTGTTTGAGCCGTTCCCTTGCATCGGCTGCCCGTTGCGGGTGCCCTAGTGTAGGCCAAAGCTGAGATAACTGATATAAGGCTTTCGCGTGCTCTTCGTGAACCGATGCGAAGAGAAGATCGACATGCAAAAAGGCGTTGCGAGCTAACTTCTTTTTGTCTGCATGCAAGTAGCATTCACCCAACGCATTGTAGGCTTGGGCAAGTAGCGGTTCGTCATTGGCGTTTGCCTCCGCAACTACCGTGTTTATGGCGACCGTCGATGACTCGACCTGGCCCATGGCTGCGTGGCTGACTGCGCGGCGAAGTATCGCCTCAGCCCGTTGCGAACTTGCGGCGGCGTTGTTTCCCGCAAGTTGGATGGCTTTCTCGAATTCAACGATTGCCTCTGCATGGCTCCCTTCGACTTGAAAGGTGCTGCCAATGAGTATTGCAGCACGCGTTTTGAAGTAAGCCGATGGCGCACGAGTCAGTCGGGCGTAATTTTTGCGAGCGCTATCGTAGTTACCTTTTGCCACTGAGAGATCTCCCGAGAGTTCGACCATCTCGGTTAAGTGGTAGCTCGTGCGGCTGTTGGCCAGAAAATCGGAAACCAGGGTACTCGCTTCTTCGAGCGAACCTTGCCCACCGATCGCTAGTTTTGCGGTGCAGAAGATTCGCAGGAAATCGATTTCTTGAACAATTGCTTCACGCTGGATATTTTTTCCCGAAATTTTATGAAGAATCTCTAGAGCCTGCTTGTAATGACCTTTTTGAGTGGCCAAACGGGCGGAGTTGAGTTGGGTGGGCTCGCCGGCAAAATGGATACCTCGGATTTCTTCGACTGCGACGCTGCTCTCGACTCCACGCTTAGAGATCGTGACCGTCAGAGCCTTGATGGAAGAGATCTTGCCATAATCCGTGCCGTTGCGGCGTTGGATGCGATCGTTGCCGCTTTGCGCAAAGCCATCGGTTGCAATCAATGTTGCTGTAACGGTAAGCAGTGTCAGAAGTATTGAAAATCTACGCATCCAATGTTCCTACGTCGGTTGGACTAAAAATAGGAGTGAGCGAATGGTGGGGAATTAGCTACAGGGTCTGTTCCATTTGTTCAAGCAACTCTTCAAAGGCCGGTTTCCACTTAGGGCCACCCAAGTCGGGGTACAGCTGTTTCAAGGTTCGTAGACCTTGGGTGACGCTGGTAATTTGCTTTGTGCGATTCGGGTTGTTGTCGATTTGCGCTGCTGCGAAGCGAGCTTTGGCTGCGTTGTAGCGGGCGTCGAAATAGAGGTCTTGGTATTTTGCAACGTTTTGCCGAGCCGCGGGGTCGTCGCCAGCGGCTTGGTTTGCTTTGCGACGTAAGTAGTCGGCCACCTTAGCAATACGCAGCCAGCCCCAGACAAGATTCTTTTGGTTGGCTTGTGGCATCGTGCCGCGAATCGACTGTTCGATTTTCTCGACGTCTTGTTCATCGGCGCCCCATTTTTGCAGAACCTTGGCCGTCGCACGCTGAAGCTCGAGAATGCTAGGTTTTTCGATTAGGATTTTTGTGTATTGCTCATACGCGGCTTGGTATTGTTGTCGCGCCTGTAAACAATCTCCCAATCGTTTTCGTACTCCCAGCACAGCTTGAGGACTCGGCGCATAGCTGGCGTCTTTCTCGACTTCCGCGAGAAGTTTGCGAAAGGATTCTTCGGCCTGCGATAAGTACCGATCGGCTTCTTTGCCGACAAGTCCTTCGCCTAATTGCAAATTGGTATGGGCGACCCAGTTTTGGATTTTCCAGTCTCCGACGTCGCTACGCCGCGAAACGCGGTCGAGAAGATTGGCAAACGAGGCGGCCACCGCACGAGCTTTTGCGTTTTCGCCTGCGGCCGTCAAATTTTTCAGCTGACGCTGTAGCTGCAGGCCGAGACTAATGTAGATGTTGGTCAGTTGTTGCTCGGCATCGGCTTGCCCGCGGGTGAGCCGATCTAATGAATCCATCAACTTCTGCGCGGCCTCGGTGCGGGGTGGCTCGACCGAGACGTAAGCGCGCAATGCGGCTTTGAATACTTCCTGGGTGAATTCCGGCCGTTGTTTTTCTTTCGAGCTTCTTTGAGCTACAGAGAGTGGCCCAATACGGGGGTGTTCGAGCACTTCGACCGCCTTCTCGAAATGGCCATCTGCGAGTAAGAGCTGAACATAGTAGAGAAGCCCGGTTGCTTGGGCCGTTGAAGTACTTTCTGACTCACGTAGAGATTGATAACCCTGTGTGAGTAGCTCGTTGGCTCGCTGCTTGAGTTTTTGGGTTTCTTCTGAGGGCGCCTCGTTGTTGCCGCGAGTTTGTTGTTGGTAGCGATTCCAAAATGCACCACCTAGGCTTAGTTCGGCTGGCGCGCGGCGAGTGGCCGGTAGTTGTGCCAGCAACTTTTCGGCTTCGGCGATCCGATTTTCGCGCAGAGAGATGTTAATGAGTAAATTCGCTGCGACCGCTGCTTCGTCCGCGTTGGGCCAGCGCTGAACGATGAATTCAGCGATGTTTACCAAGGGTTGCCGCCACTGTTTGCTGACGTTGGTTTTGCCCTGCTGTCGAGCCGTGCTGTAGAGGTGATCGTAGGCAGCTAAGGCCAATTTTGCGGCGATCGGGGCAAACTTATGGTCGGTATGTTTACGGGCAATGGCGTCACCCAGCGCGGCGGCCTCTGTATAGCGATGGTCTTCCCAAAACAGCCAACTGAGATAGTAACGTACCTCGACCAACGCATCGCTGGGGGTGTCGTTGTTGGCCATCGACAGAGATTTTTCGAGGAGATCGAGCGCAGCCGACCGATTTTCTGCAGCTTGTTGTTGAAGCTCTTCGACCGCCTCAGGATTATTTTCTGCGGCCAACTTGGCCGCGAGTTTCGACGAATTCATCAGGTCGAGGGCCGCCTTGCCGGCTGCAAAAGCCTCGTCGAACGATTCAACATGGCTGGGTCGGTTGTTTGTACGAGTCGTTGACGCGAGTGCTACGCGAGCTTCGGCTTGAAATTCACCCGAATGGCGTGAGACCTTGCGGAAAAGTTTGCGAGCTTCTGACTGAAGACGCCGAGCTTCGGTAGCAGGTTCGGCTTCTTTGGCCTCGAGTTGATAAGCACCGGCCAAGCGGAAAGCCACCGCAAGCCATTCAGGCTGATCGCGTTCTTCGCCTGACGAATGGTTAAGCCAATCTTGGCACTCCTCGATTGCTTCCTCAAAGTTTTCTTCCGCAAGATGACATTCGGCTCGGCGGCGGTAGGCACGTGCGATAAGACGCCGAAATTCGGCATCGCCGGTGGGTTGTTTGATCACATCTTGGTAGCAAGCCAGCGCCAGCCGGTAGCTGCCTGCCGCTTGGTAGCAGCGACCTTCGTAAAGTCTGCTGTAAAAGCCGACACGCTTGCCGTCGTAGTCTTGGTAGAGTTCGGCAAAGGCTTCAGCAGCAACTTTCAGGGCTTTATTGCGATGCTTTGATTTTTTTGAATAACTACGAGCTTTTTCGAAGCTGAGGTTGGCCAGCAAGAAGCGGCCTTCGGCTTGCTTGGAACGCAGAAGTTCGCGCGTGGCACGGGCTTGAGGATCAGCTTGTAAGGCGGCTCCTTTGGGGAAAGCCACTAACAGTTCTTGAGAGCGATCAAGCATTTCTTGCACCGTCGCAGAGGCAACATCGAGCAACTTGCGCGCTTCTGCTCCGATCTGATCTCGTTCGGCGCTGGCCCCCGCCGGAAGTCGGTCGGCCTTTGCCAAGAATAGCAAAGCCTGTTCGGTCAGCAGTTTGCCAGCTTGGCTCAGCGCGTCAACACCGATGGGCGAATCGCGATGCGTTTGCGCAAAACGCTGAAACCCCGTCGTTGCCTGTTTGAGCAGCGAAAGCCGTTCTCGGCCACTCCCGGTATTTTTAGAAAGCTGAACCTGGGTCGTCGCACGTTCGAAGTCGAGTCGGTCGAGAAACTCCTGGCTAGCGAGAGGGTCTCGATCGGCTTGGTCGAGATACTCAATCGCTACATCGTGCCAGCCACGCTGGCGAAGGCCTTCGAGAAACTCCGCGGCACGATCCTCGGCATCGAGCCGAGTCGCAGAGGAAAGCACTATCCAGCTACAAACCGCAACCACCAACCACGGCCCAAGCCGAGACGCAGGTTGCGAAGACGACACTGAAGTCACAGAAACGCCTTTCTTCGAAACGAAGCGCCTAAAAACCAACTCAGCGAGTCGAGTTGTTGGGGCTCGTTTACGACCATCTTCTTGTTCCGTATCCGAACCCATTCTACACGTTGGGGCGGCGGAGACCAGATGATCGACGATCACGGGTGTCAGGTGCGTCAAATTCCGGTCAAGTGTCACAACTGCTACGCCTGCTTGTAGTTGGGTGTTGCTTAGTGCGATTCGCGACTAAAATCAACAGAGTGGGGACTTCCTTTGTTTTTTCGGGAGTTTCGTCCACAAAGGTTTACTGAACGTTCCAATAACTGTGTATTGAACCTAGGAATCTGTTTGAAGTGCATTTTCGTTTTACCCCATCACGCAAACGTACACGCCCGACCGGGATCGATCGGTGGCGATTGTGGATGTTAGTGATTGCCATGGGATTGGTATTGGCGGTGATGCGCCAGTTAGATCAACCAGCGACGATTAATCGGTTAGACCAGTTGTTCGGCGCTGATGAGCAGACCGCTTTTGAATTCGAGCCGTCAGGCGAATCGCCTACTGTCGTGGAGAAAGATACGGATATCGATCTCTCTGAGGTGCGAGACAAAACTTATTTTCGTCCGGAAGAACGACCAGCATGGTTTGCTTTGCTCAAACAATTACAACAGAGTGACGAGGCACAGTTGGCTGAAGAAACCGTGGGCGAGCTGACCTATGCGCAACTGTTGAAGCAACCAGAAGTCTATCGTGGACGTGTGGTGACGTTGCATGGCACCGTGCTACGCGAAGAGTTGCAGCCGCTTAGCGATAATCCGCTTGGGCTCACCGCGTATCATCGTCTGTGGATTCAGCCACGCGGGGGAGGGCAGTGGCCTTTTGTGGTTTATTGCCTTCGCTTACCGAATGGTTTTCCGAGGGGAGAAACTATTCATGCAGCAGTTCGTGTTCGAGGCATTTTCTTCAAAAATTGGTCTTACGCCTGGGAGGAGGGCTTAGGTCTTGCTCCGGTCGTCTTGGCGAACCAGCCAAGTTGGCAACAGCCCATTCCACCTGTTGCGAGAGAACCGTTGTCTTGGCAGGCATGGGCCACCGCCATTGTGGCGGCATGTATCTTAGCTATTGGGGTCACATGGCTAGTATTAGCTCATACACGACGCCCCGCGGTTCGGGTTACTCAAGACGATGAAATCCGCCAACGATTTTCGAAGTTGGCCGAGGAGGACAGCGCGTGAACCCTCGCTATTCGACTTATCTCGCCGCTGTTTGTCTTCTTGCTCTTACCAGTTTGGTTCAGGCTGCCGAAGAAAAGGATTCGGATTTTCGCGATGTGCTCGAACTTGCAGGACTCAGCGCAGAGACATTAGCAACGTTTTCTGATGGCCCCGACTATTCCAAAGAAGATTGGCAGCTATTGGTGAAGTTGATTTATCGACTTGACCTGTACCCTGCAAAACAGCTAACGCTTTGGGCGAAGTCGTGGAACAGCCAGGCGGAGCTAGAACTTGGCAATCTTTACGAAGTCAGCGGCAAGGTCGATTCGTTAGAAGTGTTGTCGATGCCTGACGATTTGTCCAAATTACAGTCGCGACCGAAACTGTACCGTTGCCAGTTTCGCGTGGAAGACTCTAATACGAAGCTCATCGTGCTAACGTCGCGGGTGCCAAAACGTTGGCTCAATCGCAATCTGTCTGCTGGCGAACCGGTTCGTTTTCACGGAGTCTTGCTAAAGGCCCAGGCTGAATGGCAACCGCTTGGGGTGATGCTGACAGATCGCTTTTCTTGGTATCCAACAAAAAACGTACCGCTCGGTCAGGCCCTTTTGGCAAAATATGGATTTGATGTCGCCCTATTCGATGAAGTGATTCACCGAAAGCCGTTTGTAAAGTCCACTGTCAGTCGTGAAGGCGATGCCTTTTATGCGTGTCTTGCCACAATCAGCCAGGTAGATGGCCAGGAGCTAGCCGCGCTAGCCCGAGAGAATGTGACGATGGTGGCTGAAAAATGGCGGAAGGTACGTGAACCCTTGACGAAGCAGCAAATAGCTATCGGGGCGTCGGTGTTAGAGCGTAGCCGAGTGGGCGTCTCTTCGGTGGCACCCCTTTTTCTTCAGCCAGAGCAGGAAGTCGGCGAGCTGGTGCATCTCGAAGGAACTGCCCGACGAGCGGTTCAGATTGTTGTTTCGGATCGGCCAGAGCTTGAAACCTACTACGAATTGGAAGTCTTCCCGCCCGATTCGCAAGATTTGCCAGTCGTCTGTTGTGCGACCAGTCTGCCGTCTGGGTTTCCGATGGGTGACAAAATTCGCGAGCCAGTGCAGATTTCGGGCATCTTCTTCAAAAGTTGGCAATATCGTTCGAGGAAGCTCATTTCGACCAACGGGGAGACAAACCGCCAGCAACGGCTGTATACTCCCATTGTGGTGACGCGCCGACCTGTATGGCTCACCGATGCAAATGCTCAACCTAGTCTGTGGGGCCTACGGGGAGGAGTTGCTTTTTTGGTGGTGTTGGTGATCCTCTGGATTTACATGGCCAAGCTAGGGCGCCAAGACCGGATAGTTCGAAACGCGTCACGTCAGTCCCAAGTTCTCGATCAACAGCACCCGAGCTTGTCGGAAAATGATTCCCCTAAGAATGAAATTTAGCATGGCCCCACCGATTGGCGTGGGTTGAATATGAGTGTGATATCAGAGCGAGTTACTACGCCACACCGTGAGCGGGTGGTGAAGAATCCGATCCCGTGGTACACGCCGCGATTTTGGCATGGCATGCGGCTTTCGACTTGGCTGTCGGTTTTAGCGAGAAATCGTTTTGCCGTGTCGTTTTCTCGTCTCCACACGGCGTCAAGCATTACTTTTTTCAGCGCGATGAACAGCCTACTGGCCGCGGTCGACCAAGCCGTGTATAGCCGTCGTATTTCGCAGGTCGAGATCACCGAGCCACCGGTATTTATCCTGGGTCATTGGCGATCGGGGACGACCTTCCTACACGAGTTGCTAATTCGTGATCCGGCGAATACGTATCCAACGACCTATCAGTGCTTCGTCCCCCATCATTTTGTGTTGACCGAGAAGTGGATGACTCCCTGGACCGAGAAGCTCTTGCCCAGCCGGCGACCGATGGACAATATGGCGGCGGGCTGGCAACGACCCCAAGAAGATGAATTTGCGTTGGGGAGCCTTGGTATTCCGACCCCCTATCTTTCGATGTTGTTTCCCTCGCGAGGCGAAGCCCATCCCGACTATTTAGATTTGCGAAATCTTACCGAGGCCGAAAAAAGTTGCTGGCGCGAGGCGTTGTTGAATTTCTTCCGTCGGCTCACCTTTCGGGACCCTCGTCGTATCGTCGTGAAATCGCCCCCTCACACGGCACGACTACAGACGTTGTTAGAAATGTTTCCCGACGCCAAGTTTGTGCACATCGTTCGCGATCCGTACAAGTTGTTTATGTCGACGGTGAATCTTTGGAAGGCGCTCAACGAAGTGCAGCGAATGCAGGGCATAGGAGACCAGCAATGGGTCGAAGAGTACGTGCTTGGTTCCTTAGAGCGAATGTACACAGCCTTCGAGCAAGATCGCAAGCTATTGCGAGACGATCAGCTTTTTGAATTACGGTACGAAGATTTGGTAGACGATCCGATGGAGAGGATGCGAGAGCTGTACTCGACGTTAAATTTAGGAGATTTTTCGGCGATCGAGCCCGCTCTGCAAGAACATCTGGCGGAGGTAAAAAACTACCGCAGTAATCGCTACGAATTGCCCGAGGAAAAAAAAGAAGTCGTCCGCCAACGCTGGGGTGCTTTTTTCGAGCGTTACGGTTACGACGTAAAATCAGAGGTTGCTGAAACCTGAGGGATGGTCTACTGCTCGTAAAGTATTCAGAGGTGGGGAAATTTCCAACCTCCATCAGCAGAAAAGGTACCACCCGTGATCATTGGATGTTGACTCATTTCTTTGCTACTAAAAAATTCCGAACTTCTTTCTCTGATAGAACGGTTTTGTTCCACTAAAATAGTTTTCTTGGTCTTTTCCTTCTATCTGCAAAAAATCCACCGGTGGATCAGGTATCTCGACGCCTTCAGCTACCATTCCGGCACCGGCCACGATTTCGTCCCAATTACCGTTTGATTCCACGCCAATCAAGGTATGTGGCTTATCGTCTCTTGTGGGATTATAAAAATGAACCAAATAAGCTTTCTTTACAGACCTCTGAGATTTAAAAAAACGTTTCAAGCTTTCGGCCAAGTCCGTCGGGTAGTTCGAGGGTTGTCCGATCAAAACCTGAGTATTCTCGCGAGCAGTCCAAGATTCTTGAGGCCTAAAAATTTCCCCAGAAATAATAGATTCAATTTCTTGACTTAGGAATTCTTTTCCGTAATCCATTCCGGGATTCAGAATTAATTCGGCTCCGCGTGTAATTTTGAAGAACTCCAATGCATTAATAGCGAGGTACCCAACCTCCTCCTTTATTGCCATTTGTAGACGCGTGATCGAGGAAAAAATCGGAAGGTATTTTTTCCCATCGATTTCCATTGGCTCAATCTGAAGTTGAGTTCCTTGTTTTAACGTTTTTACTCCTGCTGTTTCGGGAATTAGGCCATCCTGAATCAAATAAATATCAGACGCGATAAGATCCTTGTAGAACTGCAAGCGATGACTTGGATCATCCGCCGCTTTGCAAAGTGATTCTTCAAGATTATTTTCAGGAGCGAACATATTTTTTACAGAGCTTGTTATTCGACGCAAACTATGGGGATAAGCGATTGACATGAGACAGAGGAGGTATATTTGCATTCACATTCCCGCCGCCCGATGCGACATGAGTGAATTGTATCACGACACAATAGGATTAGTACCCTAAGGTTGATACAAGGGGTAGAAAGGACTTACAACCCAGAAGTCAAACTCATTTTTGAGTCGCTACGAGAGCCCTACGCAGCCTTCGGCATCTTCTTGCCTTTGAGTTGATAGACATACGCCAGTACTTCGGCCACGGCTACGTAGCTATCGTCGGGGATAGGATGCCCCGCTTCGACTTCTTTGTAGAGCAATTGAGCTAGTGGTTTTCGCTCGACGACCGGGATATCGTTTTCTAAGCCGAGCCGTCGAATTCGTTGAGCGACGGCCCCGGCACCCTTGGCCACTACAACCGGGGCGGCCATTTCTTCGGGAACATATTGGATAGCAATGGCTAGCTCTGTGGGGTTTGTCACGATGACGTCAGCGTTTGGCACATTGTCGCCAACGCGGTTGAGTGCCATTTGTCGCTGGACTGCACGACGTCGGGCGATGATTTGCGGGTCGCCCTGTAAGTTTTTCATTTCGTCGCGTACTTCTTGCTGAGACATTTTAAGGTCTTGCTCATGCTTCCATTTTTGGTACGCGAAGTCGAAGAGCGCAAGCGTAAACAACGCCATGCCGACCCATAACGCCGCCGACAACGCAATGTCGATCATCATCGTGCCCAATTCGGGGGCGGCGAGTGCACTGGCAAAGATGACTTCTTCGTGTCGGAAATAAAGAACCGTGGCAGCAACGCTCGAGACGATTGCCACCTTGAACATCCCAAAGCCCAGCTTCATCGCGCCTGTAAGCGAGACAATCCGTTTGAAGCCGCTGAGTGGGCTGAGCCGCTGAAAATCAGGCATCAACCGTTTAGGAACGAAGAGAAATCCGGTTTGAAAAATACTCGATAGTACTCCAGCCAAGGCAAGCAATCCCAGCACGGGCAGCAGTGCCATTCCCATCGTGTTGATTATTCTTTGCGAAAGAGTAATCGCGTCGGCGCCATCCATCGCCAAGGGGCCGACTGTGCTCAGCTGATACTGCATGAGTGTGCCAGCGGTCTTGAAAATTTGTCCTCCCCAGCCCCGAAGTAGTAGAACTCCGACGATCAATAAAGCGGCAGAGCCAAGATCCTGACTATAGGCAACTTGGCCCTCCGCGCGCGCTTCGTCACGGCGATGCTGGGTTGCGTCTTGTGTTTTTTCGCCCGCTTGGTCGGCCATAGATCAGTGGGATGAAAAATAAAGGGGTGCGATAGATGCGAATCAGCAAAGTGTGCTAAGTGGGTGCCATCGAGTCGTGCAGGGCATCGCGTATTAAGTCGAGGGTGGCTCCTGCTTGCTGTGGGAATGCCCAAGCGATGGCGCCGATCGTTGTAAACAGGCAACCGAGCGTCAGAAGCGAGTTCACGCCAAACCCGACTGCCAGGATATTGATTTGCGGCATAGTTCGCCCGATCAGACCCAAGACGAGCGTCGCCAATAGTAATGCGGTCATCGCAGGGGCCGCTGCACGGATGCCTAGTAAAAAACTTTGAGAGAGAAGCGTAACAATTGCTTCGACATACGAGGTTCCCAGAGACGCTTTGCCTAAAGGCAGCCATGTATAGGTATCAAGTAATGCATCCATCATCATCAAGTGTCCATCTAGCAGAACAAACATCGCCAAGGTCAAAAAGTAAAAAAATTGGGAGTAGATCGAGACGTTAGTTTCCAACGTGGGATCAAACACGTCGGCGATGGCGGTGCCTCCGAGTTGGCTAATAATCTGCCCTGTGACTTGGATGCCGCTGAGAAGCAAGGTAATCCCAAAGCCGAGGAGAAATCCGATTAAAGCTTCGCTGATGATGTAGCGTCCGAAAGTGAGCAGATGCGTCATGTCCTCCGGGGGACTTCCAGAGACCAGTGGCGAGACCAACAGAGTAATCGAAACAGCGAGCATCGCTCGTATGCGCATTGGGATCGCAGGGCTGCTATAGATGGGAGCCGTCATGATTAACGCCCCGACACGCGCAAGCACCAGCGTGAACGACGCAATTTGGTTGAACAACAAAGTTTCTAGGAACGGCATAGGGGGTGCCCAGCGAGTCTGTTCCAGCATTAGAACGAGTTAGGAATGTTGGTAATCAGATCTTCGACATAATCTAAGAGTCGTGCCAAGATCCAAGGCAGGGCGAATGCCAAGGCTAGCACCATCGCGATGAGTTTGGGGACAAACGCGACTGTTTGTTCTTGGATTTGAGTTAATGCTTGGATCAAACCGACGATTAACCCGACCACGAGTCCCGAAATAAGGACCGGTGCGGCAACCAACGAGGCAATGAGCAAAGCTTCGCGGGCCAAATCGACGGCATCTTGCGGATCCATATTGCTACGCTTCCTGCTCCAAGGTCATCTACGTCAAGATGGTAAAACTGTCTAGCAACATTTCGACGACTAATCGCCAACCATCTACAAGAACGAACAAAAGCAACTTAAACGGCAGTGAGATCAATACCGGTGGCAACATCAGCATGCCCATCGAGATAGTGACACTCGCCACCACGATGTCGAGCACGACAAATGGCAGGTAGACTTGAAAACCGATGAGAAAGGCCGTCTTTAGCTCGCTAAGCATGAAGGCAGGTAGCAACGCCTGAAGCGGAACATTCTTTTGATTGCTCGTCGCGCCGTAGTACTCATACTCAGGCAGCTCGCCAGTCTCTGGGTCAATCTCACCAGGCATGTGGCTGAGGAACAGATATACATTGTCTCGGTTGTTCGTTCGTTCGATCTGATCTGCCATAAACCTTCGCACAGGCAGCGTGCCCCGCTGCCAGGCTTGCTCAAGGTTAATCTGCTTTTCGGTATAGGGTTTGACCCCTTCTTCGTAGACTTCGGTCCATACCGGGGTCATCAGCAACACGGTCATAAACAAGGCGATCGACGTGATGACCTGACTGGGCGGCAATTGTTGGGTTCCGAGTGCTTGGCGTAGGAGGCCAATGACCACAAGGATGCGTATGAAGCTAGTGGTCATCAGCAACACGGCAGGTGCCAAGCTGATCACCGTCAGCAGCAGCATTACCTGGATGGTGGACGACAGACCTTCGGGGCTTGTCCATTGTTGCGGGCCGCCGATGCCACTCGGCAACACGGACAAAGGATCGATTCCCGTTTGCGCATCGGTCACTGCTGGCAGCAAGGCAAGCAATGCGGCTGACATCGCAGTGAAAATTCGTATTGAGCGGTGGGAGAACATCATATTGAGCTATCGTCGGTAGCCTGCTGGCATGGCTTGGGCTTCGGCTCCAAGAAAACCTTGGGTAGGCTCATCGGCTAGTTGCTGAAGGACTTGCTGAAATTCGGCGGTGGTACTGTGCTTGTGATTTCGTAGGCAAATTCCCAGCAAGCGATCGACTTCTGTGGGATCCGTGATTTCAGTGATCGGAGTGGTCACCCCGTCAGGAGTGATTGAGACAAGCACCAACTTGTTTCCGATTTGAATAAGCTGTGCAAAATTGCGACCGACCAACGGCACGCGGCCAAGGACGGCGACCGCGTCTTTCGGAAGCGGAGAAGTTGGCTTAGGGCCGCCGCGACGCAATAACCATACGCAGACAAAAAACAGTCCCACCACTATGGCTAAACCGGCACCAGCCGTGCCGAGCGATTCAATCGGAGAAGCAGAAAAAGGGGAACGGGCTCGATCGCTATCCGATTTTACCGGCGAAGGAATACCAAACTTTTTATTCGAGCGAGGAGCAAGCCTACGTGAGCTAGGCCTTGGTACCGACTTGGCGCTGTTGATGGCGGGTTGACCAACAGGTGGATTCAATGCCGTCGGTTCCGCATGCATGGCAACCGCAACGGCTTGATCTTGGCGAACAACGGGGGGCGGCGGTAGCGGCTGGGCTTGTTCCGACGTCTTGTTGAAATAGATCAGGGGTTCTGCTTGGGCGGTGGGCACACACAGCAGCGCTACCGACGGCACGATCGCGCGAATGACGATTAGCCAAGGGTACGATCTGATAGCAACGAAGGGCATAGGTGGTTTGCCGCTGACTGAGGAATGACCTGAACGGTGAGTGGCCGCACAAATGGAGTGAGACCTTTTGGCGCAGAGCGGCTTATAGAATTCTGGCAGCTTTTCGGCCATAGCAGTTGGCCAATGATCAGAGCTAGCAGCAGAATGCTAGCAGGCATAGAAACCTATTCAGAACCAATAGCCGCAACTCGACGAGTTGCCGGAGGCGGCTAGGCGCAAGCACTCTCACCAACGATTAGTTCCGCAACCCGGACACAAAAATTATCGTTCAGCACCAAAACCTCGCCACGAGCTACTAGGCGTCCATTGACATAAATATCGGCTGGATCGCCTGCGAGCTTATCAAGCGGCACGACAGCCCCTTGCTTGAGCTTGAGGACGTCTTCGAGGTGCATATGTGTTCGGCCAAGTTCGATGGTCATGTCGAGCTGGACATCACGCATAAGCTCGAGCGTTGCTGCCTCGGTATTGGCAGCCGTGCCCGAGAACTTTTGGAATTCGAAACTTCTCAAACCAGATGGAAGTGCATTGGTTGAGGGCACGCTTGGCTCATCGACCGACGCGAGTGCTTGCTCGGCCTTATTCAGCAAAAGTTCAATATCGCTTTGAGCAACGGCCTCTTCGCTTGCCGCTGGTGCTTGACTAGCCACTGGGGTCGGAGTCGGGGCGCTGGCTGCTGGGGCAGCACTAGCCGCCGGAGCCGCCGGTGGCTCTGCAGAAGCCGCAGGTGCGGGCGGAGCGTTACCGCTCAGCAAGGCTTCTATCTCAGACTGATCGACGGCTTCATTTTCTACGCTTGCAGCAGGAGGGGTAGGCGCGGGGGGCGCACCGCCGGTGTCTTGCGCCTGACGCAATAGTTGTTCGATTTCGTCTTGCCCGACTTGGTCAGAATCGTCTGCCATTGGAATCCATTCCCTTTTCGATGGCTAAAATGCAGAGACTGCGAATCGCTGCATTCGAATCAGTAACGCTTTGATTTATTCAAGTAGCAACAACCTCATCGCTCGACAAACGAGAATTTGCTGAATATTGCTTCACGAAGCAATGGTTTGCCTAGAGCGCGATTGGTTTTCTCCAATATCTTACGTTTGATCAAGCCCAACCCTGGGTCAGAGAGATCCGCTGGGTCGGTACTTCGGACAGTAATCATAATTTGTTCGCTAATTCGACTCTTGCTAGCATCGTAGAGATCAAAGAACTCGTTCTCTTCATCTGCTAGCACAATACCATAAAGATCAAAATCAACATTGAGACTGCTCCCACTTTCAGGGTTATAGGCCACGACGTGAAACGAACCGAGGCTGACTTCACGCATTTCCTCCGAACTAATCAGCGCCGGCCCTTCTTTTCCGTCTGTGAGATCTTCTTCACTAGTGATATTCACTGCCGCGTCCGCAGCAGCTAGTTTTTCTGCGATGACCGCAGTTTCCTCTTCGGAGGGGATAAACATCGAAGCCGCGGCAATTTCAATTAATACAATCACCGAGACAAAAGCGACTGCCTTCACCAAGGTCATCAGCCCGGGCCCTTTTGCAGTGGCCTCAGTGCTTTCAGCACTTTCAAGACTTTCAGCATTTTCTTCGACGTTGTCAGCCATTATGTCAGCCATTATTAATACTCCTCGATAAGCGTCCGAACCATGGGACGCTCTCACACCAATTTTAGCTTATGATTACCTCTGTAATGTGTGTGACTAGCTGCTGTCTAAATCCTGAACATGCTCGTCCCACATCAAAATTTCAACTCTCGAATTCTTTTTCAAACGCAACGGGTCGACCCCGTTGTAAAGTGGTTCTTCTGGGCCTGCGTTGCCTAACCGGATGCGACTCGGCTCGATCCCTTGTTCAATCAAAAACTGTCTTGTATTGATGGTGCGTGCGTAAGAAAGCTCCCAAAAATTGCTAAATCCGCTGGATGGGTCGACTGGCCGGCGAGTGGTATGTCCTCGAATTTCAATTTTCTGTGGCTTGCCCGCGATTTGTTCAATAATGCGCTGCAGACTACGTTTGTTCGCTTCGGTTAATTTATCGGCAAGCTCTTCAAAGAAGATATTACCTCCGCTCGACGAGTCATCTCCCGGACGGATTGTCCGGACTCTTTCGTTTTCGCCTGCAACCGATTTATTTTCCTGACCACCGTTTTTCGTATCTTTTTTCTTTGCTCTTCCCATGGCGTAAACCGGGCTAGGGAGAGCCGCACCGCGCGCTCGGCTATCACCTGGCACCATCGATGCCTGGGTCATGTCGTGGCCAAATTGCATACGGATCGACTCGACCATCGCCTGATACTTTTCATCTTTTTTCATCTCGCTCATCGACACAAGCATGATGAAAAATGTCAGTAACAGCGACATCATGTCCCCAAAGGTCACGACCCATTCTGGGATGCCAGGATCTGGTTCTTCTTCAACTGCCATGATGATTCACACCCTTTAGGCGGCTTCTTCGCTCGCCCGAAGTTTTGGCGGTATAAAAGTGTTCAGTTTCTGTTGAATGACGCGTGGGTTTTCGCCGGACTGAATGGCCATGATGCCTCGTACGATGATTTCCATCGCAAGAAGTTCTTGCTTGTTGGTAAAACCGAGCTTCTCTGCAAAGGGAAGAAAAACCACATTCGAGGCAATCGCTCCGTACATCGTGGTCAACAACGCGACGGCCATGCCGGCGCCAATTTTCGACGGGTCGCTCATGTCACCCAGCATGATGACCAGACCCATCAAGGTTCCGATCATTCCAAAAGCAGGTGCAAATCGACCCATACAGTCGAGTATCGCTTTGCCGTCCCGATGGCGGGTAGCTACCGCATCGAGTTCTGTTCGCATGATATCTTCCATCACCTCGGGCCGTGTTCCGTCGACCGCCATTTGAATCCCGAGGACGATGAACTGATTTTCGATATCTCCGAGCCGGCCTTCGAGTGCCAGCAAGCCGTCTCGTCGAGCTGTTTCGGCTAGGCTTACAAGCTCTTCGATTAAACTGGGAATAGAATCTAATTTATAAAGAAAAACTTTCATTCCGACGCTAAAAACGCCGAGAAAATTTTTCATCGGAAACGAAATCATCGCAGCCGCGATCGCACCACCAATGACCACCATCAACGAAGGGGCGTCGATGAAAGATATAAACGAACCACCACCAAGGATAATCGCGCCTAGGATTAGGCCGATGGACAGAAGGACTCCTAATACGGTTGCAATATCCATTGGCTTCGGGGTCAATCGGTGCAGGAAGTTTGGAAAGTGGAAAGCTTACTAATTTTTGACGGAGTAATAAGTCATCAACCGTCTGGACAACCATAGCTTTGCGAACCTGTCTTCGAGTGATTTCAGGGCGAGGTGAACTCGGTTGCCAGCTTGGTTTAATCGATACAGCCGGCAAGACTCGACCTTCGTCTGACTAACCGCTACAGCTGTCAGGAAAAAGGCGTTTATTGCGCTGGTAGTCGATCGCTCGCTCAAGGACTTCGTCGGGGGTCTCGCCGACAACAATCCGATCGTTGGACGTCAGGGTGATGAACGTGTCGGGACGCTGTTCGACGTACTTAATGAGGTCGGCATTGAGAATAAAGGCCTCGCCATCGAGCCGTGTCAGTTGGATCATGTGGAGCTCCCTAGCTGAACTCTCTGGAAGTTGGGGAAAACGGTTCTCAAGCCTAGCTTACAAATGCCAGTCACCAGCCCAGCCAGAGGATCAGTCCCTTGTGTGATCCCCATCACGATCCCCCGGCAGAGCTAGAATTCGGCCGAAACGACTATCTCAAATTCATCAGTTCGTCGAGCAAATCTTGGGCAGCCGAAATCACCCGCGCGTTTCCACGGTATTGGGTGGATGCCAAAATCAGCTCGATCAAGTTCTGTCCAATATCGGTGTTCGAAAGCTCGACGGCACCGGCGGTGAGATCCCCTAGACCAGAACTGCCAGGATCGCCGGTAATCGGGACCCCCGAGTTGACTCCTTCTCTGAATAAATTGTCGCCCAATTGTTCGAGCCCTGCGCTGTTCGTAAAGCGAGCCATCTGGACTTGCCCAATGTCTCGACTCGTACCGTTGCTAAAGACACCTTTGATAAGCCCACTTTCGGTAATCGAAAAACTCGTCAAACTACCCGCCGGGAAACCATCTTGATTGGTCAAGTTCAAATTGCTTGAGGAGTCCAATGCCGTAAGCGAAGCGAAGTCGAGATCAAATTCAACGGGGGAGGTTGCCGCCACATCTCGCCGCTCGATCTGAACTGTCGCGTCGGTTGCCGAGAAAAAACGCCCTGCAGAATCAAAGGTAAGTATTCCGGTGCCAACCGAGGTGCTGATTCCGTTTGTTGGTTGGTTATCTGCAGAGTTTGCAAACCAGCGGACACGCGTTGTGTTGCCACTGGTATCGGTAGGATCAGGCTCAAGTGTCAGGCTCAATTTCACGGTAAGCGGACTGCCTAGACTATCGTAGACAATAAACTCGGAAGACGAGCTTTCTCCGGTGGACCCAGGTGGTATTACCGAGAAAGGTAAAGGTACCGGCTCTGTATCGCCATTTGCCGCAGTGAATTCGAACGCCGAAAGATTGATATCCAATTCGTTGGCTTTGCCATGGTTCGAAGTAAATTGCAACCGACTTCCATTGATTGTCCCGCCTGGAGTGCCGGGAATAGGATTGAGCGTATCGGATGAGAAAGTGTGAATTCCGAGTGCTTGCTCCATAAAGGTAACCAACTCAGCCACGGTCGTAGTACTCGTAATGACCAATTCTTTAGTGGCGAGAGTCGCCGTGCCTCGACTGCCAGTGAAAGCAAGCGTACCTTCCTTGAAAAGTGTGTCATTGTATGTGGAACCATCAAAAGTCGAGACGTTCACCAGCGCGATCCCATTATCAATGGGTGGACCATTCCGATCGAGCTGCTTATTGAGGTCGAAAATAGCGCTATCAGCGGACTTGTCGATGTACGAGGTGGTCCCAGAGTTTACTATGGCGACCTCGAAAAAGCTTTCCGGCTGATCTTTAGTATTTCGATAAATCTTGACGCTATTGAATGTAGCGTTGCCAGATACGTCGGGAAGACTATCTAGCTGAATGCGCTGGTTACCACCGGTGTTGATGGGTACGCTGATCGATTGCGCCGTCGGACGACTTTCGGCGCCAGTACCGGTGTTGTAGAAAGTTGCAAAGTAGCTGTAGTTTGCCTGGCCGACAGAACTCTCATCGAGAGTTGCTCCCAGCGACCCATCTGCCGTAGTGTCAGTGTACGTAGATACTGAAGATGCAATGGTATCAACCAGTTGGTAACTTCCCGTACCATTTTGTCGATAGATTCGCGTCTGCGTGAGTGCCGTGCTTGTGGTGGTCGGGATCGCGTTAATGTCTATACTCGAGCCTGCGCCTACCGTTACCGGGGTAGAAGCTGCTGTGGGTATCCCCTCTTCAAAACCTGTGGCAGCAGTCGGATCGGTAAAGACGAATTTATAGTTGTAAGTTCCCGCCCCAACCGACCCGGCGCCAGGGGCACCGAAAGTTGCCGTCTGGAGCGGTTGGGCTAACGAATTGATCGAGCTAGTTGCAAAGTCGCCTGGGATAGAGACGCTACCGTCACTGAGAATGGCAGATTGAACAACCCCAGGGCTGCTTTCAACGGCACCTAGTGCATTCAAGTTGCCGACGAGTGTGGCGTTTTGAGTTGCTTGTGCAACTGCTGAAGCACCAAAGGGAATGGTAAGTGCCGTCAGCGTACCGGTTTGTATTTCGTTCTGAGTATTGACTCCAAAACCCAACAGACGATGTCCGGTGACCGTCACGATTTCGTTATTCGCGTTGGTCTTTAATTGTCCGTTTCGCGTGTAGAATCGCTCAGATGCAGTCTCAGACGCTTGAACAATTAAGAAACCATCGCCTTGAATTGCCACGTCGAGTGGATTCGAGCTAATCTCGATCGTGCCTTGCGTAAAGTCGGGGGTGATTTCGGCAACCTTCACACCTAAGCCAATTTGGCGAGGGTTGGTACCACCATTATTCGAAGTCGGAGCACCACCGACACTCTGAGTTTGCAAAAACTGCGTGGCAAAGTTCACATCCGACTCTTTGAAACCCACCGTGTTCGAGTTAGCTACGTTATTACCTACCACATCAATCGTGGTTTCGGCAGCTTGCAATCCCGTGAGGGCGGTGGTCATGGCAGATTGAAGACCCATTTTATCTCTCCCTATTCTTTGACTATTATTTTCGCGTTTTGTTGTTTGTTTATTGACGGACTAATTACTTGGCGGGCGAATTTCGCCCACATTATTCAGACTGACGGTAAAATTGCGTGACGGATCGCTGATAAACTGAGGCGTTCGGCTCAAAATACTCGCCGAAAGGCCTTCGTCACTACTTGTGTCGTGGTAACTGCTTGTTTCTCCATCAGGTAGTACAGCAACCAGATGATAGCGGTCTTCGTTGCCTGCTTTCGTTCGATAGATTTGCTTAGGCGTATCGGTGACAGGCAGGTTGTTGATTTGTACGGACTGATTCCCGTCTTCAAGCTCCACGGCATCGCTCGTTTCAATGCCAAACAACTCGCCGTTTGCATCTTCCCAGACAATGCGGTAGCGATAAGTTCCCTCATCGATATTGCCAGGCCTGTCTGAAATCTCGACGCCCGGATTCACGTCGAGAAGCAGTTTCGGAGTGCCGTCCGCGATCTCTACTCGATCGACGGTGCCTCGCACTCGTTGGTTGTCGTCAGAAATCGCGTCAATCTCGGCGCCAATTAAACTCGTCGCGCTCGAAATATTTTGGCCGAGTAATACCGCGCCCAGTGTTTCGGTGAGTTGCTCGGTGGCCCCAACTTCGCGGATTTGGCTGATCTGTGCGATGAGGTCTGCATTGTCTAATGGGTTTAGCGGATCTTGATTTTGTAGCTCTGCGAGCATCAGATTCAGAAAATCGTCCAGGTCGAGATCATTGAGCGTGTTGGCGTTGCCAAAAGCTTGATCGCTCGCCGACGAGGCATTGATGTTGGGTAGTTGAGCCATAGCAAAGTTCTCTTGTTTTATTGTTTGCTTCTTCAGCGACGATTGTTGTTAGATCATCACATCGAGTCCGTCCAGGTGACCGGACGGCTGACTGATGATGTTCGGGGTGCTAGGTGCGCGGCTTTGATTCTCGTTTCGATTAGCAGTTCGACCGGTCTCTTTATTGGAGGAGTGGTTGCTGGAGCCGCGATCTTCAGCCCCAGGATTTTCTTGTTGCTGTCGCCCCTCGTCCCGAACGTCGACATTGAATTTTTCAATGCGAATTTCTTGTTCTGCCAAGCGATCTCGAAGGGCAGGTAGATTATCCAGCAAGACATTACGAGCCGCGGCAGTTTCTGTTTCCAATTGGGCAGTGAGGACACCTTGTTTCACGGTGATTTCAATTCGCAGCGTGCCAAGCTCCGGGGGACTCAGTTTGATTTGAACCAAGCCGTTTTCATCCTTAGCAGCACGGAAGGCGCCGCTGACGCGTTGAATGAATCTGGTTCGGTTGACGGTAGGGGTCGCATCGGCTTCAGCACGTGCTTCAGTTGCCGTCTGCGATTGCTCGACCGACGACGTGTCCTGCGGTTTGCTAATCGCGAAGGTCGCTTCGTTATTTGCACTCGCATCGACACGGTTGGTCTCGGTTGCCGTAGCATTCGTTACCTGAGCAGACTCGGCCTCGGTGTTAATGGTCGAGATTTCCTGATCCGACATTTCTAGTAAATTTGGCGGTCCCCCGGTCGATTCCTCTTGCGCCTTGGGTGCCGATTCGATAGCTTCT
This sequence comes from Planctomycetota bacterium, assembly GCA_029259945.1. Taxonomy (GTDB): domain Bacteria; phylum Planctomycetota; class Planctomycetia; order Pirellulales; family Lacipirellulaceae; genus Bythopirellula. The sequence goes on from JAJDEF010000019.1 coordinate 40,727, forward strand.
GTGCTCGGCTCCACTTCGATTACGTCTGTTTGCTGTTGAGAGGTGCCATCCCCCAACCCCTGTTGGTTGGTAGAATTGGTGAAACTCTGTGTTGAGGCGTTCTCTTGAACAATTTCCTGAGTGTCAGCGGAGTTTTGCGGAATTTCAACCGCGGCGATGCTGTCGCTGGTAATTTCTGAAGTTGCTAGAAGGTCGGTTTGCGCAGCAACATCAGCGTCAAGAAGCGGGTCTTTCTTAGGCTCGTGAGCGGCTATCTCGTCTACTTGGTTTTCGTCGAAGGTCGCCGTTCCCTCGCCGTTTGTCAAAGGTGTTGCTATCGAATCGGTTTCTGGAATTCCAGCAGCGACGTCCAACGCTGCGATTGCTGTGGTTTCCGTTTCAACATCGGTGTTTATTGCACTGACAACAATCTCTTCAACAGCAGCAACAGCGGCACTAGAAATTACCACGTCATCGGCGTCGACGGTGCCCTCAGGTTCAGCAGTTGTCTGCTCAACCGTTTTTTCGCCTTCTACAGGTGGAGTTGGTGTGTCGCTTTGTTCTAGCGATGCGTCTTGTTCTTGTCCGGTGGTTAACGCAAGATCGCTATCATCATCTGCGGCCTGATTTTCTTGTGTCCTCGTGGGAGCATCTGTTTTTTCGCTCGTGGTTGCCCGCTGAAGATGCTCTCGAAAACGAGCGTCGTCCGTCGAATTCGATTTCGGCGAATCTGCGGCAGATCGCGTTGGCGATCCCACTTGCAATATTTGGTCGATAGCAATACGTGTCATGTTTAACGATTTCCTGCGTCTTAGGATGGGCTAGTTCTGTCCTTGGCCTCGTTCGAATTCCTTTAACTTTTCATCGAGGAACGATTTTTCGGGATCGCCTGCTAGCATCTGTTTCTGCAGGTGGTAGAGCATTTCGACCTCTTCCTCAGAGGTAAACGTCTTTAGGATATCCGTGCGGTTTCGAAGTGACATGCCATTGAGAAGGAGAATGACTTGGTCGGTTCTTTTTTCCTTGAGCATCTTGATTAAAATCGGCTTGGCTTGTTTTTTGGCAACTAGGTTCTTTATCTGGTTACGAACGGCAACAATTCCCGATTCAAGAGCTACATTTCTTCGTTGGTCAAAGAAATGTTCAACCTCATTTTGAATCTTATTAAATCGATCCATGCGTGTGCCAAGCTCTCTGAAGCGATTGTTGAATTCGCTAATTTCCTTCTCTAGCTCGTCTTGCTTCGCATGGATATGCAGTGATGCAATCTGCACTTGCTCCTGCCGTTGATCGTAAGAAAGTTCTTCAGGCGGAACACTGGTATGGCTGCTCTCATAGTCTTCTGCAACTTGGTCCAGATCGATCCCATGCAGCAGCGAGACAATGCGAAACATGCGCTGGTCGTCTAAAGCTCCCGATTGCCTTAAATAGCCATATCCAGCACCAAGGGTGATGACCGTGGCAACACAGATATAAGCAATGATCGGAAATAGGATTCGAACTATTAGGCCCATAAGTCAGATGCCTCTCGGTTCGAGGAAGCAATTTCGTCCAACTCTTTTACCTCAGCTCGTTGTAGATTCTTTCGATGTTCGTCACGTTGGCGGTCGTACAGTTTTTCAAGGACTCGAACTTCTTTATCTGATTCGACAACTACCTGACGTCGTCGTTCGACTTCGGCCGCCAAGATGCCCGCTTGCTCTATCATGGTTGATTGTTGTGATCGTAAAACTGCTTGGTAGCGTTGCGTTTCCATGAGCGTATTGACATTGGCTGAGCCTGCGATCGCGGCACGTTGCGTGTTTTGAAGTTCCACAAGTTCGCTGCTCACGGCAGAAATCTGTTCGTCTAACATTTGAGTCGCTCGGATTGCCTCAGCCAACTTGATCCGCAACTCGTCGCGACGAACCTCGCGGAGTTTTTGGAGCGTTGCCAGTCGAAAGCGGAATTTTGCCATGTCTGTACGTTAAAAGATTTTAACTATTGGGTGGATTGTTGGGTGCAGGTACATTGCCTGTTGCGGCAAGCAGTTGATTATACTTCTGAGCCAATTGCGAAATGTTGCCTCGAACTTCTTCGATCGTTAGCTTCTCGTCGACTTGCTGTTGGAGCAGAGTGTGAATTTCACCTTGCATCGCTACAGCCACATCGAGCTCTCGATTGGTTCCCTGTCGATAGGCACCGATCGACAGCAAATCTTCGTTCTCTTGCAATACGGCTAGCATTTGCCGAACGACTTGCGCAGCTTCTTTCTCAGCTGGGGCAGAGATTTCGTTCATCAAACGACTTATACTGGCGAGGATATGGATTGCAGGAAAATGTCCTCGCTCTGCAAGCCGACGCGAAAGCCATACATGCCCGTCCAGAAGTCCGCGAACGCAGTCGGCGATCGGTTCGTTTTCGTCGTCGCCTTCAACCAAGACAGAGTAAAACGCGGTGATGCTGCCACTAGCTGTTCGACCCGCCCGTTCTACAAGCTTGGGTAGCAGAGAAAAAACGGAAGGTGGATAACCTCGAGTGGTGGGTGGCTCGCCAGCAGAGAGCCCGATTTCTCGTTGGGCGAGGGCAAAACGTGTCACGGAGTCCATCACGAGAAGAACATTCTTGCCCGAATCTCGGAAATGCTCGGCAATGGTCGTAGCCGTATAAGCTGCTTGGACACGGAGCAAGGCAGGTTCGTTGCTTGTAGCAGCGACAACCACACTGCGAGCGAGTCCCGTAGGCCCTAGTTCACGCTGAATGAATTCGTTCACTTCTCGACCACGTTCGCCAATGAGTGCAATAATCGTGACATCCGCGTCGGTGTATCGACCCATCATGCCAAGCAGAACGCTTTTTCCGACGCCAGAGCCTGCAAAAATGCCGAGTCGCTGCCCCTGACCGCAAGTCAACAAACCATCGATAGCCTTCACTCCCGTTGCCAAAGGGGTATCGATCGGTGGACGCGACGTAGGAGGAATCGGGTCACTTTGAAGCGAACGACGGTCGTGTAACATTGGCTGGGGACGCCCATCGATGCATCGACCTCTCGCATCAACAACTCGACCAAGCAATCCGTCCCCGACGCGAATGGTTCGCGAGGTGCGTACTAGCCTGACAGGGCTGCCGCGGTGAATACCTCGAAGGTCGCTAAGGGGCATCACAAGAGTTTGTTTTTCGCGAAAGCCAACCACTTCAGCTTCAATCCCTTCTCCCGATGGTCGTTCAATCATGACCAAGGCGCCCACCGGAGCTGGAAAATCGGCGACTGCAGCCGTCAAACCGACGGTTTGAACCACGCTCCCTGTGAGCCCGGCCAGTAGCGCCTCGTCGATATGTTGTGGTAGTTCGGTATTCATTGCGATGGGGGATCTAACTCAGTTCCTCAGCGAGTCGTGCTACTTGGGTTTCAATTTGTTGGTCGACCGAGCCAAACTCTGTTTCGATTCGGCATCCACCCAACGAGATGGTCTCGTCGGCAACAATGGTGGCAGGAGCTGCCGCATGGAATGCTTCTGCTAATTGGGTGACCTGCTTGCCGAGTGTTTCGTGGTCGGTAGGGTGGAGTCGTACCGTAATCTCCCCTGCTCCAGCAACGAGTCGTAGCGCTTCGGTAATCCATTCCATACTGATTTCTGGCTGCTCGGTTATCTCGCGTCGGATGATTCGAGTTGCTATTGAGCCAGCTAAACGGATGACAGACGAATCCCAGTGATGGAGCCACTCTTGCCGTGAGTCCTCGATTTGTCCGACGGCTGTCGCCAGCGCTGGAGTCAAACTTTGCATTTGCTTGGCAACTTTTTCGTCCAGAATGCGACCGATCGCTTCCTCAGCAGCTTTGCGACCGGCTTCTTCTGCTTGTTGGCGAATGGTGGTTGCTTGCTGTTCCGCCTTTTGAATGATCTTTCCAGCCTCTGCCCGTACTCGATCGAGATAGACATCTGCTTGGCCCGCCATGTCAGACAAGTCATAGGCCACTGCGCGTACATCCGACCCGGACAGATACTGCTGTGCTTCGCGTTTAATAATGCTGGCCATGCGTGACGGTCTTTCGGTCTTTTTTGTTGAGTCAAAATTTCAACGGTTGCGTGTACTTTATTGAGGTGCTAGTTGGCGAACGACTTTTAATAACTGATGTTGAGCTGCAAGCATATCGCTAAGCTTAGTAGGGCCGATGGCACGTAACTGATGTCGCATGGTTTTAGCTTTCCGACGTGGTAATCCTCGGAGTACTCGTTTCATGAGTGCCTCGCTCGCGCCAGCAAGAGCCAACGCTCCAACTTGGCGATCCGTGCGGCTCAAGGCAGTCATCAACGTTGCATCGTTCGTCTGTTCGAGTTCGGTCAATGGATCCGAAGAGAGGTTTTTTTCTGGGTTGAAATTGCTACTGGTCGTCGGTTTTGATGAAAGAGGTTGCATGTCGCCTCTTGTTTCAACCTGAAACGAGGAGTAACGCTCTTCGTTTTGAAGGGGCTTTGCAAGTTCGGCTAGTCTTTTCTGAGTTCCGGTTGATGTTGATTTGGAGAGGGTTGGATTGGGTACCGCTGGATTATTTTTTTTCATATGCGCTAGGATCGTATGTCGTTGAGCTTCTGGTGTATGCTTCAAAATCCGCTGGACAAGCTCCATGCCTGCTGCTTGCCGCTGCTTGCGCTGCCGTTGTTGCTCAAGCCAAGCATTCAACTGTGATTCAATAACTTTCACGGTTTGTTCGTCTGCCGTGTCGAGATTACCCATCCTAGCCAGCACTTCTGCTTGGAGACTTAGAGAGAGCTTCGACATCAAATCTGCTGCACTACTGGCATCAATTCGAGACAGAACAATAGCAATAGTTTGCGGATGTTCTGCCGAGAGTATTTCGGTAATCGTAGTAGCTTCTGTATCACTCAGTCCCGTAAGCGGTAGTTGCGAGGCTTGAGTGTTTGAATAAATCTCTTCGGCGTCTCGATTTTCAATTTTTGCTAGTAACGAGGCATCGAGTTCCACCCCCTCGACCTTCCTCGCTGGTGAAGGAGCTAGGCTGCGGCGAAACTTTTCTACGATCTCACGTTGTTCTTCTGGATCAATCGCCTCTAGCTCATCCACTTCTGCTAACACAGCCACGGCATCTCTGGGGGGCATACTGTCGAGTAGACGTTGCGCCATCACCTCATCGAGACTCGCCACAAAGATGGCGACATCACGTAACTGACGATGGCGGTCGAAAGGAGTTTGGTTATTCATTGTGATGTTTATCCGGCGTTACCTATCCAGGAGCGTAAAATCGCGGCCGCCGCATCGGGGTCTTCGCGTACTATCTCTGTTAAATCGTCCTTCAAGCTTGTGCCCTTTTTCAGACGCAGCTTAGGGCGATCAGGGTCTTCCGTCTCACCAGTAGCTTTGGCCAAAGGCGCTTCGTTTTCAGTTGTGCTCGCTTCAAAACCAAGGGTGGCTGCGTTGATGGCCGCGGTGGGCTCTGAGGGGGGGATCGCTTTTAGCATCGAGCGAAGCATGACCAAGCTGATCAGTGCAACAACCGCCATGGCCATGGTGCTGAAGTTCTGGCCGGCCCAACTCAATGCTTGACTTGCCGTCGTAGGTGGCTCGATGGGCGCTGGGGTAAGCGATTCAAAGAAAGTGACAGTAACGTTCGAGAAAATATCTTCAGCCAATTTTTTCGGTAGCAGGGGGGCCACCAGAGTTTCAACCTGAGTTTTAACCCCGCCTTCAAGATTTTTTAGAATATTATCGATATCGTCTGGAAAAGGTTGACTCGGGTCGTTGCCTTTTCGACGCTCGCCCTCGCGCCAGACACTAATGAGATACGACCTGGGGATGCCGATCGTAGCACGAACTTTTTCGGGAACCATGCCTGCTAGACGCTGCACTTCGGTTTTCGTGCCAACGAAATTTTCCGAATCGTTTTCATCACTGGTAGTTTCGTGTTTTACAACCGATTCAGAAGATTGGTCAGCGGTACGCGTGTTGGCATTGGCGGTCGCACCGGGACGACCACCATTGGTATCTTCGGTTGTCGTTGTGCTGTCACTGTCTGTGGTCGAACGGAGTGCCGCGACTTCGCCTTCTGGGAGAGTGCTTTGTATCGTATGCTCCAGTCGATCATTGAGTTCTGCCGATACTTGTACTCGAGCTCCAGGAAAGTCGTGGAGTTGATACTCAATTCGCGATTTCATGTAGTTTTCGTAGGTAACACGGTTCTGGTAATACGGATTCTCAAACGATTCTGCCGTAAGCTCCTCTCCGCCACCATAGATCGAGCCATTACCAAGATTCGTAACCGTCACTCGATCTGGTTTTAGTCCAGCGATGGCCCCCGCCACGGCTTGACGAATCCTTTTCATCTGACGTGAGTCGAGAGATTCACCCGTAGCTGGCAAGACACTCACCGTTGCCGTGGCATTGGTATTTCTTGAAAGGCCATGGGCCTCTTGGATGTCAAAGATGACGGTTGCATCTTCGATGCCTCCCATCGCGGCGATAATCATCGAGAGCTGCTGTTCGCGGGCTGCTTTGAGCCGCTGTCGTCGGGTTTCTCGGTCGACAAACGGCCCTAGGTCGAGTGCTTTTTCTAGTAGCTCATTGAAGTTGGGCGGAAGAGCACCTGCATCGACAACGGCAGCAAGATATTCCGACTTTTTACCGCGCGGTACTCGAATGCGATTGCCCACACGCTCGTAACTGTTCAAACTCGCTTTTGCGATCGCTGCTTCGACCCGATTCGCATCACGAGCATGCAGAAATTCTCCGCCAAACAGATATTCGTCGGGGCTAGCCGACTGATGTTGGACTAAGTAGCTCAGACTAACGCCGATGACACCCACCAAAAGCAGAGCGGTCACTCGCGCGGCTGGTGTCATCGACAGCAGCAATTCGCGTACTTGACTAATGGCTTGGTTCAAAAAATCCATCCGTGGACCTTATTTACAATTGTTGGATTGAATTTCAAAGCTGGCGAGCTAAGGTCTAGCATCTTGCGAATGACCATGGCTCGTTGTTTTTTTATATCCGCGTATCAAACTCGAATATCTTTGACTTCCTGATAGACCTGCATCATTTTATTTCGCATCTGCATCATCAGTCGAAAGGCGAGATCGGCTTTTTGGACCGCTGTGAGCACCTCAGCCGGGTCAACCTCGCCTCCGGTCATCAACGTCTCGACGGCTTGATCGGCCTGTTGCTGCATCGAATTCACATTTTGAATCGAGTCGAGCAACATGTTCTTAAACGAGCCCGCCTGCTCACCCTGTGGTTTGGCGATCGAGGTGGGCGGTAAACTTGCGTTTGTCGTAAGGTGACTGCTGCTAATGGTGTTCATAGCGACGTCCTGAATCAGTCGTCGGCGTTGGCCCCCCAACGTCTTTGCGATCTACGTCAACGTGTGTGACAACTCCTTGGTGGATGGTTAGTTGGTAAACGTTTTTTTGTGGCACTAAGCCAATATTTGTAAAGTTCGTTGTCCGAGATCTTTGGTGATTTCAATAACACCAATGTTCGCTTCGTAAGCCCGTGTGGCTTCCAAAGCGTCAACAAATTCGGTGGTCATGTCGATGTTCGGGTAGGCGACGTAGCCATCTTCGTTCGCGTCGGGGTGGCCCGGATCGTACTTTAATCGAGGTTCAAGATTCGCATATTCGACACTTGCGACTTTCACCCCTTGCCCACCCCCGGTCGTATTGATGTTGGTGTCGGTTTGAAACGTAACAAAACGCGGTTTGTAGGGCTCCAGTTCACCACGCTCGTTGCGAGTCGTCGCCATGTTTGCCATGTTCGAGGAGATGGCGTTCAATCTTGCTCGCTGCGCGACCAAGGCACTCGTGCTAACATCTAATGCGCTGAACATATTGCTTATCTCCTCGTGTGACTTGCTTAGGCCCGTTCGGTGATGGCGGCTCGTAAGAGACGAAATTGAGAGGTCATCAAACTAAGCGCCAGGTTGTGTTGTGCTTGGTTCTTGCTGATTTCTGCCACTTGCTGTTCGATGCTTACGTCGCTGTTGTCATGGTAAAGGATGCTTTTTATCGATTCGCGTACTTGGTCCATGCCATCGTGTCCAGTGGCTACGGTTTTACCCGCCAACTGAGCATTGATGGCGTAGGTTGGCGAAACGGCTGCTTCTCGTTTCGCTTCAATGGCTTCTTTCAAACGGCTTTGAAATTCTTTTGGCGAAAGGTTGCGTGTACGATAGCCCGGGGTGTCGAGGTTGGCGATATTTCCTGCTAACACTCCATGCCGAGCTTGGGTGAAGTTCACGACTTGCTCGAGCGTAGAAATTGTCGACGAATCGAATAACGACGAAAGCATCGGTCCCTCGCTAGCTAAGGTTGTTGTGCAATTTGTGTACCGGTTGTGGATTGAACATGCCGGGTGGCATCGTTCGAACACTCTTTTGGCTCTTCGGGCACAGGTTTTCCTTGTTTTCCATCTTTATCTCAACTCTATAAACTACGCCGATTGCCTTCCCGACAAACCAGCAGAACTTGCCGAATGAATCGGCAGATCTTGCCGAACGTTGTGATCAGTTTTTTCAAGCGTCTTCGCCCGCGGAGCATAGCCGTACGAACGTAATTTGCCACTAAGGGTCCGGACCCCGATGCCAAGTGCCTCAGCCGTTTTGGCACGGTGTCCGTCAAAGTGTTCTAGCGTTGCAACGATCATTTGCCGTTCCATGTCTTCTAGGCTGGTGCCGACTGGCAATCGCTCGGTGGCAGATGAAGCTGTGGTTTGCTCGGGTTGCTCAAGCCAAGGTTGTAACTCAGCGGAGGTGATCGGTTGGCCATCGTTGAGCACACATGCGCGAGTGATGATATTCTCTAATTCGCGGACATTGCCCGGCCAATGATAAGAGGCAAACAGTCGGCGGGCATCTGCTTCTAGCGTACAGAGAGGTTTTTCTAATCGCTTTGCAGCGCGACTCAGAAAATGATCGGCCAAGAGCTGCACATCCTCACCGCGTTCGCGTAGCGGCGGGAGTACCAAAGGGACCACCGCCAAGCGATAGTACAAATCCTGACGGAATCGCCCCGCAGCAACTTCTTCGCTCAAATCACGATTAGTGCTAGCGATCACTCGAACGTTGGCTGTCCGTGTCTCATTGTTACCAACGCGCTCAAAAGTGCGCTCTTGAAGTACTCGAAGCAGCTTGGCTTGTAGTGTCAAATCAATTTCTGTGATTTCATCAAGCAGAATAGTGCCACCTTCCGCCATCTCAAATCGGCCTATTCGTTCGTCCTCGGCGCCTGTGAATGCACCTCGACAATGGCCAAATAGTTCGCTTTCAATAAGTTGCGGCGAAAGGGCAGGGCAGTTCAAACTGACATACGACTCCGACTGTCGTCGACTCATGCCATGTACAGCGCGTGCTACCAATTCTTTTCCTGTGCCACTCTCACCATAGATCAGCACAATCTCGTCGGTCGGAGCGACTTGACTAATCCGAGTACGAAGCTCATTCATCGTCGTACTGGTACCCACGAGACCGAAATCTGCATCTTCAAGCAATGAGCTTTCAAATGCATCGGGAACTAGCAGTTGGCCGCGGGCGATTGCTTGTGCAACAAGTTGTTCGAGCCGAGTAACATCAAATGGCTTTTCTAAGTAGTCAAAAGCGCCGTGACGCATTGCTTCGACCGCCGACGAAATGGTGGCATGGGCGGTGATCATCAACACTTGAACACCAAGCTGTTGTTGCTCGATTCGTCGAATTAATTCCAAACCATCCATGCCGGGCATTTGAAGATCGGTAATGACGACGTCAAACGAGGTTTTTTTTAGTGCAGAAAGTGCTTCGACTGCGCTAGCCGAGCAAACTACCTCATAGCCGCCTTGATGCAGTGCATAGGCAACCGATTCACGCGCAGCGGCATGATCGTCGACAACTAGAACTCGGCCAGACATTGATGAATGCGACGAACGGCTCATGCGGCAGCTCCCATCACACGTCGTGGAATATGAATTGTGAATGCAGCACCACCTTCTGGGCAATTCACGACAGTCACTCGACCGCCGTGTGTTTCAGCAATTCGATGCACAATTGCTAATCCTAGTCCGGTGCCACTACTTTTGGTGGTGAAGAATGGCTCGAAGATCCTGGGCAGTTGTTCGCAGTTAATACCAGGCCCGCTGTCAGCAACTTCCAGCTCAAATCCATTAGGACCGTTAAACGAAGTGATCACCAAATCGCCGCCTTCGGTCATCACATCGAGTGCGTTTAATACCAGATTCAAAATGGCACGTCGAAACATCTCCCGGTCTGCGCTAAGTTCTGTGCTAGGAGCGATGTCCGTAACCACTCGAATTGCTTGGGCCTCAAGCTGAAGTCCCACGGCTTCGCATACTTCGCCAACAAGTTCTCGTACAAAGAAAGTATTCGGGTGAGGTTCGCGATGGGCGGTAAAGTTTAGGAGATCATTCACGGTAGTATTCAGGGCGGTAAGCCCGGCCTCCACTTTGGCTAGGATTTCTGTGCTGGCTGAGTCATCAGCTAGCCTTCGCTTTAGTAGACTCATATACAAGGTGACCGGAACCAGGCTGTTGCGTACTTCGTGGGCAACGTGCGATGCCATTCGGCCTATATCCGCGAGTCGATTTTCCATCGCCAATTCACGGTTTTTTTCTTCTAGCTCGTTGGTGAGTCGCCCGACTTCGGTTTGCAACACCTCGTGAGTTTTCTGTAGCCGCACGGTGGCATCGTTCCAAGCTGCCAGTACAGCTTCAAGACTGGCGTCTCGGCTCAATTCAGCCAAATCGATGTTGACCTCTGAAGTGGATGCGCCAGCTTCGGGAGCGATTGAAGGCTCGTAAATGCGGATTGGTTTATTCATGGGTTTAGTCGTTTTTTATGTTGCTTAGGTGCCAGAAAGCAAATCAAGTCCTGGTTCGTTGGTTGCGTTTTCGAAATTAGTGATCGCCGTGTGGGGACTTTGGCTTGGCATCCTACTTTGAGCATGGTATGCCCTTCTTGCGGTGCTAGCTGCCTGAACCGTTTGCAGTTGGTTGGCAACTTCATCGCGACGAGTCGTCATTTTTTCCTCATTGTCACGTTCCATCTGCATGACCTCCGCTAAGAGTCGATGACATTCTTCTGCTTGCTTAGCACACTGCGCTCGAGCTCGCTCAGAATGCCATGCGCGTTGCTCGGGGTCTTGGGCATGAAAGGGGTGAAGTTCTTGCTCGAGGGCTTGGATTGCAACGATGGCTTGGTTCTTGGCCGAGAGTAAACGTAAAAGCGAGGTCATCTCTCCCGTCGAGATCAACTCAGACTGTTTCAAGCCAAGATCTCGTAGCTGCACGAGACAGGTGTGCCTCTTGGCAACGAGGTCGGCTAGTTTTTCGGTAGAAAGTTGTGTCACAGGTTCTTAGCTTTTGTTGGTCGTTATCGTTGATGGAATAAGATCACTCACCACGTTTCCATCTCGTCTAGGAGGTTTGCCCATTTGTCACGGCTAAAATTGGTGGCGATTCTAAAATTAGTATCTTTGGGCAATCGACCAAGTACGAGCTTGGCCTGGGCGATGGTGCCTCGTGCCTTGATCGGTTGATTCAATCGCCGCCAGCAATTCGCAATATTGACAAAGCTTTCAAGCACGAACGGCTCGTCTTGAAATAGTGTTGAGACATTGCCATAGGCGATTCTCGCTTCTTCAAAGCGATTGAGTTGGAATAACACGGATCCCTGCATCGTGTAGCAGTTGCGACGTAGGGCTTTGAGTAGGGCATTATTTCCCTCGTGCCCCTTTTTTGAGAGGAGCTTTTGAACGACTAAGTAGTTTTTCAAGGCTGTTTCGAGCTTGTCATCTCTTATCTGGCGGTTTTTTAGACGATCGTTTTCTGTTTTAGCTGACAGCATCTTTTCTGCAGGCTCCCTGGCGGCGCTGTGGTAGGCGCGGGCGATCGTATATCGGGCCAGCAAGGATTGCGGTGCGTTTGGATAACGCGTGACGGCTTCATCCAGCGTTGCGATTGCCTTTGGAAATTGGTTTTGCTCGTAGTAAAATTCGCCGAGTGAAAAAAGCGAATCTCGCCATTCAGGGCTACCAGGCGTTAACTGCTCTCCTCGCAAGTTGGTGAGTAGCAGTTCTAACGCTTCGTTATCCTGGCCTTTGCGGCGATAAGCATGAGCACATTCAAGACGTGCTTGGTAGGCCGCAGCATCGCGTGGGTGCATGTCGATACATTCTTTAAACGACTCGATCGCCTTGTTGTTCTCATTCGCGGCGAGCAGTGATTGCCCAAGACGTAATAAAGCGGTTGCGTTATTTTTGCGTGCTTCGTGATGCAAGTATTCATTGAGGACTGGAGTTACATGGGTGTAGCTTTGTCCTTGGAAATAGTTTCCTGCAGCCGACCAAAGATCCTCAGAAAAACTGGCGGTACCAAAGCGCAAACGGGCCAAAGTCTCGTAGGCCCTGCCAGCAGCGCGAAGGTGATATCGTCCTGAAGCTCCGAGTTCCGAATTAGGGTTGTTCTTCTCCTTGGTCGCCTCTTCCAAATCATACTTCCCCCATGCTTCGTGGGTTTTTGCTCGCAATTCAGTGACTTCGACACGATTGAACAACAGTGGAAACTGGTCAACTAATAGGACGGCTTGCTCAAACTGCTTTGCCTCAAGAAACTGAGTGTGAGCACGTATGAGGCGCTTCCGTAGTTCAGAGAGCGACAGCAACCGATTTACGTAGGTTAAGGGGTTGCCAACTGTTTCTAGTACTGTGCGATAGCCTATCAGTGCCTGCTCAATATGGCCGTTCCCTCGGGACAAGTCTGCTTTGGCTAGTGTGGCCACGATGCTCTCCGCGGTATCACCATACAACTTGCTTATGCGATTGTATTGCTCAACAGCACCTGCCGTATCACCGCGAACCTCGAGGCTGCGTCCAATCCAATACATGGATTCTCGTGTTAGCTGACCATTAAGGGGCTCCAAACGCTGGGCCTCGCGCAGATCAGCTACAGCCCCATCGAGCAACCCGATACGCTCCTTGTCATAAACGGGGAGCATTTCGGCGGCGGTGATCGATAGCTGCCCTGAGACACTCTTTATCAACGCTGGCCGGACGTACTTTTTGTTAATAGAGTTAAGTTGTACAAATGCTTCGTCGACGCGCCCGAGTTTGCCAAGGATTTTGGTTCCAGTGATTAACGCCTTGGCAAGTCGGTCACCGGGCAGCGAGGGGTCTTGTACTACTTTCGCATTGTATTTTAACGCGGCTTTCAAATCAGGGTCTGGGGTAGCCAAGTAAGCATCAGTAAGCAACTCGTGAAGTTCGGTCGTGGGTAATCGTGCGTCTCCCAACGTTCTTTCCAGAATATCAATACCCGCTTGCGGTTGATTTCCACGAATCAAGCTCAGACCTAGAAGATAATGTAACGAACCTTCTCGGACCGGTGGCACACCAAGCTCCTGAGCCTTCTGCAGATAGCGTGCGGCTACGAGATAGACAGCCCGCTTTCGATCGACAGACCATTCCTGCTCTGCTTCGTAGGCCTTAACTGCACCGAGCACAAATAACGCGGAACCAAATGTCTGTGAAGCATCTTCCTTTTGCTGCATTCTTCTGACGATACTTCTGGCCTCTTCATATTTGTGATTGTCTAGGGCTTCCAGTGCGCGCGCAAGGGTGGCACGGTCTTCCTGCATCACTGCGATTCGGGCCATGTAACTCCATGACGTAATCAGGCTGCCTAAAACAACGAGGGCAACAGAACCAACAATCAGCATGCGCAGACGACTCTGCCTAGCCCATTTGAGCAGCGTAGCAATACGGCCATGCGTTCCCGATTCTTCTGGAGCCGGGGATTCGTCTGCAGCAGCATCTTCAGATTGTTGCGGTTCGTCGGTCATTTTTTTTCGAGGGAAAGAATCGTTGGTGCTATCTCCGACCGCCGATGAGCCTTACCCGAAGCCTTAGGCCTCGGGTTTACGACGTCTCATGAACTGGTAGTTGCCCTAACGGCAGAGAAAAGCGGAGAGCTTGTACCGAAAATCTTTCGAGGCTGTCAATCCACATTAAAGTTTTACAGCCACTTTGCCGACAGACTGGCCGCGAACCGAGAATCGCAGCAAAGAGAGTGCATGAAATGCGCAGTGCTAGCAAATCAAAAAAGTATAACGAAGCAGTCGCTTTATGTACGCGCGATTCGTACTGCTAGCTAGCAACCGAAGAGGTTGCGGGGCACACCCGCTCCATTATCCAGTTGTCAACGTCTGACAGCATGACAGTCGTTAGCTCGTCACCTTCGGGATAGAGCCGAAGCGATAGCGAAGAGCCCGCCGAGTGAAGCAACCGCATATTTTCTAGCACTCGGTCTAGAGGGTAGCGTTGATCTGGCGAGACAGAAAGCAGGAGTGGTAAGTCACGTGCTTCGTTAATGCGTCTTAGCAAGCAGTGGCCACTAGGAACAGGACCACCAAGTGAGATTGCGCCGGCAAATTGATCCGGGTTTTCCATTCCCATTCGTAGCGCCATCGTTCCGCCCTCAGCGTATCCGGCGACAAAGATTCGGTCGGGATGAACATTGAAACGCTCTTGAGCTGCGTTGATACTTAGCATGACGCGTTCGCTGGCTTCCACGAGATCGTCAAGCGACTCTCCCCAGCCGTAAGCTCCTCGAGCACCATCAACACTTTCAGTTCCCTGTGGTGCGACAGCCACGTAATTTCGCACACTAATTCTCGGCAACACCCGGCTCACTTCCTGTTCATTACTCACAGGACCGTGCAACCAAACAATCAGAGGGTAGGCATAGCCTGGTTCATAATGAACCGGAGAAAACAAACAATGCGGCGCGTCGAAAGTACGTCTCGAGACAGACGACCGAAAGTCACTTTCCTGCAGCCATTCGCTTTCAAAACTTGGAGTGAGCGATTGTTTAGAGACTTGCGTTGGCAAAGGCATGCGATTCATGATATCGAATGGCGGGGAGAAAAGTTGCGGCGGACGGGTCTAGTGCTTTGCCATTCCAACTCTAAGAGCTGTTAAAGCACTCGCACGACTTTACTAATTCGCCATTCATCCGAGACGTTGCTTCCATGACCAACGCCGCCGCCTCACGATCGCCAAGATGCACTCAGTTTTATCTGCTGTCGATCGGCTGCAATATTAAAAACGTGCGAAATCTTTTTCTGAAGTTCGTCCGCACAATTTCATCTTCTGAATGACGTAACTTCTGGCGGTTGTAATCGAGCGGTTCGAGGATGTCAACGTCATGGCATTAGAAAGTTACACCGCACACAGAATGCTAGCACCACCCCCGAACGGTCGTGGCCACACCCTCTGAAAGAAGGCCTAGACAGAGCGGCCCTCTACCCCGCAGGGGTGATTGACGTCGATTCGATTGGCTCGAAAACTGCCGGTCTTAGGCCAACTTGGCCATCGTTGCGACCAACTCCTGAACGGCGTCGATGCTTTTCTGGAATGCAGCCTGCTCGCTATCGGTGAGCTTCAGTTCCACGATCTTCTCGACTCCAGCCGAGCCCAGCACGACCGGCACGCCGACATAATATCCACCCACTCCATATTCCTTGTCGCAATAAGCGGCGCAAGGGATGAGACGCTTCTTGTCGCGGACGATCGCTTCGACCATCTGGGTCGTCGCAGCCGCCGGGGCGTAATAGGCACTCCCCGTTTTAAGCAGCGCCACAATTTCTGCGCCCCCTTTGCGGGTTCGATCGACAATCTCCTCTAAGCGAGCTTCGTCGATTAATTGCAGCACAGGAATTCCACCAACCGACGTGCAGCTGGGGATCGGAACCATCGTATCGCCATGCCCACCCATCAACAGGGCGGACACATCCTCAATACTGACGCCCAATTCCATCGCTAAAAAAGTGCGGTAACGGGCAGTATCAAGGACTCCTGCTTGACCAAGAACACGTTGCGGTGGGAAACCGGTCACTTGTTGCGCACGTTGAACCATTGCATCCAGCGGGTTGCTGACCACAATCACAACGGCATTTTCGCTGGTCTCTTTGATTGCCTCACAGACGCTAGTCATGATCTTGGCGTTGGTGCTAAGCAAGTCGTCCCGGCTCATACCTGGTTTACGTGGGATGCCAGCCGTCACGACAACCACGTCGCTATTCGCCGTATCAGCGTAGTCGGTCGTGCCGACGATATTCGAATCGAAACCCATGACAGGCGAAGACTGCATTAAATCCAGCGCTTTGCCTTTGGGCATGTCTCCGGCTTGTGGGATATCGACAAGGACGATGTCCCCCAATTCGGCAGCCGCGCACCAATGGGCTGTCGTTGCTCCTACGTTTCCAGCACCGATAATACTAATCTTGGCCCGTCGCATAGCTTGGATTTCCTTATACGTCTCTTGAGGTCGGATAACTGCTGTGGCGAACACAGTGACATTCAACGTCCGCGTTGCAGAGTATCGCGCGACTTGCCGGTTGTTGCAAGTGCCCTGGGACAAAGAAGGAAAGAATTCGCCCACGCTCGACATGCTGTTTAGCGAGTTCGTGTCTCTGGATCGCTAAGCCAAGCAAAACGCTTCAAAGCATCTTGCATTCCAGAGGCTAAATCAGGGGCTGACTGGCGACCTATCAGCCGATTCAGTGGACGGTCCTGGGCCGAGATAAATTGAATGGTCGGATAGCTCGTCACTGAAAACTCTTTGCAAATTTGGGGCTGGCGGTCTACATCGACTAGCACACAGATGAAATTCCCCGACAAATCGCTGACTGCTGAGTCGGTAAAAGCCGCCTCTTCCATCTGTTGGCAGTAAGTACACCAGTCTGCCGTAAAAAACAGCAAGCAGGGTTTGCGAAATTTCTGTGATAGACGACGCCCTACGTCGGCATCGTTTACAAACTGCATCTGCCCATGCTGGCTGACCAGTCGCGGGTCAACACTTTGGAGAACGTCGTTCCGATGAGGTTCCGATTCTGCACGATGGTAACCCATGCTTGCTAGCAGCAGCACAGTGCTTATGGAAAGCAGCATAACCCAACTGGCTTTTCGCGGAATACTAACCAAGCTATCGGTGCAGGCAATCATGATGACGATTTAGCCGGTCGAGTGGGAAGTCGTTATTTCTTCAGCGCAGAAAATTCAGTACTCATTCTTTATCGCCCATCGAAGACAACGTTCTGCAGTCGACGTCTGCATTTGAATAAGAGCGGACTAGACAGTCGGAGACGGCTTTTCTACTATCCCGCCACTCTTCTCTACTACCTTTTCTTTTTTCGCCCATCGGAGGCCACGGATGGCTTCAGAGGTGTCGGGCACTGCGGACTGGATCCGTCGTGTTCAAGATCTCGTTTTGCCGGTTGCTATTGTCGCCAGCGTGCTGGTGATATTGGTGCCGTTGCCTACAGCGCTCATGGATGTGCTGTTGGCGGGCAACATCACGGTCGCAGTGATCGTGTTGTTGACGACCATCTACGTCCGATCGCCTCTCGATTTCAGTATTTTCCCCTCGCTGTTGCTGGCCACCACGCTCGCAAGGCTCGTGCTCAATGTGGCGACCACGCGACTCATTCTCACTGGCGCTGCGACCAAAGGCCACGAAGCTGCCGGCGGCGTGATTACCGCGTTTTCTGATTTTGTTGCCGGTGATGGCAACATTGTCGTCGGGCTCATTATCTTTATCATTATTGTGGTGATTCAGTTTGTTGTAATCACCAAAGGTGCTACCCGCATTAGCGAAGTCGCCGCAAGATTTGCGCTCGATGGAATGCCTGGTAAGCAGATGGCCATCGATGCCGACCTCAATGCCGGAATTATCGACGAACACGAAGCCCAGCAGCGACGAGAAGAAATCACCGAACAAGCAGATTTCTACGGGGCGATGGATGGTGCGAGTAAGTTCGTCCGTGGTGATGCGATTGCCGGCATTGTGATTACCGTCATCAACATTGTTGGCGGGCTCATCATCGGGATGGCCCAGTATGACATGCCACTGGTGGAAGCTGGCAAGCTCTTCACTCAGCTAACCATCGGTGATGGCCTCGTTAGCCAGGTGCCTGCATTTTTAGTCTCGTTGGCAGCCGGCTTGCTCGTGACACGTAGCACAAAAAGTAGCAATTTGCCCAGAGAATTTGTGACCCAGCTCTTTTCGCGACCACAAGCAATGGCTGTTGCTGGAGCCTTCTTAGCGGTGCTAGTCACTACCGACTTGCCTCGCGTACCAATGGTTGCCCTATGTGCCGCCTGCCTCGGGATGTCTCGTGTGCTTTCACAAAAAGAATCGCAGCACCAAGAGAAAGAACGACTTGCCGAATCAGAGCCCGAGCCCGAAGCAGAAGAACGCATCGAAGATTTTCTAACCATCGACCCGATGGAGGTTGAGGTGGGCGTCGGGCTTATCCGCTTGGCAGATCCCAAACGGGGTGGAGATCTTCTGGAGCGGGTCCAGCGCGTTCGCCAAACGGTTGCCAGCGACATCGGCATCATCATGCCCAAAGTCCGTATTCGAGATAACATGCGACTCGAGCCTAACGAGTATCGCATCAAAATTGCCGACATGCCCATTGCCCACGACATTCTCGAGCCGGGCCAATTATTGGCCATCGACTCTGGCATGACGAAGGGCAAAGTCGATGGCATCGACACCAAGGATCCAGCCTTTGGGACCGATGCCCGGTGGATCAACCCAGCGCTGCAAGACCAAGCCGAGATGCTCGGCTATACGGTCGTCGAACCGGGGGCTGTACTCGCTACCCATCTCACCGAAATTTGCCGTCGTCACGCAGACGAAATTCTGACGCGCGATTCCACCAAACATCTCATCGACGAATTAAAACAAACCCAGCCAGCGGTTGTCGACGAGCTTATTCCAGACGCGATGTCTCTTGCCGAGGTGCAAGGCATACTGCAACTCTTGCTGCGAGAACAGGTGCCACTCCGACAGTTGGCGTTGATTCTCGAAACGCTAGGCGACTATGCCGGGCGCACCAAAGATCCAATTTTGCTGACCGAATATGTCCGTCACCGTCTCGCTCGACAGATTTGCACACGTTACCGCGACGACGAAGGGCAACTATTTGTCGTCGCGCTTGATCCCGCGATGGAAGACCGGATTCGAGCAGGCTTCGAGCATACCGACCGCGGACTTTTTGTTCGCATGTCGCCACAAGCTGTCGAGGCGACCTGCAACGCCATTTCCAAGGAACTACCCAAGCTAACCACCGCACATCACACAGCGATCATCCTTGTCAGTCCGCAGATTCGTGCCGCACTAAAGCAGATTGCTGATAATCACCTACCGCAGTTGGTGGTGATGAGTTTCAACGAAGTGACGCGAGATACAAAAATTGTAACTGTTGGCATGGCCAGCGATGTTTAACGGGTTCAAAAACACAAAATCCCTAATCCCTAGCTCTCATGAAAATTAAAACTTTCCGTGCAAAAACCATGCAGCAAGCCCTCAACTCGGTTCGCCAAGAATTAGGCCCCGAGGCGACCGTTCTCCATACTCGAGAACTTAATACCGGGTTAATCGCTCGATTCTTGCGAGGACGGCAATACGAGATTGCCGCTTCGACCGAAGTTGGCGTAACAACTCGAATGCCACAAACAGTAACGCACGCAGCAAACCTAGAGAGTGACGTCGCTCACGACCGTTACGAGCAACCCAAGCTAGAACCAAACTACGGAGCCCGCTACCGAGACGACTTTCATCGCCAGGACACTCGCTACGACGATTTGAATTCACTCGCCAAACAACTTCAGCAGCGTGCAGTCCACACCCCTCAACGGCAACTTCACGGGTCGATGTTTCAAGCCTATACCGACATGATCGAGCTGGATGTGGAAGAGAACGTTGCGCAAGAGCTTATCGAACGCTTGCAGAGTGAACTTGCGGTTGAACTTCACGATGCTTTTGCGGTGCGTGCCGAATTGGCTCGAATGATTTCAGAAGAACTAGATGTCAGTGGACCGATCGAAGCCTCCGTCGGCCAAGGAAGAGTCGTTGCCTTGGTGGGCCCCACCGGAGTTGGAAAAACAACCACCATTGCCAAGCTCGCGGCAAACTTTCGACTGCGAGATAATAAACGTGTGGGACTCATTTCGGTCGACACCTATCGCATTGGCGCGGTCGAACAACTACGCACCTATGCCGATATTATCGATTTGCCGATGGAAGTGGTCAGTTCACCTCGCGAAATGCGAGAAGCAATCGCCCGTTTCGCCGATCTCGATCTCGTGCTCATGGACACGGCCGGTCGTAGCCCTCGCGACGAAGTAAAGATTCAAGAGCTTCGCTCGATGCTTGCCGAAGCTGAACCCGACGAAGTCCACCTCGTGCTGAGTGCCGTCGGTGGCGTTCGTAGCCTGACCTCGACGGCTGAACGCTTTGCGGCAGTCGGCACTACCTCGATGATAGTGACCAAGCTTGACGAAGCGAACGGCTTGGGGAATCTGCTGTCGGTTGCACGCCATTGCAATTTGCCATTCAGCTACCTCACCGATGGCCAGAATGTTCCCGACGACATCCAGGTGGCAAAGTCGAATCACCTCGCACAGCAAATACTAGGCATTGCCTAGTAAAATTGGACGGAATTCATGCCAGACCAAGCAGACAAACTGCGACAACTCGTCCGTAAAACGATCAAGAGCCACCCCTCGCTCGAGCCGGGTGTTCCGCTCGTGGTGTTAAACGGTGGCAACCAAGGCGTAGGAACCACAACCGTAGCCATTCATTTGGTCCAGGAGTTGGCCCAATTAGGAAAGCGGGCCATCTTGGTCGATGCCAACCTTCAGCAACCAAACATTGCAACCCAGATGGGCGTAGACGCTCGAGGGAGCTTGACCGAAGTTTTAGACGGCAGTCGTTCGGCGGTCGAAGTGCTCGAAACAATCAACCAGTCGATTCGCCTACTCGCCGGTCGCTGGACACCGGCTGCTCCTCCAAGAATCAGTCAAGAAGCAGTAAGTCGACTCGTCACCGAGTTGCGCACACTTCATAACCAAGCAGACATTGTCATTCTCGATGCGGGTAGCGGCATGAGCCCTTGGACTGCCGAGCTTTGGCGGGCGGCTCAGCAGGTCTTGCTTGTCTCGACCCCCGATTCAACCGCAGCGATGGACAGCTACGCGGCAGTAAAACTTTCGCCTTACGCAGAACTTGGTAGCAAACTGCGTTTTCTAGTCAATCAATGCGACGATCTCGACTTAGCCCAACAAATGGGGAATCGCTTTGCCTCGACCTGCCGTCAGTTTTTAGATCTCCGAGTCCATGAAGTCGTTGCTGTTGCTAGCAACACAGCAACAAACGCATCGGGCCAACTTCGCACAGACAGCCGTCAACAATCGAAGGCCTTCAAACAATCAGTCCGATTGCTAGCAGCCGAAGTGCTCAACAGTTGTTTGGTGCTATCGAAACCAAGTTCAACGAGGCAAAAAAATAGTTCTCAGAAAATGATCAAATCCACAAACAAAACTCAATCGGATTTACTGAGATGACGATAAGAAATGAAAGAAGAGTGTTTCGCAAACGCATGTCAAAATGGCGCGTTTGCGGCAAGTTTAACGCCGGGCGGAGAAATTCCTGTGGCTCGAACGTATGCCGCGATCTTAGCACTGATGGGGATGCTGGTCATCCTTTTCCGCGCGATGAAAGACGGCGCAGGCTTCGAGGGCACCATTCTCAGTGCGTTGGCTTGGATGGCCTTGTTGGCTGCGATCGGATCGATTGTCGGATGGATTGCCCAGCAAACGGTAGATGAATCGGTAAGAGTACGAATCGAAGCAGAGTTGGCTGCCTCTTTTGGCAAATCGCCCGAAGAGCTCACCAACTCAAACACCTAACGTCACGTTCGGCAATGCCGCGCGTATACAACGGAATAAAACGAGAACGGAATCTCGATCAATAGACTTTCGCTGTAACTGTCGATTCTGGCAGAAGTGAAAGAGCATCACGGAGGATTGCATGGCTACGATGACTGTTGCCGCTCAAGAGGAAATTGCTGAGGTTTGGGTAGAATTCAAAAAAGACCAAAGCCGACGCGACTTGCGTAACCGCTTGGTCGAACGATATCTACCTTTGGTCAAGTACAACGGCGAACGCATCTGGGCCCGGCTTCCCGATGGCGTCGAACTCGACGATCTGATCTCTGCCGGCGTCTTTGGTTTGATGGATGCCATCAAAGCCTTCGACATGTCGCGAGGTGTAAAGTTCGAAACCTATTGCGTGCCGCGAATCCGTGGCGCCATGCTCGACGAACTACGAAGCATGGATTGGGTGCCTCGTCTGGTGCGTTCCAAAGCCAGCAAACTCAACGAAGGCATTCGCCAACTCGAAAACAAGCTAGGACGCCATCCTACCGCAATCGAGCTGGCTGAAAAAATGGAATTAACCGTACCTGAGCTTGAGAAAATGATCTCCGACGCCAATGCCGTCGGCTTGATTAGTCTCAATAAGAAATGGTACGAGACTGACAGCTACAAAGACGTTCGAGAAATCGACATTCTCGAAGACTCAAAAGGCGAAGATCCGACCAAGCGAATTCAAAAGTCGGACCTCATGCGACTGGTCACCAAAGGCCTGAATCGCAACGAACGCTTAATCATCATTTTGTACTACTACGAAGAAATGACGATGAAAGAAATCGGCTCGACCCTCGATCTGAGCGAAAGCCGTGTTAGCCAAATGCACAGCGCGATTGTCCACCGCCTCAAAGGCCAGTTGGGACGCCGTCGACCAGAGTTTGGTACCTAACCTTTCCATCGGGGCCGGAACCGCCAGAAGAAATAGCCGTGGCTCGTTGAGTCACGGCTATTTTCATATCAGTCCCTAATCCCTAGTTCCTAACCCCTAGCCCCTCTCTTCTCATTCCGCTTGACTTTGACTTACAGGCGTGGTGCAATACTATTACCAACGGTGGCGGGTGGTTTCAGGGGCCGTCCGCCTATCAGAAACAGAGGGGAACTGTAGACCTGTCTGCTGAGCAAAAAAGGGGAGGTTTGCTTTCCTTGGGTGCTTATGCGTTTCTTCCGAGGCCCCGCGGCACCAGACTGGTCTATTCGTCCCTCAAGAGAGCGCCTTCTATGTCTGTACGTATTCAAAATCGTGCCCCGCACCACGCGCCGCGCGCCCTAACCCTCATCGAAATGCTTATCGGCATGGCCATCACTTTGGTGATGATGGCTGCCGTGGTCAATCTGTTTGCCAACATCGGCGCCGGCGTCCGCTTCCGACGCGCTGGCATGGAGATGAATGGCCAAATACGCATCACCCGAGCCCGCCTTTTCAAAGACCTCGCCGGTGCCACCAGCGCCGCCCGCCCCAAGCTCCCCTCCGACGACCACAGCGACGGCTACCTCGAAATCATCGAAGGGCAGTGGTCTGATGCGAGCCCGACTGGCATCACTCTCGATCTTGCAACGTCGCAGGTTCCCGGCAGCAACTTACCCCCCACTCCCCTCACCGAAGGAGATGTCACCGACGGCTTTGGCCTCGGCGACTACGACGACATCCTCGCCCTCACCGTCCGCAGCGAAAGCGAACCGTTCACTGGACGCCGCAAAGTCCTCCGCACGGGTGGGATTGCGACAGACCCTAGCGACTGGATTGACGAAACGATTCAGTCCAACCTGGCAGAGGTCATCTGGTACTCCGTCGAAAATCCAGCCGATGGTTCACTCGGCGAACCCGGCATGCGAACGGTCTACCGGCGCGTTTTGCTTATTGCCCCTTGGGTAGGCCCCATCGACCTCGCTGCAATTCCAACTTCCGGTGGTCCAGCCATCGTCTCTGGTAATGCGCATCGATTTTTCCAGCGTTTTGATATCTCAGCGAGGTTCGATCCGACGTTAAACCAGTGGGTGCCCAACACACTTAACGATTTAACAAAACGCGAGAATCGTTTTGCACACTTCTTCGACAACACGGCACTCAACAAGGGTTTCCCCCATGTGATGCGAATCGATAGGCTCAGCAATTTTTCTCAAGTTATCGCAACTGACAGTCCACTCCACCCCTTTGGCGAACCTTGGTTTAAGCCAGTGGAAGCTTTCGACGACCCCGAGCGCCAAGGCGAAGACATCATGCTCAGCAACGTCCTCGCATTCGACCTGCGCGTTTTTGATCTGGGGGCACCACTGCTTTCCACGGCGGGAGTTACCTTAGAGCCTAGCGATGCTGCCTGGGTTGCGCCGACCATAACGACCAATATTTTGGGCTACGGCTCATACGTCGATTTAGGATGGGGGCCGAGCTACCCCGCAAACGCCATCGCTGACAAGGTTCCGGCGGCATCGTTCCAGGAAAGACATTTAGCGGGTTGGCATCCAAACAACCCAACCACTTTACTTGGCTATCCCGCCGTCTACGACACTTGGCCCTACCACTACGAAGACGACGGCATCGATCAAGATTCCTTTTCAGATAATGGTACAGGTATCGATCAGGGAACCAATGCTTTAGACGATGATGTAACCGGCGGCGGTGCTGAAAATGGCACCGACGACCCCAGCGAGCGTGAAGCACCGCCCCCTTACGATATCCCACTCCGCGGCATCCAAGTCAAACTACGCATCTACGAAACCGACAGCCGGCAAATTCGAGAAGCAACGGTCACAAAAAATTTCGTCCCAAATTAGTAAAGAGTTATTAGTTGCGAGGCGCTAGTTTTCAGTTAGCCACCTTATAACTCGCGCCTAGCGCCCCCCAACTAGCGCCTCCTCATGCACTCCATCCGTCTACGTCACCCCTGGCAGTGCCAAGCTTGCAATGCCGGGGCGCGCTGGCAACGGTCGTTCAATTGGACCGCCGCAATTAATGCTGGTGAATCTGTCCGCTTAGTGATCGAAGGCCTTCCCGCCACGGCAACGGTCCAGCTCAACAAGCAACCACTCACGGGGGAGGGCATCTTCGATATCACCACCGCACTTGCCCCCCACAACCAACTCGCCATCGAGATCGCAGACACCGAGCCCAGCAACTCGACCGAATGCCCCTACGACGTACGGCTAGAAATCACCGCCCCCTGATTGCAATCCCCCCCCATAGCCCGACCATCCTGGTCGGAATCCACCCGCCCCAATCACGGCACTTCCGCTACGCTCTTCGCCGTCAAATCTGCCTCTCTACCGCTTGCCAGCCGACCTCGATCGAACCACAATGGTCAGTTCGTGTCTGGCCCATCAGCCAGCCTTCTTACCTCACTCAACACGCGAAAAATACGGAAAACAGACGATGCCTAGCTGTGTGTTAGCTTATTCAGGTGGATTAGATACTTCGGTGATTCTTGGCTGGTTGCAAGACGAAGGGTACGACATTCACGCCGTCTATGTCGACTTAGGCCAGCCCTGCGAAGATCGCGAAGCAATTCTGCAAAAGGCACGCGACCATGGTGCCCTGTCGTCGCAGCTGATCGACGCCCGTGAAGAACTCTGCCGCGAATACGCATTTCCTGTTCTTCAGTGGCAAGCCAAGTACGAAGGCATCTATTTGCTAGGCACCTCGATCGCACGGCCATTGATCTCCAAAGTCTGCTTGCAGGTGGCCCGTGAGGTTGGGGCAGTGGCCTACGCGCATGGTGCGACAGGCAAAGGCAACGACCAATGCCGTTTCCAATTGGCTGCCGAAGCACTTGATCCAAACATCAAAATAATCGCCCCTTGGCGGGACGAAAAGTTCCGCAGTGCTTTTCCTGGCCGGACAGAATTGATCGACTATTGCGATATCAAAAAAATACCTGTCAAAGCCTCGATCGCAAAACCCTACAGCTCCGACGAAAACTGTCTGCACATCAGCTACGAAGCAGGCGAGTTGGAAGATCCCAACGTCAATGGCTTGGCGTTGGTAGATTTCGGGATGGGCGTCTCTCCGCAGGACGCCCCCGATGCGGTAGAAGAAGTTACCATCCGCTTCGAAAGTGGCGTGCCCGTAGCGATTGACGGCGTAGCAAAGTCGCCGCTCGAGATGGTCGAGTCGATGAACCAAATCGCCGGCCGCAACGGGGTAGGGCGGATCGATATCGTCGAAAACCGTTTCGTCGGCATGAAAAGCCGTGGCGTCTACGAGGCACCCGGCATGACCGCCCTCTACCAGGCGCATCTTGCACTCGAGCAGTTAACCCTCGACCGCGACGTAGTCCATCTACGCGACCGACTCGCGCCCGAAGTTGCCGAGATGGTTTACTACGGATTTTGGTTTGTCCCGAAGATGGACGCCCTGTTGGCTTTCATTCGCGAAGTCCAAGAGCCCGTCACCGGCGAGGTCAAGCTAGGCCTCTACAAAGGCAACGTCATGGTCATCGGACGTACCAGCCCCAACAGCCTCTACGATGCCGAGGTCGCCAGTATGGAAGGCGGCGGATCTTACGACCAAACCGACGCCGAAGGATTTTTAAGGCTACAAGGATTGCCGAGCCGGGTACTGGGCAAAGTGAGGCCGAGGGAGTATTGAGCAGGGGGATGGGGGGTAGGGGCTAGGGACTGGTTTTTGGAGCTGTGCAGTGGTTGAATCCATAGTAATACATGCTTGCCAATGATTACGAGAAGACAATGGATGTTCAGAGCTACCGTGACTTGGTCGTCTGGCAAGAAGGCATGGGCATTGTCTCCCAGGTATACAAAGCGACCAGAGCCTATCCAAAGCAAGAGGTTTACGGTCTCGTTAGTCAGATGAGACGTTGTAGCGTTTCAATCCCCTCAAATATTGCGGAGGGGCATGCTCGTACTTCGACGCTCGATTATCTACGTCACCTATCGATAGCGATGGGTTCTCTAGCGGAGCTGGAAACACAGCTGATTCTTTCGGGTGAGTTGGGTTACCTTGAAGAAATAAGTCTTAATAGGATTCTCACCCAAACGGATAGGTTAGGAAAGCGAATGAGAGCGCTTAAGAAATCGCTTCGAGCCAAAGTTGACCGTCACCAGTAACCAACAAAGCCCAGTCCCCATTCCCAAATCCCCAGCCCCCAGCAAATGCTCCTCGAAAACCCTGTCCTACAACACGAGCTAATCACCAACCTGCGTAGGACGCGGGGGTTTGTGTTATTGGCAGCGTATGTGGCGTTTCTAGGGTTGCTTGTTTATGCCGCCTGGCCGGCGGAACAACGGCTTGATATGGCCAATTCGGAAGAGGCGAAAAAGCTCGTCGATTTATTCTTTCTCGGCCAATTCTTGCTGATGTCGATGATGGCCCCCAGCTTTGCGGCCGGCGCGATTACGGGCGAAAAAGAGCGCAAGAGCTACGAAATGTTGATGGCCAGCCCGATTCGTCCGAGTGCCATCGTGATGGGCAAGCTCGCCGCCTCGCTTGGTCCTTTGGCAGAGCTTATGATTTGCTCGCTGCCAATCGTTATGATTTGTCTCCCCTTAGGTGGTGTGCATCCCTACGAAGTCGTCGCGGCCTATTTTGCGATGATCGCTTTTATCGCTTTGTTTGTCATGATTAGCCTTTGGTGTAGTAGCCACTTTGCACGAACCGCAGCGGCATTGGTCGTCTCCTACCTATTGATACTTCCGCTTGCAATAGTTGGCGTTCTCGTTTGGCAAGCACTAGAACAATTGGGCGAGGCCCGCCTCTGGGTCGTCTTCACCGTGGTGCCTGCCGTTTGTGCATCGATCGGCACTCTGTTGTGGGCAGCCACTTGTCGACGCTTGCTAGCCTCGGCCGACTTGGGTAGCGAAGGAAAGCAAACGATCGACCTCGAAACCGAAGCCAAAGAATCAGTAGGGCTCTACATCAGTCGCAACGAATTCCCCGACCGGTGGTTCGCTCCTCCCAAACGCACAACCTTTCTTTCCGACAACGCCAACCCGATCTACGACAAAGAAATCCGAAGCGAAATTTTTAGCCAGGGCACGTTGATGCTGCGTCTGGTGATTCAGATCAGCATGATGATTGCGCTGCCCGTGATGGCCTACTGCTTGTATATGCAGCAACACCTAGCAGCGTGGTATATCGCCTACGTCTTGCTATTCAACATGCTGGTAGGCCCCGTCTTTTCGGCAGGCAGTGTGACCAGCGAGCGCGAACGACAAACGCTTGACCTTCTGCTCACCACGCTCATTACTCCCTGGCAAATGCTTTGGGGAAAACTGGTCGCTGGGCTGCGCGTCTCGAGTGTCCTCACGTCGTTTCTCATGTGGCCGGTGCTTTTAGCCTGTCTGATGCCGCTTGAATACTGGAGAAATCTCCCAACGATGGGTGGTTATTTTTTGGTGATGGCAACCACCTGTGTCACTACCGCCATGACGGCCCTCTTTTGTTCGACCCTGTTCCGAAAAAGCTCGACCAGTCTTACGGCAAGCTATCTGGCACTCGTCGTGCTATTTCTCGGGCCCGTGGCCGCAAATATTTTCGTCCAAACTTTTTCTCCGGCAGGCAATGCTTTAGGCGTCGTACAACTTGTTAGCCTCTGCAGCCCCTTTGCGGCAGTGTTCAACTTGCCACTTGAGGTGAGCGATGCCGTCATTTCAACCTCAGGTGATTTCTCAATTTTCCTAGGGCACCTCGCCTTTGTCGTGGTTTACAACCTTGCCTTGCTACTCGGCATGCGGTGGCTTTTTCAAATGCGATGGCGAGTCTCTGAGTAATTGCGTAAATAGGACCCCCAGCCCCCTCATGCTAGTTCTGATTTCTCCGGCCAAGACGCTCGACTTTTCTCCACAGACGATTCTCGACGACTCGACCAAGCCAGCGTTCTTGTCCCAGTCGAAAAAGCTCATCCAAAATTTACGCAAGCTCTCGAAAAACGACATTCAAAAACTCATGGGCATTAGCGATAAGCTCGCTACCGACGTCTATGATTATGTCAACAATTGGAAGGCAAAGTTTGACAGCAAGGACGCCAAGCAGGCGATTCTCGCGTTTCGCGGCGATGTCTACCAAGGACTCGATGTTGACCAATTTGTGCCCGCTGATTTTGAGTTTGCCCAAGAGCATCTGCGTATCCTCTCGGGCCTGTACGGTATCCTACGACCTTTCGATTTAATTCAGCCCTATCGACTAGAAATGGGCTCGAAGCTTGCGGGAGACTATGGCAAAGACCTCTACGCTTTTTGGAATACCCAAATCGCTAACGAGTTAAAAAAGACGCTGGCTAACCAGCACGACGAACTCTTGGTGAATCTCGCCTCAAACGAGTACTTCAAAGCGGCCCAAGCAAAGAGTTTGCCTTGCCAGATCGTGGCGCCCGCCTTCAAAGATTACAAAAACGGTCAGTATAAAATAATCAGCTTCTTTGCCAAAAAAGCACGTGGCATGATGGTGCGGCATATTATCCGTAATCAAATCAACTCCGTTAGCGGCATCCGAAAATTTCGCGCCGCAGGCTACCGTTACAATCGCGAGCTTTCGACCGACAGCGAGCCTGTCTTTACACGAGATAAAGCACCCGCATGACATCGAAATTGGCATTCAGGCTGGTTGACGAACGATTCGCAGGTATGCGATAACTGAAGTCGCCCAGCTTCTTCAGCCTGCCCAAGGATTCGGTCCATGCCGAGTAACTCGCCAGCCGATCGTGTGCCTACGCAAGATGAGCTCGATCTATTGATTTACCAGTCGCGGATCGAGCGGCCGGTAAAGATGAAAATCCCGGAACTCTGCCGCGAAGAGCGACTTCGGCACATCATCTTCAGCGGGCAGTTTACGGCCGATAGGCTCGAGGACCTGGCTAGTACGGCCGACAAAATCCGCGCACTCTCGCGAAATCGAGAAGGGCAAGATTTTCTTCTCCATCTGCTCAACAACAAGCGGGCGATGCTTTATTTCACGCAGCCGTCGACGCGTACGTTTTTGTCGTTCATGGCGGCTTGTCAAATTCTGGGTATCACCTGCAACGAAGTACGCGATCCGACCACGTCCTCCGAAACCAAGGGGGAGACTCGATTCGATTCGATCCGCATGTTTAGTAGCTACTTCGACTTGATCATCATGCGCAGCAAGCTCGCCCGCCTTGCCGAGTCGTGTGCCTACCTGATGAACGATCTTGCCGAGTCGGGAAATCGTAGCGTACCGATTATCAACGCCGGTTCAGGCGCCGACGAACACCCGACCCAAGCGCTTTTAGATATCTATACGCTTCAGCGAACCTTCCAGTTTTCTCACCCAAAAGATTCCCCCGTTTCAACCCGATTTGAAAAACTCCAAAACGAGTCGCCCGGCTTAGTCAAAGGTTTAGCGCACAAAGTTTACGGATTCTGTGGCGACATCGGCCGTGGCCGCACGGTTCGTTCGTTGGCTAGCCTCTTGGCGAACTACAAAGGGGTCACACTCATCTTCGTTGCTCCCAACGACCCCACCTTGGCCTTGAAAGACGATCTTCGTCGTCGATTAACCGATCGTGGAGTTCGGTTGGTTGAGGTAGAGTCATTCGAAGAACACGTTGACGGAAAGTCCGTTATCGAACAGCTCGACGCGCTCTACATGACAAGAATCCAAAAAGAGCATAACAACTCAGACGACGAAGCCCATTTCGCACAGCTCGACCTATCTCACTGCAAGCTCACTACCAGACTTGTTGCGCGGATGAAAACTTACGCTCCTATCCTTCATCCTTTCCCACGCGACCAGCACTTTGGCGAAATTCCGCCAGAAATCGACGACGATCCCCGCGCGATGTACTTTCGTCAGGCACGCAATGGAATGTGGGTTCGGGCGGCACTATTAGCCACCGTCTTTGGCGTCGAACATCAAATCTCACGGTTCTTCCACGACGAGTATAGCGAGTGGCATAACTACAACGACGACCAAGCCCTGACCCCTCCCAAACACGTCTAGGGCTCTATCAGCCGATGGGCGCATTTTGTAGGAAACCGGCAGCAACCGTGGCTAGCGTCAAAACGGCTAATACTAAAGTTATTCTTGAGCCATTCTTAACTAGCCCTAGAATGACACCATGGCTTTGCTCATCGATGGTTACAATTTGCTCCACGCCACCGGCATTTTCGGCCAAGGGAGTGGCCCTGGGGGGTTTCAGCGTACTCGCGAAGCCTTGCTGCGATTTCTAGCGGCCTCGATCGATGAAAAAGAGCGAAAACAGACAACCATTGTTTTCGACGCGGCTCAAGCCCCCCCAGGGTTGCCGCGTATCGTAACTCATGACGAAATGACCGTGCGTTACGCGACCGGTTATCCCGACGCCGATACACTTATCGAAGAGATTCTCGAAGACTGTAGTAATCCTCGTTCTCTCTTAGTCGT
Source organism: Planctomycetota bacterium (assembly GCA_029259945.1). GTDB lineage: Bacteria > Planctomycetota > Planctomycetia > Pirellulales > Lacipirellulaceae > Bythopirellula. The sequence continues at coordinate 71,792 of JAJDEF010000019.1, forward strand.
TTCAAGCGATCATCGCATCCAGCGCGCTGCTCGCCGACGCGGGGCCGCTTACCTCGATAGCGATCAATGGTATCACGAGCTTTGCCATAAGCGACGTCAGGCAAGCACCCGGCAATCTCAATCCCATGAAAAACCTCAGGGCAAACTCCGCAAGGCGGAAGTCGACGCTTGGCTCCAAGAATTTGGTGAAAATATCGAGTCCTCGATAGACACCGATTCCTCCTCAAAACCACTGGCGAATAGCACCGATATCGAGAATCCCTTTCCGCCCGGTTATGCCGACGACTTGCTCGAAGACGATGGCCAAGTGTGATTTTTCCTGCAAAAGTTCTTTGTCATTCAATGAAAAAAGCCCAGGGATTAAAATCCCTGGGCTTGTTCACAAACATTCGATTTTCGAAAGCATGTTCCCTAGTACTACAGCGCAGGGTTAGGGCCATTTACATCGTATCAGGTTTTTGAGAACGATGCCGATTTCCCGTAGTTTTTTGAGTTTTCGCTTCCGATGGAACCTTCGGGCGGTGGCGTTACGTTGTTGCCAGTGCTGGATCGTGTTGA
>JAJDEF010000020.1 GCA_029259945.1 Planctomycetota bacterium
CAGGACAAAGTGTGCGTGAGTAAAACCGGGCATCGTCCATGCTTCCGACGAAGTAGCCCACTAACGTATTTTCGGTAAGATCACCACTCACCCAAGTATTCGCGCCAAGAACCATCGGCTCAAAGTTCCCCGTCCCGCCCGAAGTCGTGCCTAGCCCACCCGTGTAGGCAGGATTGCTAGCAACTTCTGCGCCGTCGACATACAGCACCATCCCGGTACTGCCCCACGAAAATGCTACGTGATGCCAGGCCGACCCCGTTACCGGTAACGACTCAAGTGTGTAAGAAGTCGAGGTGCTTTGTTGCCGAACAGAGACCTTGCCATTGGCCAGATGTAGCGTCAAGTGCCCACCCGTGTCGAAGCCCGATGAGTCCTTCGAGAGCAACCCTTGCGCGGCATTGATGTCGGTCGCAAAAAACCAAAACGCCACCGAGCCATTGTCGGCTAACATCGAATCATGGTGAGGGATTCTTATATAGTCGTTGGTCCCGTCAAATTGAACTGCCGTGCCAAGTACCGATGGATTGAAGCTAGTGGCTCCCAAAGTGGGTTGGTTGACATAAGTGCCGTTGTTGGCGAGGACCGACGCATCAGCAGCAACGCTCCCGCTAGTTTCGTCTAATTTCCAGTAGCCTGCCAAGCCGCTTAGCGTTGCAATCTCACTGGCCGAGAGCCATCGGTCGTAAACGCGCACGTCGCGTAGCGCCCCTTTCCAGTATTCCGTGCTACCGGTTCGAGTGCCGAACGACAAAATTCCCGCCGGTTGCGCGACCAAGTCGACCGGGCTGATGCCGCTGGACTGTAATTCTCCGTCAACGTACACCTCGTAGGAATCGTCCGTGGCGTTGAATTGTGCCACTACATGGAACCAATGGTCATCTTCGGAGACAACGGAAGTGGTGGCAAAGGGCTCGTTGCCCTCAAACGGCGAAGCACCCAAATCGAACGAAAGCTTGCCGGTGGTTTCCTGGCGAATTTCCCAGTTGCCGTTGATGCCCATCACTCGCGCACGAGCAGTTGGCGTTCCCGCCCCACGCATCCAAAACGCCACCGCACCTGTCGATGGGGGAGTAAAATTAGAACCGGTCGCTGACGTGTCGCCGGTGCCATTGAACTCCAAGGCGGTGTTCCCCGAACAGTCGCTCGTCCAGGTACCGCCGCTTAGGGTGGCGTCGTTGGCCAAAGGAGAAGAATCGGCCGCGGTTGTGCCGGCACCTTCGTCGAATTTCCAATGCCCGGCAATCGTCCATTCGTAGCAACCCATCTCCCAGCCGGCCCCTTGTGGTCGTGCCAAGCTATCCAGGTCGTCGTCGACGGTGCCGGCAGCGCTCGTACCGGCATCGATTGCGGGAGATAAAGGCTGTAAATGATAATCGCCACTGCCGACGAATAGCGGATCGACGGAAATTTCGCCCGTCGAAGCGCTGGTGCCACTGTAGTCGCTGGTCGTATTACCAAACACCAGATTGTACGTGTGCGTCATCGACCCGCTATTAAAATCTATTCCGTCATCCGCATTGTTGACAACGATGCAATTGGTAAAAGTTGCTGTCCCACCATTTTGCTGTACCCCATCACGGCTGTTGTCCGCGATGGTCGAATTCCAGACATCGAGGGTACCACCATCAATTTGAAACCCATCTTTCACGTTGTTGTGTAGTAAACAATTCTTGACGGTTAACGACCCGGCATTGAGATCCACCCCGTGATTACCCGTATAGAGCTGGCATCTTAATAAGACGATACCGGTGCAGTCGTCAATCTCGACGGTATCCCCGCCGGTGTCTCCATCAAGATGAAAACCTATGAACTCTAGGTAGTCATCGTTCGAAAGGGCAAGCACGTTGTCGACGCCTGGTGCTTGTAGAATCACATTCCCCGCAGACCAGCCAGAAATACTTCCGGTCGTATCAGCGATAAACTGAATCGGGTTGCCAGAAGAACCATCGACCGAAGGCCTTACTTCGTCAAAATAAGTTCCAGCCTGAACATAGACAACGTCGCCTGGGACAAGCGATTTTTCCGCAGCCGCAGAAACCGATTGCCATGCCGAACTAGCATCCGAGCCTGTCCCCGAATTGCCATCGTTCCCATCCGTGCGGACGTAGTAGACAGTAGCAAACGTATCGACAGCAGAGCACGCTAAAACAAAGAACGCGCACAGAATCACAAAAACGTGGAGGAGCCGTGTTGACATCGTTATTTCTTTCCTTAGTCTTTTACGCCAAAGGCGTTTCGCCACATAGCCCAGGGTTGTCCGGCCCCGCCGGGCTACCCTGGGTCGGCAGATCGCCCACCCAATTTACCCCAACGGGGTTGCGTCCATCGGTAATACCGAAAGACGTAACCCCGTTGGGGTAATCAATTGGAGCCTCACACAGCCCTGGGTAGCCCGCCGGGGGCGGACAACCCAGGGTTGTGTGCCGAAACCGCGTTGCGGTAAACGACGGTCGTTGCACCCACCCTACGACCTGCTTACTGGGCCATAGCCCGGTCATCCTGGCCGAACTGCGTCCACATCCGGCCAGGATGGCCGGGCTATGGGGGCACGCAGCGCGTTTTCTACTGTCCGCAACTCAACAAACGGGGGCCTTCGCCTCGTACATTGCTTCTAGCACGTCGCGGCGGGCGATCAAACCAACCAGACGACCATCTTTCACCACTGGCACGCGGCGCACGCGATGCATGATGCACATGTCCGCCACTTTATTGATGGTATCGTCAGGGCCAACGGTGAGTACGTCCGACGTCATATGCTTTGCCACCGTGTCTTCGCAAATCGACTGATCATAAGCGATGGCAAGCAGCGCAAACTCCGTGACAATGCCAATCAGTTGGCCTTCAGGATCAGTCACGGGAAGACCGCTAATACGCTGCATTAACAGCAGCTCGATCGCATCTTGGATCGACGATTCTGGTTGGATCGTCACCACGTCTTCGGTCATAATAGCGCTAGCGGTTAACATCACTCAATCTCCTCATATTTCTGACGATGGTTCAGTATTTTGCGCAGCAATTGTCTGATAAAGAGTAGTTCAAAAAATGCGGCGCAACGTCGCAGAGAAGCCTGAAACTAAAAAATCGAAGAGCCAAACCACTCAAACCCTACAACCCACAAAACTAAACCCAATACGCATTACCAGTCACACAGTGGGCTTCAGGGCGAATCGACACCGATAGGTAGATGGAGGGTGCGTGCAGCGATAGCGCAACGCACCATTCGCTCCTCACGGTGGGTTTCGCTCCGCTGCACCCACCCTACCTCTGACCCCCGGCCTCTCTCCTCTACATGCCTCCAATCGCCCCCGACATCACCGAAACCGCCCTAGCCTTCCGCGGCTATAACATCACCAACCTTGGGCGAACTGCCGAGCTACTCAGGCAAGATGCCTATCGATACATCATGCTCGAAGAGTTGCACCGATTTAGCAACCTTTGCGCCGAGTATACTCACGCCGAAGTCGATCTTGCCGAATTGGTCGAGTCCGGGGTGGAGCCCGGCCTGGGGCATTACCCCGAAGCCATTGCGCTGGTCGCTGCGGTTGAAATTGCACAAATGCGATTGCTACGCGAACTGCACGGCATCGACACGCAGCGAGCCAAGGTTGCATTTGGCTACAGCCTTGGAGAACTCGTCGCCGTGAGTTTTGGAGGGACGTTTGCGGTTGAGGATATGATTCGCATCCCTCTTTCGCTAGCCGCCGATTCTATCGAGCTGGCGGCGAACATCACCATGGGCGTCCTGTTTTCGCGAGGGCCAAAAATCGACGAAGCCGATGTCGAGCAACTCTGCCAACACGTCACTTGCGAAGGCAACGGAACGATTGGTGTCTCGGCCATCCTCTCACCCAATACCTACCTGCTGATTGGACAAAATCAGACGGTCAAGCGATTCAAAGAAGTGATGCCCGACCTCCTTCCTCACCGGGCACATCTCCGAATAAACACAAATCGTTGGCCCCCGTTGCACACGCCCATTGTCTGGCAAAAAAATATCGTCGACCGGGCATCGGTCCTCATGGAGACCCTTCCAGGTGGGTTCGGCCCCCCCTGCCCTCCTATTCTCTCTTTGGTGACAGGCCAAATGAGCTACGACGACCACTCGGCAAGAAACATCTTACGAAGATGGGTTCACCAGCCTCAGCGGCTTTGGGATGTCATCGACGAAACTCTGGCGATGGGCGTAGAAACGATTATCCACGTTGGTCCGCAGCCTAATGTCATCCCCTCGACCTACCGCCGACTCAGCGAAAATGTACTGCAACAGACCACCGGGTCTTCGTTAGGAAGTCTAGGCAAATGGGCCGTCTCGGGCCTCGCACGTCGACCTTGGCTGGCTTCGCTCCTGCCAAACGACGCGACCCTACTTCGCGCCCCCCATGTGGGGCATGTCATTCTCGAAGATTGGCTACTCGACAACCTTCCAAACGAAAAGAGCAGTTGAAGCAAATCAAGTGCTCCCATAGCCCGGCCATCCTGGCCGGAAATTTCTAAACACAAAACGCGAATACGCTCTCGCAAAAAAAATAATTCACCTGCGACAAAAAGCTTGACAACACAAAATAACAAGCGCATAACTGCACATTAGGGGACGGTGCTATTCGATAAGCTTTTTGCCCATCCCCTGAGTTCCGCTCGAAATCGAAACTCGACTGTCGCGGCAGATTTGCCGCTGATCCTATGCGACCGCTAATGACTCTCTGATTAGTTCTTGAATCATAGATCCTCTCTGGAACGGGGTAGAGGATGGTCAAGACGAGCGGGTCGCGGGGTTTTTTCTACGCTACTCTAGCGTCTTGTCCACGGGGTTCTTCTTGGTGATTGCGATCGGAGTTCGATCCACACCAAGTGAGCTGTATTTTCTCACAGTTTTATTTGAAGAAAGGGATAGTCTTATGACAAACAGGCCAATTTCATTGATTCTCTATGTGGTGGCAGGGGTTGCCATCGCAAGCCTTTTGGCAGGCACAGCAGTCGCCCAGCCAACCTACTCGATCGATTTCCAAGGCCCGACGGCCGCGCCGGGTGGCCCGTTTGGTATTTCTGACGGCGATATTCTCACACCCGTTGGACCAGGAGTGGTAGCACCTCCTGCAATCGTTATTCCTGCCGTCGGCGGGCCAGCCACGCTAGGCCTTGGCCCTGCCGGTATTCACGGGGGACACGAAGTCGACGCCCTTTCCTACGGTCATGAACCTCTACTCCAAAATGACCTTCTGGCCTCACATGGCTGGACGTTCTCTGTCGACGAATTCGCTATCGGTGCACCTGGAGTCCCAGGACCCTCGGTAACCACCGAAGGAGCCTTCGGCCTAATGGAAGCCTCGGCTGATATTTTCGCTTCGCCCACACCTCCTGGCCCACTTCCTGCGTTTGCTGGAGTAAACTTTGGTGCCTTCGATGGCAACGGCGGGGCCACGCCGTTCCCGGCCCCTGGGCTAAATCTCGTCGAGCCGAACCCGCCAACGTTTGGCGCTCTGCCCGACGTAGGCGATAATCTTGACGCATGGGACATTGACAGTCCCCCTGGCGACCCCGTCTACTTTTCGTTGGACTCGGTTTTTGGAGAGCCGTTTGAGGTGTTCCCTGCGAACACTGGCACCGCAGTTGCCAATGCGTTTGTGGGTGGTGATGTTTTGGTAAGCACCGGTGCCGCGCCAGCATTGTACGCCGACTCCCGGTTCTTGGGCCTCAATGGCGGGGTGCCCTCAGGCATACCCAACACGCTTGACTTCGACGATCTCGACGCCCTTGTTTTATGGGACGATGGTGACGCAATCTACCAGCCAACCACAGGGCCCTATAGCTGGCTGGCTGGAGGGCCGTTTGGTCCTGCTACCGACATGCTACTCTACTCCCTGCGACGGAACTCGGCACTGCTGCTCGTCGCTGGCGGCACGTTGGACGCCTTGGGCTCGGGACTAGCCATTACCGAAGGCGACATCCTGATTCCTGTGGAGACTGCTCCTGGTTCGGGTATTTTTGCGCCGGGTATTTTCATCCCGGCTGAGGCCCTAGGGATCAGCACGGTTCGATCTGGCGGCGGTTTTGCTTCAGGCCTATTTGCTAACCCAAGACACGGCATCGATCTCTGGGATGATGAGTTGGACGCGCTCGATGTCGAGCAACTCATCATACCCGAACCTACCAGCATGATGCTCATGCTCGTAGGATTGGCAGCAGCCTGCAGCCTACGCCAAAAACGATTGAGTTGATGGATCGCCAATAGTATGTAATAGCAAAGCCTGGGGGGGGCGCCCCCCCAGGCTTTCTTTATCGCCCTTCGGCTAATCCACCAACGGCAATTCATAACACGCAACTTCTTCGGCGTTGCGCACCAACAAATACGGCGAAGAAAACGCTCCGTTGTTCCAGGTAATCTTCTCCACATCAAGCGCCTGAATGCTAGCCAATTCAACGTACTTCTTGGGTGAGGGATCGATCAGCAAAACTTCGCCCGATTCGCTCACCGCCAAAATCACCTCGCCAATAAGCATGATCTGCCCATGACCGATCGCCGGGCGGCGACGCTTTTTCCATTGGCTCTTGCCCGTTTCGATATCAATGCACTGCATGATTCCATTATCCAGGCCGTAAATAAAATCCTCTTGAACCACCACGTTGCCCATTTTTGTTTTCATCACCACTCTGATGGCCGGCTTCCAAAGCGGCGTTACCTGGATCGTCCCCTCGCTATCTCGCGCCAGTTGCAACAACGAAGCACCAATCCCGTAACCCTTCGAAAGAAACACCCGGTCGCCTGACAGCGGGACCGGTTGCGAGACGGTCGCATTCGCATCACTATTGCCCTCCCACGGATGTTCCCAAAGCACCGCACCCGTCTCGACGTCATGTGCAGTCACAAAATTTTCGTTGATCACAATCAACTGCGACTGCCCCAACAGTTCCGCGTAGATGGGTGACGCATAAGACGATCGCCGATCGCCGATCGCCCAAATCTCGCCCCCTGTCTCCAAATCGTAAGCCACCAACGATCGACCCTCAGGCCCGCCCGCACTTACAATCACCAGCTCCCGCCCTTCTTTGCTAGGCACAACCAACGGCGAACACGATTTTCCCCACATGATATTTTCAGCACCGTTTTCAGCCAACGTGTCGTGCGACCAAATTTTTTCTCCGCTACGGGCATCCAGGCAATTAAGAATCCCGGTCGCACCCAACGTCAAAACACGTTGTTGAAAAACGGTCGGCGTCGCTCGTGGGCCAATCCCCCCCAGCGCGCCCGTGCCACCCGGGTCGAATCGAACCGCATCGGCATGGCTCCATACCAATTCGCCCGTGCGAATCGCATAACAAGTCACGAGTTCATTTTCGCCCCGCTGCTCTTGCGTAATGGCATAATTGCCAACAATCGAAAACGCCGACCAACCGGCCCCAATTTTCTGCCGCCATAATTCTTTCGGCGGATGGGCCTCCCAATCGGTTTCCAGCCGCACACCTTGCACCTCGGCCCAGTAGCCATTGCCAAGAAACCGTGGATAATCGCTCGGTGTGGTCAACCAATCTTCGATCCCGCTAGCGTTGGTCGGCAACAAAAGCTGTGCGTCTGGTTCAACAGCCCACCGCCATCGCCAGCCGACAATCCCGATATCCCCGTTATTAATCAATTCCACGGCAGACCCAAGAATGATCAGAAAAATCCAAGATATCAGACCGATGCCCCAACGGGTTCGCTGAGAAAACGGACTAAAAAAGATGAACCAGGTCGAATGACCGATCAACAGCAAAACCCCCGCCGCCACCAGCAAAAAATTCTTCGCATCTTGATCGAGCCCGCTAAACTGGGCGACGATCACACCAACAGCTACCAAACCGGTCCAAACATAGGGAAACCAAACACGACGCGGCGGCAAGCTATCTGGCATTCTTTCCGCACCACTCGAAGAGGTCGACATAGGTCATTTACTCTGGGCTGAAGATTTCGCCGCTACACCTTAGACTCCGGGTATCGTAGGATTGCAGCTACCCGCTGACAACCGTAACCGAAGGCATCGAACGTGGTTCCTAGCAAAAAAAACAGTGCCTCCTCAGAAAATCGCTCTCTCGCTGGCCAGCGGGCTCTTGTCACCGGCAGCTCCAGCGGCATCGGTCGAGCCATCGCACTGCAACTGGCCAGCGCAGGAGCCGACGTTGTGGTGCATGGCAATTCGAAGCCAGAAGCTTTGGCCGAAATTGCGGAAGAAATTCGCAACCTTGGCCGAATTTGCACGGTGCTATTAAGCGACTTTACAGACGATACCCTGGTCGACACATTCGTCCCAATGGCTTGGGACTTAGGGCCCATCGACATTTGGATCAACTGCGCAGGAGCCGACGTATTAACCGGCCCCACCGCCGATTGCTCGTTTGAAGAAAAACTAAATCGTCTATGGCAAGTCGATGTATTAGCGACCATGCGCCTAAGCCGCGCCGTGGGGCAGCGAATGATCGAACGCGGCAACGGTACGATACTCAACATCGGTTGGGATCAAGCCGAAACCGGCATGGCCGGCGACAGCGGCGAACTTTTCGCGGCCACCAAAGGCGCAATCATGGCCTTTACTCGTAGCCTAGCAAAATCATTAGCCCCAAAAGTTCGCGTTAACGCCATCGCCCCTGGATGGATTCTAACCGCTTGGGGAAACACCGCCTCCGAAGTCTGGCAGCAACGCGCCATCAAAGAATCGCTGCTCCAGCGCTGGGGCACCCCCCAAGATGTCGCCCACGCGGCCCGTTTTCTTGTCTCTCCCGAAGCCTCTTTCATCACCGGCCAAATCCTCCACATCAACGGCGGCCAACAACGGTAGTCGCTGACATTTCAAATTAATAATGAAACCACAGATGAACACGGATAAACGCAGATATGCTTGAAAAAAATGAAACACAAATTTCAAAACTACCTCCGTGTTTATCTGCGTCAATCTGTGGCTAATACTTTTAGGTTAACCAATTAAACACCGATGCCACGCGAACACATCCATTTTGTCACGGGTCGACTAGCGCATCATGCGCTCGCCAATACCATCCCGCCTTTAGCCGAGCAGGTGGGGTTCGACTACACGATCGAGGTCTTGCCAATTACCGTCGCTGCGCTGATGACGCCCTCCTGGATTGTAAAACATATCTGCGTCCCCCCCGCAGCCACTAAAGTGCTCATCCCAGGCTACTGCGACGGCCCCTTAGAACCGTTGCGCTCCTTCCTTCAATTACCCATCGAACGCGGCCCGCGAGACCTGGGGCAATTGCCGCACTACTTTTCCCAGCTGCCCTTGCCCGACGACTACGGCAAGTACGACATCGAAATCATCGCCGAAATCAACGACTGCCCCAGGCTATCGCTCGACGAGATTCAGCATCAAGCCAACTTGTTGCTTAGTGACGGCGCAGACATCATCGACCTAGGCTGCCACCCAGGTCAGCCGTGGCAAGAAATCGCCGTAGCGGTACAAATGTTGCGAGATCAAGGCCATCGTGTTTCTGTCGACAGCCTCGATCCTCGTGAAATTCAGCCCGCAGTAAAAGCCGGGGCCGAACTTGTGCTAAGCGTCAACCGCTCGAATCGCGAGGCTGCCATCGACTGGGGAGTCGAAGTGGTCGCCATCCCCGACGATCCCAAAACCTTAGCCGGCCTAGACAACACGATTGATTACCTGGCCAAAGCCAATGTGCCGTTGCGAATCGATCCTATCCTCGAACCCATCTCCTTCGGGTTCGCAGAAAGCCTCGCACGCTATCTCGAGGTTCGCCGCCGATATCCTGATGCCGAAATACTAATGGGCATCGGCAACCTCACCGAGCTGACCGATGCCGACTCGGCAGGAATCAACGCCCTGCTGTTAGGTTTTTGCCAAGAACTGGGCATTCGTAGCATACTCACCACACAAGTCATCAATTGGGCACGCACCAGTGTGCGAGAATGCGATCGTGCGCGTCGTTTGATGTATCATGCCGTCAATCGGCAAGTGCTTCCCAAACACTTAGAGCCTCAATTGGTGATGCTACGCGATCCGCTGATCGCGGAAACCCCTACCTACCAAATAGCCGCGCTGGCCACCGAAATTCGCGACAACAATTACCGCATTTTTGCCGCCGACGGCGAAATTCACCTCGTCACTCGAAATCTACACCTTCATCATGCCGACCCGATGACGATCATGGACGAACTCTCGCGCTCAGGCCCCGACGAGACGCTCCCTAAAAACCTAGATGCGACCCACGCCTTCTATCTCGGCTATGAAATGAGCAAAGCAAAGGTGGCTCTCACTTTGGGCAAAACTTACGAACAAGACGAACCCCTCGACTGGGGCTTGGCCACGCAAAACGAAGACCGACATTATCTTAAGCGCAAGCGTCGAGGCGACTGCAAATGACCATAAGTCGTCAGACTGAAAATCGCTTGCCACTGGTAGAACCTCTGCCCGCAGATATTTCGCCAGTCGACGTTTTCACACGTCTGGCTCACCGACCCCACACCCTGTTTTTCGACAGCGCCAGCCGAGAAGGCAAGTCGGGACGCTATTCCTTCGTGGCAACCGATCCATTCCACTGGATCGAAGCCACCACCGACGATAACGACCCTCTGACAAAGCTCGAATCGTTTTGGAAACGCTATCCATCCGAATCGCAGCCCGACCTACCTCCGTTTCAAGGCGGCGTGGCTGGCCTATTTGGTTACGACCTGGGTCAGACAATAGAGCAACTGCCTCCCCCTTGCATCGACGACCTACCAACCCCTGCCCTCGCGGTGGGTGCTTATGATGTGGTCGTCGCTTTCGATCACCAACGCAACCAAAGTTGGATCATCTCGCAAGGATTCCCTGAAACCGATCACTCGGCACGCCGGGAACGCGCTGCGGCTCGAATCGCCAAAATGCGAGAATGGCTGGCGAGCGAACCTTCGCAGCCGACCTTCGCTAGCAACATCACCACTTCACTCGAAAATCTTGCCCCACAGTTCGACGTCGGCATCGAAGGCGTAACCAGCAATCTCTCGCCCGAAGATTATCACGCGATGGTTGTCCAAGCCGTCGAGCAGATCCACGCAGGCGACATCTTTCAAGTGAATCTAGCGCAGCGACTATTAACTCCCGCCCGTTGCGATTCCGTAGAGTTCTATCTTCGGCTTCGAAAGCAGAATCCTGCCCCCTACGCAGGATTCCTAAACTTAGGCGACTGGCAAATCTGCAGCACCTCGCCCGAATGTTTTTTGACGCTCCGCGCTGGCGAAGTCGAAACGCGACCTATTAAAGGCACGCGGGGTCGATCGCAATTTCCCGAAGCCGACCTATTCGCCGGCGACGATCTCCGACTTAGCGAAAAAGATCGTGCCGAAAATGTGATGATCGTCGACCTCATGCGCAACGATCTCTCTCGAGTTTGCACCGACAACAGCGTCTGCGTAACCCAACTCTGTCAACTCGAAACCTATGCCTACGTCAAACATTTAGTCTCGACCGTACGAGGGCGTCTCCGCACCACAGCCACACCCTTCGATTTGTTACGATCCTGTTTTCCTGGCGGATCAATCACTGGAGCCCCGAAAATACGCGCCATGCAAATCATTGCCCATCTAGAACCAACCGCCCGAGGTGCCTATTGCGGCTCGCTAGGATATGTAGGCTTTGACGGACAGCTGGACAGCAGTATCCTGATAAGAACCGTAACCGCCGGCCACGGCTGGTGGCAAATCCCCGTCGGCGGCGGAATCGTCGCACAATCACAAGCAGCGGACGAATACAACGAAACCTGGCAAAAAGCCCACGGCATGCTAAAAGCGCTAAGTCCCTAGCCCCCAGTCCCTACCCCCTAACCCCTCTTTTTTAATGATCCTCCTCATCGACAACTACGACAGCTTCGTCCACAACCTTGCCCGCTATTTTCGGCGGCTGGGGCAGACAACGCATGTCGTTCGTAATGACGCCGTCGATGCCGCTTCAATCCATCGTCTCAATCCACAGGCGATCGTAATTTCTCCCGGCCCAGGCACCCCAAACGAAGCCGGCCATTCAGTCGACATCGTCCGCGAGTTCGCCGGAAAAATTCCTTTACTCGGAATTTGCTTAGGGCATCAAGTCATCGCGACCGCCCTGGGCGGAAAAGTGGTTCGGGCTCACCAACCCGTCCATGGCCGTACGTCGGTTGTCGAACACCACGGCAGTCCCTTGTTTACCAAGATCCCCTCACCATTCACCGTTTGCCGATACCATTCCCTAACGGTCGAACGCGCATCTCTACCCGATGCACTTCAAGTCACCGCCACAAACGCCGACGGCCAAATCATGGCCATCGAGCATCCATCACAAGCCATCGTTGGAGTGCAATTTCACCCCGAGGCCGTTCTTACCGATCACGGCTACCGCCTATTGAAAAACTTCCTCGCCCTGGCAGGATTCCCTGTAAACGCCTCGGCAACAGAGTTGGCAACCGCCGAATACCTTTCTACCCAGCCAACACAGCCACCCACCACCAAACAACCGGTCACTTTTTAAGGTCAGAAGTCCCAAATTCACGTCATGGGTGGCTGGGATCAGCTTGGCGCTATAGAAATAGGTGACATCTAAATTCCGGCAACACAACCAACAGTTTTAGGTTACTAAAGACATGCTGAACCATTTTGACTTTGGATCGTTAGCAGTCATCGCGATAACTCTCATCTTATTCATCGCGGCATTGTTCTCGACCGGTTTTACCCATGACATCTTCTTAGAGGCCGGAGTATTTCTTATCTCTGTCAAATTGATTCACTTAGCGTACAAAAACAGCGTGAACGCCAAGGATATTGCCAAAGAACTCCAGGACATCAAGAAGCTGCTGCAAAAAGATCAAGATTAAACAAATTACATTCTGATATCATGCATACACCGACAAACAAGTTTGCTGCACATCTCCCAGTAAACATCTGCGTCCATCCGTGTTCATCTGTGGTTTCCTCTTATTTCTAGCCATCAAAAACCGGTCGCCTTTTAATGTCTTCAGCGTCGCAAAAACAATTGACGCTGCCCGCGATTGGCAAGGATGGCTGTATCCTGGAAGGGATCGTCACCACCCTCAACGAAGATCAATCAGTAAACATCTCCCCGATGGGCCCTATTGTCGACACGCAGCTAAGCCAACTCATCTTGCGGCCCTTCCAAACGTCGACCACTTACAAAAACTTGAAACGGACTGGCCAGGGTGTTTTTCATGTGACCGACGATGTCCGTCTGTTCGCCCAAGCAGCCATTGGCACACCCAACCCAATGCCTGCGCTCGTTCCCGCCAAGTCAATCGAAGGCATGATACTCGCCGAGGCTTGTCGATGGGTCGAATTTGAAATCACCTCGCTCACCGATCACGAAGAGCGCACCCACCTCGTCGCAAAAACCGTGGCATCAGCACGCAACCGCGACTTCCTAGGTTTCAACCGTGCCAAACACGCCGTCATCGAGGCGGCAATCCTCGCCACCCGACTCCACTTATTGCCTGCAAGCGAAGTGCTCGAGGATTTACGCCACCTAAAAATCACCGTCACAAAAACGGCAAGCCAGAGCGAGCTACAAGCGTTTGATTTTTTGTGCCAACACATCGAAAGCTTTCTCTCAAAAGCCGGGTCGAGGCACGCACCGTGACACGTGCTGTTAAAATCTCTGCCCCCAGCCGACTCCATTTTGGTTTGTTACGTTTCCGGCAAACCAACGGCGATAGCTTTGGGGGCCTCGGAATGATGATCGATCAGCCACGCGTAGAAGTCGAAATACAGACCGCCAAAGAGTGGCAAGCCGTCGGCCCACAATCAAATCGCGCACTAGCCTTTGCACAGGCTGTTTATCAGTCGCACGAGCACAAAAACCAGGCACCTCTACATCTGTGCGTCGAAAAACTGCCGCCTGCGCATTCCGGACTAGGCACAGGCACCCAATTAGCTTTTGCCGTGGCGTTTGGCATTCGCCAACTTTTCGACCTGCCATCACTCACCGCCGATCAGCTGGCAAAAAGCGTCGGGCGAGGCGACCGTAGCGCCGTCGGCAGCCACGGGTTTATGCACGGCGGGCTCATTTGGGAAACCGGCCAGCAACAGCCCGGCACATTAGGAACCTTGTCCCGCCGGCTTGCCGTGCCAAGCGATTGGCGCATCTTGCTGATTCGCTTACCCGAAGGCCCCGGCATCCACGGCGATCAAGAACGCGCCGCATTTAGCAACTTGCCACCCATCCCCGACGAGGTCACCGAAAATCTCCAGCGCATCGCAGAGCAAACGGTGTTGCCTGCCATCGAAAATGCCGATTTCGATTCCTTTGCCCAAGGAATCTACGATTACGGAACCCTTTCAGGCAACTGCTTTGCCTCGGTTCAAGGGGGGCCATTTTCGTCGCCCGCCATCAGCGAGCTGGTATCGCACTTACGAAATCACGGCATCCAAGGCGTCGGCCAATCGTCGTGGGGCCCCACCGTTTTCGCTTTTGTCAAAAACAAAACCGAAGCAACCGCCCTATTCGACCACCTAAAACAACATCAAGACTTTTCCACCGCCGAAATCACAATCACCCGCCCCGACAATAATGGAGCGAACCAAACATAGCCCGACCATCCTGGTCGGATTCACCACGACCAGAACCTTCCTCTTACCAATTCATTTCCCGGCTAAGTCTTATCTCCGACTCGGCATCGTCAGTCGAACGCCAAAAAGGATATTGTTCGATTCATAGTCGAAATTGCCGACCAAAGCGCCGCCCCCAAGACTAACTCCAGAGGTTCCAAAGTAGCGGTATTCGGCGTAGCCCTCAGCCCAAGGGCAGATCCTCCGAGAGACCCCCGCCATTAATTGGTAGGCAAACACGTATTCGTTTACGGAGTCGACTCGTCCGAGCGCAGGGGTGGAAATATTACCATCTACATAGACGCCTCCAAGTCCAAACCCGACATAGGGTTTCATCTTCGTGTGTACATGATTGAAGTCGTATAGAAGGTTTCCCATGGTGGAAACACTGTGTATGCTTCCGTTGGATGGAAACGTAGCAGTCGGCACGAAGTTCCCGCCGATTATGTTGCCAATACTGTAAGTGTCTGCGGTATCCTCACGATAAGTGACTTCACATTCCATTCGCATGTTGTTGCAGTATCTTTTTCCAATCGTAAGTCCGAGTAAATAGCCGTCCAGATTGAAAGTGATTTGACGACTGTTGCCGCCGTTTCCCTCTCCGCGATAATATTCGAGGTCTTCGTATCCGCCAAAAAAGCTGAAGTAACAAGAACAGTCACAGCAGCAGACCGCATCGCAGCATCCAACCGCATCACCACACGCAACTCCCGTCGAACATTCAAGCGTGTGCCCGCAGGGTTGTACCTCGTCGTCCGATGCAAAATCTTGAAAACGGTCGCTCAACCGCTGGAGGTCGGTGTACTCGATGTCGTGTTCACTCGCAACCTCCGAGAGAAGGTAGGAGTCCTGCGCCGCGGCATCGCCCGCCAACAGTACGACCACAAGGGCTGCTAGAATCAGCTTTTGAATGATCATGGCACCAATCCGTGGAATTTTGGGAGAAACAGCTCCCTACACGTGAATGCGAACCTTCCTGGTCCTGCTACCGTTCCTCATCGGCAAAGCCAATTCCCCAGATGCAGCATAGCGCTCGACGGTCGTATTTAGCTTAGAGGTGGCAAATCCGGAAGAAACGACAAACTTGCCGCTACCGTCTTAGCCGAAAAACTACAGCAACCCATACCCCGTCAGCGTGCTACGAAGCGAAACTTCTTCGTCTTTGCTCAACGGCGTCATCGGCAATCGTAGTTCACCCGAATCGCGACCCAACATTCGCATTGCGGTTTTCACCGGAATCGGGTTGGTTGAGAGTCCCAGCATATCGCGGCAAAGCGGGAAGAGCTGTTGGTGCCAACGCTGCGCCTCTTCGAGCTTGCCATTGTCGACGGCCTGAGTCAGCGCAATCATATCTTGCGGCACAATGTTGCCTACCACCGAGACCACCCCGCGTGCCCCGACCGACATCAACGGCAACGTAAGACTATCGTCGCCGCTCAGCACCGTCAGGTCGGTCATCGAAAGTATTGCCGAAGCCTGATCCAACGACCCCGTGGCCTCTTTCACTAAGTCGATGTTTTCAAGCTCCGCAAGCCGAGCGATGGTCTCTGGCTCGATGTTCTTACCGGTTCGCCCAGGGATGTTGTAGATACACTGAGGCAAGCCCGTCTGCTCGGCCAAAGCCTTGAAGTGCTCGTAAAAACCCTGCTGCGTTGGCTTGTTGTAGTAAGGAGCCACCTGCAAGGCGGCATCGGCTCCCGCCTTCTCGGCCGATTTTGTCAGCCGCAACGCCTCTGCCGTGCTATTCGAACCCGTACCCGGCATCACCTTGATTCGCCCCGCCGCGGTTTCGCAAACAAAGGCGATCACCCGATCGTGCTCGTCATGGGTCAGCGTAGGACATTCCCCCGTAGTTCCCACTGGGCACAAACAGTTGGTTCCCGCGGCAACTTGAAAATCGATTTGATCTCGCATCAACTCATAATCAACCTGCCCGTCCTTAAACGGCGTGACCATGGCCACCGATAGGCCGGCAAATGCTTCTCCTTTAGTTGCCATAGCTCCCTCATCTCCTTCAATCGAATACGGCGTCAAGTTCTCTCCGACCATCGTAACCTTTACCAGGGCCTACAAGCAATTCCCCCAAAACTACAAACCCGTAACCAGCCGCCGCATATCGCGAACCGCCTGCTCTAGCCCCACCATCACCGCACGAGCGATGATACTATGCCCAATGTTCAACTCACACATATCAGCGATTTGAGCGACCGGGCAAACGTTGCGATAAGTAAGCCCATGCCCCGCATGAACAATCATCCCTGCCTCACCCACTTGGCGAGCCGCTTTAATCAGCGTGCGAAGCTCGTCATCAGCCGCATAGTTTTCCGACGCATGGGCGTAGGCACCGGTGTGTAATTCCACAGCAGTCGCCCCGGTTGCCGCAGCTGCCTCAATCTGTGCCGGGTCGGGATCAAGAAACAAGCTCACCACTATCCCCGCATCCTGCAGCCGTTTCACCGCATCCGAAACCTGCGCTGAATTGCCCGCTACGTCGAGCCCTCCTTCGGTCGTCACCTCTTCGCGACGCTCGGGCACCAGGGTCGCTTGATACGGACGCACATCACAGGCAATCGCCAGCACCTCGGCGTTGCAAGCCAATTCTAAGTTGAGCTTCACCGCCACGGTCTCGCGCATCAATCGCAGGTCACGGTCTTGAATATGCCGTCGATCTTCGCGCAGGTGCAGCGTAATGCCATCCGCGCCACCTAGCTCGGCTAGGGTCGCCGCCCAAATGGGGTCGGGCTCGTTGGTCATCCGCGCCTGCCGCACGGTAGCCACATGGTCGATATTGACGCCTAAAGTCGGCATGTTGTTTTTTCTCAACGCTTGTGAAGTGGATGTCCTTTTTGAACAACTTTTTTTAAGCTTCGCCCCCGCCTCTGTCTACCGTGTTTGCACTTTTTCGCTGATTCAAGCAATTCCTCGCCTACAGCTCTGACACCGCATTAATTCCGCAAGTTCGCCACTATCCCCTACAAGGCATCCGAACCGAAGGTTCTACAACAAATCTGGCCAACCCTCGATCGTAAGCTAGAATTTACTGAAGCCGCAGCAGAGCTTACAACTCCACGGCCTCTATCCTCCTCGAATCCCCTTTTCAACAACTTGGTTCGTGTGCAAGACCGTCACTGCTAGAAACAAAGCCGACAGAATCGTAGCCCCCCCAACAGCACCCGCCGCCTTCGCACCTTGACCGCACAATACCAATATTCGCCGCGAGAGACCATCACCATGAATTGTCATGAGCTAGCCCAAAAAATCCAGGAATTGCAACCCGGAGCTTCGACGCAAGACGTGGCACGACTTTGCCTATTGCTGTCGAATAGCCCCGGTGAGATTGAAAAATATGGCGATCTCGATAAACTCAAATCCGCCTGGCAACAGGTCGGCCTCAAGCTGCAAGCCGCCACCGATCAACACGCAGCCATGACGCAAGAATTAGAAGACTTGGCCAATTCCGACCCCGAAAAATTCACCCGCGACCAAATCTGGGTTCTCATCCGCGCCATCAAAGTGCAAAGCCAAGTCTTGCAAATGTACGTCGGCCATCCGCTGCTCGATGTTTAACTCGAGCACCGTTCGCAGCCCTCTTCTCGCACTCACTACTTGAGCCTCTCGTTCCACAGGAACGAGGTGACTACATAGCCCGGTCATCCTGGCCGGAAACAGCCAACTGCGATACTCTCAAAGCAGATAAATCGCCACGTTCATATACAGAACGATTCCCACAATATCGATGATCCCCGCTACAAACGGCGTGCTCATCAGCGCCGGGTCGAGCCCCATCTTCTTAAACAATAGCGGCAAGAGCGCTCCGAGCATCGTCCCACAAAGCACCACCAACATCAGCGTAATGGGAATCACCAACGCAGCCGTGGGTGACGGAGCTAAAAAATAACCCGCCAAATACCCGATCGCCGAAAGAAACGCGCCCAACAACGCACCCATCATCAATTCTCGCCATACGATCGACAACCAATCGCTCGGTGATATTTCTTTGGTCGTCAACGCGCGAATGATCAGCGTCGCCGATTGACTGCCCGTGTTCCCGCCGCTTGAAATCACCAACGGCAAAAACCACACCAGCCAAACCGCTTCCAAAGCCTTGCCGTAGGATTCCAGCGCAATTGCGGTCAGCAACGCAAACCCAAACAACACCGTCAACCAGCCCGCCCGCAAACGTGTTAGGTGAAGAAGTGGCGTAGCCAGATAGCTCTCTTCCAACGGCTCGACCGCACCTGCTAAATACGCATCTTCGGTTGCTTCTTCCTGCAAAACATCGATCACGTCGTCATGTGTGATGATGCCCACAAGATGTTGTTCGGCGTCGACCACCGGAATTGCGAGAAAGTCAAAATCCGCGACTTTCTCAGCTACCGTTTCTTGATCGTCGGTCGCCTCGACCGTCACCAAGTCGCGTTTCATCAGATCCGAAAGCAACGTGGAGGGCTTTCCCAAATGGGTCACCAATTGCCGTGCGGAAACTAGCCCTCGAAGATGATTTTCACTCCCGACAATATAAATGTAATAAATAGTCTCTAAATCTTGCGCTTGCCGGCCAATTTCCTCCAGCGCCTCGCGCACCGTAAGCGTCTCTGGCAAACGGGCAACCTCGGTGGTCATCACCGAACCCGCCGTCCCCTCGGGGTAGGCACGCAGCCGCAAGATGTCGCGACGCTCTTCGGTCGGAACCAACGGCAGCATCTTTTCGACCACGGCGGGGTCGACTTCGTTGAGCAAGTCAACCCGATCATCCGGCGGCATCTCGGCAATCAGCTCAGCAAGCTCCGTCGGTTCGCCCGATTCGAGAATCGAGACCTGAACCTCTTCTTCTAAAAACCCAAATATCTTAACGCGTGTTGGCCTATCCGCAGCTCGTAGCACTGCCCACGCCTCCACAGGCGTCAGCCCTTCCATAAAATCAGCCGTGCGGCCCGCATGCAACGCGCTACAAAACTCCCGCAAGCCAACCGCGTCGTCAGCAGCCAACATCTCGCGAAGTTCAGGAAGGTAAAGAGTATTAATCATCGAATGAATGCCAAAATTAGCCGCCTTGGCGCTAGACAAGGTTTTTAGTTGCGAACAATCCCCCATTCTACCGATCAATCCCTCAGAGCGGCAGCCGGGAACTTTCTACTCTAGTCGAAGCCCCACCTCGATCCAGCGGCCTACTTCCCAGCGCCAACATTGACACGCGCACCGCGCACAGTTAGCCTAGATATAGGGTAATAATCGTCGCCGGCCCCGACTCTTTACACCCTTTTCTACTGATCTTTTGACCGACATTCTCAACGGACATCAACTTGTCAAACGACTCTGAGATCGCCGAATCGACTCGTCTCGACGCCTGCCAAAAGCAGATCGGCTACAAATTCCGCGACCTCAAGTGGCTGCAAGCCGCCTTCATACATGCCTCCGGCGTTTCCCACCGTTTGGCCTCGAACGAGCGAATGGAGTTCCTAGGCGATGCCATTCTCGGCTTCATCGTTTGCGAACAGCTCTACACCCTCTACCCAGAATATCTCGAAGGCGAACTTACCAAAGTAAAATCCGTGGTCGTCAGCCGAGACACGTGCGCTCGAATTAGCGAGAAACTTGGTCTCCCCGAGTTTCTTGTCCTCGGCAAAGGGATGGCCTCTGATCCCAAGATTCCTAAGTCGGTAGTTTCTGCCGTCTTAGAATCGCTCATCGCAGCAATCTATCTCGATGGCGGAATCGACCCGGCTCGCGATTTTATTTTGCGAAGCGTCGAAACTGAAATCGAACAAACGGTCTCCGGCGAGTTCGGCAAAAATTATAAATCGCAGCTCCAGCAATTCGCTCAGCGCGAGCACGGCATGACCCCCGGCTATCACCTGCTCGACGAAAAAGGCCCCGACCACAGCAAGTGTTTTAAGGTCGCCGCGACCGTCGCCGAACAACGGTTCGCCCCCGCCTGGGGCCGCAGCAAAAAAGAATCGGAACAACGGGCCGCCCACAACGCCATCAACCAAATCCACGGCGACCCCGTCCCCTACCCCTCCGAAGAATTACCCCTCGACGCCGAAGAGGGCTAAACGCCCCATCCTCCGCGCCCTCTGCGCCCCCCGCGGTAAATCACCCGGCCAAAAGTACCGATGGAATTCCCCGCACCCATACACGACAATAACGTCTGCCATCGTTCTTCGAAAACATGAGTAAAGCGATTATCCCCGCTAACGTCGCTAACAAAAATCGAGCGTAAATCAGCGGTTCCCTTTTTTTGCCAATAAAGTCACCCCAAATGGACAAAACAGGACAAAACCCCGCCGACTTTTGTCCGCGCCAAATCGCGCAAAGCCTAGCATTGAAACGTTTAAGAAAATAACGGCGGACAAAACGACCGAATATTGTCCGCCAAAACCCCAAACAGGCATATACGTGCCAAAACTCAGCCTCTTAAAAATAGGAAACCACTACAAACGAAGCCCAAACCGCAAAGAGAAGCAGCGAGTTTTGTCCATTTTGTCCACCAAAGGGTGGTCAAAATTCAATGTTTATGTTCGTGCTCTTTGTGATCGTGATCGAGGTGAATCGAACCCCGATACTGCTTGCCATCAATGATGAGCACCAATTGTCCCTCTTCATGTTCTTCGAGTTCCTCAGCAAGTTCGCCGTCCGTCGACACAAACCTAGACGACTTGCCGTCCGGGTCGCTCGACTGCGGATCGGCAGCGACAGTAAATTGTTCTGCCTCACCATCATGACTAAAATTCACAAGGATTTCCGACGCATCAATCGCCACCGCCAACGTGAGCGTAGAATCGAGCACATAGATCGTGACCGTGCCAGTCGCATCGTCGTGCAGCAATTCAGCGTGATACGCCTCGTTACCCAGTTCAATCAACGCGCCATGATGAGGCCCTTCGCTCGGATGGTCGTGAACGACCGCCTCCGCCGGTGGAGCAGGCGTCTCGGCCTGTTCACTATTGTTACACCCCAAAATAACTAACAGACCCAAGGCGGCAACCGACTGAAATCCAAAATTAAAACGTCCCATTTTTTCTCCTAGTTATCAAAAAAATTGAATCAAATGACTCAGACAGATTCTTCCTCCACAAGATCAACCTGCTCTTGCCCAGTTTTTATCGCATGGCGTGCGGCTCCTGTTCCCAGCGTCCAAAACAAAGCCGGCCTGACCAAAAACTCCAAGAGCGTGCTACTTATCAATCCCCCAATAATGACCGTGGCCACCGGATAAAGGATTTCCTTGCCAGGTTCTCCCGCCGCAAGTGCAAGCGGCAACAACCCGATACCCGAAGTGAGCGCCGTCATCAACACCGGAGCAAGTCGGTCTTTACCAGCCCGCACCACCATATCGCGAGTCCACCCTTCACCTTCAAATTTCACGAGGTGCAAGTAGTGGTTGATCAGCAAAATGCCATTACGCGAAGCAATTCCACAGAGCGAAATAAAACCAACCATACTCGCAACCGTAAGGGTCTGCCCCGTCAGGTACAGCGAGGCAACGCTACCAATGAACGCCATGGGCAGTGCAACCATCACCTGCAAAGCAAGGTTGACCGAGTGAAACATTTTATAGAGCACAAGAAACATGCCCACGAGCGATGCAATAAACAAAACTGCGATGGTTCGCGATGCCGATTGCTGGCTCTCAAACTGGCCGCCATACTCGATGAAATAACCCGTTGGTAATTCAGCAGCAATAGGGTGAAGACGCTCACGTATATCATTCACCACATCAACAAGACCGCGTCCAGACACATTGCATTGCACCGCGATACGTCGCCGCACTTGTTCCCGCTTAATCGTATTCGGCCCGCCCGCACGATAAATCCGTGCAACATCTTCTAACTTCACACTTCCACCACTAGGGATTTCAATCTGCAATCGCTTGAGGGCATCCAAATTCTCGCGAAACTCTTCGCCGAGCCGAACCATGAGATCAAAAGTTCGTTGCCCATCGAGCACTTGCGAAACCACTTCGCCCTGCATTGCCGTTTCGACAAACTCGCTCACATCACTCCGCCGTAGCCCAAAGGCCTTTAGTTTTTTGCCATCCGCTTCAATCCGTAGCTGAGGTATAAGCACTTGCTGCTCGACCTGCAAATCGCGAATGCCTTCGATGTCGTCGATCGCAGCTTTGATCCCCTGCGCCTGCCGACGCAGTTCATCCAGGTCGTCGCCAAAAAGTTTGATCGCAACCTGTGCCCGAACGCCCGAAAGCATATGCGAAATAAGGTGAGCCAAAGGCTGCTCGACGGAGGTAACAATACCGGGAATGTCAGCCAAAGCCTCGCTGAGTTCTTCGATCACCTCTTCGCGAGAACTGTCGGTGTGAGGGTCAACGGTCGCAATAATCTCAGTGACATTAACGTCCATCGTGTGTTCGTCGAGTTCAGCACGGCCCGACTTGCGTACGAAGGCAACCAGATTGTCGATTCTTGCAAGTCGCTGTTCAACGCGAGCCGCCACCTGATTCGAAGTAGCCAACGACGCGCCAGGCGGCAAAAGGACGTTGATCTGAACAGCACCTTCGTTAAACGGCGGCAGAAAGTCGTTTTCCAACCGCAACAAAGCTCCTGCCGCAATCGCGACGGCAACAGCCGCTGAAACAAGGATGGGCCATGACAGACGCAAGCTCATTCGAATCACTACATCAGCAATCGATTTCAACAACCGAAGCAGCAGGCTGTCTTTTTCTTCACCAACATTCGACGAATTTCTAAGCAGCCAGTAGGCAAGAACTGGAGTGACGGTAAGGGATACCAGAAGTGACGAGGCGATCGAGACGATATACGCAATTCCCAGTGGGGTAAACAACCGGCCCGGCATACCCGAGAGAGCAAACAACGGCACAAAGACCAGCATCACAATCAGAGTGCCGTAAACAATCGAATTTCGAACTTCCACGCTCGCCTGAAAGACCACAAGAAGCGGGTGCTTAGGCGTTTTTAACTGGCGATTTTCGCGCAAACGACGAAAGATATTCTCAACATCGACAATCGCATCGTCGACGAGTTCTCCGATCGCGACCGCTAATCCGCCGAGTGTCATCGTGTTGACCGACATTCCAAACACAGCAAAAACAATGGCCGTGATAGCAATCGAAAGTGGAATCGCAGTCAAAGTAATTAACGTGGTTCGTAGATTGACCAAAAACACAAACAGAATAATGACCACTAAAACCGACCCATCACGGAGCGCTTCGACAACATTTTCAATAGCCCGATCGATAAATTCTTTCTGCTCGTAAAGTTTAGGTAAGATGTGGACGTCTTCAGGCATCGAAAGCTCTTGCATTTCGGCAAGCGCTTCGGCGACCTTGCTGGTGACCTCGCGAGTATCGGCTTGTGGCTGCTTGAGAATCGTTAGTAACACGGCCTTGGCGCCGGTCATCTCTCCAGCTTCATTGCGCACAAAAGCTGTGCTATCGCCACGTTTTACTTGGGCGCCTTCAACGACTCGCGCTACCTGCGAAAGGGTGATCGATTGCCGATTGCGTTGTTTGATAACGATGTCGCCAATTTCGCCCACGGTTTTCACTCGACCAAGAGATCGCACCAAAAATTCATTCGGCCCCAATTCATCCAGGTATCCACCGGCCGTATTTTGATTACTCTCTTGAAGGGCTGTTTTCACTTCGTGAAGCGTGACTCCAAACTGAAGCAATAAGTTCGGGTCAACAAGCACCTGAAACTGTTTTCGATCCCCCCCCATCACAATCACCTGCGAGACCCCTGGAATCGTGAGAAGACGTTGCCGCACCACCCAATCGGCCAGCGTCCGAAGTTCAAGCAGCGAGGTATCGCCACCCGCCGTCATCCCCACGATCATGATTTGCCCCATGATCGACGAAATAGGCATGAGTTGTGGTTTGACGCTCGGCGGTAGCGTATCGGTAGCAAGCGCCAAGCGCTCGGCGACGATTTGCCGATCGTTGTAAATGTCGGTGCCCCAGTCGAATTCGACATTGACGACCGACAGCCCGATTCCCGAGCCAGTCCGAACCGCCTGAACCCCTGTCGCTCCATTGAGGACGGTCTCAATGGGAAAAGTAATAAGCGTCTCGACTTCTTCTGGCGCCATCCCGTGCGCTTCGGTCATCACAACCACACGCGGCCGATTGAGATTCGGAAAGACGTCAATCGGAAGCTGCGACGCTTGCCACCCGCCGTAACCCAAGAGAAACAGCGCAGCGGCAATGACCAACAGGCGATTGTGTAACGAGTATCGGATAATTGCGTTAAGCATAGCGTAGAGCCTAGTGCTAAGAGCGGAGGGCTTGAAACGTTACTTTAATAAGCGAGCTTTAAGACCACTGAGCATTCGCCCGACTTCTTCTGCGTTGGAATAGATTTCACGGTAGCTTTGATCCTCGATGAACCCTTGTTTTTCTGCAATCATTGCCTGCGAAACTACTTCCATAAGTGAGCCGTAGGCTATTTGCAGAAAACGAGCAAAATCTGTATCCGATGCTCGTGAACTGCCTTCAGCGATATTCGATGAGATCGATACAGAGGCACGTCTCATTTGACTCGTGAGGCCAAACCGTTCGTCGGCTGGAAACCGTGCTGTTATCCGGTAAACAAGGTTGGCAAAATCAGCTGAATTTTTCCATACGTCAAATTTTTCAAAGCGAAACATCTATGTATTCTCCAGCAATTACGTTCGAGTTCTTTTGGCTCTCTGCTCTCCGCCCCTTAGCTCTTAGCTAATGATTATGTCCAGCATGAGGATCAATCCCGCCGCCTGACTTGTTTTTCAACGCCAAGTGCAATTGATAAGCCCCATTGCCAGCGATGATGTCGCCACGAAAAAGTGCTCCATCATTGGCGAGTACAAACGAAGTGGGATCGCGATGTAGGATATGAACCGACACTTGATCAAAGTGGTCGCCATTCTGACGATAGACATAGGCCTCAGCCCCTTCGTCGACGACCGCTGTGGTTGGAAGAACTAGTTGATTTTCCCAAGTTTCGACGGGGACGCTTACTTGCATCCGTTGACCCGGCTTATATCGCCATTCGATCGTTCGCCTTCCCGTCGACGAAGTTTTGTTGAGCGCAACTTTATTTGGCAGACGTAAGTAGATCTTGAATGCACGCGAGTCGGGGTCGATTTGGTCAGCTACGTACAGTACTTCTAGCCCAGTCACCGTCGCATCAGGTGAATCGCCAACGAGAAGTTTCGCGGTCACCTCTCTCCCCACTTCAGTAGCCTGCCGAATCAGTGTCACGTCATCTTCAAAGGCAAGCCCTTCGATGTGCAGCTCGCAATGGTCTGCGAGAATAGCCAGCTCATGGCCCACTTCGACTTGCTCGCCTTGAGCTACGTTGAGTCGTTGCACCTGAAATAAATGGTCTTCCTGACAGCTATCACCGTTATGCACATGCTCAGGTGCTCGAACGGCTACCGTTCCGATAAGCTGACGCATCTTAAGAATCGTTTCCGTTTGAGACCGACTAATCCCGTGCAGCAACATCGCCTGCTCCTCGGCGCGGAGCGAGGCTTCCAGCTTCTGCTTTTCGTATTCCTGCTCCAAAATGCGTCGACCGGCTATGACTCCCTCGCCAAGCGATTTAAGCCGTGTGATCTCGCGATTCACCACATCCAAGTTCTCAGCAGTTCGCAAGTAATCTCGTTGAGCCGCGACAAGTTCTTCGTGGGTCAAACGCAGCTCAAAGAGCGGCTCGCCAGAACCAATGGCTTCCCCGGTGACTGCGTGAATCACAGTTACAACACCTGTCAATGGTGCCGTGATATGAAGCTGCGATCGCCCGGGTCGTTCGACAATAATGGCTGGAATCGTGAGTTTACGGTCGTAGCTTGTCGGCTCAATGGCATGCGCCTCAAAGCCAATGTTCCTGAGTCCATTCTCACTCAACTCGATCGACGCAACTTCGTCGTGCCCGCCATGGTCGTGCTCGCTGTGGTCATGGCCTTCGTGCCCGTTGGATGAAGCAGAGCCTTCGGCAACATGGCCTGCCCTGCCGGCTTGCTGTAGCAACGGCAGCCATCGGCTTTTGGTCGCAATTCCAACTAGGGCAATTACGACAAGGCAGGCAAATAATACCCAAACGCGAGCAAAACGTTTATTGGGTGAATCAATGGACATGGCAAATGCCTCTCAAGGTGTTCGCGCAGACACGTGTCGACGTGAAAGTATGGGTAGGATTGCGATAACCTAAGGTCATGCGCGAGAGCAAGTAAAGAAACACATGGCGTACGCCGAAAAATTCGGCCCATCGCCGTAGCAGCGGCTCAAATAAGAAGCACACATTTGGCGAGATGCGCGCGCAGCGGCGCTGTGTGTGGAGAAAGCGTAGGCGTAAGAACCAAAGTCGCGTGGCCGTCGCCCAAAAGAATCACAAGAGGTGCGCTGATAGCCTGCGGGGCACTACCCGTAAGGCAAAGCAACATTTGATCGACACTAGTTCGAACTTCTGGAATCGGCCACTCGCAGTCTGCGTGGCTGCACTCGTGAGGAGCCCCTTGTTGCGGATACTCGTCATGGTCAGAACTTTGTCCTAGAGACGAGGAACAAGCCGATTGATTTTCGGATTCGCAGGCATGGCCATGACACTCGTGGATGTCATGGCCGACAAGATGCTCACAGTCCTGGCCAAGCATCTCGCATGCTTCGTGCGCGCAGCAGCCTACCGTTGCGTGAACCAAGATGGAGAAGGCAGTAAGTAAGCGAACAAACTGTGGCATAGTGACCTGGGCTGAACGGAGTGAAACTCATTGATCTCGCGATTAGAGCAAGATTGTTGTTTACAAGTCTAGGTCAGAAATCCAACTAGCGCAATCATATTGACCACATCTGCTCTATACGCTGCCCAGGCCCATACTGTTCGTCACTGGGCTCGGAGGGAGACTAACCGGCCAGATTGTTGAGCAAGGCTCCCATCGAGCAGCAGCCCATCGATTTGAACGTAGCTTTGCCAAAGCTCGCTGAGTGCGTCCAGGTAGGCAAGATTGGTCTGCGAGAACGTCTGTTGTGCGACTAATAGGTCGAGATAGCCCACCTCTCCCTGCGTGTATCCCTGCTGTACAAGTGTGAAAGTACGCTCAGCACGGGGTAGAATGTCGTTCGCATAACTTTCTACGGTAACATGGGCATCGGAATACTTACGAAAAACCTCTGCCAGTCGCCCTTGTAAATTTAACTCCACGCGATCGACGTTTCGTACCGCTTCGGTCACCTCCGCTTTTGCTTGACGGATGCCGCCCTGATTACGATTCCAGATTGGAATAGGCATGCCCATTTGGACTCCTACGACGGTAAAGTCCGTGGAGTCATCGTATTGCACACTCAACTGAGCGTTAATGTCAGGGACTGCCTCGACACAGGCACGGCTAAGCGCACGACGGGCTCGCTGGACGTTGGCCATCGCTACTGCCACCTCGGGGCTCTCCGATTGGAGCCGGGTAAGTTGTTGTTGCCAGTCGAGCAACTCTGGAAGCTGACTCACCTCGCCGATGAGTGTTTGGATCGGTAACCCTGCACCCCCAACGACCGCTGACAAACGTCGCCAAGTTTGAGCAAGGCCGTTTTGGGCAGTCCGTAGGAGTAGCTGAGCATTTTGTTGCTGCACCTCCGTTTGCAACAATCCAACCAGTGGGATTTCTTGAGCTTCTAGAAGTGACTTCGAAGCCTCCACCGCCTCGGTCGTCAGCCGTACTAGCTCCTCGGCGAGTTCTACACGGCGTTGGGCTAACAATGCAGCATAATAGCTTTTTCGTAAATCGGTTTGCACACGCTTTTGCATCGCGGCAAGTTGCTGCTCAGCCCGGTGGATTTCCGCAGTAACAACGGCTTGATTGCGTTGAAGTTTTTTTCCGCGAACAAAATCTTGGCCAACAAAGACTCCCTGCTGCCCCGCTGCGCCTTCATTGCCGATTTCGCTGCCGAGATAACCGATGGTTGGGTTGGGCGGCAAACCGACCTGCACCCGCTTGCCGCGTAAGGCAGAAACGCGAGCTGCCGATTGAGCAATCGCTGGACTATTTGAGAGTGCCATCTGTTCGAGCACTTCCAACGTGAGCCCACCTGAGAGCGGAGGTGGGTCTGACGAAGCCAACCTCGCTGCATCCTCGAGTGTGGTAGCAAGCGATGGCGTTTCGACGAACTCTTCGTAGTCGACCAGGGCGATGAGCTCCGAAGAACTAGCAGCATCCACAGCATCATCTGCTGTCGACACACCCACTGACTTGACATTTTGCGGCCCAGATATGCACCCAGTCATCAGCATCAAAGTGGCTGAAAGGTGCATCGCAAGCTTGGCCATCCTAGATTCCATGCCCTCTTATCGGTCGTCCCCCGCAGACTTCGCCGTCATTTTCAGTCACATGCATGACGCTAGCCAAGTTAGGTAAAGTACGGAATTCAGGTTTCTCCACGTCGATAGCAACATCGGTTCATCCACTTGCCTCACGACGGAAAAACGCTCTGAACTTCTGGGGTGGTAGGTTCGTCATTGACTTGCGGCGGGGTTTGTGAAAAAATTCACAAGCTTGATTTTGCCTTTAGCCGCCACCCACTACCATTCTGATAGCACATGACGAGCGTCAGCCGGATTCCCAGAGGATTAGACCTCCCCATTGAGGGTGCCCCCGAGCAAGCAATTTCGGCTAGTCCCCCTGTCAGGCATGTGGCAGTGGTCGCCGACGACTACGTCGGCATGAAGCCGACGATGGCAGTGGCTGCAGGTGATCGAGTACGGCTGGGCCAGGTAGTATTCACAGACAAAAAAACGCCCGGTGTCCAGTACACCGCTCCCGCGAGTGGAGTGGTTAAGGCGATTAACCGCGGGCCCAAGCGAAAATTCGAGTCGCTGGTGATCGAAATCGACGGCGATGATCAAGAGACCTTCGACTCGCACGCAGACGATAACCTTGCCAAGCTCGACCGCCGTGCAGTTTGCGAGCAGCTGGTAGCCTCGGGATTGTGGACCGCACTGCGAACTCGCCCGTATAGCAAAGTGCCTGCGATCGATAGCATCCCCCAAGCATTGTTCGTTACCGCGATTGATACGAACCCTTTGGCTGCCGATCCGATGGTTGTCATTGCCGAGCAACCGGCCGATTTCATCACCGGTTTGCAGGTTTTGAGCACCCTAACCGAAGGGGATGTCCACGTTTGCCGAAAGGCGGGCGCAGAGATTCCGGGCGAGGGGAAGGCACCTGTACAATTCCATGCTTTCGATGGTCCCCATCCGGCCGGTTTGGTGGGAACTCACATTCACCTGATTTCACCCGTCAGTCAGAACCGATCTGTTTGGACAATCGGTTATCAAGATGTAATTGCCATCGGGCACCTGTTTTTGACTGGGCATATTTTGCCTGATCGGGTGATTGCACTTTCCGGCCCGGCGGTTAATCAGCCACGACTCGTACGCACTCGCTTGGGTGCGTCGCTAGCCGAGCTTACCGAAGGGCAATTTCAGGTCGCCGAAGGCAAAAGCGTTCGCGTGATTTCTGGTTCGGTGTTATCGGGGAGGCGATCCCGCGATCCGGTCAATTTTTTGGGCCGATACCACAATCAGGTTTCAATACTTGCCGAGGGAGGCGAGCGAGAATTCATTGGTTGGATGAAACCAGGCAATGACAAGTTTTCGATCCGCCGCATTTTTTCGTCGGCTTGGCTTGGCGACAACAAGCGACGATTCCCTTTCAATACCAGTGCCTGCGGCAGCCCACGGGCGATGGTGCCGATCGGGATGTACGAGCAAGTCATGCCGCTCGATATCGTCGCGACCCCGCTGCTCAAGGCCCTGATTACTGGGGATACTGAATACGCTCAACAGCTCGGTGTGCTTGAACTCGACGAAGAAGATTTGGCGTTGTGTACCTATGTTTGCCCAGGCAAGTATGAATATGGGCCACTATTACGGAAAAGTTTAACGACGATTGAGCGAGAAGGTTAGCTGGCTTTGAAGCCCTAACGAAAACGAAAAGGATCGCTGTGCTTCGGAAAATCTTAGATCAATTGCATCCTGCATTCAGCAAGGGGGGAAGTCTCGAACGACTGTTCCCTTTGTATGAGGCGGCGGATACGTTTTTGTACTCGCCTGCGGACGTGACGCGCGGTGCGTCGCATGTGCGCGACGGGATGGATCTGAAGCGAATGATGACACTGGTCGTCTTGGCTTTAGGGCCCTGCTTTTTCATGGCCATGCACAACACGGGCTACCAAGCCAACCTCGCCATCGAAAATGGCCTTGGCTCGGCTGCCGATGGCTGGCGAGAATCTGCCGTCGAGTTACTAGGCTGCGCCCACGACCCGGCGAATTTTGTCGACAATTTAGTGCTCGGCGCGTTGTTTTTCCTGCCCATCTATCTTGTCACCGTGGTTGCCGGTGGGTTTTGGGAAGCCCTCTTTTCCCTAGTTCGAAAACACGATATTAACGAAGGCTTTCTTGTTACCAGTGCCCTCTTTCCGCTCACTTTGCCGCCAACCATCCCGCTGTGGCAGGTGGCCATTGGCATCTCGTTTGGTGTGGTGATCGGCAAAGAGGTTTTTGGCGGGACAGGCAAGAATTTCTTAAACCCGGCGCTGACGGCACGAGCGTTTTTGTATTTCGCCTATCCCGCAGCAATCACCGGCATGACGGTTTGGACGGGAGTAGACGGCTTTAGTGGCGCTACCCCCCTCGGTGCACTCGCTTCGGCAGAAGCGGGAACCACAATTTCGGCACTCACCGATTACAGCTGGTGGGACTGCTTCTTGGGTTACACCCAGGGCTCGATGGGCGAAACTTCGACACTCGCATGTTTGCTAGGCGCCGTGGTTTTAATTGCGACCGGCGTCGGTTCCTGGCGAATCATGCTGGGCGTGGTGTTGGGTGCCCTTCTCACCCCAGGTCTGTTTTACATAGGAAGTGGCGGCGACACGGCCAGTTCGCTGATGATCCTAAGCCCGCATTGGCATTTCGTACTCGGTGGCTTCGCCTTTGGCACCGTGTTTATGGCAACCGATCCGGTATCCGCTGCAATGACCGACTTGGGTCGGTGGTGGTATGGCGTTTTGATCGGGGTGATGACCGTGCTGATTCGCGTGATTAATCCCGCATTTCCCGAGGGCATTATGTTAGCCATCTTGCTTGGCAACACGATGGCCCCGTTGATCGACTATTTTGTGATCCAAGCGAACATCAAACGAAGGATGGCCCGTTATGGCGCGTGATAGCGTCGGCAATACGATGCTAGTGGCGACGATACTCTGTGTCGTTTGTTCGGTGCTGGTGGCGAGTGCCGCTGTGGGCCTCCGCGCTCGACAAGACGCCAACAAGCAACTTGATCGAAAGAAGAACGTTCTCATCGCTGCAGGACTCTACGACGAGAAAGAAAACTCGCTCGACGAGGTCGACAGCATATTCGCCGCTTCGATCGAACAAGTGCTGATCGATCTCGAAACGGGAGAGTTGGTAGATACCGAGGTCATTGACCCTGAAACTTTTGACCAACGCGAGGCCTCACGCAAACCCGAATTGAGTCAAGCGATCGAGCCCTCCTCAAAATTGGGCGGGATCAAGAAACGCGAGAAGTATTCGTTCGTCTACCGAGTAAAAAACGAAGCGGGTGAAATTGAAAAAGTAGTGCTGCCGGTCTACGGCAAGGGACTGTGGTCGACGCTCTACGGTTTCATTGCCGTAGCTTCAGATGCAAATACGGTCGAGGGGATCACCTTCTACGAACATGCCGAAACCCCCGGCTTAGGCGGCGAAGTAGAGAACCCCGACTGGAAAGCATTGTGGAAAGGCAAGATTTTGTTCGACGATCAGGGCGAAGTTGCCCTGCATGTCATCAAAGGCAAAGTCAGCCCCAGTAGTGCCGACGCCGAACATCAAGTCGATGGCCTCTCTGGCGCAACAATCACCTGCAAAGGAGTTACCCAGTTGGTGCGATATTGGATGGGTGCCGATGGCTTTGGACCCTATTTAGATAAGCTGCGGCAATCAGCCGAAGGAGGTTCCGATGGCTAGATCCAAAGAAAAAGACGTTCTCCTTACTCCGATTTTCGACAGCAACCCGATTACTCTGCATGTGTTGGGCATCTGTTCTGCCTTGGCGGTAACGAGCAAGCTAGAAACGTCGGTCGCCATGGCCTTTTCGGTGACCTTTGTACTGGCCCTCTCGAACGCGGCGATTAGCCTGATTCGCCATTATATCCCCAGCAGCATACGAATCATTGTACAAATGACAATCATCGCCTCGCTGGTGATTATCGTCGATCAGATACTCAAAGCGTATGCCTTCGGGGCAAGCAAGCAACTTTCGGTGTTTGTCGGACTGATTATCACCAACTGTATTGTGATGGGCCGCGCAGAAGCGTTTGCCATGAAGAACCCACCGCTGCTTAGCGCACTCGACGGCATAGGCAACGCACTGGGGTATAGCCTCATCCTGCTGGTCGTCGGCTTTATTCGCGAATTGTTTGGGGCAGGAAAGCTCTGGGGCATCGAGGTTATGCCGTCGTGGTATCAAACCAATGGCTTACTGCTTTTGCCACCAAGTGCGTTTTTTCTGATCGGCATCTTGATCTGGGTACTACGTACGTGGAAACCTGAGCAGGTGGAACACGGGAGTTAAGACGATGGAAGATCATCTCAGCATATTTCTAAAGTCGGTA
Source organism: Planctomycetota bacterium (assembly GCA_029259945.1). Taxonomy (GTDB): domain Bacteria; phylum Planctomycetota; class Planctomycetia; order Pirellulales; family Lacipirellulaceae; genus Bythopirellula. Next base: position 33,192 of record JAJDEF010000020.1, read on the forward strand.
TTTATCGAGAACATGGCACTAGCCTACTTTCTAGGCATGTGTACGTTTTTGGCCGTTTCAAAACAGGTAAAGACGGCGATCGGCTTGGGGCTCGCCGTGATCGTGATTCAAACAATTACCATCCCCGCCAACAATCTGCTTTATCAATATCTCCTGAAAAAGGGGGCTCTGACTTGGGTGAATCCCTCATGGGTTGATGTTGATCTTAGTTTTTTGGCGCTCATTACCTTCATTGGCACGATCGCCGCGATGGTACAGATACTCGAAATGGCGCTCGATCGTTTTTTCCCGCCACTTTACAACGCCTTGGGCATCTTTCTTCCGCTCATCACCGTAAACTGTGCGATTATGGGCGGCTCGTTGTTCATGCAAGAACGCGATTACAACTTTGCACAGAGTTGTGTTTATGGTTTCGGTTCCGGTCTCGGATGGGCAATAGCGATTGCCGCATTGGCCGGGATTCGAGAAAAAATGAAATATAGCGACGTCCCCAAGGGCCTCCAGGGTCTTGGCATCACGTTTATCACGGTCGGTTTAATGTCGCTTGCGTTTATGTCGTTCGGCGGTATGTAGGTTAGATCAGAAAACAGACTGCACACAGAGCTAAATTATGCTTGAAGTATTCCTAGGCGTTGTCATGTTCACCCTCGTGGTGTTGGCATTAGTGATGCTGATTCTTGCAGCCAAGGCTCGCTTGGTGGCCAGTGGTAACGTGTCGATTTCAGTCAACGGCCAAAAGACGCTCACCGTACCTGCAGGCGGAAAACTGCTAGGGGCCTTGTCGGACGCCGGAATTCTCGTCTCCTCGGCCTGCGGTGGGGGCGGTACTTGCGCTCAATGCGAAGTAAAGGTGCTGGAAGGCGGAGGCGACATTCTGCCTACCGAGCGAACCCACATTAACAAGCGAGAGGCCAGAGAAGGCTGCCGACTTTCGTGCCAAGTGGCCGTCAAGCAAAACATGCGTGTCGAAGTGCCACCCGAAGCTTTTGAAACGAAAAAGTGGCGGTGCAAAGTCCGCTCGAATCATAATGTCGCTACCTTCATCAAAGAATTTGTAATCGAGCTACCCGAGGGCGAAGAAGTCGGCTTCAAAGCAGGTGGGTACATCCAAATCGAATGCCCACCTCACATAGCGGTCTACAAAGATTTTGATATCGAGGAGGAATATCACGGCGACTGGGACAAATACAACATCTGGCAATATGTTTCGAAAGTCGAAGAGCCAGTAACCCGTGCCTACTCGATGGCAAACTACCCGGGTGAAAAAGGCATCATCATGCTCAACATCCGTGTCGCTAGTCCACCGCCTCGTCTTCCCGACGTGCCGCCGGGCAAGATGTCATCCTACATATTCAGCCTCAAGCCAGGCGACGAAGCGACCATCTCGGGCCCCTACGGCGAATTCTTCATCAAAGACACCGACGCCGAGATGATCTACATCGGCGGTGGTGCCGGCATGGCACCGTTACGTAGCCATATTTTCGAGTTATTTAAGAATCGCCGAACCAACCGCAAAGTCTCGTATTGGTACGGCGGAAGAAGTGCTCGGGAACTTTTTTATGTCGATCACTTCACCGAGATTGAAAAAAAGTTTCCCAACTTCAAATTCAATATCGCCCTCTCCGACCCACAGCCAGAAGACAATTGGGACGGGTACACCGGATTTATCCATCAAGTACTGCTCGAAAACTACTTGAGCGATCATCCGGCCCCTGAAGATATCGAGTACTACATCTGCGGCCCGCCGATGATGAACGCGGCCGTGTTCCAAATGCTCGAAGACCTAGGCGTCGAAAAAGAAAACATCGCCTACGACGACTTTGGCGGTTAACAAGTGCCCTACTCACATTGCAGCACTTTGAGATTTTACCACGAAGCGGCGATCGTCGCACTTGCCTTTCTACTTGGCTGCGGCACGGCGACACTTAGCAATGCCAACCCGGTTTTGGTGACGCTCAACGGCACCACGATGGGCACAAGCTATTCGGTAAAATGCTGGCAGGAAGCCAGTTCGATCGACGAGAAAGAGCTTTTGATCGCGATCGACGATTTGCTAGCTACCATCAACCAGCAGATGTCGACCTATATTGCAGACTCAGAACTCTCAAAGTTCAATGCCTCAAAAACAGAAGACTGGTTCGCCGTTTCTTCTGAAACTGCGTACGTGGTCGAGCAATCGATTCACTTTCATGAGATTACCGGTGGCGCTTCAGACATTACGATTGGCCCGCTAGTTCAACTCTGGAATTTCGGCCCCGAGAAAAATGTACTCGACAAAGATCCCAAAACTGAAAAACTTAAAAAAGTCCTAGCCGCGACTGGCTGCCAGCATGTCGCGGCTCGTCAGAACCCGCCGGCATTGCGCAAGTCGATCGCGAATCTGGAGATCGATCTCTCCTCGATCGCCAAAGGCTACGCAGTCGATGCGGTAGCCGAGCTGCTGATCGACCGAGGAATCACGAATGCCATGGTCGAAATCGGCGGCGAAGTTCGAACTACGGGGACTCGGCCCGATAACAACCCGTGGCGCATCGGCATCGAAAAACCTACGACAATAAACAGAACGCTTCACCGAGCGATCCCGCTTCATGAAATGGCAATGGCTACCTCGGGCGACTATCGCAATTTCCGGGAATCGGAAGGCAGAAAGTACAGCCACCTTATCGATCCTAAGACCGGTCGGCCGTTGCCATTTCGCGGTTGTTCGGTCACTGTCCTTGCCAAAACGTGCCTAGAGGCCGACGCACTGGCAACTGCGCTGCTAGTGATGGGCGACCGTAACGGATATGATTGGTGTGTCGAGCACCATGTGGCTGCTTTGTTCCTACTTCATGCGAAACAAGGGCTCGAAGAGCGAGCCACCCCACGTTTTCAAGAATTAACTGCAAACACTTCCTCACAACCAAGTGGTAATGTTGTGTATTGGCCCACTATTCTCGTCACGTTTGCCGTCTTTGCCGTCGCTCTGACAGGAATGGCAATCGGCGTGATCGTCAGCAATCGACGCATCAAAGGCAGCTGCGGTGGCTTGGCCAACCTCCGCGATTCTCAGGGGCGGACGCTGTGTGAAGGTTGCACCGACCCCTCGCCCGAATGTAGCGGCATGTCTGAAGAAGCAGAAACCGCTTCCTTATCTCACGGCGAGGACACTACGTCTGCCTGATCGAATTCAGGCAATGCTGTGCTATCGCATCCCTTTGTTCAGGAGCAGCGATGGCAAAGTCATCAGCAATAACCTCGCATCTTCAAAAAAGCTTTTCTTTTGGGCATAGCGAATGTCCATTCGCGCCCATTCGTCGAACTTGACGTTTCCTCGTTCACCGACTTGCCAGGTGCAGGTCATTCCAGGCATGACGGAAAGGCGTTGACGATGCCAATTATCGCAGGCAACCGACTCCGGCGTAGGCAGGGGACGTGGGCCTACCAAGGACATATCGCCTTTCAGCACATTCCAAAATTGTGGTAACTCGTCCAAACTGGTCAAGCGAAGTAGTTTGCCAACGACAGTCGTTCGAGGGTCATGCTTTAATTTGAAGGCTGGTCCGTCCTGCTGGCTATGCTTGAGCAAATCTTTTTTCTGCTCCTCGGCATCAACACACATGGTGCGCAGCTTCCACATCTGAAAACGCATACCGCCACGCCCTTCTCGCTCTTGAGTGAAGAACACCGGCCCTGGCGAAGTCACCTTAATTGCAGCCGCCGCGATCAGGATGATCGGCGCGCCAATGGTTAATCCGAAAATACTGCCCGCTATGTCGATCAAGCGTTTCCATCTAGGCACTGCTTGAGAAAAGAAAAACTCTCCCGAATTCTCTTCGTCACTCTGGCGAGGAGCGATTTCTGTCGCTTCGTCCATTTCTTCCACTTCAAGCTGACGGCTCTTGTCGGGATAAACCAGCACCTCACATTCAGGTCGACCGGGCCCTGGAGGATAGACGTCACTGATATCAAAAGCGACTTTCCACGCGCCCTCGGCATTCGTATCTGGCAGCAGCACCGCTATTCGTCCATCGTCGAGCCGGCCAGGCGTGTCTGTCACACGAAGTCGGCCTTCAAGAACGCGGGCAAAAAATGCCACATCCTCGTCACTCGAATGTTGCTCAGGCAGCTTGGTAAGCAGTAGCGAGAGTACCGACCCATTGCGATCGACACGCATTCGCTCGCACTCAGCGGCAAAGCGAAAGTCGTTCTCGTTCAACAAAAAATCATGGGGGGACTTGCTTCGGCCACGTAAAATACGCGAGTGGAGCTTTCGTAATCTCATATTCTAAGTCTTCATCGTAGGTGTTATGCAGTGAGTGTAATGAGATCCAACGACTTCTCTTCTCGAAATACCTAATAAAGAGGCCCCAAAGACCGCTTTTCAGCGTCTCTGATATTTCAAGTTGCCAGATGGCATTTATTCATACTGAGTAGATTATAATAACTGGGGTGCCTGGGTCAAAAGATATTGGTGCGAATAAATAACAACTATTAGCAATCTGGGTAGGGGCTATCTAAATCGTGCCGTATTGCTAACTTACGAGTCGCAACGGCTATTTCAGCTTCAAAAGAGCAGGTAGCAATGGCTAGCGATCCCAATGTGAATGAGCGGAGTTCGCCTCAAATTCCGGGGGAGATATGGCCTACAGGTCAAGTTGAAGCTAATCGGCCTTTGCCCTCTGTCGCAGCCATCAATGGGCAAGCGAACTGCCTTGTTGATCCTAGCAACGGGAAAATGATTGCGGTCGACAGCCAAGTTGCAGACTGGTTGGGCGGGGCGTCTGATCAATTCGAGAACCATATCCTCAGTGATTTGTTGCCAACACTTACCCAGGACCATCTCGACAAGCTCGATGCGACAGCTAGACGCGGTCCTCTTAATCTGAAGACGAGCATCCGCAAACGCGACGGTGCCACTTTTCAAGCGGTGATAGACCTCACGCCACTCATGGGCTCAGAAAAAGCCTATCTGCTCGTAACCATTCGACCAGCACAGAACACCGACGAACAATCACTACGCTGCGACGCACTAACCGGACTGCCCGATCGACGAGAGCTTTCTGCACACCGATCTCGCTGGCAACAAGCCTCCTCAGGTCAGCAGCTCCCGCATGCGTTGTTGTTCCTAGACCTTGATAAGTTCAAACAAATTAACGATCGCCACGGCCACGCTATGGGAGACCGCCTATTAACGACACTAGCTAATCGTTGGCAGCGTTGTATTCGCGAAAATGATTTGCTCGTTCGCTACGGCGGAGATGAATTTATTGTTCTCTTGGCTGGCATTCGACAGCAGCAAGAAGTCGAACCGATCGTTAACCGGCTTTTGGCCGCAGCGACAAAACCAATTGCAGTCGACGGCCAACAACTTCAAGTCGGAGCAACCATCGGCATTGCCCTAGCCGAAGATACCTCGGTAAGTTTAGACCAACTAATCGCTACCGCAGACCGTGACATGTATCGGCAGAAACGATAAAACGTTCATTAAAAGGCCATGAACTGCGCTTCTTTTGCTGTCACACTTGCCCAAATGCTCTTGACTAGAGATAATGGGAAAGGGACACTCCCCTGGCTGTGAGCTATACTTTTATTATGACGATTACCAAGCACATTGTTGGGCGTACTCTTGTTTGGCTGGCAGCAGTCACGATGCCTCTGCATAGTTTGCCTGCACAGGTGTGTGGTTGTACTGCCAATGCCAGCACGTCCGTTGCCGGCCAATCGTTGAGTGGTTGCTCTTGCGAACACAAAAAAGCAATGGCTGGAACAAGTGACTGTTGCCACCAGAGCGCAGTGCAGAACTGCTGCTCAAGCGAAAAAACTTGCCCCGTTAGCGAAGCGAGTTCGTGCTGTGCCTCAAAATCGCTGAGCAAAACTTCGTGCCATTGCGGCTCGAACTGCCAGTGTGCTCGTAGCGATGCCCCTGCGGAACCAGTTGCTCCACCCGCTGAAGCGAATTCGCCTGAACGATTGGTTGCCAGCACGGCTACGACTGCTTCCTTCGCAACCATCTATCTTCTTTCTTCAATGCAGCAACACTTGCACGTGCGTACCGGGGCAGACGCCTTGTCGGCTCACGATTGCTGCATTGCTCTCTGCCGGTTCACGCTCTGAGCCACTTCTTACAGTATCAATGCGCGCTTAGTCATTCATGCTAGCTGCTCGCATTGCTCGCGTGCGACAAATCGTTGCGATTCAATAACCACCCTTAAAAAGATTCCTCTGGGTGATGTGAGAATATTATGAACGAAAAAAATAAAAAGCCTGCCACGTCGTCTGAACATTCAGACGGCGAAAACTCGCCACTCGCGGCCACAGTTAGGCGTCGAGAATCACGCCGTTGGTGGATCAAGCTCGCCCTGCAACCGCTGCTGCTGTTAGCCGGCGGGGCGCTGTTAATCATCGTCCTTGGACTCGTTCAAAAGCTTGGTTGGATTTCTGCCGAAAGTGGCAGTGGGGGCCATGACCATACCGCTTCGGCTGAGAGCGAGAACACACGGTACATCTGCCCGATGATGTGTACCCCACCCCTGAGCGAGCCTGGGCGATGCCCGGTTTGTGCCATGGAGCTGATGCCACTGACATCTGGTGGCGCTAACGACCCGAGGTCGGTTCAGATTGATCCAGCGGCGCGTCGAGTGGCAAACATTCGCACTGCCGCGGTTAAGTCGGTTGCTCTCTCGCGGACCTTGCGAGCTGTCGGCGAACTGGCCTACGACGAAGGTTCACTAAAGACTATTTCTGCCTACGTCGATGGACGGCTCGAGCGATTGTATGCTGATTTCACCGGCGTTGCCGTCACCCAAGGCGATCAGCTTGCGCTCGTTTACTCTCCTCGACTTTATTCGGGACAAGTGGAATTGCTCCTTGCCAAAAAAGCGTTGGACGCAAGTCAAACAACAAGCTTGCCAAGGGTTCTGGAGTCGAACCGTGATATGTACAAAAGCACCAAGCAACGGCTCCTCGAGTTGGGCATGACCCACGAGCAGATCCAGCAGCTTGAACTCAGCGGCGAGGCAAACAGTCGCATGCATCTTCACGCACCGATCAGCGGAACCGTGATCAAAAAGCTTGCCGCTGAAGGCCAATATCTCAAAGAAGGCGAAGCAATCTATGAACTCGCAGACTTGTCTACCGTTTGGCTCATGTTGGAGCTGTTTCCCGAAGATGCTGCAACGATTCGCTATGGGCAAAAAGTGGAAGCAAAAGTGCAGTCGCTTCCAGGGCGCAAATTCGCCGGTCGAGTCGCCTTCGTCGATCCGATGGTTGATCCTGTCAAACGTACCATCGGAGTTCGAGTCGTCATACTCAACGACGAGGGGCTGCTTAAAATTGGTGACTATGCGAAAGCCTCGATTCAAGTACCTCTTGACGGCACTGCGGCGCAAGAAAAAATCTACGACCCTGCACTAGCCAACAAGTGGATTAGCCCGCGGCATCCTTATGTCGTGGAGTCCGCGCCTGGCAAGTGTCGTGTCTGTGGGATCGATTTGGTTCCCGCCTCGCAGTTTGGCTTTACCGATCAGCCGAACTCCAATAGAGAAGCGTTGGCCATTCCTCGCACCGCGGTGCTCAGCGCAGGGGACGATAGCGTGGTGTACGTAGAAACAGAGCCTGGCAAATTCGAGATTCGCAATGTCGTGCTTGGCGCACGCAGCGGCGACCAAATCGTCGTGCTCGAAGGCCTCAAAGAGGGAGAACAGGTTGCCGTCTCTGGAAACTTCCTCATTGATTCCCAGATGCAACTTTCCGGTAATCCTTCGTTAATTGATCCCACCAAGGCGCAGCCCACCGTTGAAATCGAATTCGACGAGGGCAATCTGCCTCCGATCGACATGCCCCAAATCATCGAAGACACCGACAGCAAGGCGACCAGTGGGCTATCCCCTGAGGATCAACGGCTTGTCGAGCAACAAGAAGTCTGCCCTGTTACCGACCTGCCACTCGATTCAATGGGAACACCGATCAAAATCATCGTCCAAGGACGTCCCGTGTTTCTCTGCTGCGAAGGATGTCGCAAGAGCCTGCTTGCTGATCCTGACAAGTATCTGAAAAAACTTGCCAAGGAGGACACGCCATGATCAAACCATTATTAGACTTTTGCCTCCGCGAGCGGCTCCTGGTGTTTATCGCTTCCGTTTTAGTGTTGGCGTTCGGCTGGTACTCGACAAAGAAAGTGCCCCTCGATGCCATTCCCAACGTGGGAGTCAACCAGGTGATTGTTCTGACCGAGTGGGTCGGGCGCTCGCCGAAGGATATGGAAGATCAAATCACCTACCCCCTGTCCGTGGCCCTGCAGGGTGTGCCCGGCGCGGAGAGTGTTCGCGGCAAGAGCATGTTCGGGTTCAGCTTTGTGCAGGTAACCTTTGACGACGGGGTAGATTTCTACTGGGCCCGTTCGCGGGTGTCCGAACAATTAACCACGGTTGCCGGCTCGCTGCCCGAGGGCGTAACTCCAAGGCTGGCGCCCGATGCAACAGCCCTGGGGCAGATTTACTACTACGTGCTTCAGCCGCCACCCGGCATGGACTTGGCCGAGCTGCGTTCTAAGCAGGACTTCTTCATCAAGTATTCGCTCCAGTCGGTTGAAGGGGTGGCCGAGGTGGCCTCGATCGGCGGGTACGAACGGCAATACCAGATCGAAGTCGATCCCGACGCATTGCGCTACCACAACATTCCGCTCAGCAAAGTCATCGCAGCCGTCAAAGAATCGAACATCGACGTCGGTGCCAAGACCATCGAATCGAGCGGGATGGAATTCATCGTCCGTGGGATGGGTTTCATCGGGTCGGGAAAAACCGAAGCGGAGACCCTCGAACAAATCGAAAACACCGTCGTGCTTTCGCGCGAGGGGATACCAGTCCGCATCCGCGACATTGCTCAGGTTCAGACGGGCCCAGCATTTCGACGTGGAGCCCTCGACTACAACGGGCAGGAGGCCGTGGGTGGTGTGGTGGTGATGCGCTACGGCGAAAATCCACGCGATGTAATCAAGCGAGTCAAGCAAAAGATCGTCGCCTTAGAGTCTGAACTAGACGGCATAAAAATCCACGGCGTCTATGACCGTACCGAGTTGATTGAAGAGACCGTCGGGACCTTGACGCACGCTTTGCAACACGAAATCGCCATTACGATTGCCGTGATGGTTCTATTTCTACTGCATGTTCGCGCCAGCATCATTATCGCCATTACACTTCCCATGGCGGTGTTGATGTCGTTTATCGCGATGAATTTGTTTGGCGTCGACGCCAATATCATGTCGCTCGCAGGCATCGTTATCGCCATCGGCACCATGGTCGACATGGGAATCATTGTGCTTGAAAATATCTATGACCACCTTGCCGATTGGGAGGCGAAAGGATCGCTGGGGGGCGAGAAGAAACGGTCACAAATCATCCGTGAATCGGCAAGCGAGGTGGTGCCTGCTGTAATCACCGCCGTCAGCACGACCATCGTTAGCTTTCTGCCGGTCTTCTTTTTGACAGGCCGCGACCATCGGCTTTTCACACCGTTGGCTTGGACCAAGACCTTTGCGCTAACCGCCAGTTTGATTGTTGCTGTGACTGTCGTGCCAATGCTTTGTCGAGTGCTTCTGCGAACCGCTCGTCCAAAAAAACGGAAAGGTGTTTTTGCAGGCTTGGCACTAGGTTGTTTAAGTGCCGGGCTCTGCTACTTCGTTTGGGGAGCTGAAATTCAGCAATTCACCTCGATGAACCTGCCCCTCTCTACCGCTTTGGTAGGAGCAGTAGGCCTGCTACTCGGATGGTGGGTGTCGCAAGAAAAGATTCGCCCCATGGAAGAAAACCCGGTGAGCCGGTTTGTGATGTGGCTCTACGCAGGTCGACTGCATCTGGCGCTAAGGCGAAAAGTGCTCATGCTTTCGCTTCCAGCCATGGTCTTTGTGCTTGGATTGGGCGCATGGATTGGTCTGCCGACCGTGCTACGCCCAGTAGAAAAAGTGTTTTCAACGCTGGGTGCCAATCTGAACGAGGTGCCCGGCTATATCGACGCCAAGCACCTCTTTACCGGCCTAGAAACCGACGACTGGATCGCGCTCGACGAAGGTAGCTGGTTTTATATGCCCAGTTTATACCCGGCGGCAAGCTTCTCGCAGGCGATGGAAGTGTTGCAAACTCAGGATGTCATGATCAAAGCGATCCCCGAAGTTGCCGACGTGTTAGGCAAGATCGGACGTGTGGAATCGGCACTCGACCCCGCACCGGCAGCGATGATCGAAACCTACGTGATGCTCAAGCCTCGCGACCAATGGCGCGAGGGAATGACCGAACGAAAAATTTGGGACGAAATCAACACCGTCGCCACTCTGCCAGGCATCACGCCCGCCTCGGCGCTTCAACCCATCGAAGGTCGCGTCGTGATGCTGCAAAGCGGCATCAAAGCTTCGATGGCGGTGCGAATCTACGGAGATAGCCTTGAGGGCCTTGGCACTGCGGCAATTGCCGTCGCCAACCATCTCAAGCAGCATCACTTTGTGAACTCAAAAACCGTCAACCCAGATATCGTGATGGGAAAGCCTTACTACGAATTTGAGGTCGACCGCGAAGAGTCAGCCCGCTATGGCATGACCACCATGATGGTCAACCAGCTTGTAGCGGCAGGCCTTGGCGGCGTGGACGTCACTTCGACCGTCGAAGGCCGCGAACGCTATCCCATCCAAGTTCGCTATCAGCGAAACATTCGCGAGCAAATCGACGAGTTGCACCGCGTGTCAGTCGTCGCCCCCACCGGCGAAGTGATACCACTCGAACGTCTTGCCAACGTCAATATGACCTGGGGGCCAGGTGCCATTAACAGCGAAGACGCGCGGCTCGTAGCGCACGTCTCGTTTTCTCCCACAGGCGGCGCGGGAGATTTAGAAACGGTCGAAGCCGTCATGGGTTCGCTACGATCCGCGCGAGAAAACGGCAAACTGAAATTCCCAGAAGGAAATTTTGAATTACAGGCGGTCGGTTCGTTTCAAAATCAAATCGAAGCAAACAAGCGACTGATGTTTCTGGTTCCCATCGTTATTCTGATCAATTTGCTGTTGCACTACCTTCACTTCCGCAATTTTCCGGTTTCGTTGGTAGTCTTTGCTGGCATTCCTTTCGCGGCATCGGGGGGGATGATTGCCGTGGCCGTGATGGGTGTCGAAATGAACACCGCCATGTGGGTCGGTTTTATCGCCCTGTTTGGCCTAGCCGCCGACGATGGGATCGTCATGGCAACTTATATGCGAACAACACTTAAACGATGCACCATTCGTAACGTCGATGATATCCGCACCGCGATTTACGAGGCGGGCTTAAAACGCATCCGCCCCTGCATGATGACCACAATTACGACTCTCGTCGCCCTGCTACCCGTGTTGCTATCCACCGGACGCGGAGCCGATGTTGCGCGAGCGATGGCTTTACCAATCTTCGGCGGCATGTTGGTCGAGCCATTCACCACCTTTATCGTGCCGACCCTGTACTCGGCCTATCTCGAGTTCAAGATGCGTGCAGGACTACAAGATGAGTATTGGACAGCGCTAGAGGCAGAGAATTAAGCGGCCGCGTGGTTGCTGTTTTAATCAGTTGGCAATGGATTTGCCATCACACTTTTTTAAGGAGAATGAGATGAGATTCATGAAAACGGTTGTTGCAGTCGTATTGCTGGTCTCAAGTGTTCAGGTCGCCGTGGGGCAGTCATCTGCAGCCCTTGCCCAGGAGCAACAGAAACGCGACCAGTTGAGAATCGCCATTCAGGAAATCTGCCCCATATCGGGCCAAACGCTTGGCTCGATGGGCGAACCCATTAAGGTAAAAGTGGGCGAAGAGACGGTCTTTTTGTGTTGCAAAGGATGCTTGCAGCAGAAAATCAATCCCGAGCACTGGGCCACCATTCACACAAATTTTGCCAAGGCACAGCGCATCTGCCCCGTCATGAAGCACGAGCTTCCCAAGAATCCAAAATGGACGATGGTCGAAGGCCAAGTGGTCTACGTTTGCTGCAAACCTTGCACAAAGAAAATCGCCGCCGATCCCCAAACCTACCTACGCGCACTCGACGAGCTTTACACCGCCGCACTAGATGCCCGAAAGCGGGTTAGGTAATTAGCATTTCCTACGTGCGGTCGGGGCAGTTGCCCTGGCCGCAGTGGTAGGGTGGGTGCAGCAAAGCGAAACCCACCGTGAGAACGAATGGTGCGTTTCGCTACGCTGCACACACCCTACATCTTGGTGGGAACCCTGATAACTTATCTAATCGTCACAGCCGGAACTCGAATATCGATTTCGCCGAATGTACGGGTTACTCGTCATATCCGTGCGAATTGGGTTGTGCCGATAATAGTTGTCTACCAATCTACAGCCGAGGGGGCCATCGATGGCCGTTCGCCAAATATCATTACTCTTTCTCGCCGCAGCGCTAGTCGTCGGCTGCCGATCTGCGCGGCCGATTCGCGATCCTGAGTACGCCCGGGTTTCTCGTGCCGTGCAAGAAGCATGGTGCGCCCCAACGCATTCGATTGTGGCCACAGCCCCGGTCTTCGCCGAGCTTGCAGGCCCACATTCTGTCGAGCAGTACATTCAGGTAGCACTAAGACAGAATCCAGAAATTCAGGTCTCGCGTAAAAAGATGGAGGCATTGGCACATCAGGTTCCCGTTGCCGCAAGCCTGCCCGATCCGATGTTGAATGTGACCGCCCTGCCCGAGCCTGTTCAAACGGCTGCAGGGCAGCAGGAGCTAATTGTTGCCGCAAGTCAGAAGTTCCATTGGTTCGGCAAGCTCGAAACACGCGCGAACGTTGCCGAGGCGAAAACCAATGTGGCACGTGCCCAACTGGCCACGGTTGAATTAGCAACAATCGCCAATGTCAAACGGGCCTACTACGAACTTTATGCCATTCAACAGACGACCTCGGTCACTCAGGCCGAGCAGCGATTGCTTGTCGACATCCGAGAGGTTGCCAACACCCGATATAAAACCGGCCGGACGAGCCAGCAGGATGTGCTGCGAGCCGATCTCGAAGTTTCTAGCGTCGAGAACGAACTGATTCGACTACGGCAACAGCTTCAAAGCGCGCAAGCTCGACTGGCACGCCTGTTGCATATCGCGCCGCAAACCCCGGTGGCAGCACTCGACGAATTAGCGCAAGGACAAGTTCCTCGCGATCTCGAACTCATGCAACACCTAGCCGTCACTGACCGACCAGAACTCCACGCCAAGTTGGCTGCGATTCGGCGCGACCGTCATGCCGTCAAATTGGCGCGGCTAGACTACAAACCAGATGTGACGCTCGGACTTTCGTGGATCGACGTAGCCACAGCCGGCATCAGCCCCGTGGCCAATGGCCGTGATGCATTTTTGTTAAGTGCCGGCCTGAATTTGCCCATTTACCGTAAGCGATTAGATTCTTCGATTCGTTCTGCTGAGGCTCAGGCAGTCGCCACAACGCGTGAGTACGATTCGCTACGAGACGCGGCGCTAGAAGAAGTGACCGACTTGTTTGCTCAAGCCCGTAGTCAAGAGGAACTACTGCTAGTGCTCCGCGAAGACATCCTCCCAAAGGCACGGCAAACTTTAGAAGTCTCGAATCAGGCGTACCACGTCGGCGAAGTCGACTTCCTTCAACTGATCGACAACTGGCGACAACTGCTGCGTTTCGAAGTGAACTACTACCGTCTGGAAGCGTCCTTACAACAGACACTGGCCGAACTAGAACGAGTGGTCGGCGGCTTTAGCTCGCAAGCGCCAGAAAAGTTGCCGTCGCCTATCGCAGAACCAGAAGTTCTTCCGTCCGAGCAAAAGGAACTAGACTAGTGCCCCGTCAAACCCCAACTTTGCGACTATTTTGGCTGATGTTCCTGCTGCTTGCGGTTGGCTGCGCACCGGCTTACCATCGTTACTCTGGATGCAGTGTGAATTGTAAATACTGCCCTCCCCGACCTTTGCCCTACACTCAGGCAAGTAATTGCGCGTGCCACTCCTACCCAGCCACCAAATATCTCTTTGCAAAACCACCGTCGAGAAATCTGGAATCGGCTCAAGCAGAATTATCTTCCACAGATCAAAACTAGTCACTCTAATTGGCAGCATTGGGCTCTAAGTGTGCGAGCGAAACGATCAACAAGCTGAGCGACTTCGGCGGTTGGAGATAGTACGCCAGCACGGCACGTTCACTCAGGCCTACTCCACGGCCGTGCAACCGGGGCTCGAACATTTTTGGCACGACGAATCCTATCTCGCTTACCAAAAGAAATGGGGCGTGGCATGTGTCTTAGCCGATCCGGTTGGCCCAGCCGAGCAGCACGAACCGTTATTGCAAGCGTTCTTAGAGCATTTTCGGAAAACCTGTTTCTGGCAAATCTCGCGCGACACGGCTGAAATCCTTCAGCGCTGTGGGTTTTGGATCAACGAAATGGGTTGCGACACCCGACTTGATCTCGCAAACTACGACTTTGGCGGCAAGAAAAAAGAACGTCTGCGGCATGCGACCAATTGGTTGGCCAAGCATCACTTTACAATCCGCGAAGGCACGTTTGCCAGCAATGTCGACGTATCGGAGATTCGCGCGCTATCCAACACTTGGCAGACCACCCGACAGACAAAGCGTACCGTGCGATTTTTTAATCGGCCGATTGTTTTCGAGGACGAAGCCGATGTTCGTAAGTTTTTTCTGCACTCGTCAGACGGCCAAATAGTTGCGTTTGCCTTTTTTGACCCGATCTACCTCGATGGCCAGGTGATTGGCTACTCGCCTGCGATCAAACGTCGACTGCCCGACGCACCTCTACGGGCAGAAGAGGGCATCATGAAAGCAGCAATCGAGCAGTTTCAGCAGGAGGGCTTGGAGCTGGTCATGCTGGGTCTCTCTCCGCTAGCCGGGATCAAAGACAACGAGTTTCGCGCGAACCCGCTAGTGCATCTCAGTTGGAGCCGCGGCCTGAACGCCTGGTGGCTGAACCGTTTTTTCTACAATCTGCTCGGCCACGCCGATTTCAAACGTCGGTTCGACGGAATCGAAGAGCAGACCTACTACGCCTCAGACTGTTTGCTGAACGACTACCGCGTGATTGCTTCATTACGCATGGCGGGAGCCCTATAGCAGGTGACGGTGGGCGCTTTCATCGTCGAATTATCTGCTAAACTACGGGCATGACTAACCGCGAAATAGCTGCCATCTTCGTGCAAATTGCCGACCTGTTGGAATTCCAAAAGGCGAACCCATTTCGAGTACGCTCCTATCGAAACGGGGCGCGAAAAATCGCCGACCTCAGCGAACCTCTTTCAGACATTGCTGCCGACGAAACACGAGCTCTCACCGACATCGAAGGCATTGGTAAAGCTCAAGCAGAAAAAATCGACGAGCTGCTAACAACAGGTCGCCTCGAAATGCTCGACGAACTTTTAGCAAAGATCCCACAGACCGTGCTGGCGATACTGCGCGTGCCCAGTCTCGGCCCCAAGAAGGCCGCTGTCTTGCACAATGAACTGGGCATCAATTCGCTTAGCGATCTTCGATCTGCATGTGAAAACCAGCAGGTCCGCACCTTAAAAGGGTTTGGCGCGAAAACTGAAGAGACTATCCTCAACGGGCTGGCAATTGCCGAACAGGCCGAGCGGCGCAGTCGATGGGTTCAAGCCGAAGCAATCGTACACCGATTGCTCGAGCACATGAGTTCGGCCAGTAGCATCAACCAAATCGAAATGGCCGGCAGCTACCGGCGTGGCTGCGAGACGGTCGGCGATCTCGATCTACTGGTCGAAGCAACGGCAGTCGACGAAGTTATGGACCACTTCGGTGCCTTTGATGGCATGACCGAAGTAATCGCCCGAGGTGACACCAAAATGTCCGTCCGGCTGGATACCGGCATGCAAATCGACCTGCGTGTCGTGCCGAGCGAATCGTTCGGAGCCGCTTTGCAGTATTTCACCGGGTCGAAAGACCATAATGTGGTAGTTCGCGGACTGGCTAAGCAACTCGGATTGAAAGTTAACGAATGGGGAGTCTTTCGAGTTGGTGAAGATGGCAGTGAAGAATATCTGGCCGGCCGCACGGAGCACGAAGTCTACGCCGCACTTGGTCTTCCCTGCTTCTCCCCGAAGCTACGTGAAGCGCGTGAGGAATTTCAATGGGCCGACAAAGGAACGTTGCCTGAACTCATCCAGCTAAGCGACATTCGCGGCGATTTGCATATGCACACGACCGCAACCGATGGTAAAGCAACACTAGAGAAGATGATCGAAGCCGCCATTGCCGTGGGGAGAGAATATATTGCGATCACCGATCATTCCAAGCGAGTGAGCATGGCAAACGGGCTCGACCCCGAACGACTCCGATTGCAGTGGGCCGAAATCGATCGCCTGCGTGAACGATACGACGGCATCAAGGTACTCAAAGGAATCGAGTGCGACATCCTTGAAAAAGGCGGAATGGACCTGCCAGACGAAGTCTTAGCAGAAGCAGATTGGGTAATTGCCAGCGTGCATTATGGCCAGAATCAACCGCAAGAGCAGATTACAGATCGAATCCTAGGAGCATTAGAAAACCCGCGTGTCGATATCCTCGCCCACCCGACGGGCAGGTTAATCAATCGGCGCGAACCTTATGCGGTTGATATTCAAATGATTTTTACTGCTGCTGTCGAACATGGCAAATTACTTGAATTAAATGCCAACCCTGCTCGGCTCGACCTGCACGACATTCATTGCGCTGCTGCAAAACGGCTTGGCATTCCGATTGTCATTAGCACCGATGCCCACAGCATCGAAGGCATGGAAGTCATGCGACACGGAGTACAACAAGCCCAACGTGGTGGACTCACCGCCTCGGATGTCGCTAATGCCCAACCATGGAATAGCTTTCGCAAGCTCCTCCGCCATGCGCCAGAGTGATGGCGACCTCGAAGAAGCCAACAGAGCAATTCCTAGGGAAATCGGACACCTACCTCTACAGCACAGCTCTATACCTGGAACTACTCTCTACGGCAATCCAAAAAAAACTTGCTAAGAATGGCATTCTATGGCACAATGCCTGCGGGTTGAGTGAGCTCCTTACCTCGGAGCTTTTGGGGAAGAGACAGAGAACTGGAGTAGGTTGGAATTGTTCTCGGTCGTTTGTAGCAAAGGGGCACTGGCAATGGGGACCAGTGGCAAAGGGGTTTTGCCTGCGCAGCAAGTACGCATTTTGGGGAATTCGTTTTCGACCAGCAAGCTTCGAGACGAAATTGCTCGCGTTGCGCCATTCTCGTCGAGCGTCTTAATTACCGGCCCCAGCGGAACCGGAAAAGAGTTGGTTGCGCGTAGGATTCACGCGCGTAGCTCACGTAGCGACGGACGACTCATCCCGGTGGACTGTGCCTCGGTTTCCGGCGAGCTGATGACAAGTCAACTTTTCGGACATCGCGCCGGTGCATTTACAGGCGCTAATTACGACGCCTTGGGGTGCTTTCGCGCAGCCGACAAAGGGACCATTTTCCTCGACGAAATTGGTGAAATGGTATTTTCGTTGCAGGCCAAACTTCTTCGAGTATTACAAGAGGGGGTTGTAGTACCGGTCGGTAGCCAGGATCAGATACCTATCGACGTCCGAGTCGTCGCGGCGACTAATCGTGATCTCGAAAAAGATGTCGCCGAGGGCCGGTTTCGCGAAGATCTCTTCTTCCGTCTCAATGTGATGCGAATCGAAACCTTGGCCCTTGCCCAACGGCCAGAGGATCTTTTGCCGCTGGCTACAGGTTTTCTCGACGATTTGGCCTCAGAGGGTCTGCCTCGAAAGTCTTTATCGCCCGGCGCCATCGAAGCCCTAGAGCATTTCTCTTGGCCCGGGAATGTACGGCAACTGCGAAATGTCATGGAGCAAGCCGTCATTACCTGCGAGACCGAACTCATCACACTCGAAGATATCCAGCACTTACTTGTACGTCAGAGGGGACATTTCGAGCCTGATAACACTGTAAATCCCGCGTTTTCTCACAATTCCTCTCATCCTCAGCAGCCTGCGTCAGAAAACCTCTGCCAGGATAGTTCTTCATGGATCGAGGAGGAACACTGGCCCTCGTTGGCCAAACTAGAACGGGACCACATCCTCTGCACCTTAGAGCACACGTACTACAACCGCAGTGCAACCGCGCGCTTGCTGGGAGTCACCCGCCAAGCCTTACTCCGCAAGATGAAAAAATTCGGAATTCGTGTTCCCGTATTAAGAGGTAAGCCAGAAAACTAGTTTCTTGTAGGGTGTATAGTTCTGCTGGCGAGTGAGCGGTCGACATCGGATTCGATGAATTCGCCAGCAAGTCTACCCTCCTTTTTGGGCCATGACTTTCTTCCTTCGCGTCTTAGCGCCTTTGCGAGAGACCTACTAGTTCTGCCCCTCGCTGATTAGCACTGTCCGAAAACGGACGACTTTTTCTCTTTTCGTTGCACTTGCCCTGTACATAATCGGCCAAGTCTGACCGTTCTCGGATGCTTCTTGATTTGGTTCCTCTGCGCCCAGCGCATTCTCGTCAGTGCTACTTCTTTGTCTGTAACAAGTTAGCTGATTCCGATTTACCATCGCGCGCTATTTGGTACGCCATCTGCTTAACTGCTAGCTGTTCTTGTCTCATAAGGAATTGTTTTCGGAGGAAGTCTAATGGAATCTTATAGCCGTGAATTATGCGATCTTGTGGTCGTGGATTCACTACTGCAAGACTATCGGTCTTTAATGGACGATCTAGCTGGTTGGCGCGAGCGTTGTCATCTTTTCTCCACAGGGAGCGAGGCGATGCGAGGTACCAATGCGTCCACCTCCAGCCTATGGCTTATCAATTCACAACTCCCCGACATCTCGGGCATTGATCTTCTTAGCTTAGTTCGCCAGCGCGTGCCCCGTACTCGCGTTTTTCTAGTGGGTGACCACTACTGCCCCCAGGAAGAATCCGCCGCTCGTGCTGCCGGAGCGACAGCCTACCTCTGCAAGCCACCAACTTCTGCCTGGCTGGACAATTGGGTTCATGCGGTCAGGGCAGGCCCAAGTCATTCTCCTCTCCGATCCGACACAAAACGTGTCTCAGGAAATAGTCCTCGACGTTTATCCAATGCCTGAATTTCAGCTCACTTATCCACTCAACATAAAAAAAGGAAAAACATCATGGTTGCCTCCGCCTATCAAGACGCACTGTCAGATGCCTCTGAAGATTTTGAACACTTCGAAAGAATATCTCGCCGGCGAGAAGGGCGAATGCCGGTAGGACGATCCAATGCGGCAATACGAGCCGGGCGAAGAAATTCGCCTTCACGACGATCCAACCCCAAGTCCTCATGCACCAATCGAGGAAAGTGCCAACGAAGGCTTCGAAGGGTGAGCCCATGATCTAAGAAATTTTACGACGAATAAAAGTTTGCCAATCAATTTCGGCAAGTCTCTGTGGCTTACCAAACTAACACCATTTTTTCAGGAGATGATCTCATGAACGTCAAAATTACTTGTTCCACAATTTTATCCCTCGTAGTTTTTGCCTCGTCTTCGGCTTTTGCCCTGCCGACTCAGGTAATACACCAGGACACTCCTGCTTGCGATCCGCTTTTCATCCCCACACTCGTAGATGAAATCGGTGATTTCACCGTTTTTCCGGCTGACGAAGCACTAGGACATCTTGATTTGGGGTTGGCCAACCCGGTTTGCACTGCAACTGACCTTCCTTTCATTCCCGATGCGTTGGTTTCTATTCGCAACCTCACCGGCAGAGATCTTCAAGAAGTGTGGTATATCGCTGACAAGGAAACAACGATCACGAATTTCGACGGGGAAGCTAACGATATTGCGTTCGCTCCACTTCAAGAAGCCTTTCGCTTAGACCATGACATCTCTGACCCGTTTGGCACCCATCACCCCTTGGTGTTCGAGAGCGGCCCCTTCGATGGCATCTGGCAAGCCGGTGAAGAATGGCGATTTGTACTACAAGACTATACGAATACCTTGGGTTTGGCGCCCGATGCAATCACGTCTCGCGGCGTAGGCGATGCATCTTTCGATTTGGCCGGCGTTGCCTCCCCATCCTCCGGTAGCATTATCGCTATTCCATCTATCCCCGAGCCAGCCAGTGCCGTGCTGGCGCTGCTGGGCATGAGCCTATCAGCTTTCGTAGTCCGTCGACAACGAAGCTAACGCCCATTTCTTTCGAGAGCGTCACGCGGCATAAAAAGCCG
Organism: Planctomycetota bacterium; assembly: GCA_029259945.1. Lineage (GTDB taxonomy): Bacteria > Planctomycetota > Planctomycetia > Pirellulales > Lacipirellulaceae > Bythopirellula. Next base: position 53,349 of record JAJDEF010000020.1, read on the forward strand.
CGTGACGCCAAATTAACTCGCAATCCAACCCTGCTTTTACGAGAGTGACTCATGAATACTACACAACGACAACTACTGCAGGCCCTTGCAATGGCAGCGATCGTGCTGCTATCCAGCACGGCACAAGCCGACGACTGGACGATGGCCATCACCGTTGACAACCAATACGACATCTATTTTGGCGACGCTTTTCTTACCGTGCCAACCTTTGTGGGTGGTGATACCGACTGGATGGACACCGAAAACTGGTCGATCACCGGCGTCGCCCCAAGCGCCTTTCTCTACGTAGCTACAGCATCCGACCACAGTATTGCCCAGGGATTTATTGGATCGTTTACCAATCTCACGACCGCAACTACTTTTGTCACAAGCGACGACGCCAGCACTCCCTGGGAAGTATTTCCGGCGGGGCAGTATCTTGCAGCCCTCAATGCGATTGATGGGTCGATTCCCGCTGGCGTCTGGCCTGCGTCGGTGCAGCCGGTCAGTTCCCAGGTGCAGACGGCCGTTGCCTACGCCACGACAAACAATCTGTGGATCACGCCAACCTCAACTCCCGGCTACGACAACGGCAGCAGCCCTCTGCCTTGGGGCGGACGTCCCGGTATCCCCGCTTCAGCAGAGTGGATTTGGCACGACACCGGTGGTGTTTCAGCTTGGCCTTATCCTGATCCGTTCGGCGGATTTAACCACGACGAGTTTCTCGTCTTTCGTGTACCCGGTGTAGCTGTCCCCGAGCCTACAAGTGCAGCACTCGTACTATGCGGCATAGCAGTTCTACTGCGGTGCAGAAGAAAGTCTCTTCGCAAATCCTGATCTCAACATTTTACTCTACTCTTTTCTTTACTACTTATAAAAAGGTTTGATCTCATGAAATACAAACTCCAATCCATTCTGAACGTCACATTTGCCATCTGCTTTATTTACACGATCAGCTTGACGCAATCGGCCCACGCTTATCTGGGCGGGTTTGAAAACGTCGACGGATATCGCCCCTTCCTCGATGACGTTGCCAATTACAATGCAGGGGCGCATGGTGTCAATGCAGGCGGCGGTGCGTATAGCACGATCACACCTAACAGCGGACAATGGGTCAAGCTGCAAGGGTCTCTTATCCCTGCCACAGGTACGACCGGCGCCGTCTCTTATGCCACCGGCCACCAAAATGTCGACCGTCTTAATCCCAGCACTGCAGCTCAGGGTTTGGTAATCACCACCAACGCCGACGGCTGGACCGCTGGGCCTCAGGAATACTCTTACGCAGTCGACTCGTTCGATCTAGCAGGAGTCAACCCTTTGACAACAGGCGCGACGACAGTCGACATCTCCTTCTGGTCCTGTGCTCAAATCGTCGGCTCCAACGACCCCAACAGCGGACTCGGTGCGGGAACGATTGGCGACACGGTTTCGTTTTATGACAGTAGTGGCAATCTCGGTTTTAGCGTCGGTTATCGTCAACCCGGCATCACCACTGATTTCGCAGCCACCAATGTTGGCTCCTGGGTACAATCGGCCGTCGCGGTGAATCCTAGCACCTATCACCGCTGGGATATCTCACTCGACTTGCTCAACGACACCGTCTCGATCGACATTTTCGAGGGGACGACTCTGACGAACCTAGTTTCCGGCGCGCCACTCGTTAACAACATGGGCGACCTGTCCGAGTTGCGATTCGAAAGCACAGCGGGCGTCAATAACGCCAAAATTTGGTCCTTAGATGATTTCGGTTTCGACGTGCGACAAATTCCCGAGCCCTCGTCAGTCGTGCTGATGGTTGGTGCCGTTATATGCACTCTGGCACGTCGGCGTCGACGGTAGTACTACCCAAGGCTAGTCGTAATGCGGACTATTTTTAATACCCTATCAAAGGAAACCACACCATGAACCATCCTCCCTACTTTTCGATGACATTGGACCGAATCGCCACTGGTTTAGCGTTCACTGCCATCTTGCTCATGCTAAGCACTTCTGTTCACGCTGGTGAAATCACCTCGTGGGCCTGGTCGCCTACCGGCATTGCATCGGTGGCACTCGACCCTGTTCCGGCCGTCACTGCTCTCAATAATGACGACGTGCCAGGGGTCTCTTCAAACGGACTACTGGTAACCCAGAAGGCTTATTTCAGTATTGGTCCGGTCGACATCGAGTTTGTCGTCGAGCCTTCGAGCGGGGTCACCGAATACTCGATCTTCGAAGGCGTCGACAATGGTACCGGAATCCCCTGGAGTTCCTATCGCATCGAGCTTGGTTTTGGCGTCGGTGCAGGCTTTACACCTTCTCCGTCAGGCGACGGGCTCGATTTCGACTCCCCAGATTTCAATTCGCCTCCCGACTTTTCTGGCTCTGGATTTTTTACCACGGTGGCAGAAAGCGAAGATGTGCTGGTCGCTTCCGGAGGGATCTTCCCTCTCGGCGGCTTTCCGACTCCTCTGTATCGGTTCAACATCGACGTGCCCGACGGCATTACGAGCTTCACCATCCGACAGCAGCCGATAGGTATTCCTGAGCCAAGTACAGCTGTGCTGGCGGCCTTTGCTCTAGCAGGAATTGCTCTGCGACGTAAAACCGCGCCAATTCGTTCTGCTCTTTTAGATTGAAGAGCTACTGTATCACACACTTGTACGACGTCCCATTAACCGATTAACCACACTGCAGAGATTGTCCGTGGTTGTGTATGCAACGCTGTAGCAGACGGGGATCACGATCAGTGTGAGAACGGTTGCAGACGCCAAACCAAAAACCACGGCAGCGGTCAGCGGTTGCCAAAATTCGGCGCCACCAGAGATATTTAGCAACAATGGCAAGAGGCCGCCAATCGTGGTAACTGTCGTCAGCAAAACGGGACGAAGGCGATTGATGCCTGCTTCCATAATCGAATCTCGCAACGGCAGGCCACGCTGCCGGGCTTTGTTGGTAAAGTCGACCATGACAATCGCATCGTTCACAACAATGCCTGTGAGACTGACTAACCCAATAAACGAAGCAAGGCTAAACGGAAAACCGCAGGCCCACATTCCGAGTACCACCCCAATAAAACTAAGCGGGACCGTCAGCATCACCATAAAACTCTGACGGAAGCTGTTAAATTGAGCCACGAGGATGCCGAAAATCATGACGACTCCCAGAACCATGCTGTAAAGCAGATACCGGAAGTTTTTGTCGCGTTCTTCATTTTCACCGGTAAACTGTGCCTTGATACCCTCAGACGGTGTCGTCGGCGTCCCGACAAACACCATCGGATTCCCCTTCGCTGGCCGAAAACCAAGGCCGGGCAAAACCTCGTCGCGAAGAACCACAAAGACATCGTCAGGCAAGGTCGGTTTTACTACATTGCACTTCGCCACGATGGCCCGATCTCTTTCATAACGATTGATGCTATAAAGCCCTACCCCTTTACGCAGGTCAGCCAGTTGTGAAATCGGCGCACGACGCCCATCGGGCGCAGTAATCATCAGCCGCTTGAGGCTGGCCGCGTAACGCTGATACTCTGGGGCCAGTTGCAATCGCAGGGTCACATCTTCGTCGTCGAGCGTCAACTGAATTTGCGAATCTCCTGCAATCGCGACTTGAACAGCTTGAGCAATTTGAGATTCGGTCAGGCCATAAAGACCGACGACTTCAGGATAGGGTTCGACGATGAGTTCGGGGCTATCGGGGCGATAGTCCGTGGAAACGTCAACCGTACCGCGCACTTTCGCTAGTTGGTCTGAAATAAACTGGCCCATCTCGCCGAGCGTCTCGATATTGTCTCCTGTCAGTCGGACAGCCACATCCGCGCCACCGGGCGGACCATCTTCGACCTCCTTGATTGTAAATTTCATTCCAGGCAACGGTTTGATATCTCGACGCAGTGCTGCAATGATTTCTTGCTCATGCACCGATCGATCTAGCGGCGAGAGCAACTCGACCATCACCTCACCAAATTCCGGCCCATTCGCCGGGTCGTTTTCGATACGCATCGAAAGCCCTCCAGCAGACCCAATCGCCGTGACATAGTGCTGCAACACGCCGCGTTCTTCCCACTTTTTCAAGGGTTCCGTAATTACCTTCGAGGCGGCCAGGGTTTCTTCGATGCTGTACCCCAACGGAAGCTCATACTTGATACCAAACTGACCTCGGTCGCTTGGCGGAAAGAATTCGAAGCCCAGATGACCAAATAGCTGCTGGGCGCCGACTAACGCTAAGCCACAAAGGACAAGAACGGTGTAACGATTGCTAAGAGCCATTTGCAACACGTTGGCATAAATTCTGGTCCCTAAGCCAAAGTTGGGGCGCACATGGCTGGCAACCTGGGGCTCGGCAGAGGGGCTTCTCTTGGAAACCGCTGCGAAGGCTTCGGTTCCATCTTTCTTTGGCTTCTGCTGCCGATACCAACGGGCAGCGATGGCCGGAATGATAAAATGATCCACAAGAACCGACCCCAAGAGGGCAACACTTACCACCTTGGGCATCACACCCATAAAGTCGCCCATGATGCCTGGCACAAGAACCATTGGCAAAAAAGCCGCAACGGTCGTCAAGTCAGCGGTTAGCACAGGCAGTCCCACCTCTTCGATTCCAACCTTCGCGGCTGTCGTCGGGTCTTCTCCCCGTTCGATGTGGCGATGGATATTCTCGGCAACGATGATGGCACCATCTACCACCATGCCTAACACAAGAATAAAACTAAACACCACCATGTTCGAAATCGGAATTTCTGCAAAATAGAGAAACACGAGCCCTACGGCTGAACTAAAGGGAATTGCAATCAGCACCAGGATGGAAATGCGTAGTCCCATGGTCCATGCCAGGATGACGAGCACCAGCATCGCACCAAACAACGCACTAGCACCTAACACACGAAACATGAGCCAAATTTCTTGCGAAGTATCGCGCGTCGTTGTGAACCATATGTGCGGGTATTCGCTGCGTAGATCGTCGACCAGAGCGTTGACCGCTCGCGAAGCTCCTAGCGTGTTGATGTCTGATTCTTTGTTAACGATAATCGTAGCGCAGTCACGACCATCCAGTTGGGCTAGATTCAATACCCGTCGGTGAGAATCAATCACCTCGGCGATATCGCGAACACGAATGACCCGGCCATCCTCACTGCTAACAATGGCCTCGCGAATATCTTTGAGCTCGCGAAATTTCGATTCATTACGGACAGTACGGTCTATTTTCGCTGCATCAAACGAGCCTGCAGGAATCTTGGCATGAAAATCATTGAGTGCTTGGCGAATTTGCCGAAGCGTCAGGCCATATTGGGCAACGAGGTCAGGGTTCACGTTGACATGGATTTCACGCTCTTTACCCCCAAAAAGCTGCGTGTTCGCGATGCCTTCGACCGCGGCAATGCGCTCCTCGATCTCTTCAGCGATCTGCTTTAGTGCACGCTCATCAAACCCAGTAGGGCCAGCAAGCGTGACGAGCATCAACGGCGCATTCTCGAAATCAATCTTCGAGACTTGGGGCTGCACTTCACGACCGAGCGGCAGCTCGTTGCGTATACGATCAATCAAATCCTTCACTTCGCGCTTGGCGTCGTCAGGATCGACCCCATCAAGAAAAATCACCTGGGTAATGCAAGCGCCTCGCATGCTTGTCGAGGCAATAAAATCGACGCTTTGCAGCTCAGTCAGCGCCTCCTCAACCTTACGAGCAATTTCATTTTCCGACTCCGTCGGCTGTGAGTCTGGATACGGAATCGCAACCAGCACGACCGCCTTGGTAAGAGCAGGCGTCCGCTGGACGGGGATGAAAATGGCTGAATAGAGAGCCATCAGCGCAACCAAAATAGTTGCCGTGAGCACAATCCTAGGATGATCAATGGCTTTCGAACTGATCTGCATATTCTTAATGTGATAGAGGTGAGGTCGATAAAGCCAATAGGGCTCATTGACTAGCTTCACTCAGTTCCCCGTACAACATTCATCCGTTCGCTCGCGATGGCCTCTCCAGGGGATAACTGAGGGAGATTAACAATGCGAACCAATTGGTCGTTTGCCAACCGGTATTGCCCACGGACAACCACCGAATCGAGTGAAATATCATCGGCAGGTAAAACGATGTGAGAACCCTGATCAATCCATTGGCTGAGGTCTACTCGATGCGCACGATAAATATTCGTCGGGCCTAGATTCCAGTAGAGCAACTCCATCTCGGCGGGCTGCTTGACCACGGTAAATAGATAGGCTCTGCGCTGCCGAAAAATCACCGACGATTCGGGCAATCGGTAGCCGGAAATAAGGGCGGTCACCACGTCGGCGGTAGCCACCATACCAGGACGCAGCAGTCCCTGGCGATTGGCTAGGCGTATTTCGACCGGAAACAAACCCGTGCGTGGATCGGAGACTTCAGGAATACGATAGACCTCTCCTTCGAGGTCAGGCCAAAATTTGCCAAAGCGGTCGCGACCTTGCAAATGCACGTGGGCGCGAAACACATGGTCTTCCCGATCACTATCACCATCCACAGCTGCTCGGTTAAGATCAAGAGAACGCTTGCGAGTTTCAAGCTCGCGTATCTGTGACTCGGGCACATCAACCACCAAAAGTACATCCTTATTCTCGACAAGCTCAAACACCACCTGCTGCCCATTAACCGATTCACCCGGCTTAATGTGCCGTTTTGAGATCGTCGCATCCACAGGCGAAATAAGCGTCGCATCTTCTAAATTCTTGATCGCAATCTCGTGTTGAGCCCGAGCCATCGCCAAATCGGTGACACGCGTTTGCAACTCCGATTCGCTAACGGCAGAAAGATTGGTTGCGCGAACGCGCTCTGCACGATGGAGATCTGACTCAGCCTGTTCAACCCGAGCAGCCGCCTCATTTTTTTTGGCGAGAAACACTCGGTCGTCAAGCACCGCCAATACCTGCCCGGCAACCACTTGATCACCGTCATCCAGCGGCTGACCAGATTGGTTGTTGCCGAGTTTTAGTATGCGACCTGATACCTCAAAGCCGACTTGATAGGTTTCCCAAGCTTGAATCTTGCCAGCATAGGTCGAGGTAATCTCGCACATCTCCACCTCGAGAGGATGGATCTCCACAGGCGCTTTGGGCGATGCCACTATCGATAGTGGACGAGCGTGCTGCTCGACGTGTTCTTGCTCTATTCCACTTTTAGCGCTTAATCTCCACATTACCCCAACGGCAAAAATCGTGACGCCTATCAGCATCAGATAATGGAGAATTTTTTCTGTAAACGCCTTCATCTCTGGAATATCCAAATAATCTTGTGTGCGGTGTCTGCCCGCAGGTGGGGGCGGCAACTGAGGGCTATCGCCGGGCGGGCAAGGAGGGCGATGGAGTCGCTCCATACAACTCTATCATACTCAGGCAGGGCTGGTCGGATCAACAACGAGACGAAGCCCTACGTCGTAATATCCTCCAGTATTCGCTCGCTAGTTTGGCGGACAGAGGTCACCGACTTACCCGAGAGCAAGAACTTCTTATTTCGCGACGTTGTGCCGCTGATCAGCTCCACTGCCGTTTTGGAGAGACCAAAAGCATCGGCTAGCACTTGGGCAATCGCCTTGTTCGCCTTGCCCCTTTCAGGAGCCGTCGAAATTGCGACTCGCAGCGCCCCATCGTATTCGCCCGTGATCCCTGTCCGACTTGCCCCCGGCTGAGCACGTATCCGAACCACGGTGCCATTCGAACTGCTTTGTAGTTGAATCATTTCTCGATTCCATCAAACAGCAACGAGCCGATTCGTACAATCGTGGCCCCTTCGCGAATCGCCACTTCAAAATCGCGACTCATCCCCATCGAAAGCTCCTCAAGCGAAATTTCAGACGAGCAGTCCTTCCCGACTTCATCTCGTAATAAACGCAGCTTTCTAAAGTTTTCAGCAGCCGTTCGTTCGCCACCTTGACGAGCAGCCATCGTCATGAGGCCGCAAATGGATACGTGATCATATCCTGGTGCAACCTCCAATAGTCGTTTCAGTTTATCTGCCGAGAGCCCGTGCTTTTCCTTCTCACCCGAACAATTCACTTCGAGCAACACACGGGCTTTGCGATCGATCTGTCTAGCATTTTCGTCGATCGTTTTTAGCAACCGCTCACTATCGACGCTGTGAATCAATTGAACCAAGGGAAGCGTACGACGGACCTTGTTCCGTTGCAGATGGCCAATAAGATGCCATTGGGCGGTTGCTAACGAGGATTCCCCGGCTTTGTCCCATAGCTGCTGAGGTCGGCTCTCGCCCAAATCCACGCACCCTGCGGCAAGTAGCGCAGCAGACTCAACCACCCCAACATATTTAGAAACGCCAACCAGTTGAACATCCTCAACACGGCGTGCCGCCGCTTCAGCGGCCCCGGCAATTCGCTGTTGCACCCGCGCAACATTGTCAGATATTTGCTGATCAAGATAAACCGGTCTTTCGTCAGGCAACATAGTCTTCTCGGGCAACGTATTGTCGCCTTAATTAAATCCATCGTAACCGAACACGATATGCCGCTAGGCGAATCCCTGTAAGAGTCTCTCGCAAAGGCGCTAAGACGCGAAAAAATGATGGGAATCTCACAGAGACGGAAGTGAAAAAGTGTGCGGGACTAACGAGAGCAGCAAATATCGAAATACGGTCCTGTTGGAAGCTCTGGTCGACTCTATGACTCTGCTGTCTCTGCGTCTCTGCGCGATACTTTTTTGTCTCCTTACGTTTTAGTCTGATGAAATATTACGTTACTCGAGATTTTTATCGCTTCTTTTTCTTTGCGCCTTCGCGCCTTTGCGAGAGGCCGATTCGCCTTTTCTCCTGCAAATGGTTACAACCCATCCAACAGGTGGTGCTGATAAATGGGCAAATGTCGGTAATAAACCTCCAGCATATACGTCGACAAGCACGTAACAAACAGCCGTCCACCCTCGGCACCCCATTCATCACCCCTAGGATCCCAACTGCCGCGTTCTTTTCCATCGCGAACTTGGTGCTGCGGAATCTCTTCACGCATCACACGGTTCCAAGCCCTCCAATGCTTACCTTCCATGTGATGGCAAACTTGAGTGGCGTAGTACCAATAATAGACATTGCGTTCACCCCCTTTCCAAGTCGGAGGATTCTCGAGCAGAATATCAACGCCTCGGTGGAGCCGACGATTAGAACGCGACCAACCCAGATACTGCCGACACAATAATCCCTCTGCCGTCATGGCCAATCTGGCAGATTGAGTTCCTTGATAAGCATATTGGCTACCGCCATCTCGCGCGACCGAGTCGATGTAACCACTGACTCGGTCGAAGGTCGGGCTGGGTACCTCTAAACCGGCCATCTTGGCGCTTTGCAGAGCCATCACAAACCAACCCGTCACCGAAAGATCGTTGCCCTGCCCAGGAAAATATCGCCAACCACCTTCGGGCGTCTGAATTTTGACACAATAGTCGATTGCCTGTTGCGCAGGCTCGTGATATTGCGATGCACCTGTCATTCCATACAACTCGCAGAGCGCGATCGTGCACATTGCTTGGGTGTAGAGTTGATCGTGGCTCCGACCCCCGTCGAAAAAGCGGCCATTCTCATCTTCTTTTTCCAGCAAACTTCTCCAACCTCGACGGACAACTTTGGTAAAGGGCTCTAGGTGGTCGCCCTGCGACGTATAACCCGCTCCCTGAAAAGCAAGGAGCGCCATGGCGGTCGCCGCTAGTTGATTTTCTCTGCGGGCACCATCTGAATATTTGCCGCTCAAACTCCATAAACCGTGACGCTCTTGGTTGCGCGCCAGCCACTTGAGTGCTTCGAGCACTGCCTGCTGGGTAGCCCCGGTGCCGCCGTAAGCGCTTAATAGCGCATGCTGCATACCCTTCTCACGGCCAGAAAGTGCCTGGCGAATCGTCGCGATTGGCTCGACCACCGGTTGGCTTACGATCGGCGATTTAATCACCGTGGGTGGGGTTACCAGCGTTTCCTCAAACTGAGGAACTTCTTGCGCCGTCATGGCGGTTTCAATATCTTGCGAAGCAAAATCTAACGGCAGATCAAGATCGTTTCCCGAAAAATCCTCTCCCAAATCATCGTGATAATCAAACTGCAACAAAATTTCTTCGGCCCGCTCTGGCACGACAAACAATAATCCAAGAACGATGACCGCAATCATGTGCAGCACTGCACTTAGCAACCAAGGGGGCGCTTCAATCACCATGTCGCTTAACGAAACGAGCGGCGGAAGCCCATCTCGATCGTTGACTCGATCAGCCAAACCCATATCGTCCGGGCCCAATCCCAAGCCCACATCGCTAGGTGTAGTGTTAGAAGCAGTCCGCGGCATGACCGGCAGGGGCGGAGGATTAGCGCCCACCGGCAGCGCGTCTGTCGAATCGCGCGCAGCCGAAAGTCCGTCGCCAGCCGAAAAGCCAGGCTCGGTGCTAGACATGCTGATTTCTCCGTTCCGTGCAAACGCAATGGGCAGCTGCCACACCGCATCCTCAGTTCCATACGTTTGCAATCTCGCAGACGAGAACCGAATTGCCCCGTCTGCCTCATCTCAAGTATATCTGTGGCCCAAGATACCGGCAAGAAACATAACAGGAGCTCTGTAGCTGTATCGGCGAAAAAAGAGGCTCCGAATGGTCCTATTGCAGACCCTCAAATCGAGATCGTGCTGGAATACTCACTTTCGAGTCCTGGAACTCCTGTCTGGGCGAACTCTACGGGCACCGCAGAGTTCGCCTCATGAGCGATGCCTTCACTGGCCGACGAAAGAGGCTCACACAGATCGGCTCCTAGATGTTGTAATATCAACTTTTTTGAAGCCACTTGCCGAACTAGGGGTACTGTTGATAAGATCAGTCGCATGACGCGGGGTGGAGCAGCCCGGTAGCTCGCGAGGCTCATAACCTCGAGGTCGCAGGTTCGAATCCTGTCCCCGCCACTTTTTGTAAGTCTTGCTGAAACCAGACGTTAGGTTACCTGCCAGTGGTTGGCAGTGCGGCTCAGAATTAACGCAAAGGGGGAATGCTAAGGGGGAACCCTGGCACCACATCCCCCTTTGGCTTTTTTTGAGCAGGGGATCGCACATGCCACGTCTCTTTCATCGGCCACCCAAATATCGGCTCCACAAGAGCACGAATCAGGCCATCGTTTCATTCAACGGACAGAAAATCCATCTCGGGCCGTATGGCTCAGCGAGAAGCCACCAGAAGTATCAGGACATCCTGAAACAGTGGCAGTCTGAGCGGCACCAGCAAGAAAAGCCAGGCGGCCAGGAGTCTCGCCAGCAGGCCCTTGCCGATGCCATTACTCCTTCCAGCTTACGGCAAAAACGCCTGCATGGGCTAACCGCCACCATCGACGAACTGGTGCTGGTCTATCGTCGCCATACCTACGAGTATTATCGCAAGAACGGCGAGGTGACCCGTGAAGCGAAAATCATTGATGAAGTCATTCGCGTTCTGCGAAAGAAGCACGGCAAGGAACCAATTGAAGAATTTGGCCCGACAGCTTTGAGTGAGTTGCGGGAGCAAATGATCGATGATCTCGATTGGTCGCGGCAATATATCAACAAGCAGGTGCCCAGAATTGTCGGAATGTTTAAGTGGGCGGTAGGAAAAGAAATTTGTTCACCTACGGTCGTCATGGCTTTGAAGCAATTGCCCGGCCTGAAAAAGGGACGGAGTAGGGCACGCGAAACAGCCGGAGTGACTTTCGTAGAGGATGCGATTGTTGAAGCGACTTTGCCCCATGTTCCCGAAGTGATTGCGGACATGGTTCGCCTGCAACGGCTTACCGGAGCAAGGCCGGGGGAAATCTGCACGCTGCGTCCCGGTGACATCGATCGTTCTGGCAAGGTCTGGCTCTACATCCCCAGGGAGCACAAGACCGAGCATCACGACAAGAGCCGTATGATCGCTATGGGACCACAGGCCCAGGCAATTCTGTTGCCCTATCTGGTACGGCACGAAGAGAGCTATTGCTTTTCGCCTGTAGAATCTGAGGAACGTCGTCGCCGCAAGGCTCAGGAAAACCGTAAGACGCCGCTGTCTTGCGGCAATCGGAGAGGGACTAACCGGGTAGCCAACCCTAAAAGAAAGTTCTCTGATTGTTATTCTGTTGCTTCCTATCGCCACGCTATCCAGCGAGTTTGCAAGAAGCAAGAAATCGAAAAATGGTCGCCCAATCAACTGCGGCATTCAGCCGCTACGCAGATTCGTAAGAAATTTGGGTTGGAGGCGGCTCAAGTGGTTTGTGGGCATCAGTCCGCTGATGTGACGCAAGTTTATGCAGAGCGTGATATGGAGTTGGCTTTGCGGGTTGCTCAGGAAGTTGGGTGAACTACCAGATAAAGGTCTTATGCTATTTCGGAGCCCTAGGGCCTTAAAGCAGGTTGCGGGGCTCTAGTTTCATTTTGGCTTTTAGCTTCAAACCCAAACTTCTTGCGAATATCCTAGTGGGTCGGAATATCGGCGGAAATAGCATACAATCTTCGTTAACTCCTATTATCTATTTTCCGTTTCCAGCTGAAGTGGTTCGTTGAAACATTTCTATTAAGCGTCACGTCAACAAATCTTTAGGGTCTTGTGTCCCGTGCAAAAAGCATTTGAATTTGAAAAGGTACCATTTCGGATTCATCCGAGGGTATTTGCTGCCCTGGGTGCCGACTTGGTTACTAACGACGTTGTAGCCGTCATTGAATTAGTGAAAAACTCATACGATGCTTTTGCAGCAAATTGTTGGATTCGATTTGGCAGAGGCGAAGATGGTGGGCTGTATCTGGAGATTGAAGATGATGGGCAAGGCATGACCCGTGACATCATTGAAAATGTTTGGGCAGTTGTCGCGACACCCAACAAGCTTGATAATCCAAAAGCACAATTCGGGAGAAAACAACGCCGAGTTGTTGGCGAAAAAGGGCTTGGACGTTTGTCCGTTGCGAGACTTGGCGCGAGTCTGGAGATGGTAACTCAGTCAAAAAACGATTCGTGCTGGCAGGTAAGCGTAGATTGGAATGTTTTAGCAAGTGAGTCGGAATTGTCGGACTGTTTTGTTGGTGTTCGCACATTTCAGGATTCGTCACCGTTCAAGAAAACAGGAACACGAATTCGTATCCATGATCTATACAACGCGTGGGATGAGCCTACGATTGCAGATCTTGAAGACAATCTTGCACGGTTGATATCACCATTCAAAGACGTGGCAGACTTTCGATTGATGCTGTCGTCGCCAGACAGCGGCGAATCTCAGACTGTGCAAGTCGAGTCGCCCGAATTCTTGTCTAAGCCAAAGTATCTAATAGAGGGTGAGGTTGATGACGAAGGAAATGTCGATGCGACTTACCGATTTCGTCCTCTTGTCGGTGGCAAGCCACGTCAGAAAAAAACCTCAATGTCTTGGGAGCAAGTATTTGAATTGATTCAGGACAAACAACGGGTATCGTTTGATGCAAATGAATACCACTGCGGATCGTTTGAGTTTGAAATTCGTGCGTGGGATATGGCGCCCGGTGACACGGAGGAAATTGCCAGCAAGTTCAACTTCCAAAAGTCTCGAATTCGGAAAGCCATTCGTGTACATAAGGGAGTCTCCGTTTATCGTGACGACGTCCTCGTGCTTCCGAAATCCGACGACGCACGTGATTGGCTGGGACTTGACCTACGCCGTGTTAGCAAAGTCGGAAACAGAATGAGTACGAGTCAAATCGTCGGCTATGTTGCTATCACCGCGAAAAAGAATCCCGGAATCGTGGACACGAGTGATCGTGAAAGGCTTGTATCAAATCTTGAAGTGGCTGAATTCCAAGAGGCCTTAAAGTCGATTATTGGCCTCTTGGAAGTTGAACGCTTGCAAGATCGCCATGCAGATGAAGAAAAAGAAGAGCCGATGCAGGAGTTGTTCGATCAGCTTTCGGCGGAAGACTTGATTGCCGAAGTTATCGCCTTGGCTGAAGAAGGCGCCGAAGCATCCGAGGCCGTGCCGTTGTTGACAGCCTTCAACAAATCCCTCGACAAAGCTCGCCGTACCATCCAGGAACGCTTTGTGCACTATAGCCGCATGGCAACTGTCGGAACGATCGCACAGATGCTGGTTCATGAGATTCGTAACCGGACGACCGCATTCGGTGAGTTCCTAGAAATAGTGAAGAGCCGTTTCGGTCCGTTGAAAGATCAAACAGTAAAACGTGAATATCTTAGTGCTGATGAATCGGTTACTGCCTTGGAACGACTTGCAGACACGTTCTCTCCGCTAGCAAGCCGCTCATTTCGTCGACGCAAGCGAGACTCTATTGTTGAGGAACGCATCGGAAAGTGTGTTGTACTGAATGAAACGGAGCTCGATCGCAAAGGAATTGAAATATCTTATCCAAAGACGAGCACAAAAGTTGCTGTCGACCCTGGCGAGCTTGATGCTGTGATTTTGAATTTGCTTTCCAACGCCGTGTTCTGGCTTGGCGACACAGAGAAAGATGAACGCTATATCGAGTTCAAGCTTTCTACTATCAACAATGGCAACCGCGTTCGCGTTTGGGTTCATGACAGCGGCAGCGGTGTGGACGAAAAGGACGTAGAGAAGATTTTTCGCCCTGGTGTTACTCGGAAACCGGGTGGCATTGGCATGGGGCTGACTGTTGCATCAGAAATCGTTTCGGAATACGGCGGTCGGATGACATCAAAATACCCTGGAACGCATGGTGGTGCGTCGTTTGCGTTTGACTTACCTGTAAAGAAATAGCAGCGCGGAGAAGCAATGATACAGCTCTTGTTTGTAGAAGATGATGAGCGGGCGATTCAACATGCGCGTCGGAAGGTTGAAGATCAGCACCAGGATATATCTTGCGTTGTAAAGAACTTTGATGATGCCGGTAGCTGGATCGCAGCTAATTCTCCAGACATCATCAGTCTTGATTTGCTTAATGGTGGCCTCTCTGGTGAGGCGAGTGTGTCTGGACAGGCAATCTACGAATCTATTTGGCAAGACCATTTTTGCCCGGTAATTATTTATTCGGCGCAGCCAGATGCAAAAGAAGATGAACGGCCAAATCACCCTTTTTTGGAGACTATCAAGAAAGGTACAGGTAGCCCTGATAGATTTTCGCAAGCGGTCAATGCATTTCGTCCGCACATAGATGCCCTTCGAGTAGCCGAGACTCAAGTACGTCGTGAGTTTTCTATCGCCATGCGAGAGCTCGCCCCAAGCGTCTTTGAGCAAGTTGAAATACCGGAAGAACGACAACGTATCATCACTCGTTCGGGCCGCAGGCGGCTTGCTGCACAAATGGACGACTTTTCTGATTACGAAGGCGACGACGCCAAGCGACTTGCGCCTTGGGAGCACTACCTATGTCCACCCGTGGCCGAAGACTTGTTGCTTGGTGATATTTTGAGGGCCAAAGAATCAGATGCGACACAGCCAGTCGCTTTCCGGATTGTCTTGACGCCCTCGTGTGATCTCGTGGCGGCAGGTCAAAGAACACCGAAAGTATCGAATGTACTGACTGCGAAATGTATCGACATGAAAACGGCTTTGTCGAAAGCGGGTATGCAATTGAATAGAGAAACTCGTAATGACGATACCAAGCTTAGTGAGTACAAAAAAGGCCTCTCATCAGCTTTGAGTCAAGCGTTTGTACGTAGCATCGTGCCGTTCCCAAAATTTGCAAACTTGATCCCAACAATGGCCGCCGATTTGCGGCAACTTGAGCTGATCTCGTTTGACAGAGTTGGCGAAGAATCAGAGTTTGTGCGGGTCGCGTCTATCGACAGTCCATTTCGCGAACTGATTTCGTGGGCGTACATGCAAACAGGTTGTCGTCCCGGTCTGCCTGATCGGAACCTTGATGACTGGTGCGATGAAATTGTAAGCCTGTATTGAGATTATTCTGAAACAAGATGAAAGCGATCGACTTTTTCTGCGGAGCGGGGGGGCTGACTCGCGGTTTATTGGATGCGGGCATCGATGTTGTTGCAGGGTTTGATATCGACAGTGAGTGTCAAGAGACCTATGAACATAACAACGAGGCATCCTTTCACTCCATTGACGTTCGAGAACTCGACATTAAAAAGCTCAAGTCGCTTTCGAGGATACGGAGTTTCAACAATGTCTTGTTCGCCGGATGTGCTCCCTGCCAGCCGTTCAGCCAGCAACGCAAATCAGCTGCGACACACCAAAGCACAACGTTGCTAAGTGAGTTCGGTCGGCTGGTTGAAGAAGCACTGCCGCGGGCTGTGATGATTGAAAATGTTCCTGGCATGGCTAGGATTAAAGGCTACAGCACGTTCAAGCGGTTTCTGTCACTGCTTGAACACTGCGGCTACGATTTTGACTACGATGTTTTGGACGCGAAGCGATTTGGCGTTCCTCAAACAAGACGCCGACTAGTTCTCATAGCGGTGCGTGACTCGGCTGCATCTATTCCCGATCCAACTCATGGCAATGGGAAGCGAGTTTTCCGAACTGTTTGGGATGCAATCTCGCACTTCCCTGAGATATCTGCCGGCGATTCTCATCACAGGGTAGCGAACCACGTTACAGCGAGCATCACCGACGTAAATCTGGAGCGACTCGCGCATACACCACCAGACGGCGGTGGCAGACGAGACTGGCCAATGCGGCTTCAGCTCATGTGCCATAAAAACGGTTACGAAGGCCATACCGATGTTTACGGACGGATGTACTGGGACGAACCAGCCCCGACGCTCACCGCCCGTTGCAATAGTATTTCCAACGGAAGATACGGTCATCCAGAACAAAACCGCGCGATCTCTTTACGTGAGGCTGCCGCGTTACAGTCTTTTCCGGATAACTACAAATTCTTCAGTTCCAATAAGCACATCGCGCAACAAATTGGGAACGCGGTGCCAGTTCGTTTTGCAACTGCCTTAGGCAAGCATATCAAGAGGATCGCCTAGGCCTATGTTGCTGAGCGTGTAGAAAGAATTCCTGCTTGACGTACTTCCCTGCATCATGCAAGTTTCTGCCTAGCATCAACAATGATCGAAGGGCAGCCAGTGAGTAACTCAGTAGCAAAGACCGCCCGCCCTGCTAGGTAGGGTGGCGTGGAGAAGAAGGCAGCAAAGAAGAAGTACAACAAAAAGCCGCGACGTGACATCTACCAAGAAATCACCGATCGCATTCTTGAACTTCTTGATAAGGGTGCCGTTCCTTGGCACAATCCAATCCGTCGTGGCACGGGGGATGGATGGCCAAAGAATCTTGACAGCCTAAAACGCTACCGGGGCATCAATGTTTTTCTGTTAGCAATGCGTGCTTGGGAGAAAGGCTATGGGTCGGACTACTGGCTTACCTTTCGCCAAGCGACGAGCCAAGGCGGAAAGGTTCGCAAAGGCGAGAAATCTTCGCTCGTCACGTTCTGGAAGCTTTTCGACAAGAAGGACAAGCAAACAGGCGAAGAGGTCACTCTCCCGGTGCTTCGTCACTACAACGTCTTCAACGTTGAGCAATGCGAAGGAATCAAAATCCCTGACGCACCTGAGATAGACGAAAAGGCAACTCCGTTCATCCCGCTTGAGAAAGCTGATGCAATTGTGGAAGGCTACCGCAATGGACCAATAATTTCACATGCTGGCAGCCAAGCTCGATACCGACCGGCGGTTGATACGATCCTCATCCCCAGTCCAGAGCGGTTCGACAATCGAGAGAATTATTATGGAACCCTTTTTCATGAGCAAGTTCACGCAACGGGCCATTCCGATCGACTAGATCGTGGCCTTGATCAAGAAAGCCCTCCGCCGTTTGGGTCTCCCGACTATTCCAAAGAAGAATTGATAGCCGAGATGGGGGCTGCGTTCCTCAATGCGGCTGCTGGCATCAGTCCGCCTACGATCGAGCAATCCGCCGCCTACATCAAGGGTTGGCAAAAGATTCTCAAAGGAGACAAGCGGCTTGTGGTGACCGCTGCCGGTGCTGCCCAAAAAGCGGCGGATTGGATACTTGGCGAGGACTTTTTTGTGGCCAGCGAAGGAGTAGGGGAAACAGGAAAACTACCGGTGTCAGATGCTCCTTTAGCTAACGAGAATGACCGCCCAACCCAGCTAGGACTGTTTTAGGGCCTTTTTATGCCTGGAAATGAGGAAAACTTGACTTTGTACGGCAATGTGCCGTATAGTTAAGTAGAGAAAGGAATTACCCATGCTTGATGAAAAGAAAACGGCAAGACTGGAAGCGAGGCTTCCGGCTGCCATTCACTCTTTGCTAAAAGAGGCGGCTGATTTGCAGGGGCGTAGTTTGAGTGACTTCGTGGTTGCCTCGGCACGCGAAGCGGCGGAAAAGGCGATTGCTCGCAGTAGCGAAATTCAGCTTTCTATGTCGGAACAAAAACGCTTTGCCGAAGCACTGCTCAATCCGCCTTCGGTTGCACCAGCTCTTCGCAAGGCAATGAAAAATCGTGAGCGGCTCTTAGACCCCTCATGAGCAAGGCACCGTTCCGAATAGAGTTACTGCAAAAGCAAGATCGCTCGGCGTTTGATTGTGGCGAACCGGAGTTGAATGCGTATTTTCATACTCGTGTAAGCCAAGATGTTCGGCGTAATTATGCGACCTGTTTTATCGCAATCGACAAGACCGGAGACCGCATTGCCGGTTTTTACACGCTTGCGATGGGGAGTGTTTCTCTAGGTGAGTTGCCCGAAGACGTTGTCAAACGACTTCCGCGTTACCCGCAGGTTCCCGTCGTTCACCTTGGCCGATTGGCTGTTGACCAAAAGTACCAAGGTCAGAAGCTTGGCGGCAGCTTGTTGGCTGATGCGATTGCAAGATCGATCGAATCCGAGATCGCCGCGTACGCCGTGGTTGTTGATGCCAAAGATGAAAATGCCGTTTCGTTCTACGAGCATTTTGGGTTTCTGCCGCTATCGCGTAGCTCGAAAACTCTTTTCTTGCCGATTAGCAAAGCGATCAAGAATCTGGGCAACAAGTAATCCTATTTGTCAGAACCTTTCTTATCACTTAAACAGTATGAGAATTGAAAAACCCCCCTGCCACAAGTTATGGCCTCTCATGGCAGCTACGTGGCCACGGGGCCAAGCTCGCTCGGGTGAAAAAAAGCAAACCTTGGCTCCGTCGAAAACAGCTCCCCACAAAAAGCATTTTTATGGCCTGGCGGCCAGCCCTGCCTGCACTGCGGGAAGACACGTATGGATTATTTTTTCTTTATTAAACCCGCCACAACTACTCCAACAACCAGGAACAACAGAACAAAGAAACTAACTACATCGTTGTCAAACGGTGATATCTCCTCGCGACTTTGCTCGGTTTGGAATATTGGTAAGTTTGCGTTCGCTTCGATTATCCGAGAGGCCCAAGCTGTGGATTGCTTTTGTGCCCACACTATGTCTCGATTGGAAGCATAACTATTATTGGTGGTCATATTGAGTATCTTCCCGCCCACAAGCAACCGACCTAATTCAATTACCATCGCGTCGTTACTCTCTGAAAAAGCCTTTCCTTCTACAGCGCCGCTTACGCCCACCTTAGCAATATAGCCCCATTGCTGAAATCGTTCTGTCTCGTACAAATCTGATAGTGGGACAATCCCTTTAACATCAATTTGCATCTTCATGTCTTCGTCGTTAAGGCTAAACTCAGATTTAAGCTCGTCAATATTTCCAACTAACATTTCATTGACCTCGCCTACCATCTTTTCGGTGCCCATGAAATACTCCTTACGGATCATTTCTCTTATTCGCCTGTAGTCTTCAGCGGTAGCACTACGTGAATAAAATTGTTTATTTATTGTCACCGTTAATAAGCGGCTATTATCCCAACTCTCATCTATTTCTCCTGCTATTATCTTTGTCGCCTGCTCTTCGGGGAAATAAGCTCCAAGTACAACTTCATTATCGGGCGTAAAGCTCTTTAGCAAGGCCACCGCAGCTTCTGAATAGGGAAGGACATTAATAAAACCCTCGGGTGCCACAAGCTCGATCGTGGACTCTCCTATTTTGACAGTATCCGCCGCCTTAACGTCGACCGACACGGCGCATAAGAAGACAGCAACAAGCATGAAATATCTAATCATCTGCCGACCGTAGCACATGATTACCGCAAGTTGTATCTTTTCTGTAGTGGCACTACCCGCGAAACGGGAGAAGAATTTAGCGATCCAACGAGAACGACTGAATCGATCTTTTTACTGACGACGACAGGAGTTGATTTACCCTAATCTATATTATCACCGCGATATGGCGATCCGGGCACCGTCATTCCACCTCGTTACACCAGTGTTTTTGATAATCTGGCCCCCTCGAATCCGGCTTATTTGTTGGCTCCCTAACCTGGATCGAAAGGGGAACTGGAATATCAACGCCAACAATAATTGCCTCTCCAGGTGAAAGAGAAGGAAGGAACTCGGCGGCAGATCGGTCGATATCACCCGCTGCTCTCTCCACAACTTGACGGTCATGGTCATTCACTAATCGATGAACAACCAATGTTCCCATTTGACTCAATACATCTTGAGGGATGTCGCGTGGTCGTTGTGTTGCGATGCACACATTGAGTGAATATTTCCTGCCTTCCTTGGCAATTAGGCCGAATGCATCCAGTTCGAACCTCAAGTGTTCGTCCCCAATGGTACGATTCAAGAATTGATGGGCTTCGTCGAGAATGACAACCGTTGGTCGCTCTTTGAAAGAACCTTCTCTTCCTTTCTCTAGGAGAGCACGTCCGACTGCATTAACAAGAATTTCTCGGACATTATTTCCAAACGGGACGTTCTCTAATGAAATTCGCAAAAGGCGCTCACCATCTGAATCAAGAAACGATTCGATGGAATTATAAACAGTATCGCAGTCTTCTGGTGGATCAAAAATGCAACTAAATTCGACAGAGCGAATTATATTCTCAATTCGCATCTGCAACGAAAGACAATACGTATTTTCATTGCTGTGCTTGCCATATTTTGTCGCGTCGTTGAAGTCTGTGGGCCAGACGCACTCCTCAATTACTTGCTGTGGCAAAGCGGCAATGTCAAATTCACAGAATGGAGACTCAATAGTTTTTACATGCTGTTGCATTGCTTGCTCAATTGGTTCGCGAGATCGAGTTGCCTTAATGAGGTTGCCGTTGTTGTCCGCAAGTTCCGGCTCAAGTTTTACCAGTTTAAGGCTCTTGATCGCCTCCCTGAGTTTCGGCCCTTGCGACTGTCCGCTCGGTCGGAAAATTGCGAAAAGATCAGACTCTCGCATCTCGAAATGCGGATGACAAATAATACTTGAACCGTTCGGACGTGATGATCCTGTCCCCATGGAGAGGTGACGTACAGACGCCCCACCTAACCGCCAGAATTCTCCCGTCGCATCAAGAAGAATTATCTTGCAACGATGCTGTAGCGATTCCTCAATGAGTCTTGCAACGGACCAACTTTTCCCCCCACCGGTTGTTCCTAGAACAGCACAGTGACGACCAAATAATTGATTAGGAGTCAGTGAAAGTGATGAGTCTGCTGTGTTAGAAAGCGTGCCAATCGCCAGCCTAACCTTCTGTTCCTTTTCCTGTTGATCGCGAGGTTTACTTACCAACCATCGTAAGAAATCGCCGTGTGCCGAATAAACTCTGCTCCCAAGTCGCGGATGGCAAGAAATCCCCGTAGAAATGGAATAATCTATTAGATCAATTGTCGCCAAAAGCTGAATGTTGCCTACTGGGTGAACATTCTCCTGCTCTCCAAGACTCGGCTCTACGCTTAGGCGTTCTCGTTCTGGCAATCGTACTTCTAGGATACGTCCAAAGATCGCGAGTTCGTCGCATTCGATGAGGATAAACTCCCCAACTTCGCCACCTGGAACACGGCTTCCGTGATGCAACGAGGCTCCTGATCGACCCGCATTGGGAAGATTAACGCGAACAGAAGACGGACCAACTTGTGTAATCGTTCCGACGTAGCGTTCGTAGTCAAACGGATAAGTTGGTTTCTCGTTGATCACGCTTTGCTCCCTAGCAAACGCCCACGGTGCCGTTCTTCTTCGGTTTCGGCTATTAAATCAGGTAGAAGAGGCACAAATTCCTCGAACGGTGCTGAGACCAATGCAAGACGCTGATCTCCCGACTTAATCAACCTCTGTATCTCGTTTGACGCATCACTTGGCTGTTCCTTGAGACTTGGATCAACCACTGCTACCCGCAAGCCCACATTAGAACGAATAGCGGACAAAATAGGCTGCGTTATGTGCTTGTCATTGAAACCGAAACCAATAATCAACAATGATGTCTTAGGCTGCCTGAGTGCAGATTGAAATCTAGCCATGAATTCAAGAAAGGGGTGTTCGTAGGAGGCTTCAAATTTACTGTAACGAGGAAACACAAGCACCGGAGATGTGGGTTTTGACTGTTTTCGAATGACGCCAGCATCGTTTTGCCAATCTACCGATCCGTGCATCTTGTACAGGTGAAACACATTGGGAATGAAGTCAGGTGTTGAACCATCTTCATTCCTGCGAACCAAGTCATACGCAAAGTAGCTGCTGTCAAACTGCTGTGGGAAGGAATGCGAAAAGCCATCCACAGCAACAAAATTTATGCGGCTGGCAGCAGACTCAAAGCACAGGTCATAGTTGGTTGTGAAAATTTTCGTACGTGGCAGCCGGGTCGATCTCCGTGCAATGCGACGCAAGAACGATTCATGTACGTCGAGTGAAGAATCATCATTTACGAAGCTGCACTCTTCAACAATGCTGTGCTCGATATCAGCAATGAATTCGTTCAGATTTTTCGCTTTACCTTCCGCTTCATCCTTGTGCTTATGCTTGATGTACTCATGGGCAATGTGGCACTGCGACAGTAATAGTTCGATGTTTTCATTCTGCTTGGCCTCTTTCGGTGTATCGTCAGATGGCTCCGTATTGGGATAATTAACCTCGGTGAGATAACCATCGAAAACAGCATCTCCAGTTTTGTTTCTTGCTCCATCCCAGAGATCAGACATGGTTGGAGCAATACGTTTTCCCTTGTTGTCAGATAAGCAAAGTGACGTACCTAAGCCCGTAAGCACAATCACGTTTTCTGATCGCAGAAGCTCAACCAACAATCTATTGAGACCTTCTTTGCAACTAGCTGCAGATTCTTTGTCACTAGGCGTGTCGCCAAAGACCGGAGTCCATGCGCCATCAGTAATCGCGGCAAATAATTGCATATCAGATTGGTTTTCTGCCATCAGAATACCCCTTTAGAGATATGTTCGAGGAGCAAAAAAACAGGAGCATTGAAATCAGTCAGCTTGATTTCTGTCTCGCAGTTTGGACAAGTGATAGTTGGTTCTGTCATTTTGTTTCTTTCCCATCTGTTTTTCCTATCGCCCCACGATCGCCTGCTGTTCGCAGTCATAGGTATAATTAACGATCTCTCCATTGATTAGCAACTCAACCGCTGTTTCGATGACATGCAACGGAACTACGAACCATTCTCTTGGCGTGTGCCGGTTGCCTGAGCCGTCAAAGACATCGAGGTTAAGGCAGGCTTTCGCGAAAAACGTGTGCAGCAATAGTTCCATCTTCTGAGGATTGAGGTTGTAGGTCTCAAACTCGGTCACCACTTTTACATCGGCCATCAAGTAAGTCGGTTCTTGCTTTGCGTTCTGAATTCGCTGTTCCACTGGAACGCTAGAGAAACCGATCTTATACAAATCACCGAGTTCCTTAATCCGTGGGTCGTCACTTAGAGACCGAAGTACGTAGATCGTACCAGTCGCCTCATCTTCCGCGGCTACCCTTTCCTGCTCGTTGAACAGTTCCAGTTGATCGGCATCGATAACCTGACGGCTGTTTTTATCTTTCCAGAGTGCCGACGAGAGCGAGCGAAGCAGCATGTTGGATTCCGTACCATTCTCGAAAACACATAAAAGCCTCGCGTCGTAATCCGTCGCCGATTTCCTTTTCTCCCACTTGCCAACACCAGCCACGTAGCAAAGCATTCCCTGCAAAACAAACATCGTCTCTGGCCTGATCTGGCGTCGTTCACTCTTGAACGGAACCTGCACTTTTTTTCCGTTAGACAAATCAGACTGGCACTGTTTGAAGAGTGGCTCGAATTGATCGAACTCTTTGCACGACTTACGCAAAGCGACGTGATCCGTCGTATAAGTCGACTTCGGGACGTTCTTCAGCGTAAAGATGTCGTTCACATCTGCTTCGACCACTAAATCGTCTCCGAGCAATCCCAACGCATCCTCCTCCAGCACATCCTCAATCGTGTTGATTTCGACAGGCTCAGAAAAAGTTACGTCGGCTAGCAAGCCCAACGTATCCAACTCTCGCAAGGCTTCTGCTTTTTCTGGGTTCTCCCTCAGCCCCTTCAATCGACTGTAGAGTTTTCGTTCGCTGATGTTACGACTCTCGGCAGGCTCCCGGCCATGCTCTTGCATGAACGCCGTGATCTCCTCAAACGAATCCACCAAGCGTTGATCGGCACTAATCGCCGACGACGCCTTTGGCTTTACATCGAGTAAACCCAAGGGGTCGCTTTCAAGGATCGCCTTCATTTCCTCTTCAAAATTGATCATTCGGTATTGCCGCTCGCCGCTTGCCGTTTCTTGTTTCTAAGATAAACCAACGCCTCAGCCATTCTCTTCTCTAGGGGATCATGTGCATCGAGACTAGGCTCCCTGTTGAGGCTGTTCATAAACGCTCCAATTTTGTCGCGGTAGAGAATGACCGCTTCCTCATCGGTCATTTGTATGCGGCCAGCATCAATCGTTTCTTGGATCACCTTCAATAGTTTTGCCGTCACTGATTTGGAAAGCACTTCAAATGCTTTCTGGAATGGATTTACGCGGTCAATCAGATCAATATTCAGTTCTTCGATATTCACAAACTTGCCTGCCATGAGAACAAACTTTTTGTCGCCCACTTCTTTGATCTTGCTGTTCTTAATGACCGAGTCGACCACCACATGCTGGCGGATTTCCTCAATCTCTTCCTCGCTGAGTTCGGGGTACTTTTTCTGGATGACTTTGGGGATCATCACCTTGTTAATCACTTCGGGGTCAATGAATTCCCCTGGCAACGCTTGGAGCATTTTGTTGTCTTGCAAGATGGCCGCTTTCAAGTCGTTGAGGTCGGACTCGACAATCTCCTTCACTCGTTGAGAACTCGGCTCCTTGAAACCACGTATCTTGATAGTGCCCTCTTCGTGTTCCTCATCATCAAAGCGTTTGGTTTTGAACTTAAAGCTTGGAGCTAAGACTTGTTCCATTAGCAGCGAAGCGGTAATCGCTTTGAGCATATTATTTACCGACAGCTTAACGAGATCGTCCGTGGCATCCGGTTGAGCGATCAAGTTGGTAAACTGCGAGTGGTTTTTATTGCTGCTGTCGCGAGTTGCTCGGCCAATAATTTGAATGATTTCGGTAAGTGACCCGCGATATCCTACGGTAAGGGCATGTTCGCAAAATGGCCAATCAAAGCCCTCTTTGGCCATTCCCAAGGCAATGATTAAGTCCATGTCATCGACATCGTTCATTTGCCGCAGGTAACTAACTATTTTATCCCGCTCTTTGGGAGTGTCGTTTACCAGATCGGCTACCTTAATGATTTTGCCATCCCCGTGCCGCTCAACAAAAATCACGCCCGTCTCCGCATCCTGTCGCGTTACCTTGCCAACAATGTCTAGAATTGCGTCGACTTCCTTATGCTTGTCTTTGGTCGACTCGCCCGCGTTGACGTTGGGGATGTGCAGAATCGTCTTTTGATCGGTGTTGAGCACTTCGTCGATCGCACTTAAATATCGGCCTTGGTAAAAGTGGTAGCCGATGCCAAGCGTTTTCAGGTGGGTGTAACCGTTGAGTTGCTCATAATAGTTGTAGGTTACTTTGACGAATTGGGCTTCCTCTTCGGGAAGCAGCACCGGAACACTGTCTCCACGGAAGTAAGAACCGGTCATAGCCACAATATGGGCTGAGGTGTTCTTCATAATTGAACGCAGCACCTCCCCCAGCCGGTTATCCCCGTCGACGGAGACGTGATGGAATTCGTCAATGGCGAGCAGCGTATCATTGAAAACAGATTCCTCCACGGCCTCGTAGGCAAATCGCAGCGTGGCGTGAGTACAGATCAGGATCGTTGCTTTGGGATCATTCAGGAACGTCTTAAACGCACTGACTTTGCTGGAATCTCCCCCTGGCGTGCAGAGGTTGTAATCCGGGTCGAATTCCCAGTCAGCATAGAAACCGTGGCTCTTTAAGTCCGTACACTCGAAGGAACCACCGATCGATCGTTCTGGCACCGCCACAATAACTTTTTTGAGGCCTTGATTGAAGAGTTTATCGAGGCCAAGAAACATCAGGGCACGCGATTTTCCCGAGGCCGGGGGAGCTTTCAGCAATAAGTATTGGGCGTTCCTTGCTTCAAATGCCCGTGCCTGCATTTCTCGCATACCCATGTCATTGATGGCTAAGCTTTTGCCTGTTTTGGCATAGGTGACCTCGACGAGATTAGGCATTGGCGTCCTCTGCTTTCTTTTCTGTTTCAATCATTTTTTCATAGAGCTTGAATAGATACTCTAGCCGCTGCTCATCACTGGTAAACGGTTTTTTTCGGTAACACTGTTCCACAGCCAAATCCATCTCGTGATGGGCTTTACGGAGGCCTTCTGGCATTTTGTCTGGATCGTACAGTTCGGCCAGTGTTTTTTCTGAGTGGGCTTCTCGTTGATCAAGGACTGCGAAGACGTGTTGTTCAAGTTCAGACTTTCGCTTTTCAGTGATTTTTGGGAATGGAAAAGTGTTGTAGCACAGGACTGAAGAGTACCTGTAGTCGGTCTTCATTCGACCAGCCACGGCACGCACCCATGTCATGTGTATCTTTGATGAGATCACAGAAAAAATGTAGTTGGGCGGTTCGTAGATTGCAAAGGCAAGATCGCTGACAACAGTATCACTTTTGGCAAATCCAATGGGAATGTATTCGCGTCGCTCCGACGATATCCTCGGCAAAACAAGGCAGTCATTATCCTTATGCCTAAGCTCACCGAATTCATAGGATACGTCTGCTTTTTCTCGAGTGGGTGCTTTTTTACTTCGCAGACGAAAATCTCTGACTAACTCAACTCGTTCAGCCAATGGAGTAATCTCCATAGCCGAGGCAAGGTGCCTGTGGGGTATAAGTAAACAATAGCGAATCTTTCCGTGAATAAACTCATGTGACCCGATGAACTTTCGTATGAAACAGGCTACCTCGGGGTGCGATTTCAGCAGGACACTATGCTCGTCTTCAGTTAGAATCAAGTTCCCACCGTCTACCGGACTGCTCCCTCTAGTGACCTTTGGCAGTTCCGAGATAGAGGCTCTTCTCTTGGCAACAAAAGCATTTCGAGCATTTACCAAATAAGGGTTGATGTTCTCCGCGACGGTTACTCCGTTTTTTTGAAACAACAATTTTGGTAACTCAGCACGGTTTCTAAGTCCAATAACAACACAAGTTACACCTGCATTTCCCTTTGCATTATTCGACCATTTGAATGATTGGTACGCGAATCCAATTTCCAATTGCATACTGAGTATTTGTGGCCACAGAAGTGCTACTTGCTCACCTTGGCAGATCGAATTGGTTGATACAAAAGCAAGTTTAATATTGCTTCCTTTGATAAACCCAGCTCCTTTCATGAACCAACAACTAATATAATCGAGTGACTTGAAACCTTTGGTCGACGTTAAGACATCCGCCAAATCCTCTTTTTGGCTTTCCGCTTGAACGCTATATCCCAAATACGGCGGGTTGCCCAAGACATAAATCTCGACTTCCTCGTCTTTGGGGCAAACGTCCTCCCACTCCAATCTTGTTGCGTTGCTACACACAATGTGTCCGCCGTCTTGTAATGGCAGTGTTGGTCGGGTCGCACCAAAAACAGCCTTGAAAGCCACATTCATTTGATGCTCGGCCAGCCACAATGAAAGCTTGGCTGTCTCATGAGCAAAGTCATCAAGTTCGATGCCATAAAACTGAGTGAGTTGGAGCTTGCTTTCAAACCGGAACTGCTTTTGCCCATGTTGTTTGCTCTGCAATCGTTTGAAAATCTCGATCTCTAGTTTGCACAGCTCTTTGTAGGCGATAATCAAGAAGTTCCCTGACCCACAAGCGGGGTCAAAAATCCGCAGATGATAAATCCGTTCCAGTAAGGCTTCCAACTTCTTTTTATTGGTGGCGGCTTGCTCCAGCTCGTCTTTCAAGTCATTGAGGAAAAGCGGTTCGATGACCTTCATGATGTTGACCACCGACGTATAGTGGATGCCCAGACCACCACGCTGATCGGGATGGATGACTGCCTGGATCATGCTTCCAAAGATGTCAGGATTGATCGCTTTCCAATTCAGGCCTCCACACTCAATAATGATCTTCCGCGATTTTGCCTTGAAAGTCGGCACGGGATATTCGTCTGCAAACAGACCGCCGTTGACATAGGGAAACTTTTGCAGGAAGGCGGGGTATTCCGAGCGGTCTTCGGTGCTGAGTACGCCAAAGAGCTTTTGCAAATAGTCCTGCAAATTGCTACCGTCGTCCGCTGTGTGCGATGCTACCGAATTGGTAAACAAATCGGCTTCAAAAATGTCGGTGTCTTCAGCGAAGAAACAAAATAGCAACCGCGACAGAAAAATATTCAGGGCGTGTCGATCGGCTTCTGTTTCCGGTGGGTTGTTCTCTAGAATCAGATCGTAAAGTCGTCCCATCCGCTCGGCCGCTTTGATGTCGGCCGGATTCTCACCTTGAAGTTGCGTTTTTTCCAAGCCCGCCCAAGGCAAGAAGAAATCATAATGCTTTGGTAACTCCTGTATGGGGATATCAAGCGTGTCTTCCGTCTTGGCGTCAACCGCCAGAAGCGTCTCAAAGTCAGTAACGACAAGAAACCGCGGCTGTTGCTTGGTAACGGCCTCATTATTTTTCAACTGGTCAATCAAACCATGCAGATCGCTCTCGGTCTCTTTCTTGAAAAAGAGCTTTTTCTTCCAGAGGAGTTCACCAGGGTTCTTTGAGAGGTTGTAGTCCCCTTTTCTGAGGCGAGTAATAGACGCCTTGGGTTGGCCGTAGGCCAGCAATAAATCAAAAATGAAGGATTCTTCATCGATTGCTTCCACCAGGGAATTCAGATCGTTTTCTAACAGCTCGCTATTCATCGTTGAAATCTACCAATGTTCTTGGCTCCGTGCACACGACCAAATGGTTTATTCGCTTCGTTCATCGTGGGCGTCTCCGTGATTGGAGAGCACTGCCGACCTGTTTTTTCGTCGGTGCCCTGAAGAGAACGTAGCGCCAGGTGGTGCCCTCTCGTTCGGCATGAATGTCATACCCTCGTTGACGCAGTGCGGTTACGTCCCGCGAGATGGTCGGGATCGATACGCCTACTTCCTCCGCAAGGTCAGGCGTGGCGTATTCGCCAGTCTCGATAAGCTGCAACACCGTTTGCAGTCGGTTTTCAATCGTTAGCGATCGCTCGTAAAGCATAAAACTTTCTCCTGAAGGGACGCCCATGTCTATCACAACACGATAGCAATATCAAGCATGTGCGTTAGCGTTGTTTCGGTTTGAACCGTAGTTTGCCGCGACTGGTCACACGCACCGTCCGGGAAGTAAAGCAGACTCAGCCGTTCCTGTTGTCGGCTTCTGCATTACCTAGCAATTGCTGCCAAAGTCGAGCTACCGCTATCGGGAAAAAGAAGTCTCTGCTCCGGCTGTGGAATGTCTTGTAGGTATCAATCTTTTCCGGCACGTCGAAATGTTGAAAAAAGACGGTACTCGCTCTTCTTACCATTGTTTGGCATCGCTGTAGCTCAGTGATTGCGGACGGTTTTTGGTTCTGTCGTCAAAAAGGACATTTATCTCGCTTTCTGAATTAAAGATTGACTTTAGCAATCCTGGCGATCGCAGGCCGGTCTTCAAGGCTCGGCTGCAGACGGTCAAGGGACCATCTTCGCCGCCCGCGTGGCGGCCGAGGGCCTTGATGACCGGCCTTAAAACGATCACCGGTCGGAGTGCAAGTCAACATTAACCCAGTAAAAGGAGAAAAGACCATGACGACTTCAACGAACCAAAAACCGGCTGCAAAACTTCGTGACGGAGCGATTGTTGCCACACTCTGGAAAAAGGAAGGCGAGAACGGCGTGTTTTTCAATACCACGATCTCAAGAACCTACAAAGATGGTGAAACCTTCAAGGACACCAACAGCTTCAGCGGAGCCGAGCTTCTTAAAGTCTCCCGGATAGCAGCCAAAGCTTACGACTTGGGGCTGCAACTCAGGGCAGAAGCCAGAGACGCTGAAAACGAGGGTGGCTAAGTCCCCTTCTCACTCACCCCGGCGGTGGTCGTTGCTCAGCAGCGGCCACCGTACTTTTTTAATCCGATAACATGACCGTCTGGCAATAGGCGGCTTTTTTTTGCTCTTACGCTTCGCTAAGGATTACTTTTCGAAGAGTTGGATCAATGGCAGCCTACTCTTGGAGGCTTTCGGGTGAAGTTTTGGGGACTGACAACTATTCGCTCGAAACCTGTGTCAGGCTAATATCGCCACCGGGCATTTGGATGACCACCTTGCCACCAAGTTCGGCAATGATCCTTTTCAGGGTTTCAACTTGCATGTCTTCGGCTCCTTCAACGGTCGACAAACGGGGTTGTGTGATGCCGAGCCTTTGGGCGAGTTCTGCCTGCGTTAAACCGGAATGCTTTCGCATTTGAGCAACTAGTCGGCCCAGCCGCTGCTGTTTGGCCGCTTCTTCATAGGCCGCTTGTCTCTCCGGAGACATTTTATCGATCAGTGTTGACCAAGGTTTGTGTCCAGCCATTATATCAATCCTTCTTTTTTCAGTTCCGCCAAGTGCTCATCGTAGAGGTCGTCTGCAATGGGGATCATGCGATCGTAGAAACGCTTCTCCCCGGTTTTATCGCCGCCAATCAAGAGAATGGCAGATCGTCGTGGGTCAAAAGCAAAGAACGTTCGATAAGGTCGACCGCGATGCTGCGTTCTTAGCTCTTTCATGTTGGTATGTCGTGAGCCATTGACGGTATCAACTTGGGGGCGACCAAGGTTCGGGCCTTCATCGATGAGAGCCGCCACGCTCAACGCGACACTGTCTTGCTCACCAGCACTGAGACTATCCCACCACTGCTCAAATTCCGCTGAATATTCGACATTCCATTCCATGAGTATAACACTTTCATTATATTTGTCAAGTTCTGCTTATCGTAGTTGTCTCACCGGTAGGAAACACTGTCAAAGGGAAACACATTTCTTAAACCCCGTCGTTGGCCAGGATTTGAGCAATCACTGTACCTGTCTCCATATCAACCATCGTTGCCGGAGCGGAAAATCGGTCCAAAGCTTCGATGGAGGTGTATCGTACGCCGCCAATGAACACGGACTCGAGTTTGCGGCCTCTGGCACCTTTGGTGGCCCATCGGAACAAGGTCGAGTAATGCGTCCGTTTGCCGTTACGTTTTGGCAAATGCTTGGTGGCTTCCTTGAGCGAAACCATCTGCTCTTGCTGAATATCAAGATTGCGGTGCATGGCATTTATTTTCCCGAATTAAAGTTGTGGCACGAATGCCTTGGGATGAAAAATCAGTGGGGGATCATAGGGCTAGTTAAGCTGGGCCCGTCAGGGTTTCGACGGTGATCTTGTCAATCGAGGGGCTGGATTCCGGGAGTTCAAAGGTTCTTGGGCCAAGTTCCGTGAAGGACTTGAGCTTTCCTGCTCCAATCAACTTGGCCAGTTCGGTCAAATTGCGTCCGGTGATATTGATGTGGTACTTTTCCATGCCAAGTAGGCAGAGCTGCAAGAAACCTGCATCCCGTAACCGAGTTTCGCGTAAATCACAGTAGGCATAGCTAATCACACGGCCATCGCAGAACTGCACTTGAAACATGATCGGTGGTGGCTCACTCGGGTTGATGCGATTCCAAGGTGACTTGTCGCCCGCTTTGATGGCCGTGATGTTCGCGTGGGCATTCTCGTTCGATGGGAAGGGTAGTTTGTTCATGGACTAACCCCTGCTAGGTTCAGGTGAGGCGTGAAAACCAACCGATTGCGAGGGAGTTTTAGCAACGGAGCTTTCGCGGCGTGGGAAACGGGATTGCCACCAGTTCCGAACACGGTCGCGGATCGCTTGGCGCTGCTTTGTCTGTTGGACCGCTTGCTGGTTTTCTTGGCTTTTTTGTTTATTGACCAACTCGGTTGCCGAGAGTTGCTCGCCTGCATTTTGGATCGCTCGGCGGACCGCCGCTTTGTCGTCGACATAGATGGCCACATCCCGCCCTCGGGAGGCGGTCACATAGAATTGCTTGGCGTTGACTGCCGGAAGGGACTGCGAGCCGATGGCTGCGATGGCCAGGTCGCGGTCTTTTCCTTGGGAGGCGTGGCTCGTCACGACATAGCCCCTATCCAAATGGCCGTAATTCCGAGAGACGGTCATCCCACTTTGGAGGCGAAGATTACCTTGGCGATCGAAACTTTTGATTTCATCCAAGCGGCCATTGCTGATGCGGCGTTTGCCGTCAGTCGCTTTGCCACCCAAGCTGAACCGCACCTTGTCGCCTGTAGAAAAACGAACGCTGTTTTCCGCATAGACTTCAAAGCGATCGGGGTTCCCATAAGGAATGGGCTTGAGCGGGCCTCCTGCGAGTGGCGCCAGCATCACCTGATCGTTGCTATCGCGGCAAACCCGATATCGCTCCCCCCGCTTGTAGCCCCCTTTGATGTTTTGGTGGAGCTGAACGACAAGCTCGGGTTGCTTGTAGGTAGAAGCCAACGTTTTTTCTGCTTCCGACAAGTTCAAGGACTGAAGCTGTAGAAATTCGCGTTCTTTCTTTCCTATTGCCCCGCGATTGCGTAGCCCTTCGCGGATATGCTCCGTGACGGCTTGACCTTCCGCATGGGTAGGAGCAACGACAAGTGGAGATTGCTTACTGCCCGTCGACTTGAGATAGTGCTCGGCCAGCACCGCATGACGATCTTCGGAGGCGATTTCTTTGATTTTTCCCATGCGATCGAGCATGTCGAAACCGGCAAGCATGCCGGTTTG
Organism: Planctomycetota bacterium; assembly: GCA_029259945.1. Lineage (GTDB taxonomy): Bacteria > Planctomycetota > Planctomycetia > Pirellulales > Lacipirellulaceae > Bythopirellula. Next base: position 86,286 of record JAJDEF010000020.1, read on the forward strand.
CCCCGTTTTTTGGTCAACGACGGTATGGCCTTGGCTGATCAATTCGACAGCCCGCTTGTAGCGGCCTTTTTGACGTTGGATCGTTTCGATACGGGCGATATTCAGTCCGGCTTCGTTCTCCAAAATTCGCATGGCTTCTCCACGACGTGGGGAAGCGTGTTGTTTGGTGTCGCCGGAAAGAACCACGCGGGAGTTTTGCTCTTTGGCGATACCAAAGATGCCATTCATCGAACGAACATCTAAAAGTCCTGCTTCATCAATCAGTAACACTTGGTTCTTCAGTTCCGGGTGGAGCTTTTCATTGCGTAGCAAGTGCTCGACGGTTTGGGCATTCTTAAAACCTTTTTCTTCCAAAACATCGCGAGCACCCGTGCTGGGGGCAAAGACGAAGAGCTTTTTGCCATTTTTTTCAATAGCTTCCGCCGCTTCTTGCATCAGCGAGGATTTGCCCGTTCCAGCGCCGCCAGTGATCGCTGTCACCGTGTCGCGTGAATTCAATACGTGACGTACCGCATCTTTTTGTTGCTCGTTCAGCCAGTCACGCGTAAAGGCATGCTCGCTGCGAGCTATCGTTTTCCGCGTGCCGCGTCCTTCACGAGCAAACGCGATCATGCGACTTTCGGCATCCAGCACGTCGTGGGTCGTAATGAACTCTCGCTCCACCCCGCGAACCTCTTGAGTGCCGTGGATCGTGTCACCAGAATCCAAAGCGGCTTCTACCTGCTCCGGCAAGAGAGTTAAGCCATGCTCTAAAGCCGTGCCGATAACCGTATGTTTTTCAACGGTCGATTGCCGGTAAAGATGGTGATCCAAGGCATAGCGGACCGAAGCAGCCACCTGTTGCGAATCCGAGGCCTCGCCCTCACCTCCTATCGCCCCCTTTTGAAGAGCGGCAAAAGAGGCTCGCTCTTCTGGCGTTAAGCGAGAATGCCACTGACCGCGGAGTTGGTCTACCGGGGTGCCCTTGTCTTTCTTCTCACGCGTTTTCACGCCAAGCTTGCCTTTTGCCGCCTCCTCCGTAATGCCATGCTCTTTGGCATAGGCTTCGACTTGCTGGGTGCGGTTGGAAAACTTCTCAATCGTCGAGCGTTCAATTCCTTTGATTTCCCAACCTGTTTTTCTTCGCCCTCCTTGCAGATATTGCGTGTGAGTCACTTCGTAGCCGAGATCATGTTTTAACTTTCGGGCGAAACGCGATTCGAATTTTGCTTGCAAGCTTGCTCGTTGTCTGACAATTTCCTCCATTTCCGCCGCGTAGTGCTTTTTTCCATCCGTGGTATGGTTCATCACAAAAGCATGGATATGAAGGTGGGGATCGACTTGACCCTCCACGGGACGCGAAGTCTTATGTAAAAAATCAGCGTAGATCAGATTGCCGGTCTTAATGCGATCTTTGGAAGCGGCTTTTTCGCCATGGCGAACCCGTCGGCACATGAGCGGTTCGACATCATGGGTCATGGTTTCATGGACCGCTTCCCGCAGTGCTTTGAGTATTCCTTCATCTTGATTGATAGCCCACACGGCACTGGCCGACTTGGGGACGCTGAAGGTCAGGTCAATGCCTGGCCTGCGATCTTTACGGATTCTTTGAGCGAGTTTCTTGCCAGAGACAGGGTGATAGCCAGCAAGCAAGGCTTTGAACTGTTCTTTGGTCACTTGGGAGCCAACGCCTAAGCCGAGGAGGTCGGCTCCCTTGCCGTTCCAAGTGCCGCTAATCTCCTGGCCGGTGTAGTAATCACCTTGCGTGAGAACCGTATCGAAATACTTCTCGGTTCCTTCGATGCTTTGGGCTTGGGTGGCGATCAGCATGGTAGTGAGGGTGTTCGATGGGTTGGTTTTGGGAAAGTAAAAGGTTGTGAGTTGCTTTGGGTAAAAGCGAAGTGTTTAGTCTGTTGTGGTAGTACTGGGTAACTGAAAATAAGGAATAAATTGAGTAATAGGCTTGTCTCCTAAGCAGTGCTTGGGTGATTCTAGCCTGCTCTTCTTAGCGGTTGAAAATCAATCTCGTTTCTTACCGTGGGGCGAGATGTCCACAGAGAATTCCAGCTATTCGATTTTGCAATTTCAGCGATCACGATCACCACCGAATGCCTTATCTATTTTTTCACGTAACTGTTTTGCTGTGGGACTTGCACTACAGCTGGGATCACGGCATAAAGTGAGCATTCCTATCTGTAACCTTTTACTTTCTCTCTCGTACCATTCTTTGCTCCTATGACTGCGCAGGTTCTTTAGTTCTTGGAACTGCTTCAGGAGTGATTTTCCCCGAAGTTGTTGTTCAGTAGGCTCATCATTGGCAATTGCCGGAACTAGATATTTAGCTAGATAGGTTGCTCGCTGTTGTAGCGACCTTGGCTTTTGGGGGATTTTCTGTACCTCATCGTTGCTATGAGGATTGGATTGTTCTTCACCATCACCTGAATAGGAGACTTGAGTGAAGTCATTGACGTCGTATCGCTTTGCCATCGCACGGTCCTCATGGAACTTGGGATTTTGGATTTAGTAAACTTCGAGGGCCGTATCAATTCACGTAACAGAGCTAGAAGTCTCAACCAAGCCAGGAGGCGTTAGAAAGAGTGTGACCGTGCCGTCGGCAGCTATCGTGAACGTATTCGAGGCAAAGACTTCGTTTCGTCGCCTCGCGAAACCTTTAAGATCAAAACCCAACTCCTCCGTAAGCTTGTGCTTTGCTAGCTCCTCTAGCTCGCTCTTCTTGATGCCCAGATTCGAAGCTACCAAAGCTAGGAAGACTTCTCGGACATCTTCTTGCTTGGGGCTGGGTTTTGTTTTCTTGCTCTTCTTGGTTGATCTCAGGGCTTTCAAAGCAGCTTGGATAGGAGCTTTGCTCCCCTTGAGTGCTTGGAGCCTTGTTTCGAGTTCCATAACTTCACTGTCGATCGGTGCGATGAGGGCAAGCAATGCCTCTTCACCTGCGGAAATGAGATTCATGTTCTTGATCCTTGGGGAAAAATGTTATTGGGGGTGGATAGGGATTGCTTCAGTCGATGTCGCGAGGCTCGTAGACATTGGGAAGCAGCGGAACAGAAGATGTTTCCTCCTCTGCCGTGCCGAGAACGTGCCGGGCATCCGCTTGAATGTAGGCCAGCACGTAGCCGAAGCACTCCGAAAGATTGCGGCCCGTTTCCTTGCTTTCGCTCAGCGTCAGTTCGGCGATTTCTTCGAGAGACCAGCCGTAGCCGTGGCACTCTTCTACGACGAGCCAATGGTGTCGCGTGGTAGCGATTTCTACCACCGCACCCTCGGGGAAACGCACATTCCGTTGTTCTTCAACTGCCAAATCGTCGATATCTTGTTCAGTCAGATCGTTCATGGTTCACCTTATCCTGTTTTTGTGAGGGGCTACAAATTTCAATGGGAGGGTCCGCCTCTTGATTGGTCTTTCTTCTTCTGCAAGAGTTTCTTCATCGCAGCCTTTCGAGCGGCTCCCGAAAAAACTTCGGGGGTTTTCTTTTGCCGTAGGTGCATCGGCCGCTGTGCCTGGGCGTTGAAGCGGCGGCTCATCGTGATTGGCTGGTCACGCCACTTCTTCATTTGCATGTCCTTTTGGCGATTGCGAAGCCTTGCTTCGTTGTCATGCTTGGTGTGAACTTCTGCGACTACCTTGCCTGATGGCCTGTAAGCCATATGCAGCTTGGGCTTGGCAATTTTTTCTCGTGGCCCTTCATGCGCCCGATGAAATCCTTTCTTGAGTTGTGGAGCTTGCTTTCGTACCGCCTGCTTCTCTCGCTTGCCGGAAGCGGCATCGTTAAAACTTGGGCTTGCTCCTTTCACGTGAGAGAAGGCTTTGGGTTTCCCTGAAAGGGACACGCTTTGCCGTGGAGGCCTGGAGCCTCCTCCTGCTTGCTTACTCATAACGACTCCTTGAAATGGGGGGACTAATCGAAGACGGGGCCTAGATCGAGTGGCTTAAACACTTGCTTGCCGTCTATCTTGAACGGCTTGTAAGCCATTCTTGAGAGCCACATCGGCGGACCACCACTCGCGGGAAAGACAAATTGATTGGGGGAGTGTTGATTCAGGGCATCCTCAACAGCGCGGCAAGTCATTAGCGGCTCTTTACTGGTTGTTCTCTTCTTGGTGAAGAAACCTTCGCCCTCTTGTTTCTTGCTGACGATGTGATAGCCCAGTTGCTTGGAGACCCAAGTCCCCATGTCGGCTTCGTCGTTGTTGACACCAAATACTTGCACGGTTGAATTTTGCTCTAGCAGACTCGCTTTATCTCCGAGGGCGTCATTCACCTGCGAACGTTTCTGAGCCATTACCCAAAGGAGGATTCCGGCTTCACGTAGCGTGCCAAAGCCTGTTGAGATGCATTCGAGGTCTTTGGCGTACAAGGGATACTCATCAAGGCCAAACATAACGCTTGGGGTTGGCTTTTGGCCCGTGCGTCGATACTCCGCCCGCACGTGAAAGATTGCCGTGGCGGTCATCAAGCGGATGTAGCGTTGGTAATCGAGTTCATTGCCAAGACCGATGCCGATATAGACGGTCGGTTTCTGGCTGCCCTGCGTCGCCAGTTCCTTCATCGAAAAATCACTACGCGACAGATGGTCCTGTATTTGAGGAGAGGCCATCCACTTGATCGACTTGGAAAGCGTGGTCAGAAAGGAACCCGCCTCTCGATCCCCGGCGTCCACCAGCAGTTTGTAGGCTTGGGAACAAACTCCGATCGGGCAATTGCCCATCTCGGTGATGGAGTCGTTGAAGATCTCAGAATCGTAAGCCCCGGTGATTGGGTGCTTCGAGTTAAGAATCCGGTAGACGCTGACGAGATTGCGTAGTTCCGGAGGGAAACTATCACAAACCCAAGTCGCGACGCCCTCGAAGATCGTCCCTGCGTTGTCTGCAAAATGCGGTCCAGAAGCCGTGTTAAGTTCTGGCAGAATGATGGCGTTACGGATGGTGCTAATCAGGCGAATGCCTTCTTCCGTATTCACATCGACATCGTCTAGGGGATTGAAGCATGCACTTTCATCTCCCAAGAAATCGCAGTTGTAGACGGGGCCGAGTTCTGACCTTCTGCGACCTGTGATTTTGAAATGCTCCCGCTTCAAATCCAGGATGAAAGCAGCTCCCGAATACAGGGCATAGTTGATCCAAGCCGAGGTGCTCGACTTGCCACTGCCGGACATTCCCAAGGTATAGAGATGGACATCCGTTTTGATGCCCATGTGCCGGGGCGTCATGTCATGGCGAAATTGGGTCTTCCCGAGATAGATATGGTCGAGCCAGCCTAGTTTGCCGTTCTCGTCATAGGGAATATCGATCTCATGCTTGTGGAACTCGTTCCGAGTGGACCACTGAGCATTGTCCCCATCACCATAGCGGATCGTTTCTCGATACCACCGGCTCCGCCAAATCCAATTGCGGATGCTACTGATTACTAGCGGTCCCGCGAGAAGAATAGCTGGAACGAATACGCACCAGGAGAGCCACACAGCCTGTTCACGGCCCAGAGTGGTGGCCACGTAGTAGTAGCCGTAAGCAACCAAGACGCCGCAGATAGGCAAACTTATGGGCAGTTGTAGTTTGCGGCGAAGTATCGGCAGGTAATAGGAGGTCACATAAACGATGGCCACAGCCCATGCCAATGCTCCGCAGAACATGGTGCTGTAGGCTAGGTCACTTCCATCCATAAAGTGGGTGACCAGCCAGAGCCAACCTGACGCTAAAAGGCCGCCAACGATGATGTTAACCAACATCCGAGGTCCAAAATTATTCACGGTATGGTTTCCTTTGGGGAATGAATTTCTGGTGAGCAATCACATCTTAAAAAATCGAGGATGCAGCACCTGAATTCAGAAGTTTGCTAGGGTTGAAACGATTGGTGGTAGTCAGCGAGCGATTGGTTTGCTTGGGAGTGGCGTGCTTCTTCGATGGCCTCTCCCCGGGCAAAAACGTATGGCAGTAGTAAGAGCACCAGCACTAGGGGAAACAGGATGACACTCTGAATGGTGGCCAAGGGCCTTAGTAACTTGATGCAGCCCCGACTGATGAAAAACGCTTTCTTGGTGAACTTCCATAAGAAGATGAATAGCATTGCCTTAAGCTGCTTCTGCAGCCCCTCCTGAAGGTGAATTGTCGACGTCAGAAAATTGTGTATCCCAGTAATGGTCGTACAACGCTTGATCTTCTTGACAAAACTCCCAGAACTTCCAGGAGAATCCGATACCCCACATCCAGCCTAGGTTGCAACTGAGGCTCGACCACCATGGGGATACCGATGAGAATAAATTGCTGCTGATTGATAACCCTTCGTAGTCACCAAACACTAAGGCACCGATGGTGATCAACGCTTGCATATACATGAACAAGCACGGGAGAAGAATTGACCAGACGGTAAACTTGTTAATGCGAGGGGCAATACCCGACGCCACGAAACTAGTAAAGATTGGCAGAGATGCTGAGCCAACTGCTATAACTAGACAGCCCGTGAACCACCAATGCCCAAGCAATAGACCGCCCAAAAGCAAGACAGTGCACCCTGTCACAAAACCGAATGTCATTGAGACGGGCCAAAAACAAAGCCAACGCAAGAAATTCATAATCCAACTCCCTAATTCGAAAGAAATAAAAATGTGGCGGATGAAACACGACTCTCCGTCACGCCTACATCTACTTAAGGAACCGCACTTGGAGCAGATGTGCGCAAAAACCCGAAAATTATCCGGCAACTGCGGGCTAGGTGACTTACTGCCGGTTGTCCGCTAAAATCAGGCCTTGTTGGCCGTATGCTTCCCACAGGGTGTGTCTGATGCAGCGAGAAGAACCTGAGAACTCAATTCCCCAAGAAGCTCCGGGTAGCTCAGGTCATGAGCCAAGTACGGATTTAACCGATGTCCAATGGGCAGCACTTGTGGACCGGCTTACCCGCTATGCTCGACAAGCCCTGTGGCATATCCGTAAGGGAACGGGCGATTTTGACGATGCGGTGCTGAGCACGTTACGGACTTATCTACGCCAACAAGAAACAGGGACAAATCCTCCCTCCAATGATCCTGAAGACATCTGGCCGCTCATGAAGGAGCAACTCAAACGGAAGATTGACAAGCTCCGTCACCAACAGCGGTATGCGTCCAACAACTTTCGTCGCGATGGCGACCTTGCCGACCCAACTCTGGACGGCGCCACGTCCGCCGGTTTTCTAGATATGCGGTCAGGCCCTGAGGATGTCGAACGTTACATTCAGGAGGCACTTCAAACTGCCGCTGAACTCATCGATGACGAGTCGCTACTCAAGCTCGCACGGCTGAAGCTTGAGTCTTACTCGACTGCGGAGATCGCTGAGTTGCTCGACATGAGCGAACATAAGGTTCGTCGTCGAGTTTCAAAAATACGTACCCTCTTGCGAATCAATGACAGCGGCGAGTTGGAGGCGGACTCGGATGACCAATAAAAGTCCCTACTCGCACCTCGATCCCGACGATCAGGAGCAGGTCAGCCTGCTGCTAGCGGATGTGGATACGGTTCTCGCTTCGGAGACGCCAGGGTCACTTGAAAAAATGATTGCCGACGCGTCTCCTCGACTCGGTGTGGCACTCTTGTCGCAAGTCTTGCCATCATTCATTAAGGCACACAGAACTCGGCATGGAGTGACTCCCACACTTCATGAATTGCGTTTGGCTCACCCGGACCTTGCGGAGAAACTTTCGCAGTCCTATCCGTGGATACCTGCGTCCGAACAACTGCCCATTGAAATACGCGGTTATCGGATTCTCTCGGTGATTGGTGAAGGTGGGCAATCGGTCGTGCTTCGTGCCCAAGACGATGTTCATAGTGCCGTGGCAATCAAGGTGAGCACGTCGGTAGACCACAACGAGCTGGTCTTGCGTGAACGAAAGCTGCTGGGTGAATGTGACCATCCGGGGATCATTCAAGTGATCAATTCCGGAAGTCACGAGGGGCGTGCCTACTTTGTCATGCCACACCTTCGCGGAGCTGCACTTGTCGACCGATATTCCGTGCGAAAGCCGACTCCTGCCGAAGCCGTGCAGATCATGGCGGCGATATGTTCCGCACTTACGCATCTCCATAGCCGAGGGATAGTCCACCGTGACATCAAGCCTGCCAATATTTGGCTGGATGAATCTGGCGAAGTGAAGCTTATCGACCTTGGCATGGCAGTCCAAAGAACTTCCTGGTCACGTCCCCTGCCCGCGATCGCGGAGTTTAACGGTACCCCAGCCTTCATGTCGCCCGAACAGGCTTCGTCCGATGGCGCCAAGGATAGTGAGCTGAGCGATGTTTTTTCAGCAGGTGCAACGTTGTATTGGCTGCTCACTAGTACGGCACCTTTTGCAGCGTCGAACCCTAAGGAGTCGATCTCACTCGCTGCAACTGGAAATTTCGACAAAGAGATACTTCTCTCCTCTCTAAAATATCCACAATCTTTGAAGCGACTCTGTCTCAAGGCAATGTCGATTGAGCCGGGAGTCCGATTTGCCTCTGCGGCTGAATGCGGTGAGCAACTCAGTAGAATTTCTCATCAGACAAAACGATCAGGCAAACCTGCGAAAGCTATTGCCCTAATCTCTCTGATCACTGCTGTAATTGGCATTCCACTTTCTGGCAATTATTCTGATTGGATTACTGGGAGTTCCCTTACACCGCAGGAACTCAGATCTTCAGAGGAAAGAATATCGCACAAGTTGATTTCTAATGTGCAGGAACCTCGTTGGATCGATCGCGTAGCTGCCGCACAAGGTATTGAACTTGCAGCGATTCAGTCGAACGATTTTCAAGTGTCGCTCGCGTGTTCCCAACGGGATTTTCAGCCGTGGGGCAGCCAAAAACCAACCCCCGAGGTAAAGGGCAAGCTCTTGATACGATTGGACGGCAAGTTACTAAGCCTTGCTAAGGCACTTGAGTATCGGTTGGGGGACCGAGCTTGGAAAACGATGATGCCTTCTGAAGAAGATGAGACCTACATGGCGATCTTAGGCCAAGAAGCAACTTCATTCCACGGTCCCGTGGAGATTCGGTTTGCTAGCGATGTCAGTATTGATGCCGAGAATGGTGCAGGGCCTTTTCGGTTTGATATCGATGTTGCCAATGTGCTCGCAAGTGATAAAGCAAGTTTTGTGCAAGAACTTGTTGAAGAGGTTGCGAATGCTCAATGCTTTAAGGATTCTCAATCGGGATGGGACATGACTGACAATTTCTCTCAACGATACAATCCGATCATCAAGGACTTACGGTTTGCAACAAATCCTAATGCTGAAATGACGTCAGTGTTACGACATCTAGAAAAGCTCATAAGTGATTCAAGAGAAAAGTATCCTCTGCCCCTACGATACGATTTACGTCAGGTTTTCACGCTTGCCAGTCAAGATATTCAATCGTCGCCAAAGCTCTGGATAAAGATTGATTTTACGAATGGATCTACTTATGGCCCCAAACGTTATATTAAGCAGCCTTCTCAATCACACAAGATAAAGCAAGCCAACGAATGGCTTGCTCGGGAGGGGAAGCATACCGGAATGGCTAAGCTAAACCACTCAAGATTTGAGCTTACAGGCTTTACTACAATTTTGCCTGTCCTCGAAAGCTTGCAACTCGTCGGCGAGTATGTTGATGCTGATTTAGCTGGTTTTTCAAACAGCTTAACTTCAAATGGGCTATTTGAACTACAGGATGCTCCGAACTTCAGGCAGCTCCCGAACCCAAGAGAAGTCGAAGGCAAAGTAATCAACGGGCTTAAATCGGGGATATCCACCATCACGATACAGCACGATAAGCCTTACAAGGATATTGAAGTGCCTCCAAACTGGTCCACAATTTTCTTAAGGGGGAGATACAAAGATGGGTCTTCGACAACGGCTTACCGATATAAAAACAAAAACGAGAGTTGCGGTTGGGGCGTGCAGGCAGGGGTGACCTCACCAGGCTGTCCTCCAATGGATACTTTTATTGCGCCCACCTACGATGAAGCCTCAGATCCCGCAAAGAGTATTTTGAGATTCCTCTCACAACGTTCCCTCTCCGATGATCAGCTGGAAAAGTGCAAACGTACTCGCCTGCGGCTCTATTCTCTTCTGCCTGCCGGAGCTGTCACTACGGAATACTACAGCGACATTGCGTTTACCCACCCTGTTATGACTGCAATCCCCGGTACCCTTTACGCACGCTATGTCGATTCTCAAGGGGAAATGATTGGCTACTGCTCCTATAGGTTGAGTGAAACCTTCGTTCGACAGATGGCAGATCATGCTTTTGAACACGTATCTAGTCAAGAGAAGAAGCATAAATCGATCAGGCGGCTTATACACTATGTACCTAAAGAACAGGCGCCTAAGTAAAGCTATTCAGCTCATTTTGATTAGCTAATACTAAGAGTAGATGGCGACAATTGAGACGTGCATTTGGGAGGCTGTTGCTGATTAGTCAATCCAAAAACCGAATTGTGGAGCCGAAGTTCTCCTGATCGTGCTTTGTTGACCATGCCCCGAAAATACGCCGCCGGTTGGGTCACCCGATTTTCAGCCCGTTGCGATCCTTGATCGGTAATCAAAACGCAAAGCGAGGCCCCTACTCGACCTAAAACGCCACAAGCCTCGCCCCAGCTTTGCTGGCTGATGTGAAGTTCGAAGCGAAGTCGATAAGCTGCTTCAACAACATCATTCCATTCCATTGGCCTATTTGTCAGTGGCAAATATCCTAGAAAACGATCACTGGCTGCCTGAAGCACCTGCTTAAGCGAAATATGCTGTAAACCGGTCACCGAAATTAGATCGTCTGGCTCCGTCGGTTTGGCTACGCTTTTCTGAAAGCCGGAGTCCGAGAGACTACCAGTATTTTTATTTAATAGAGTTGTGTATTTGTAGTGAACGAACTCCGGTTCGCTTGTGCATGAATGTTTAGGTGTTGTTTTGGCCACGGAAGACAACTGAGCAGGCTCCTTGTTCCTATTGCCCCCTACTCCCATCGCATCCATCAGCGCCTCGTGGAGTGATTCATGGCGTTCTAGCAAGGAACGCAGTTCTTGCAGTTCGATGTGCGTTCGCAGTTGAAACGCAATTTGCTGATAGTTTTGCTCAAAGGTCCGGATTCGGTGTGGATCGGCCCCCTCCTCCAGTTGCCATTCCAGAATCAAGGAACGGATTTGGCGGCGATAGGAAGAGATCTGGCGTTTGGTTGCTTGCCATGCCTCGTTGTAGAGCTGCTTTTGGTGGAGTTGGTCTTCCAGTTCCTCTTTGAGGTAAGCCAGTGGCGTTAAGTCGACTCCGTAGGCGTACAGGAGTCGGCCTGTTGCCGAGTCACGCTGACCATAGCGTTTATGATTGCCGCTATCGTTCCAAGTGATCGCCCCGATTTCAAAAATCTGTTTTTCGAGTTTTTGTATTTGACGTTCGGTGACCCCCAAATCGAGTGCCGTGCGGGAGAGCGATTGAAATACGATGGGCCGACTCCCCTGCTCCCAGTCAAGCTCCGTGGTGAAGGCCATGTAGTAATCCAGCAGATGGATCATGCGGGGCGTGAATCCGGCCAGCTTGCCAACCCGTTTCACGAGCAATAGCAAACCGTAACGGTTGGTGTCTTCTTCCAGGCCGGTAAAATCCTCGCAAAGCTGTTGGGATTCACGGTAACGGTCGGAGGCGATGCGGCCCCCTCCCCGGCTGGTCGCATGTTGGGAAATATGAGTTTGGATATGTTGCATGGCATAATACAAGCAGCCCTTGGTTGGCATAAAAAAGTGTGCAGAAACCCCTTTGCCGTTCACTTTTGAATTGCAATTGGGATTGTTCCGGGCTACTGTGAAAATGCAAATGATCACCGAGCCTAGCTCAACGTTTCTACCAAGCCGCCGTGAGGGCGGCTTTTTTCTTTTTAACAGCGCATTTCGGGTAGTGCTCCTCCTTGGTGGGTGGTTTCGATGGGCGATGCCAGAACGGCCCGCCCGATGAGATAGCTGGCCACGATTCGGCCAAGCGTAAAACCACTGTACATGTTTTTTGCACAGTTTTCGACAACAATTTCTGTTCAGTCAAACTGACCAGTGTTGATCACTGTTCAATGCACAGCACCTGCACACTGGTCACTTCTTATCGGTTAATCGTTCTCTTTCAAGACCATAGACCCTGGTCAGTACCTGCACAGTGTTGATCACTGTTCAAGTTGTTGTGCTGCACACGGCACTGACCACAAAACCCAGGGGTGTGCAGGGTGTGCAACACTTGGCTGAACAGTCCGGTGTGGGCAGCTTGCACAGGGTGTGCAGAAAAAGCTTGTGTCAGCGGGCAGGGAAGTGCTACGGTGATCGAAATATTGCCAATCAACAAGCTTTCTTTCAGCATGATCGACACCAAGTATTCTATCTCCGCAGCACAACGTATCACCGGCAAGAGCCGCACCACGATTGCCAAGCATATCAAGCAAGGCAAGCTGTCATGCGAGTCGGACGCCACCGGGAAAAAACTGATCGACGCCTCGGAGTTGTTGCGTGTCTACGGAGATGATTGCAGTTTCGACCGGGAGGAGGGGACTCCGAATTCCCCGAAGTCGCAAGTAGCAAGCAAACCCCAGAAAACTGATCAGGGTGTTCAACAAGACTTGAACAGTTTGCGTGACCAACTAGACAAGGAGGTCGCGGAACGAAAGCGGGAGCGAGACCATTTCAGCCTGCAAATAGATCATCTTCAAGATGTTTTGCAATTGGCCCAGGAAGGGCATAACAAGGCGATGCTGCTCCTGGAAAACGGTAGCTCGGGAGTAGGGGACTGGGAAAAGTCCATCAAAGCCCTTGAGAAACGTTTGGCGAATCAGGAAGAGCAGTCGCGAGTAGAACGCGAAGCGGTCAAAGAGACCAAACGCAGGGCGGAGCAATACAAGCGTGCCTTGCTGGAAGAACGGAGCAAATCGCTCTGGCAGAAGCTTTTTGGATGACTGCCGTTTGTGGGCAATAGGGGTAAGAAATTATGAAGGATCGTGAGTCGGAGTTGGATGCGTTCAAGCGATTGAATTTGAGCGTGATTGCTAGTGCCAACGGTTATGAGATTGAAAAGAAAAAATCGACGAAGCATTCGGTGCTGATGTCTAGCGGCTCCGACAAAATCATCGTCTCGCAGAAGGGGCAGCATTATGTTTATTGCAGTGTGCATCAAGCAGGATCGAGCGGGACGGCGATTGACTTTACGCAGAAGGTAATCGAACCCGGCTGTGACCTGGGGCGAGTCAGGCAGTTGCTCCGTCCCTACTTGAATTCTGGATACCTCTCCGACGTTCAGCAAAAGCACAAAGGCCGTTACTCTCCAGAGATCAAGCCAAGCGAAATCGACCTCGCAGGCGTCTCCGCCCGTTATTCACGCTTTGTTCCTATTGCCCAACCCCACAAATACCTTTGCGACGTTCGGGGCATTCCGTTCAACTTGTTGCAAAGCCAACGGCTGCAGGGACGTATTCGCCATTGTCCACGTCGTGGCTCGGTGGTGTTTCCTCATTGGGGCTGCCCTACACAATCCGGTAGTGACGACCGCTCGTTGGTCGGTTACGAGATCAAGGGGCAGTCTGTGAATATGTATAGCCGTGGAGGCAAGAAAGGTTTGTTCATTAGTGCGGGCATGAAAGGTGATGACACTTTGGCTGTCACAGAGAGTGGCCTCGATGCTCTTTCGTACATGGCCGTGCGTGGGGAGCAGGGGCTTCGTGTTGCATCTATCAGTGGCAGATTGAACCCGCAGCAACCTGAGTTGATCCGTTCGGCCATCGGACGGATGGAGGAGGGGTCTACGGTTATTGCCGCTTTTGACAACGACCGGGCAGGGGACGAATTGACGGAGAAGTTAGCTGGCTTGGTGACTGAAACTAACCGGAAGGATTTGCACTTCAAAGAAGATCGTCCTCAGGCACGTAATGCCGATTGGAATAAAGTCCTCATGCAGGAAGCATTGAGGACGGGCTGTATCCAAACGACCTCTCCGTCCTTGGAGCGATAGGGCAAGAAAACTAGGGCTGGATAAGTTCCGCGTTGCTTGTCCAAATCTTTGACTGTGTTGCCCATTGCATTTACTCTTGTTCAGATGGCCAAGCACGTCACACCGGGCAAAAGAAAAACTTTAGTGCTCGAACGTCTGTTGCGAGCGAAGTTTAGTATGGCCGCAGCCAAGCCTAAAGGCCCAAAAAGAAAACGCCGAAGTGCCCCTAAGCTCAGACACCGCAAAAGGCCCAGCCCTAGGCCTAAGTTTGGGCGTCGGCGTGCACCACGGCCTAAACGGTAATGTTTTGGCAAGCAAGCTTCCTTCGGAAACCATTCAAGCAACAGATGGCGAGCATTGTCAGAGTTAGCATGGTCGGTTCAGGAATTTGAGTTGCACCAGAGATAGGGGAGGTTACGGTCCCATAATTGTTTTGCCATGCGGTAAGTCCCGCTGACGTACCATTGTCGCGTTGCCATGTCAGGAAATCCGCCCCATCCACATCGCCATCCGCATCAAAATCTCCATATGCAGCTGACAATGCCACCGAATTCGATACAAAAATCCCTTGTGAACCATCCGTAAAGGTGGCCTGGAAAACTAATTGTCCTAAGTCATTGAAACCGCTTGCTCTGCCATCTTCGTTGCCCGTTTCTCTCACAAAATTAAGATTTTGAACGGTACGCAAATCAGTTCCTAAGCCATTGCTGACATCAATCGTATCTCCCTTGCGTGCGATAAGGTTCAGGCTTCCAGAATCATCTTCTGCCCAGATACCGATATCATTCGAGTTATTGATTCCACTGCCACTTAGTATGGCCATGAATGCTGTTTGACCGTTGCCATTGAGAACTGGAGCAAAAGAGAGGCCTAGAACGGCATTTTCCTGGAAGCTGAGGAATACAGATCCCAATTCTACCCCCGGTGCTTGGTCACCTTGGAGGGCCACCAATTGCAAACCGTTACCACCCCCTTCGCTCCAAACTCCGCCACGATTTCCCGGTCCTGAAAGAGATGAAAAAAAGGCCAACTGGTTATCACCGTTAATGACAGTCGGATAGAAAAAACTGATAATATTTTCATTGGTGCCCGGGGCAGGCGCACCGCTGCTCGAAACGGTCGTTAAGCCATTGCTATCCCCTTTGAAAAGTGTTCGTGGTGAAACTATTTGTTTAACAAACGTTACTTGGTCGTTATTGTTGGAGCGGACGTGTCCTAAAAAAGTGTCCAAGGTTTGGTCTTTCCTCGCCACAAGGGTAAGCCCGTTTGAAGACTCTTCACTCCAGATGCCCATATTATTTGTGCCGTCAGTACCGGGGCCTTCCAAGAATGCTGGAAAGGCTACATGCCCGTTGTCATTGAAGGACAAATCTAACCTCAATCCGGCATTCGCAAAGACTTGCCCACTGGCGACGCCGGGTGCTTGTTCTCCTTCTCTTGCTACAAGGGATAATCCGCCACCATTTCCCTCGCTCCAGACACCACTTGTATGGAAGCTCGTACCAAACGTATTCCCTATAAACGCCGTCTCACCATTGTCATTGAATCGTAGTTCGGGGAAGTCGTTAAATGTTATTCCAGTACCCGTTCCTGGAGGGGTTGAATCGCTTCGTGCCACCAATCCCAAGGTATCGCCATTTGCCTGACTCCAAATGCCCCGATCGTTGAAGGAGGTTATGTCTTGTCCAATTAGGTCGGCTTTGAAAGCTATTTGGCCTTCATTGTTGAGAATGAATTCTCCAAAGTTTTCAAAGTTTACGCCTGGAATAGCTCCGGGCACTGATGAGTCCGACGATGCGATTGGAGATAGTCCACTTCCAGGGCTATCCCTCCACAGGCCGGTATCTGCACTTAATAGGATGCTTGCAAATGCAACTTCTCCTCGGTTATTTATTTGTGGTGAATTCTCGAAGGCAAAGAATGTCGTATCAGTTCCAGGAGCATCGTTCCCAGCAAGAACCACGGTACGAATGCCTGCTGCATGAGAAGTGGCAGAGAGGGTCAATATGAGCAAGCAATAGTAAGCGATTCGCATGGGTAACCGTTTGATGGGGGGAGTTAAAAAATCGAGCAATGGGCAACAATTCTCAGGATACACTCTGGGTCGTACGAATGCCATTCACAGAGGATGGTGTCCGTCAATTCAGAACAACCTCGTTCCCCCTTTAGGAAATCAAAAACACAAACGGATGCTAATCATCGAGAAACATTGCTAAAGGTTGCAAGAATCCAAAGGGGGAAGTAAATTACATAAGTCGTTAATTCTGTTGCGTTTCCGCAAGACGAAAATCAAGGCTCATAACCTCGAGGTCGCAGGTTCGAATCCTGTCCCCGCCACTTTTTCTAAATCTTGCTGAAACCCGACGTGCGGAGGCATTCTGATAAGGATCGCCCGACTCTTGATTCCTGCACTCTAACTGGTATCAAGAATGGGAAGGGGTCCAGCGGCGGCTTAGAAGCAGCAAAACGCCAAGAAATAGGACCATGAGCGATGCGGGCTCGGGAATGGCTGTAATCACACGCAAATTGTCAGCGCCCGCGCCCTGGATCGCAATGATCCCAATCGTACGCCGGTTATTGCTGAGCGATATTTGATCGATATTCGCATGTACGCCCGTCGGAGAAGTATCATAGGTTACTCCCGAGAGACCTAGCACGCTGGCAGTGCCGCCTAACTGTCCGCTTGTAAACGCGAGGCCAAGAATCTCCGAATCGAACGTCACTGTTCCAGCGAAAATGTTACCGCCTATAGCACCGATCGGATCCGTATGTAAGTAGTAGCTGGACACCCGCGTACCAGCAAGGATACTCCCATCCTGAGGAAAATTGCTTAGGCTCATATTTGGTCCGTAAAGTCCCGGGCTTCGAACATCGACCAATAAATCGGTTGTTAGCAAAACACTCTGCCGTTCTTCAAAAAGCGCAATCTGCGTATTGTTTTCTCGTTGTCCCACCACGACTGAGGACGGTGGGCTAATAATCGCAACATCCCCTGTTGTGCTAATAATCCCTGCCCATCCGTTCGCGGTGGCCATTAACAGAAATACGATTGAAGTAGCCGCTTTTATCATATCATCTCCCTTCAAGCACGAAATCAGCGTGCTGATATTGTCCACGCTAATACTACCGTCTAACAGTACTGACCTGCCCCAATGGGTGACTCCATTGTTTAAGTTATGGTTTGTGGTTTCTCTTGGCCAGCCCCTTTCGTTCGATGAGGCGCAGCCGAAGCGAGCGAAAGGGGCTGGATCGCTTCGGGTGCAGGTCAGCGGCATTCACAAGCAAAAACCCCGTGAAAACAAGTGGTAATCGGTATCCGTTACAGAATCCCTACGCAGCCCTGATTGGGTAAGTTCCTTTTTCCAGCAGCCCTGCGATTTGAGCACGATCACTTTTCAAGCGGCCCTTGACTCTATAGTTTGGTAGAGAGTCTATAATCTTCAATCGTTGGGAGAATCAGCCATGGGTTTCATGAAGATTGGCGAGGTTGCCAAGCAGTCGAACGTCGGAATCCAAACCATTCGCTACTACGAACGGGAGGGATTACTGACGGAACCGGACCGAAGACCGTCCGGCTATCGGCAGTACGACCAGTCGGTGGTCGCTCGCTTGCGGTTCATTCGACGAACCAAAGAGCTTGGTTTCACGCTCGCCGAGATCAAGGAGCTTCTCCGGGTGTGGTTCGATGCCAACACACGGTGTGAACACGTTCGGCATCGTGCCGAGCAGAAGATAACGGACATTGAAGACAAAATTCGTTCCCTCCAAAAAATGAAGCGGTCGCTAAAAAAGGTTCTCAACGAATGCGAGTCCCAAGCCTCCATCGGCGACTGCCCACTTTTAGAAGGACTTGGCAACAACGGAATAAATGCGGCCAGCGAACTTTAGCGACCATGGAAATCGAGGATTGAGATGAAAAAACTTTGGCTATTTTTTGTATTGGTCATGTTCGTTTCGTTCCTGATCCTCGGCTGGATCGGGACTCGTATTTATGAGGAAGCACCGCCGATTGCGGCGAAGGTTGTCACGACCAATGGCACGGTCGTCATCGACGAGGATGAAATTGCAGCCGGACAGAATGTCTGGCAATCGATGGGCGGCATGGAAGTTGGTTCGATATGGGGACACGGAAGTTACGTCGCTCCCGACTGGACAGCAGACTGGCTGCACCGAGAAGCAATCTTCATCCTCGACCGTTGGGCGAGCGCAGAGTTTGGCTCCAACTTCGAACAGCTTGGTGAAGAGCAGCAGGCCCAGTTGAGCGGTCGCTTGTCCAAGTTGATACGGCCCAACGCCTACGATCCAACGACTCAAACGATCACGATTGATCCGATTCGAGCAGACGCTTTCCAGTCAAACCTTGCCCATTACTCCGACGTGTTCACGAACGGCAAGACCGACTATGCGATCCCCGCTGGCGCAGTATCAGACCCAGATCGGCTTCACAAGCTTTCGGCTTTCTTCTTTTGGACATCATGGGCGGCATCTACAAATCGTCCCGACGATCATATTTCATATACCAACAACTGGCCCTACGAACCGTTGGTCGGAAACCGAGCGACGGGCGAAGCCGTTGTCTGGACCGGCGTGAGCATCATCATGTTGCTGGCTGGAATCTCGGCGATGGCGAGCTGGTATGCGTCTCGTCGAAATGAAGAAGAGGAGCCAGCCGCACCAGAGGTTGATCCACTTGGCAGTTGGGAAGCCACTCCTTCGCAGCGTGCAACCGTCAAATACTTCTGGGTTGTATCTGCTTTGATCCTCTTACAGATGCTCCTAGGAATCCTTACAGCGCACTACGGCGTCGAAGGTGATGGCTTTTATGGCTTTCCGCTTTCTCAGTGGTTGCCCTACAGCGTGACTCGCACATGGCACATCCAGATGGGGCTGTTCTGGATTGCCACTGCTTGGTTAGCGGCAGGATTGTTCATCGGCCCTTTGGTGAGTGAGCAGGAGCCCCAGGGGCAACGATTGGGCGTCAACGTGTTGTTTGCTGCCTTGCTTGTGGTCGTGGCGGGTTCGTTGACGGGCGAGTGGATGAGCGTCCAGAACAAGATGTCCGACACGGTTTCGTTCTACTTTGGTCATCAGGGTTACGAATACGTGGACTTGGGGCGAGCGTGGCAACTCGGCTTGTTTGCTGGCTTGCTGCTTTGGTTCTTCTTGATGATTCGAGTCTTACGCCCAGCCTTGCGAAAAGAAGGGGATCAGAAACAGCTTGTCGCATTGCTACTCGTTTCGACTGCCGCCATCGCACTCTTCTACGGGGCGGGACTCACTTGGGGGCAACATACAAATCTGACTATCGTTGAATACTGGCGCTGGTGGGTCGTTCACTTGTGGGTGGAAGGTTTCTTCGAGGTTTTTGCCACCACGGTCATAGCCTTTCTCTTCATGCGACTAAATTTGGTTCGACCGGGCGTTGCGGCGGCATCGGCTTTGTTGTCAGCAACAATCTTTCTGTCGGGCGGTATTATTGGAACTTGCCACCATTTGTACTTTTCCGGGTCACCAAGCGTGGCCCTCGCATGGGGTTCGGTATTTAGCGCCTTGGAAGTTGTCCCACTGTGTCTCATAGGATTCGATGCGTTGGAAGACCTGAGGCGGTCAAGAATGTCGCTGTGGGTGCAGCGCTACAAATGGCCGATCTACTTCTTCATTGCCGTCGCCTTCTGGAATATGGTCGGAGCCGGACTGTTTGGCTTCATGATTAACCCACCGATTGCTCTCTATTACATGCAGGGCCTCAACACGACTCCGTTGCACGGTCACGCCGCATTGTTTGGCGTGTATGGAATGCTGGGCATGGGCTTGATGCTCCTCTGCCTACGGGTCTTGATCCCTGGTAGAGAGTGGAAAGATGGCTTGCTTCGATTCTCATTCTGGGCGTTGAACGGCGGGTTGATGGCGATGTGCACCCTGAGCCTGCTGCCGGTCGGCTTGATGCAGACATGGGCATCGGTAGAACACGGCTACTGGTACGCACGAAGCAGTGAGTTCATGCAGACGCCCATCATGCAAGACCTGCGATGGATGCGGGTGCCCGGCGACACCGTGTTTTTTCTCGGTGCCGTTGCGCTTGTAATCTTCGTGGCAGGACTGAAAACAGGTCATTCATTTCGGAAGACAGATTGATGGCCCGTCATGCGGCAACCAACTTGCTACCAAGTTAAAATGGGTTCACCCTATTGCTCACTCACATTCCTGGGGGGGGCGTGGCTTTTTTTGCCCTACGACCGATGTCGAATGCAAATCACAAACATGACAGATGCCATGCATAGCATGATTGAGGTCGGTTCGGGGACTACCGTTGAGGCGGCCAGCGCTCCCGCGCCGTTACCAAACTTCTGTTGCCAAACAAGGAAGTCGGCTCCAGTCGAAACGAAGTCACCATTGGCATCAGCAAAGTCGTCGATTCCAAATGCAGACTCCCAGAGGGCCAGGTCGGTACCGTCGACCAGAGCGTCCACATTAAAATCGCCCGGCGACAAACTTGTGAGCACGTCGTAACCCAGGTCGCGTAGAAGTGCTGCGTCAAGCTTTGTAAAGTACTTGCGAAGAGGTCGCTTTGCGTTCGGATCGAGATTAACCTCCGAAATAATGTCGTCAGAGTTCCAAACCAACGATTGCGTATCCACTGCGAAATGGCCGCCACTGCGCGGGACTGGTCCGCCAAATTCGGCAGTCACGTTCGCGCCAATCAGATCATCGTTCCCGTCTACACCAACATAAATTGGGAGCTGCGAGGTCGAAGCGCCAAGGGCATGAATCATCTCGTGAAAGCCAGTCGCATAGAGATCCAATCTCCCAGCCGCCGAGGGGTCGATCGTTGTGAGATCAAAGCCCTTCCAAGACAACGAGCTTGTTGACCACTCCCAGTTGTCGGTAGAAATGTCAGTGGCAGGCGATTTATCAGGGTCTTGCACGCCGTAGTTGTCCGACGGATTGAGGCCAGGATTGGAACCTGCGTACCAGTTCTCGCCAGAATCAAAATAGATTTTTCCGCCCCAGGTATTAAATTCTGCCAAAGCGAAACCTGCCGCATTGCGTCGATCACTGCTATCCCAAAGCGATTTTGCGTGCGCTGATGTTCCTGGGTCAAAGTCCAAAGCCGCGACATAAATGATGTACTCGTTGGCGGCCACTGACGATCGGTTGGTTGTGTTGATCGTGTAGCTAAATCCTAAACCATCGGATTCCGGAGACCCAAAGATCGTGTTCCCATTGACATCGTTAATCGAACTGGCGGCGATGTCGGTGAGGCTGAATGACTCATTGAGCGTCGGCAGACTGCTCCAGTCATCGTTGGTAATAATCGCTGACAAAAGACCGGCTGCTGAGTCGAGTGCCGCGCGCCGGGCCAATCCCTCAGGCGAGCCGCCGAACCAATTATTATTATTTGTATCCAGCGAGTAGTCGAGAACGATGTTGATTGCCGTGGCCTTAGAAGCGAGACAGCAACCAAAGGCCACCGTCAACAAAAAGCAACCAACGTACTTGGGCGAATTCATAGACAACCTATCAAGGATTAGACTCTGTCAATCGCCATCGCAAAAAGACAGTGCTACACGGCACCAGCTATTCATCCGACTGCCGCATCAAAAGCCCGCCGGCACCGACCATCGCCAGTACACCTCCGGTAAGCTTAAGCCAAAAGGCGAGCTTCGCACGATCTGTTTTGGTCGCTACTACCTCTTGTTTCACTTTATCAAAACGCTCTCGAGCCGCATCGAGTCCTTGTTTACTGGGCTGTCTGCCACGGCGCTGTTGACGGCTTTGCGAAGCAGCTGCCTTTTCGAGCGCCGTAGATGCCGCATAATATTCTTCTGCTTGCTCCTCCGTTACCGAACCTGACGAATTAGCTACGCTGGGCCAAGCCAACCCAATTACGATCAACACGATGCCGATTGCCGTAGCCACGACGGGCCAGGCCGACGCTAACGCCGATTCTTCTGAAGTTCTACCCATGGCTATCCAATCCTGTGCGTAAGAACCAAGTCATCTAAACGCTGCGTCCTTGTTTACAAGTCTGTCATATCAACTGGCTCACCATCTCGAATATACACGAGATTTGTCATGACAAAATCATCGATATCATCTCGAATGAAAGTGACGTGACCGTCCAAAAACGCTGCATTGATGCCACCAACATGCAACGACCTGGGTGCTGCAGAGATGAAAGTGTTCACCTGACACGGCATCCCGTCTGCCAATGCATCGACCGGATCGGGACAATCATACCCAATGTCGGGGTTACTGCTGTTGGGCCCTCTGGCGAGGCCAGTCCAAGATGGGTCAGCGAAAAACTCGGTGTCGTGCAGGGCGGTGGTACTATGCATGTCATGGGCGATTAACGAGGCACCTGCCCAAGGAAGTGCCCAGACGCCGCGCTGGTCTTCTGCATCTTCACGCGTGCGAACCTCCGAAAGGAGCAGTGTCGACGAAGTTCCATCTTCAATCGAGCGCAGTCGGTTACCATAAAGACTTATTGCACCAGGTCGATGAAAATAGTCGGCATGGTAAACACTATTAAACGCGGCATAATTGCCCTTACTAAAACGCGACCGTTGGCCCGTATCGGGTGCGTTGATGCGAAAGTGCTCATACACTCGACCTTGAGCGGTATCACTCGGACAGAGCAAGGCCGCAACTTGCGATTCTTGCGGCTGTGGATTACCTAGCGTCCTGGCAATATCCGTATTGAGATCGAACTGATTAAACAGTGCCTGTTGCTCCATGTAGGGCAGTATTGTTACAACCCAGCTATGGTTACGCCCCGATCGGAGTTCCACTTTTGTCGTAATATCTGCCGGCCTGGGCGCAAATGAGCCCGCTGCCGGAAGCTGCTTGCTTGCCGATTCGTAATTGAGAACGGTTATAGCCAGTTGCTTGACATTGTTTGTGCATTGCATACGCCGCGCGGCTTCACGCGCGGCTTGCACTGCAGGCAACAACAGGGCTACCAAAACGCCAATAATGGCGATTACTACCAAGAGTTCTACGAGCGTGAAGCCCTGCGCGAAGCGAAGACGCTGCACGGATCGATTAAGACGAACGCGGGACATCTGGTCTTGTTTCCTTTCGAAAGTGTGCTCACTCTAACCCAGGACACTGCTGGCCACGGCCGTTAGAGAAGGGATATGCTTAAAGAGTCAAACTGTCCGAATCAAGATGCTGTGACACGATGATAGTTTCTAAGTCCTTTTCTTTACAAGGTCGAACGACGACCAAAACAGCAAAGACCGCCCACCGCCGCAATCAGCAACAGTACGCCGCTAGCTGGCTCTGGCACGGCCGTTGCCGCCCCCCCAACCGCTGGTCCACTCGTCGTGCCGAATTTACCTTCCCACGCCGCGAGATCACTGGCGTCGACAACTCCATCGCCGTTGGCATCGCCATTGCTATTGCCCACTTGGCCAGTCAGGCCGAAGCCACGCTGCCAAGTCAGAAAATCGGTGCCGTCCACATCCCCATCGCCATCGAAGTCGGGGTCTGTTGGAAGACTGGTGATCGCCAATGTGACGGCATCAGTACCGTTCCACGTGGTAGGAACCCATGTACTGGGATCCGCATTGTACGAAAGCCCGGTCACACCGTTGAAGATATGTATATCCGAGGCATTCGAAAGATTCGTCTGCGGATTTACCAGTACAAGCGAAGCAGTGATGGAATTCAGAGTGACGCGCGTACTGGCTTCGGTGATCCAGGTCGTCTCGTTGGTGCCGTTGTCTACGTTAGTAAGCGTCGCAGAGGAGTTGCCGTCAAGAACCAGCTTCACACCTTCTTGCACTTGGTCTGCGGTGAGTGAAGAGTTGCCCAGCAGGGTTAACGTCCCCGTCGCATCATCTAGGTCGGTGGTGAAGACATTTTCCAAATCTCCCACATAGATCAACGTCGAGTCGGTCATCGTTACGTTAAAGTCACGAATCCCCGCACGGCCTGTACCGTTAAATATTGCTCCTGTAATCGAGGCACCAGATGCTGGCGTGAGCTCGGCTTCGAAAATCGTGGAGTCGTCTACGTTAAACGTCGTTCCAGCAACAGTAAGATCGCTACTACGGAACTCAACATCGTCAGCAAACGACTCAATAGTACCCCCGGACATAAAATCGCTACCCCGAAATACGATATCGTCGTCCGCGGTAAGGACCGAATCAACAAACGAAAAAGTAGAGCCGGCACTGGTACCAAACTGACTGTTAAATGAACTGTTGAAAATATCGAGAGTAGACCCAGCACGGATGTCCAGCCCGCCTAACGAGATACCGTCACCAATACGAATGCTCCCATCAAGGCCACCATCGGCAGATACCGTGTCACCATCAATGATAAGATCATGAGTAATTCCGAACGGAGCAAGAGCGGTTGTCGGTTCTATGGTTCCTGCCGCAGGAGAAGAGCCGAGACCGTTAGCCAGATCATTCCAATTGGACTCGTCATAGAAGTCCCCGCCGCTCGGGCCCGTAAAGAAGAACGTTGCGGCGGATGCGCTAATAGTCGGCACTAAGATTACACTTAGGCAAACCACCCCCCAAAGCACAAATCTCATCGGCGTATTCATCGGGTTTTATTCCCTCAAGTAAGAATTGACTTTTCGGATTTATACACAAATTTCAAACAATGCTGGTGGCCACGTCCAATGACCACCAGCATTGACACTATAAAAGCACCTACTTCTCTCTATAAATCGTTACGATCGCTTCCTGCGTGAACGGCAACTTGCCAAGAGTGAACCCGCTAAGACCGAAACCAAAAGTAGGCTACTCGGCTCGGGCACCACACTCGAAAGCTGAATGGTGACATCATCCTGCCCATTCCATGTACTTGGAATGAACAAGCTCGAATTCGACGCATACGAAGGGCCTACGATGCCATTGAAAATCTGGGCCTTATCGTCGACCGTGGGAGCGGATCGCCCGCCTTGCAATGTCAACGAGGCGGACATCGACTGCAGAATTACTGAAGTCGTTTGGGTAGTAGCCACTGTCGGATTGTTAATCCAATCCCCTCCGTCGGTATCGAGATCATCGTCGATCAGCGTTAGCGACGATGAATCTTGAAGAAACACCGTGACTCCTTCTTCGACCTGATCGGCCGTAACACTTGTTGTACCGGTTAGCGTCAGTGTGCCAAATGTGATCGAATTGAAAACATCTTCAATATCGCCGGTCATATTGAAAGTCGAATCCGCTGCCGTCACCTCAGAAGCCGAATCAAGACTGATACGCCCACCCGAGAAGAGAGAATTCGTTATCGTCGCGTCTCCCTTGAAAATGAGCACTTGAGCACCAACAGCTCCGCTCTTGACGGTAAAACTACTGTCAGAAATCACCGTCGTGCTAAAGATATCCCGGAACTCAATGTCGTCTCCCGTCGACTCCAGCACTGAGTTGGCAATCGTTGTAGAACCTCGGAAAAACATGTCGTCTCCGGTCGTCATCGTAGTCCCGCCCGATGCTGAAAAGACCGAACCGCTGTTCATGTCTATCTGTCCAGCAGCACCCGTGCTGGTAAGACTCAGTGTGGCTCCATCCAGCGTAAAGCTACCGGTGGCGCTGAAAGTCATTTTGGCTGACGAAGTGAGAGCCGAACCAGAAGTCATTGACAAGCTACCCGATCCAAATCCGATCAGACTAGCAGCCGTAGCAGAACCAGTTCCGCCGATTGTCAAGTCATGCTCAATGAGCCCGCTTACGCCATCGATAATAGAAGCGGGATTGAAACCACCACCATCTTGCCAGTTTGTGACTGTGAAAAAGTCACCGCCGGCTGGCCCAACGAATGAGAACTGGGCAAACAAAGCTGAAGGCGATAACAACGCGCAACAACTGATCAAAACCAATACTAAACTAACACGTTTCATTAGACTTCATCCCCCTAAACTACAGTGAAAAGAAAGAAAAAACGGCAACTCAACCGCCTCTTACCGAACCAACTTTTTACGCCTTGTGCACTCATATTTGTTGAATGAATTGAATGAAATGCCCGAGTGGACGTACCTCCCGAAAAAGCAACGCTGCCCCATCCTGAACTTCAAAAACACACAAAGGCAGTATAAAAATGCGTCGTAATACTGACCTAGCTCTTTTGCAGGTCAGCACCAAAGATCACCATCAGAAACCGCCTAAGGTCATCGTTAAGATTAGTAATAGTTATGGGTTTAACACGAAAACAAATTCTAGTCGAGAAAAAAAGGTCTTATTGCGAATATATTCAAAGGTTTTCAATTCCATACACTCAATCGCGTAAATCGGCGCCTTATACTGTATGAAATCCCACAGTTTACCAACGCATGCCAGCCGGGCGGGAGGGTAATGTCACGCCCTGCGTTGCCAAAACATCCAAGAGCAAATTGCACTTTACGTTCGGTACACGCAGTGGATTCATACCATATGCCCCCAAAAAACCGCACTCACATTACGCTAAAGCTATTTACACAACAAATAACACGCTAATCCGCACTTCCAAAACGTCTTTCAATGCAGTCTAGACAACTGTCGCAAGCATGCCAAGAGAAAATGCACTAAAATGTGCAAATTATTTCTAACTGCGCTTGCCATTGCAGGCTAACTTGGGTTAGCATCAGGTAGTCGACAGTATCTGCCGCCAGGGCGTGGACGGGTAAACTTCCCATTAAGCTTGAAACTTGGCTTATAATGGGGACAGTTTCAAATCCCGTGTGTGCCAGCAGGAGTTGCTGCCAGAGAGGCGAGCGTGTTGTCGGCTGTTCCTGTACAGCCTCGTGCCCTTAGGGGCAAGGTTTTTGAAACTACTTTTTTTGCTGCAATGGCGTGGCGGATTGTCAAACTAGAATGCTTAGTCCTTCAGTCAACGAGTTATCTCGACGCGAAAGAGAAGTACTATACATCGTTTACGAGCTCGGCGAGGTTTCTGTCTCGGAAGTTCAGAGTGCGCTTTCCGATGCCTCATACAATGCGGTTCGAAGAATCCTTGATTCGGTATCGAAGAAAGGGCTGATCAAATACAAGCGCATAGGTCGACGTTTCATCTACTCTCCAGCTCGCTCGCGAGTTGAAGAAGGAACAGTCGCGCTAAAAGAAGTACTGAATACTTTTTTCAGCGGCTCTGCTGCGTTGGGATTTATGAATGTCTTAAAAAACAAGGATCAACAGCTACGGGAACTGGAGATTCAGAATGTCCGCCAGCTTTTGGAGGAGCTTGGCGGCCATGACGATCCAGAAAGCTGAGACGACTTATGCCTACTGGTTTATTTGACATGCTTGATTGGTTCCTCGACAGTGCGTTGGAAGCTTTGCTTTTTACGTTTGTCTTGGTCTGCATATGTAGAGGTGTGCGCCAAGTTTCTTCTGCGAGTGCTAGGCACTGCGTACTGGCTGCGACTCTGCTATTCTGCGTCGCTGCGCCCGTTGTTCCGCTCATAGAATCTTTATGGCAAGAGTCACCCTCAACAACAATGAGCAAAGAACTGTCCTGGCTCGGTGATATTACCCCCCTTTGGCAACAGTGCTTTCAGGATCTTTTCGCCGGCCGAGTTCCACTAGTTTACTCTATTACCCTGTTGGTAGTTGTGATATGGGTAATTGGTGCGATAGCCATGCTTGCCAAACGAGTGTGGCATTTGAGCGTGGCCGAATACGAATCGTGGAAGTTGCGAAAGCATTCCCAAAAAATTTCTTTCTCTTCGGCGCTGCTAGAGGAGCTGAACCATTATCGTCAATGCAGCACAGATCTATTCGTGGTTGCTGTGCCGAACCGTGTGAGCGCCAGTGTGCAGGGACTCTTCTTCCCGGTAATCACCGTGCCGAGTGATTTTGAAAGCTTGCCCCAATCACAGCAGGTCCACGTTTTATTGCATGAAATTGCGCATTTACAACGCAAGGATCTTTGGACATCTGAACTGGCATACGTCGCAACCTCGCTCTATTGGATCGTTCCGTTCGTTTGGTGGACTGCTCGCAGATTACGCACTGAGGCGGAGCGGTGCTGTGATGACTTGGTGCTGAAGAAGGGCGTCCGTGCTAGCGATTACGCAGAGACGCTGATTGCCGCGTTTGATCGACAAACAGGTCCATCTGCAGTAAATAAAATTGCACTGCCTGCAATCCCTTCCCGTAAATTCATCCAGTGTACCGAGTCCTCGGAAAAGCGACTTCGTGTAAGCAACGCTGTTTCGTGTTTTCATGAGCGGCTGGTTTCAATCATTGATCCTAGCTTACCCAGAACTACAAATCGTTTGCTTATTGCCGTATTTCTTGGCTGTACTCTACTGTTAGGAACCGGTGTCGCAAGATCCAACCTAATCGCCCGGTCTCTGGCACCGGTTGGTACTCTAACCATCAGGGTTGCGATAAATTCTACCTCAGATGATGCAGAAGAGTTCTGCAGTCAAGGTGCCCGTAATAATAGCCAAGGCAAGGTATTTCTTTCAAATCGCGATCTCGAATTAGGGTACGACATCGCTCACAGTGCTTACCAAGTTATGGGTCTTCGCTTTACGGACATCGACATTCCATACAGAGCCAAGATTGAAAAAGCGAACATCATCTTCGTCGCTGACAGCGAAGGTGTTGGCTCTAAAGTGGAGCTAATTATCCGTTGCGAACAATCTGCGTTTCCCTCAACTTTCCATGTCTTTCCTCGGAATATCTCTGAGCGTGTTGAAGACACCCTCAATTACATCAGCTGGGTAATTACAGAACCTTGGAAAGACGGTGAAATCACCCCCGCGTCAATAACTCCTGATTTGACATCGCTCGTGCAGGAACTAGTGTCGTTGCCCGACTGGAAACGCGGGCAAAACATGGTGTTTGTTTTTAAACCCACCGACGAAAGCTGCAAAGACGAATTCTATCGTGACGGCATATCGTTCGACAGTGAAAGAGATGCCAATGGGTTGCAAGCACCGGTTCTGCAGATTACCTACACCGCCTGGTAGTGAAGCACGAGACCTGCCAGCAAGTTGACGAGGTTTTTCCTATGGTAAGATCGCGTTGCCGGCAATCGACTTGAGTTGTTTCAGCCGTTGCAAGAAATAGCACTGGGAATTCTTTTCGCATTTACCGTATTTGCTCACCTCACCTAGAAAGATGAATCGTGATCGCACCAGCAGAGATTTCCCGTTTAATATCCGCACGGCTGCTTCTGGCCGTATTAGGCGGTTGCATCCTCGTGCCATGCGTCATGGTCGTGCAAAGTGGGCAAGCCACGGTGCTTCCCGCTAAAGAGAAGTGCGTCATTGGCGCCACGGTAACAATCCTTGAAAACCAAAGCAAGCTTCCATTCCGAGCCCGTGTCGATACCGGCGCAAAAAGTTGCTCCATCCATGTAGTGGAGATGGAGATCGATCAAGAAGCTGCGCAGAAGGGCGACAACATTGGGAAGATGCTCCGTTTCAAAGTCAGCAATGGCAAGGGCAAAGCTTGGGTCGTGGCCAAAATCGAGGACTATGCCATCGTCACGACATCTGACTACGAAGAGTTTCGGTACAAAGTATTGCTGACGCTCAGCTTGAATGAGGTGGAAAAGAAGGTACTGGTAACGCTTAATGACCGTAAGAAAATGAAATACCCACTGCTTCTAGGCAGAAATTTTCTACGCGGTGATTTTTTAGTGGATGTCGAACTCGACACGGACGGTTAGAGCTCTGTTCTGAACCAACCAGGTAGGAAAAAATCACTTGCCTACTATTTCCTTGATCTACATCGGGCGAAAAGCATCCTCGCACCCGTCTGTTGCAGTGATATGCTCATGTCTGCTGTAAGTCCGAGAGAGTTCAGATGATGCATGCTCGATGCCGGACACCCAACAAGCCAAATACGCCAATACGCTTTGCTACGGCATGGCCTCTCCAGAACTCAAAGTCAATTCTGTTCCAAGTTCTGACTCATAGCCTGCTCATCCTATGGCTTCATGAGGGAATCTTTATGATTACAGCGAACGCTCAAGAAATGCTTCCCAAGGAAGTACAAGCTCGCTTGCTCGCTATGCCTCAGGATATGAAAATCGGAATAGCGGTAATCGATGCGTCTGGAAAAACGATATTTTTACTCAACGCTGAAAAGGAATTACCGACCGCAAGTGCGATTAAGACAGCCATCCTACTCGAACTCTTTGCTAGGTATGACCAAAATCTTTCCAACTCACCAAAGGAAATCTTGCAAATTCTTTCAGATCCAGAGCATCTAGCTTTCGCACACTACTCGGATGCATCCAAGAAAATAATGGTCGCGGACTTGTCGGGCGTTTCCATCAAGCGACTCGGATGGATCATGATAAAAAAACGTGACGACGCTGGGAAAAAATACAGCAACGCAACCTATAATGCTGCCACAAACGTCGCGATAGCTCTTCTTGGTGGCCCTCAAGTAACTACCCGACTTCTCCGGAATCGCGAAAAATCCGCCTCCGGTATAACCATCAATCGATACATGCTTGCCAACCGAAATACCACCGGCGATAACACGGCCACTCCGATGGCAATGGCATCTCTCTATCAAAAAATATTTGGGGGGGAATTAAGATCCTTGCCTCCCGTTGTCGTGAAGGAAGTTCAACGTATCCTGCATTCTCGTGACGACTCAGACGGCAGTAGACTCTATAGAAAAGGTGGTACCCTTTACAGCGATCCAGTGACGCGGGTAGAAGCTGGTTGCTATCGACATGGGGACCGATCGATGAACTTTGCAATCATGTGTACTCAACCGCTGCATGAGAGTGATAGCGGTAAATCTCAGTACAAAAACTTA
The DNA here is from genome assembly GCA_029259945.1 of Planctomycetota bacterium. Lineage (GTDB taxonomy): Bacteria > Planctomycetota > Planctomycetia > Pirellulales > Lacipirellulaceae > Bythopirellula. Next base: position 116,944 of record JAJDEF010000020.1, read on the forward strand.
GTACAATGGACACGGTCGATTTATGCCGATCTTCAATTGGCCTTTCTTGGCCAATCAGGTTGACCTCGTTCTTGTTTCTGGCCCATGCAGAATTCGAGAACTTTGTCTCCATTTTTTTCCTAAATAAGGGCCTTCTGCCGTGAAACAAGAAGGTTAGCCAGTTCACAACTGAATCTGTTCGATTACAATAGAGCGAAGGCCCATTGGACTTTGCCTAGTCGCAAGTCATTGGGTCATTTCCACCTACGTAGGAGATAGAACGATGAAACTCGCGATTCGACCGCTTCTCTTGACGTGTGCAATTCTCTGGGGCGGAACCGTGCTCTTGTGCGGGCTAGCTAACATGCAGTGGCCGCCCTATGGCGAAGGCTTTCTGCAATTAATCGATTCGATCTATCCAGGCTACCATGCCGACGGAAGTATTCGTAACGTGATAGTCGGCGCGCTGTATGGCATGGTCGACGGTGCCGTCGGCGGCCTCGTTTTCGGACTGCTCTACAATTTCCTGACAAGCAAATGTTGCTGCCACGGCGAATGTTCCACCGAGCAAAAGTAGCTCGCGGCAGGATAAGCGAGATCGGTCTACCGAGCACCTAGCCTTCGATTTCCAACAGTTCGTCGATTTCGCCCGAAGGCGCAAGAAATCGGGCGACGAGACACTCGATCGAGAGATTTTGGCCGAGCAACGTGCGGTTGGCAGGTTCGTCGAGCGAACGATAGATCATCCACTGCTGCTTGTCGCATTGCGCTCGATAACCCACCGCAACGTCTTGCGACTGAATTTCCAACGACTGGGCGACCGTCAGTTGCCGCCACGTACACGGCTTAGAGGCTCGCGATTTTTTAAGGTCGATAAACAACGGGCAAGCTAGATTTCTGCCTTCGCGTCGTTGCATCAGCTGCAGTTGGCCGTCGCTGGTGGTCAGTTCGCCAACTCGAGGACCGACGCGCCACTCGGGCAATGCCAGGGGCAGCACGCGAGCAACTGGCCTCTTCGCTACCAACAATCCCTCACGAGTTTCCTCCTCTGCAGCAAAGCTCACCGAAGAATCTAAAGGCAATCGATACTGATGACAAATCTCGCCCTCCACCGTGCCGTGGATATAATCTGCTAACAAAAGAAACATTTCATCACGGGCAAGCAAGATTTGACGTTCGAGCCGTGCGCCGTCAGCCAGATCAATGCTTAATTCCAGGTAGTCGACATCCTCATCGCTAAACCAGCACGCTTCTTCCCAAGAGCCCACCGATTCGAGCTTCTTGCCGTCGACGGTCGTCTCCCAGGTCCAATCACCCGACATCAAACGCTGCGTCCCCGACCAAACATCCAGACGTAGCGTAGGTGTCGAAAAATCGAGGGCAAGGGTCGGTGCACTGCGATCCCAGTCCGTCCTCATATACGCCAAGCCGGCCCATTCGCAATGATCCGAGATTTCTGGAATCCGGTTACTCTCTTTGCCGGTGAGCGATCGAGTTAGCTTTTTTCCAAAGATCGAGCGTGCTGCCGAAAGGTCGGCGGCATCTCCGCCCAACCGAAGTAAGTTCTGCAGAAATCCGGGCGTCCATGATTCGTTGTGCGATGGTGCCAGCAGCGGTTCGCCAGTCGACGACGAAAGAGCAATCGCATGCGTGGTCAAGCATTGAAATTGCTCTTCGGCATTGCTGCTCCAACAATTTTTCTTATGCGATTTCCCAATCGCCCGACATCGGGTCCAGCATGCCAGCAAAGGGCGCTGAAATTCAAGGTACGGTGCGCGTACTAGCCCGTCGCCATTCAGTAGTTCTAGCAGGCCTTCGGATAATGCTTCGTGGGCAGAGGATCGCAACTTGCGAACCGCACGAATTTCAGGGAACAAGTACGCAAGCGTCAGCGAAAGCTCGCCGGCCAAAAGTTGCTGGGCCAAACCTTGCTCAGGTGGAAGCTCGGCATCGGCTCGCCAATCGGCCGACGATCGCGCGACTTGCCATAGCGCATCCATGAGTTCCCACCAAAACTCAGAGTCAACCTCCGCAGCAATGCGCGGCAGTAGGTGAGCAACCGCCAAACATTCCATCGCAAAATCAATCGACTGAGGCAACGCCTTCGTGCCCTTCAACCAACCCGTCAGCACCTTTTTAAGTTGCTTACTACTTGAACGAGATTTTGCCTTACGCTGATCGCCCAACTTATCAACAAGTGTCAACAAGTCGACGGCTTGTGCAGTAAGCTGCTCAAAATCGAGCCCCCACGCCAAGGGAGACTCGTCGGTTCGGCACAACGATTTTAAAGTCTTCGACGCGCGCCGCCCGGCAAGGTGGCGAGACCAAACTTTCCAACTCGCTTCGCCAACCACCCCGTGCGGTGCACAGCTCCGCCAAAAGTCAGAACGGTCTGCGCTGGTCGAAAGCAAGGCGTCGTCATTCGAGGCACGCTGCCCCTTTTTTGATGCCGATTGCGAAGATTTTTGAGAAGACTCGAGGGTCGTGGCCATGTCATTCCTTGGTGATAACCAGATCGACGAAACAGAAGGCTGGTAGATTAGCGGGAGACGACCATTCTAGGGGCATTGAACGAAGTTTTCACGGGGCAATTTCTGTTTTCTAGGAGCCCCGTCCTTTCTCAAAGCTAGAACCGAGAAAAGCTTATTTCCAAGCACTCTGTGCTACTCTACGTCCTCTGTGGTAAAAACTAAGATACATAGACAGCTGATAGGTCTCAAAATACCTCGGAATTCGACCATGGAAAACAAAATGTTAAGAGCACCCTCCCACCTGTGGGTTGTCTGTTTCGTTAGCCTGGCATACCTGGGATGCGAGGCACCGCCCGCTGAATCGCCGGTGGAAACACCCGCAGACATCGCTGAAAAATTTGAGGAAGCGAGCACCCCTGATTCTGAACCACTCGAGGGCGAGCTCGCCGAGGCCCCTCGACTGCCGCCCCCCGACGGGGCAACCGCCATGCCAGAGCCCAATCGAGTATGGATTGATACGCAGAAAAAAGTGGTTATTGTCGACGGTTACGTTTCGCTTCAAGAAGGAATGCTAGAAATGTTTGCCTGCCCGTCGGGCACCAAAGAACATGAATCTGTGGTTGCCGTCTACAGCTCAGCCCAGGTAGTCCATGCCGCTTTGCTGACCCTCGGCGCAGAGGTGGGAACTCCCGTGCAGTTTAATCCCGAATTCAAACCACCCACCGGCACCCAGATTGACATCGAAGTCCGCTGGAAAAATGAATCTGGCCAGTGGCAATCCCTCGAAGCACAGCAGTGGATCACCGACGTAAAGACCGGGCAACCGATGGCCCACCCCTGGGTATTTTCAGGCAGCGGTTTTTACAAAGACGAAGAAACCGGCGAAGAGTATTACATGGCCGAGTCGGGCGATTTTATTTGCGTCTCGAACTTCTCCACCGCAACACTCGACATCCCCACCGAAAGCAGCCAAGTCAACGACGGCCTAATGTTCGAAGCAAACGCAAAAAAAATCCCGCCCATCGGCACCCCCGTCCGGCTAATCCTAACCCCAAAACTAGAAGCCACTAGACACTAGCATTGACGGTACCATCCCCCACCCACCCCATAGCCCGGCCATCCTGGCCGGAATAGTTGGTAGACAGAATGACTGGACCAGCACTGAAAACCTCTCGTGCAATGGCATTTTGTGAATGCAGGTGAAAACATGGCAAACGAATTCAGCCGCCCTGATTTTTCGAGTGGGCAAGTGGAGATTCGTATTGACGACGAAGGTGTAGCTATTTACGGAACTCGTGAAGGTCTTAAAAGTCTTGCGAGCATCTGCAATGAGTTAGCATCTCGGTTAGGCAACCGACACGGAACAGATCACATCCATTTGGAGGACCGAAACATACTAACGTCTGAATCAATAAAAGCTGCAGTAGCCTACTTCGATTAGAAAGCTACTGAGTGAGGTACGTGCTTTTTTTCAGATCAACAATCATAAATCTCACATCAAACACCCCTACCCCCGGCCGAAAGTATCGATGGAATCCACTTCACCATTCCACGATAATAACCGATCTCCGTTCTTTGGAAATCTAAAACAAGAATCCCCCCTAGGGTGCCACTGCCTGGCTTGCCCAGCAGTGGAACCCTGGTACCCACTTCGCACTGCTGGGCAAGCCAGGCAGTGGCACCCATCGCTCACAAAAAATTAGCGGGGATTAGCGCAAATCAGCGGTTCCCCTTGTTGACAATAAAGTCACACCAAATGGACAAAACAGGACAAAACCCTGCCGAATTTTGTCCTCGCAGAATTTCGCAAAAGCTCTGCGATTACCGTGTCCGTCGCATGCCAAAGCGGACAAAACCCAAGAGTTTTGTCCGCTAAACCCCCAAACAGCCCGATTCGTGCCAAAACTCACGCTCGTAAAAACACCAAACCCCGACAAAAGAAGCGCCAAATGCCAACAGCACCCCAGAGTATTGTCCATTTTGTTCACCAAGGGGTGGTCAAAATCCAACGCTACTTCCCCCGCACATCAAAACTAAACAGCAAATCTTGATCGCGTAGGTAAAGTCGGCCCCCGGTGATAACCGGGTGAGTCCAGATTCGCCCCCTGGGACTACGCAGTTCGGTTTGAGGCTCGAGCCGGAAGCGTCCGTGCTCTTGCCAGCCTTCTTGCGAGGCGGCTATCAGCACCACCTCGCCGTCGTCTTCGCCCAAACAGTAAAACCGTCCGTCGGCATAAGCGATAGCTCCTTTGCCTAGCTCACCTCGCTCCTGCCAAACTTTTTCACCCGTGTCGAATTCCTGACAAGTCCAACCTTTTTTGTTGGAGTGCCCGAAAAGATGTTCGCCAATCTGAATCACCCCACCATGATGATTGGACATCAGGCGATTGTCGTAGACCTTCGTGATCGAGTGATTCGCGCCCATCTCAACCATCATGCAGCCTGCACCATAGCCAGAGGTGACGTAGATCTTACGACCCCAAACAATGGGAGTCGGAATGACCGCGGCTTGACCAACCCAAGGTTCAGACCACAGCAGACTCCCTTCTTCAAGATCAACACCAATGAGCTGACCTTCAAAGAGTTGAATGCAAAGCGACCTACCCAGATGCTCCGCAGTCACCAGGGACGAATAGTGAGCCCCAGCAGTCAGGTCGCTTGTCTGCCAAACCAATTGACCCGACTGCTTGTCGAAAGCAACGATCGCCCCTTGCTCGCCTCCAGGAGTACAAATAACAAAGTCATTATGAACAAGTGGCGACTCACAATAACCCCACATAGGCAATTCACCGCCCAAGTCTTGCATGGTTTTCGACCAACGAAGCGTGCCGTCATGGGTATTACAACAAACGAGCGTCCCCTGCCCTCCTAAGGCATAAACACGGTCGCCATCGACCGTGGGAGTCGATCGGGGCCCATCCCCCCAACCATTTTCGAGTATCTCGCCAATCGAAGTCGCCCAAAGCTCTTTGCCGTCCGAGGCTCGAAGACAGAGGAGCTGTTCTTCGTCCTGACGGGCACCAAGAATATAAATCCGATCACCGACCACCGCAGGCCCCGAGTAGCCCAGTCCACAATCTTTGAACAACCATACACGCTCTGGCCCCTCTTCTGGCCAAGATTGCAGCAAGCCCGTTTCTTGAGAAACATCGTCGCGATTCGGGCCGCGCCATTGGGGCCAATTCGCTTCATCGGCAACTGACAGGTTGACCAAAAACGAAAGCAGCACAGCGCCAAGGCAAACGACAAATTTCATATTTGTACCAGCTTCCAAGTCTATGTTACGGAGAGCAAAAGAGGGATGCTCTAATAGAACGGTTTCTGCCGAAAACGGAAACCTCTCAATTCACCACGTTCTGCGACTTGCCGTCGAGAAAAGCAGCGACGTTTTCGACCGTGGTCTGCAGCAGACGGCTTCGCGCGCTAAGCGTCGCCCAAGCGATGTGTGGTGTAATGGTGCAGTTCTTCGCCTTCAGCAACGGATTGTCGGATGCCGGTGGTTCAGTGGACAGTACGTCGAGCCCAGCGCCAGCAATTTCGTCAGCCTCTAGTGCCGCAGCCAACGCAACCTCATCAATCAGTGGCCCACGACTTGTATTAATCAAAAAAGCCGAAGGTTTCATCAAAGCCAGACGTTCTGCATTGACAATCTTTTCTGTCTCCTCAGTCAAAGGGCAATGCAAAATGACGACATCGCTATCACGAAAAATCGTCTCCAGATCGACCCTGTCGACACCATTGAGAAAATTTTTCGATGTGCGGCTGGTAGCAATCACGTTCATACCAAAAGCACTTGCAAGCTTAGCGGTTGCCAAGCCGATGCGTCCCAAGCCGACAATCCCCATGGTCTTCCCCTCAAGCTCGATAAGGGGAAAATCCCAAAAACACCAATCAACAGCCGAACTCCAACGCCCCGCGCGTGCCGCCAAAGAGTGCTCCGCTGTGTGCTGGGTGAAGTTGAGCAAATGGGCAAACACCATTTGAGCAACCGAGCCGGTGCTATAAACGGGCACGTTCGAGACGGTGATGCCTCGCTCCTGCGCAGCCTCGACATCCACCACGTTATATCCGGTTGCAGTCACGCCGATGAAACGAAGAGCGTCAAGAGCTTCCAGCATCTCGCTGGAAAGAACGACCTTGTTCGTCAACAAGATTTCAGCGCCCTTTGCCCGTTCGATCGTCTCCTCTGGTAGAGTGCGATCGTAAAAGGCACAATCGCCGAGTTGCTTTAATCCGTCCCAACTCAAATCGCCCGGGTTGAGAGTCACTCCATCGAGAACAACGATTTTAGGCAGCTTGCTGCTCATCGCTACACTGAACCGATCTATCGACTTGTCGATACAAAAAGAGCCCCTCGGTCATGGAACCGACGAGCTGGTTTTACCCGAGAAAAGAGAACACTTAGTACACCCCACTGGACTCGAACCAGTAACCTTCGGTTTCGTAAACCGATGCTCTATCCAATTGAGCTAGGGGTGCAAACTGTTGTGCTATAATACTTTAGGGCTTGTCTCGTAACTTTGCCGAACTGCGGATTATAACACCCTCGACCGCCCTTGCCCAGACCTGCTAAGCCCTTACGCATTCCTGTCCACACACACACCTCCAACCGAGGCGAGCAGAGGATGTTCCGTAAAAACGAACGGAGAATACTTTCGCAGGGATTACTGAACTCGGCGTCCCCATCTATCAGGCTTTCCTCTTACCTTTCCTGAAACCCTTTTTTCTGGCATCATCCTGTCATCGATTATCGTAGATAGCCGTACTTAAATTTTTTGTATTCACATTAGGACTCTCGCTGTTTTGAATCACCCCGACTGGTATCTAGCCCTGACCGTTGGATTACTTTTGGGAGCTGCGCTACTCGCAGGACTCGTGGCGCGAATGCTCCATTTGCCTCGCGTCACGGCCTATCTTCTTGTTGGTCTGGCCCTGGGCCCACACACTCCACTGCTGGAATTTTTCGAATGGGCCGCCGAGCAGATCGGCTATTCAATCTCTCTTGCCGGAATTCACATCTCTGAAGAGCACCTGACGCACCTTGAGCCGGTCGGCAACTTTGCCATTGCTTTGGTTCTATTTAACATGGGCTGTCACTTTCCGCTCTCCAGCTTCCGGCGAATCGTCAAACGGTTGCTGCCCATGTCGCTGGGCGAAGTCGCAACCACCATGGTTCTAGTGACCGGCGGTTTGTGTCTCCTTGGCATGTGGCAAACCGACTCGTGGCTGAGTTGGCAAGTCGCGGTGCTTTTCGGAGCGCTAGCCATTGCAACAGCCCCAGCCACCACCGTACTGGTTCTGAAAGAAAACCGTAGCGAAGGTCCACTCACCGAGTTCACTACGGGATTAGTGGGACTGAACAATTTAGCTTCGATCGTTCTCTTTGAATTGCTGTTTGTTCTCGTCCACGCCACACGCGGCGCTGATATCTCGATTGGCGCAGAATATCTCGAACTCACACGCAACCTGGCGGTCGCAGTTTTGCTCGGATTGGTAGCCGGACTGGCGGTGAGTTTTTTCTGTGGGATTTTACTATCATCACGGTGGCTTGTACTACTCATCGCGGTGATCTGCCCACTCATGGCCGCATGCGAGCTGCTACACGTCCCCTACTTGCTTACTTTTTTAACGATGGGCATCACCGTTGCCTCGACATCCGACTTGGCCGAAGACATCAGCGAAGCGCTCGACCGACTCACGGGGTTATTATGCGTGGTGTTTTTTGTCATCCACGGCGCAGCGATGGATCTCAACAAGCTCTGGGCTGCCGGCGCTGTTGGGGTGGCGTACATCACCTTGCGTTGCGCAGGAAAGTATTTCGGTGTCTTCTTCACCGCCAATGCCCACCGCGATGGCCCGCAGGTGAAACGATGGTTGGGCTCCGCTTTGCTTTCGCAAGCCGGGGCAGCCATCGCCCTTTCGGCCATTGCTGTAGAGCGCGACCAAGTGCTCGGAAAGCAATTGCAAGATATTATCCTGGGTACCATTGTGTTCTTTGAAATTGTTGGGCCCATCCTGGTTCGTCTCGCGGTGCTACGCGCTGGCGAAGTACCCGTGGCTTCAGCCATTTTACACACCACCAATTCGCCGATCGAGCAATTGCGCAGCATGGCCTATCGCATCATGCAATCACTGGGAATCAATCCGCTGCATGGCAGCTCTGCCGATCAAATCGATGTCAGCCGAGTGACTCGACGAAACGTCAAACCTCTCTTAGCCAGCGCCCATTTCGACCAAGTGCTAGATCACATTGAGCATAGCCACGATAATACTTACCCGGTGGTCAACGACACGGGCGAGCTGATCGGTATTATCCGTTACCCCGATGTACGCGATGTCTTATTCGAGCCATCACTCAACGCGCTCGTCACTGCGGAAGACTTGGCGGTAACAGCCCATAAATTGCTCCGGCAAGAGGATACACTCAGCGAAGCTTGGCAATTGCTTAAAGATGGCCACGACGACTGTGTTCCTGTGGTCACTTCGAAAACGCAACCTCAATACATTGGGGTCGTTCGACGACGCGATCTGCTACGCCTACTAAGCCACAATGCCAGGAATGGGGAATCCTGACCATTCATAAAGAATGGATCAGTCTTTCGTCGCCCCTGTCTGTCGCAGCGAGCCGATAATATTACTAAAGCTGTCCGTCCATAGCGGAAGCTCTTCTTCTGATCCAAACGATCGAGCGGTCGGCACCTCGGCAACAAACGATTCCAGCAGTTCAAGCTTTCGTGATACCACCGCCCATTCACAATACCCGCTGCCATTCCCCAAGACCATATGAGTGGGGACGTGCTGGTAAGCCAGTTGAAAATACTGACACAAACCGGCCACCACAGGCAGCAAATCGATGTGACGATTGCTGATATGAATTGCCAATACACCGTTGTCGTTGAGATGCCCAAGATAAATTTCCATCGCCTCCACCGTAATCAGGTGAGCAGGGACGGCATCGCCACTAAAGGCGTCGAGAACCAAAACGTCAAACGACTGAGGGGCTTCTCTCTCTAACGCAATACGGGCGTCTCCTAAAATCACGTCCGACTGAGACGGCAAGTCTGAGAGATAACTAAAGTACTGCTGGGCAATATCCACCACATCAGGATTGATTTCGTAGAAGCGGTAATAGTCGTCCTTTTTTCCATACGCCGCTAATGTTCCGGCACCCAAGCCGATGACCCCCACACGCAGCGAGCGGTCCTTACCCATCCCACGCAAGAGCTGGCCTACGGCTGTCTCTTCGGCGTAGTAGGTCGTCGGCACGCGCCGCAGCCCTTCGTCCAACCACTGCGATCCATGCTGAATACGACCATGAAGCAATTCACGCAATCTGCGCGTTGGCTGTCCCTCTTCGACAATCTCTCGATCTTGGACGGTAAGCACTCCATAAAAGTTTCGCGTCGCGGCAACCGCCGAGCTAGAAACGCTTCCAAATTGTCCCCATGCGATGGCCAGTAACCCAACGTAGCCAAGCACATAAGGGGCGACTCGACGCTTTTTCGATTGCGGCTCGACGACGGGCAGTTCTGGCTTCGCCGCCACGTACATTCCAAGCAAATAGGCAACCAAGAGACCGACATTCATCTCCAAAAAACTGCTAAAAAGTTGTGGGCAAATAATACTGACAAGCATTCCGCCTACAGCTCCGCCGCCGGCGCAATACTGATAAAACATCGTCAAGTGTTTTTTGTCGGGCCGTCGACGAACAAGCTCTCCGTGGCAAACCATACAGGCCATTAGCAACAGAGCAAAGAATACGCTCACCTCAAGCACCACCGGCAGTGTCTCGCCGACTCGCGAAACGATTGTCGCTAGAAAAACTGCGACGATCAAACCCCGACCGCACCAATATCGACTATACCAACGCGGATTGTCAAAACAGATAATAAACGAGAGTAAGTACAACGACAAAGGAATGACCCATAGCAACGGCATCACAGCCACATCCTGGCAGACATGATTGGTAGTGGCCAATAACATGGCAGAGCCATAAGCAGCAAACAGAAGCCATCCAATTCGTTGACCCACCGTAGGTACCGCAGTCGATGTCGCATCCGTCTCGACTGGCAGTTCTGCATCTGACGACTTGCCTGCGCGAACCATAAGCTGCCAAGCAAGCCAACCTGAAAGCAGCGTAAACGCGATAAACACCAACGACCACAACTGCCCCTGCCCCGCGGTGGTGAAGGCGGGCTCAAAGATAAAGGGGTAGGTCAACAGCCCCAACATCGAAGCCGTGTTCGACAATGCATACAAACGATAGGGCGACTTGCTGCGAAATGACTGCCCAAACCATGCCTGCAGCAACGGCCCACTCGAGGCCAATAGAAAATAGGGCAAACCGACGCTCGTTGCCAAAATGCCCAAGATCCGAAACGTCGGCCACGATCCATCTACTGGTTTCCACTCGGCAGACGGACTGATAGGCAATACGCTGAGCGCTAATACGATCAGTAGCAAGTGAACTGCCCCTTGCCATCTCGGCGTCAAACGACTGACACTCCCGTGGGCATAAGCATAGCCTGCAAACAACGCGGTCTGAAAAAACAGCATGCAGGTCGTCCAGACTGCAGGACTCCCGCCAAACCAAGGGAGAATTATCTTGCTGATCACTGGCTGAACTTGAAATACCAAGAACGCGCTCACAAAAATCGCCGTGGCAAAACACCAAGCAAGCCCGAGCTGCCTGGGTCGGTGTGATACTTCTCCCGCCATCAAACATTTCCTTTATTCTTCGCACCGTTTCCCTAACCAATCACCCCCTCACGCCATTTCCTAGGCGAGCCGAGAACACCGACAATGATAGCTCACAAACAAGTGCAAAGGCCTAACGGACAATGCAATCCGCCTAGTCGTTACAGATGTCATTTCGTCCACGGACGCGACAAACGCTCACTCCGCACTTGTAAGCTTTGTCGCTAAAGCATCTACTAGAAACACTAAAACGAATTGGTAACTGGAGCCGAAGACCGTGTTCAAACGCATTCTCCCCGTTGTCGTCGCCCTGCTCGCGCTGACCGCGGTGTTGGTCTTTAGTCAGCTACGCATCTCGCCGCGCAAGGTTTCTGGGTTTATCGAGGCAGATGAGATTCGAATCGGCTCTCGGATCGGTGGTCGGGTTGCAGAGGTGCTCACCGAAGAGGGGGCACGCGTAAAAAAGGGGCAAGTACTCGTCAAGCTCGAACCATTTGACCTACTCCAACTTGAGCAAGAAGCCGTGGGAGCCCTTGCTGCCAGCCAAGCAGACCTAGACAGACTCAACGCAGGTTTTCGGCCTGAAGAAGTGCTGCAGGCAAAAGCTCGTTACGACCAGTTTACGGCTCGGTTCGAGCTACTTGCTAACGGGCCACGCAAGGAAGAGACAAACGCTGCCCGTGGCAGAAAGGATTCTGCCACGGCAGAGTTCACACTTGCAGAGCAGCATCATGTCCGAGCGAGCAATCTCCTACGCAACAAAGCCATCTCTCGGCAAGAGTTTGAGGCTGTCGAACAGAGACTGAAATCTGCGAGTTCTTTGCTTGTTGTGCGGGCAAACGAATTGGAACTTTTGGAATCTGGAACACGAAAAGAAAAGCTCGCCGAAGCTCAGGCAAAACTTCAAGAGGCCAAGGCCGCATGGGATCTGAAAAAAGCCGGCTATCGAACGGAAGAAATCCAGCAGGCCATTGCAGCCCGAGATTCGGCCAAGGCCGCATTAGACGCCATCAAAGAACGGCTCAAAGAGCTTGCGATTCGGAGTCCGGTTGTGGGAGTTGTGGAAGCACTCGAATTGCAACGCGGCGACCTTGTTTCGGCAGGAGCCCCGGTCCTTTCTCTCATGGACGCCAGCCATCTCTGGGTACGAGCCTATGTACCCGAAAATGAACTGGGGTTAACGATCGACCAAGTGCTATTTTTGAGCGTCGATAGCTTTCCCAACGAACGCTTCAGCGGGAAGCTAAGTTACATCGCAAGACAAGGTGAATTTACCCCCAGTAACGTACAAACTCCCGAAGAACGCTCCAAGCAAGTCTTTCGCATCAAGGTGAACATTACCGAAGGACTCGATCGCTTGCGCCCCGGGATGGCGGCAGATGTTTGGCTCGATGAAAATGCTAAATAAGGGGAGCCGCAATATGGGCCAGCCTGTGATTCAAGTGCGGGATATCTCGCGCCAATTTGGCGATTTAGTTGCGGTAAAGGATGTAACCTTTGACGTAGAGAAGGCCTCCATCTTCGGTCTGCTAGGGCCAAACGGAAGCGGTAAGTCGACCATCATTCGGATGCTGCTCGGAATTCTTCCTCCGTCCGCCGGTGAGGCAAACGTATTTGGCTACGACGTGAAACGCGATTCCGAACTGATAAAACGTCGCGTCGGATATATGTCGCAGAGCTTCAGCCTCTATGGTGACCTTACGGTACGCGAGAATATCAACTTTTACGGTCGCATCTACGGCCTGGAGTCGTCACGACTCGAAAGACGAACTGAAGAAGTTCTTGAGCTGACCTCGCTATGCGACCGTATCGACCAATTTGCACACACTCTCTCTGGTGGCTGGAAACAACGTCTTGCTCTAGCCTGTTCTCTGATACACGAACCAGACCTCCTGTTTCTCGACGAGCCGACTGCAGGCATTGACCCCGTTGCACGGCGACAACTCTGGGATCTACTGTTTGAGTTATCTGGTCGTGGAGTAACGCTCTTTGTCACGACACACTATATGGATGAGGCAGAACGCTGTACCGACGTTGGATACATCTATCTTTCACGATTGCTGGTCCAGGGTAAGCCTGATGAACTCAAGGCACTTCCTGAAGTAACGCCCGAAGGAACACGACGTTGTGAGATGCGAGTTTCTTCGCCGAGTTCTCGCCTTGCCTCTCTTCGCGAACACAAAGGAGTCCTTGATGCCACACTCTTTGGAGAAACAATTCACCTGCTACTCGCACCGGAATTTTCCGATGCTTCCTTGCTCGAAGAAATGCAGCTCGACCCCGAGCAAACTGAATTGCGAGAAATCGCCCCGTCACTAGAAGACGTCTTTGTCGCGCTAACCACTGAGGCCGAACGAGAAAAGGCCGAGGGGAGAGAGCCCGCCCAGCATTTACTGCAAACGCACGCTGCCCCACTAGCCGAAAAACCCACTATTACTCCAAAGAAAACCAGTCCCGCCAAGCCACCCGCAATTGGAAAATCAACGGATGGCTTTCTCGCCGTGCTCACCAAAGAATTCGCCCATGTGCGTCGCCAACCATCGACCCTAGTTTTTGCCTTGCTCGTACCCCTAATCCAAACGATTATCTTCGGATTTGCTCTGGACACTCAGATTGAGAACATTCCGATGGTGGTCTTTGACCAGGACGGGAGACATCAGGCCAGAGAACTGACCGACGCCTACGTCAACACTCGACGTTTTACGATTGCGTCACGGGTATTTGATGAAGATTCGTTTCGCCGAGCGATGACCTCCGGCAAAGCCAAGGTGGGACTACGAATCCCTCCGAACTACACCGACCGAATGATCCGAGGCGAACAGGTCGCCGTGCAAATGCTCATCGACGGAAGCGATTCACAAGTTGCGACCACCGCCCTCAATACGGCTCAGCTACTCGGGCTAAACCTGTCGGTCGGCATTGCCCGCGCCCGGGGCGAAGCGATGCAGATTGCTCCAGCCCGCGACCTGCGAGGTCGAGGAGTCTTACCGATCGAGATTCGTTCTCGGTTACTTTATAATCCTGACCTCGATAGCTCTCATTTCTTCGTTCCAGGACTTGTGGGAATTATCCTGCAGCTCGTCACCGTGTTTCTCACGTCGTTTGCAGTGGTCCGTGAACGGGAACTCGGCACACTTGAGCAACTCTTTGTGACGCCCGTTGGCCGAACTGGCCTTCTTCTCGGCAAGCTCGTTCCGTATGCTCTGCTTGGTTTTTTTGAGACCTTGATTGTTCTCATCGCAATGGTCTACGTGTTTGGCGTGCCTATTAACGGGAGCATTCCACTCCTTCTTTCCTTGACCATGCTGTTCATGGTTTGCTCGCTGGGCCTCGGGTTGCTGGTCTCAACAATTTCTAAGACACAGCTCGAAGCACTTCAGTTTGCCTTCATGATCATGCTGCCGTCTGTTTTGCTCTCTGGATTCATGTTTCCCAGAAGCGAAATGCCGCTGCCAATTTATCTTGCGTCCTTTGCCATTCCCGTCACTTACTTCATCGAAATCCTCCGTGGTGTTGTGCTTCGCGGTGCTGACCTATTTGACCTGATTAACCCAGTACTTGGGCTTGTCATCAGCATTGTCATCATCCTGGGCCTTAGCATCACCCGGTTCCGAAAACAGTTAGCGTAAAAATCATCTCCCCCTTCGCCGTTGACCTCCCCTACCCACCGGCGCTATACTCGCCGCTCTTGTTGGACGCTACGAACAAAAGGCTTGGTTAAATAATGAAAATCCACGAATTTCAAGCAAAAGACCTACTACGCAAAGCCCGCATCGCGGTGCCCGAGAGCATCGTTGCCCGCTCGTCTGAGGAGGCTTCGGCCGCGTTCAAGCAGCTGGGTGGCCCGATTGCCGTGGTAAAAGCTCAGATTCATGCGGGTGGTCGCGGTAAGGGAACGATCAAAACCAACCCCGATCAACATGGTGTGCAGCTGGTCAAATCGGCTGACGAAGCTGCCACCGTGGCCGGCAATCTGCTCGGCAACGATTTAGTCACCATTCAAACGGGGCCTAAAGGGCACACCGTCCAGCAGGTACTCGTTGAGGCGGGCTGCGATATCGCTCGCGAGCTATACCTGGGCATCGTCATCGACCGAGCTTGCGGCTTGCCCGTGCTTATGGTTTCGAGCGAAGGGGGCGTCAACATCGAAGATGTTGCGGCCAACACCCCCGAGCTGATCTACAAAGAAGCTTTCGATCCCGATGCCGGCTTGCAGTCGTATCAAGTACGCAAGCTTTGCCATCGACTAAATATCACCGGCAAAAGCGTCCGTTCGGCGGATGCGTTTATGCGTTCGATGTGCCGACTGTTTGTCGAACTCGATTGCAGCTTGGCCGAGATCAACCCGCTGGTGGTTACCGGCGAAGGCGAACTCATCGCACTCGACGCCAAAATTGGCTTTGATGACAACGCTTTGTTTCGACACAAAAACATCGGCGAGCTTCGGGATCTCGGCGAAGAAGACCCCGCAGAGGTACGTGCCGGTGAAGCGGGACTTAGCTACGTACAACTAGATGGCAGCATTGGTTGTTTGGTCAACGGGGCAGGACTGGCAATGAGCACGATGGATTTAATCAAGCTGCATGGTGGCGAACCAGCGAATTTTCTCGATGTGGGCGGAAGTGCCCAAGTCGAACAAGTCACCGAAGCCTTCCGCATCTTGCTCGACGACAAGAACGTGAAGGCCGTTTTGGTCAACATTTTCGGTGGCATCATGCGGTGTACAACCATCGCCAATGCGATTGTTGAATCTTATAAGCAAGTAAAATTCAATGTGCCACTGGTGGTGCGACTAGAAGGTACCGAAGTCGAGCAGGGTCGCAAAATCCTTGCCGAAAGCGATATCGATATCATTACCGCTGAAGGGCTAACCGACGCCGCAAACAAAGTCGTCGCTGCCGCCGCAGGCTAAGCCATCGCTTATCCAACACAATAAAAAGACAGACCGCTGAAAGCTAAAGGCACTTATTTATGAGCATTCTAATCAATAAATCGACCCGTGTTGTTTGCCAGGGAATCACCGGCCGCGCGGGCGAGTTTCATAGCAAGAATTGTCTCGACTATGGCACAAAGATTCTGGCGGGAGTGACGCCCGGCAAAGGCGGGCAGGAAGTGCTTGGCGTGCCGGTTTACGACACGGTGATCGAAGCCGTTGAAAAGCAAGGGGTGGATGCAAGCATGATCTTCGTCCCGCCCGCTTTCACGGCGGACGCCATTTTGGAATCGGTTGATGCCGGCATCAAAACTGTGGTGGCGATTACCGAAGGCGTACCGGTACTCGACATGGTTCGCGTTTACAACGCGATTCAGGGGCGCGACGTCAATCTCATCGGACCCAACTGTCCAGGCGTAATTACTTCGGATGAATGCAAAATTGGTATTATGCCAGGTTACATTCACAAAAAGGGTGGCGTGGGGGTCATGAGCCGTAGTGGTACTCTCACCTATGAGGCCGTGTGGCAACTTTCTGAAGTGGGCCTTGGCCAGTCGACTTGCGTCGGCCTCGGTGGCGACCCGATCGTCGGCTCTTCGTTCATTGATTTGCTGAAGATGTATCAGGAAGACGACCAAACCGAAGCAATCATGATGATTGGCGAGATCGGCGGAACGGCGGAAGAAGAAGCCGCAGCCTTTGTCAAAGAAAACGTCACCAAGCCTGTTGCTGCGTTCATCGCAGGCCGTACTGCCCCTCCAGGAAAACGGATGGGCCACGCCGGCGCAATTATCTCCGGTGGCAAAGGAACTGCGGCAGAAAAAATTGCGGCCCTAGAAGATGCCGGTATCGAGGTCGCACAAAGCCCCGCAGATATGGGAACGGCAATTCAGCGAGCCATTGCAAAGGCGGGCTAACTAAACTACCACCCGCTAAAGCAGGTGGGTTTGAAAGTTTCGTAAGCTCCGGACTAAAGTCCTTCACTTACGAGGAGGTTACCTGAAATTTATCGTCACCATCACTCGGCTCCGTACCGTCTTGGCCGCGAATGTACTCGGCTATCGCCTCGTCAGTCACGTTGCCGCTTGACGCCACGAAGTAGCCACGCGCCCAAAGATGTCGGCCCCAATACTGTTTTTGAATGTGTTTGAACTCCATCATCAACTTCCTCGAACTCTTACCCTTGATATACTGCATGATTTTACTCGGCGACAGGGTTGGCGGACTCGAAAGCAGCACATGCACGTGATCCCCAGAGACCGAGCCTTGTAAAATCTTGATCTCGTTCGCCAGGCAAACCTCTCGAACCAGATCGCGGACACGAATCCCGACCTCACCAGTCAACACCTTACGCCGGTACTTGGTCACCCAAACAAAGTGATATTTGATGTCATAACGACTGTGCGAGCCTGTTCGATAGCTTTCCATTCCTCCAGTATAATATCCTAAAGGATTCGCCTAAAGGCGAGGGTTTTAGACCCGTCGCAAGGACAATAAAGACCACTGATACCACTACAAACATATTGAGCTAAACATAGTAGAGCAACATCACAGAGGGAACTTGACATGACCAATACCATCCTAATTGCCGACGACGATGCCGACATCGTCGACCTATTGACCAGACGCTGCCAACAGCTTGGTTTCAACGTTGACTCCGCCAGCAACGCCATGACTGCGCTTGGAAAAATCGAAAAAAACCAACCCGACGCGGTCATTCTCGACGTCGACATGCCCCAGGGAAGCGGGCTCAGCGTCTGCGAAATGATGGTCAAGCATGAGGAGCTCCAAATCATCCCAGTCATCATGCTCACAGGAAGCACCACCCACGACACAGTGCGCCGTTGCCATGAGTTGTGTGCGTACTATGTTCCAAAAGGCCCCGATGTCTGGTCGCGGGTCGAACCCATATTGCGTGATTTATTTGATTGCAATGATACTGGGCTGGAAAATACGCCTCAGGAAATAGAATTCGAGTCCGATGCTAATAAACTCGAAGGCCCCACCGACTTGATGGACACGGTGTTCGCCGTCCTTGGTGTCGAAGAGGGCAGTAGTATGGTCGAAGACGAACCCGGTCAGACCGAGCAACGGTCTGACAAGCCGTGGGTACTCTCGATCGAAGACGACGACGATATCGCACTCGCCCTACGCCTCCGACTCCAGGAATTTGGCGTACAGGTTATTCGCGCAGACGCAGGGACGGAAGGATATCGCCGCGCATTCCTTGACTCGCCACGGGCAATTATTCTCGACTACGAGCTACCTCAGGGAAACGGCGACTACGTCTTACGACGACTCAAAGAGTCACCCGTCACTTGCGACATTCCCGTCATCGTCCTCACCGGACGCCGAGAAGCTAGCATCGAGCGCCAAATGCGAAGCCTAGGCGCCAGCGAATTCCTTACCAAACCACTCGACTGGAAGCGATTACGCGCAGCGTTGCAACTCAACCTTGACGAGTCTCAAGAATCAACCCACATTGAATCTCCCGAAAAGACTCTCGCGTAGTTCCGTCCTAGGTAACAAAAAAAGAGTCGAAACGTTGGATTTTAGAAGGATTGAGTGAAATGGCCAGCAAGTCTATCATCACCAATGCACCAGAAGAGCTAAAAAGGAACCTGACACTCGGTTTCTTCTTACTGCTTTTCTTGTTCCTCGTCCTGTCGAGTGGAACCTACCTTGCCATCTCGCTCGCAGTTTCGGACAAGGAGTACGACAGCGCCGTCGTGAACCTTGCGGGTCGCCAACGGATGTTGATCCAAAAATATAGCCACGAGATTAACCTAGCGCTAGTCGATTCGGCGGTGTCTGACGAGCAGATGACAATGGAGATGGAAGAGTCTGCTGCCCAAACTGCTAAACTCTTCGAGGAGATGCTCTCGGTCCTCTTGAATGGAGGAACAGTCGCCATGGGCGCAACGGCTCAAACCTGGCTCCCTCCGATACAAAATAATGAAATTATTGAGCATCTGGGAAACGTTAAGACCGAGTGGGATGAACTGCGCCGATCTGCAGTCGTAGCGATGCAATCCGATCACTCACTACGGGCCAGTCAAAACCTCGTCAAAAAAATCCAGGGACAGACAGACCGGGTCGTCGCTGAGATGAATCGTGCGGTCGAGGTGATACAAAGGCAGAGCGAAGCAAAGCTTTCCCGAATTGGAACCTACATGACCTACGCCGGTGTACTCAGCGCTATGTTATTAGTGGGTATTGTAGTATTCGTCCATACGAGAGTCGTCGTCCCCCTGTCCAGTACCATGACGTTTCTAACGGCAACAAACGAAGGGCTCCAATTCGAGATCGTCGAACGCCTACGAGCAGAGCTAGAGCGAAAGCAATCCGAAGAACGACTGCGCTTAATCATCGAATCAGCAGGAGATGCGATCGTGAGCGTGAACGCCGAGGGAACTATCGTTCTGGTCAACAAACGAGCGGAAAAAATCTTTGGCTACTCACGAGAAGAAATGATTGGCCAGACCGTAGAGATGTTTCTTCCACAGGAACTACAAGCACAACACGTCGTCGATCGGCAGGAGTACATGAAAACGCCGAGACCCTATGGAACGGAAAGTGGTCGCGAATTATATGCAGCCCACAAAGACGGGCGGCGCATTCCGGTGGAAGTATCCTTGGCACCCATGCAAGTCCATGGCGAAGTACACATCTTAGCGACGGTTGTCGATATTACGGTTCACAGGAAAGCGAAAGAGGCGCTGCATGACGCGAATGACTTACTCGCCCAGAGTAATCAAGAACTAGAACAATTCGCCTACGTTGCCTCCCACGACCTCCAAGAGCCCTTGCGAAAAGTTTCCTCCTACGCCCAACTCTTGCGAGAAGAATGTGGCCAAGGCATTAGTGAAGAGGGGCACGAATATTTGAACGTTGTGATCAGTGGCGCCAACCGCATGAAAACCTTAGTGAGCGATCTGCTTTCGTTCTCTCGAATTACCACCCGTGGGGATTCTCTGTCGCCAACGCCTGCTAACCATTGTGTACAGGCTGCCCTCGACAACCTAGAGGTGGCCATCGAAGAATGCGGTGCGCAAGTCATCGTTCAACCGCTTCCGTCGGTGATCGCCGACCAAGGTCAGCTTACCCTGCTCTTCCAGAATCTTGTTGGCAACGCAATAAAATACCGCGGGGAGTCGACTCCAGAAATACGCATCGCGGGACGCGACCTGGGCAACCAATTCGAATTCTGCGTCCGGGACAACGGCATCGGCTTCGATTCGAAGTTCAATGACCGAGTCTTTGAAATTTTTCAACGACTGCACAACCGCCGAGAATACACCGGCACCGGCATCGGACTGGCGATTTGCAAACGTATCGTTGAACGTTTTGGTGGTAAAATCTGGGTCGAATCCACGCCGGACGTAGGCAGTACGTTCTATTTCACTCTCAACAAAACCGTGCCGCAAGGAGGCCAATATGCCAGATCTCATCGATCAGAGCCTGTCAGCGCAGCCCATTGAAATTCTTCTCGTCGAAGATGATGACGACGATGTATTGCTGACCAAAAAGGCGATGGAAAACGACCAGATTCTCAACCGCGTGCACCGGGTTGAGGACGGTATCGAGGCGCTAGAATTCCTGCGGCACGAAGGACCATTTGAAAACGCCCCCCGCCCAGACCTCATCTTGCTCGACCTCAATATGCCGCGAATGGATGGCCGTGAATTCCTCAAAGAATTCAAACAAGACGACAATTTACGGCTGATACCTGTCGTGGTGCTAACGACTTCAGATAGCGAATCCGACATCGCCTCCAGCTACGAGTTTCAAGCCAACAGCTACATCACCAAGCCGGTCGACCTCAATCAGTTCCGAGCCGTTGTAAAAAGCATCAAAGACTACTGGTTCACCGTCGTTAAACTTCCACCCAGCAAAGTCTCCTAGCGAAGCTGAGGACGCCTATCTCGATGATTCCCCCATAGCGGGGCCGGCCTCGAACATCCGCCTTCCCCTAACAATTTCTTTATGCACCATCTAGAAAAATGTCTAAAACACGGCATTTCGATGCTAAGCCCCGCAGGCAGCCCATAATATCTGTTAAATACTGGCTCAAAACAACGTTTGCGAGTTGACCACCTGCGGGATTCCGCTATCGTATACGAAGGCGGTGGAAAGGAAGATGCCTGCATTTTGCTCCCACCTAACCTTGTGTCGCAGCTCTTCTAGTGGGAGTCTGCAAGTTAAAAGGGCTACCCATTGCTGGGGCAGCCACCCATTTTAGTATTAGTTTTTTTGGAGATTGGCAAAATGCCAGAAGGTACAATCAAAAAGTTGACGGACAAGGGATTTGGTTTCATTGAAGGCGACCGTGGTGATATCTTTTTTCACCACTCCGCCCTCGTCGAAGCAAGCTACGATAGCCTGCACGAAGGCCAACGTGTAGAATATCAAGAAGGCCGAGGACCAAAGGGCCCTTGTGCTGAAGACGTCAAGGTCGTTTCCTAGTTAGAAACGTACAGACAACACAAAAAAGCCGCACCCTGGTTATTCCAAGGCGCGGCTTTTTTCGTGGTGGCAAGAAACCAAATCGGTTGAGCACCCATCCATTGACCTGTATGAAACCGCCGCCCTCTGAGGCATTTCCATATAGTATTCGTTGGATAGCCGCTTAGCTAAATCGCGCCAAATCGCCAATCGGTCTCTTCACCCAAGGCAAGGGCAAACGAGTCTTCGATCTCCGATTCATTCTCATGCACCCGCTCAAAACGCTCTTCTGACGACTCTTGCCGCTTCGCGTAAAGGATATCAAGAATTCGGTCACGCAGCGTAAAACCAAGATCCTCGGTATCGACCGATTGGTCAAAAGTTGTGTCGCTTGCAAAAGTCCTGAACGGCGAGCCCGAATCTCGTCGCAAACTTGCAATGCCCGCCTCTGGCGAAAATTGCAGCGACCTGACCAACGAAGCGACTTCCGAACCGCCATTCTCGACTCGTGCCACCGGGGTCGAGACGGTCGCATCTGCAACAGAAGCAGCGACAAGCGGCCTCCGCGAACCCAAAGACGCAGCAGCGATCGTAGAGCTACTACTTGTGGCCACTACGGTTTCAACAGTTGTCGCCGCTGGCAAAACGGTGGCAGCAGCGACTACAGGTTCGCTACTTACTGCAGTCGCCGGAGCCGCTGCAGTTGCCGGGGCCGTAGTCGTGCCAAACGTGGCTTCGAAGATAGCAAGATCAGCTGCGTCGACCGTGCCGCTGTTATTTCCATCGCCATCACTTACTGCTGGCGAAGCAGTGCCGACGCCCCGTTGCCAAGCTAAGAGGTCTGCGCCGTCCGTGTTGCCGTTTTGGTCGAAATCAGCGGTTGTAGCAACTGCTTGCGTAGTTCCGAATCCCGCTTCCCAGGCATTCAAGTCAAAGCTGTCCACATCCTTGTCATTGTCAGAGTCACCGTCGGTGGCAGCAACAGCCGAACCCACCGACCCAAACCCTCGCTGCCACGCAAGGAAATCAAAGCCATCGACTTTGCCATCACTATTGAAATCAGGGCCATTTTCTTCCTGTCCACCAGGATCGATGGCATTGCTGACAACTGGCAAGGCAAAGTCTTCAACTTCCCCTGTCACGGCAAGACCTAGCGGGCTATCAATGCCTTGCTCGCCATAGCGGAACCTGGCATAGACCGTCCCGCCAGCGGCAGTGAGGTCAGCAGGCACGGCAACGGTAAACACCGAAACGCCTGCTGGGAGCAACTCATCGGTAAAGACTCGCTCTGTAACATCGAACACGCCGTTGGCATTGAAGTCCATCCAGCCTTGCAAGTATCCACCAGCCGAATTGGCATCAACCGTAATCGTGATGTCGGTAGATGGGGCTGAGCCATTGAATAGCGTACTAAACGTAATGCCATCTTCATCGGCGCTTCCATTGACATCATCTCCGCTCCCGTCGAGCGGAAGCTGGGCATCAAGCTCTGCATCTGCCTGAGCAGAACCTAAAAATACGCCCGGGAACACCAAGTGTCTTGCACCATCCGAAGCAAGGGTCGTCCCATAGCTATCAGGCAAGTCACCGAAGTCGAGTACCGCTAAATTCTCCAACCCAAACTCAAGCCCCGTGACAACGTCGCCAGCCACAACAGTGACAGAAAACTCCAGATCGTCAGGATTTACCCCTGTAGGGGTCGTTTGAGCGTATTGGGTAGTACTAAACTCAATTCGAACCGCATAGGTTCCTGCTGCTAAAGCATTGAAGGTAAACGATCCATTGGCCGCCGGGGTGATCTCGATGTCGCCCACTCCAAATTCATTGTCACCATCGAGATCAAGGTAGACTGTCGCCGCATTCTGCAGACCTCCGTCTGTAGCGTCACGAATTCCGTTACCGTTGGCGTCGTCGAAAACTACGCCTGAGATCGCTCCTACCGTTGAGCTGCCACCACCTGGGGCAAAGCCAAAATCGATGCCCTGCATGTCAAAACCGGGGATGGGCGTCGCAGGGAATTCGTCGAATTCAGGATCAAAGAACAATCCGATCGAGGCATCCGCCGGACTGGTCGGCGTGCCGAATGACCCAGTGGTCCCCGGCAAAACGTTAACCGTATAGAACCCAATGGGGACTGTGTTCCCAACGAACGAGTAGTTGCCACTCGCGTCGGTCGAGGTAATGAAATCGATACCGGCGGTAAAAATCCCGTCTTGATTAATGTCGATATAGATATCGGCATTGGCAATCACCGTATCGTTTCCATCCTGAACGCCATTGCTATCCAGGTCGGCAAATACGGTTCCACTGATCGTAATCGTTTCGGGCTGCGGTGTGGGAATTCCCAACAACACATTCAGATCGGGTTCCGAAAACACCGTATCCACACCAAACGGCGATTGGAGGAAGTCTTGGCCGAGCAGACGATCTCCCTCCGTGTTGACAGTAACAGTTGCAAATGGGCCCGCATTCACGAAGTTCAGATTCGCCGTGGTCAAAAGTCCCGCAGCATCCAACGAATTGGCATCAATGCGTAAATTGTAGGTTTGCCCAACCGCCAAATCTAGAATGTAGTTGCCGTCAGCACCGACCAGTGAGTAAGGGTCGGTCGCATCTCGAGCGCCATCGCCACCCAAGTCGGCATAAACAATAACCCCTGCCGCCCAAGACTCTTGAACACTGCTACTGAGTAGCGCCCGATCGGCAGATAGACCATTGGCTGCTGCCGTCACTTGAAAACGACTGAAATTAGTGCGGTCCGAACCCAAGTCGTCGGAGGTCGCTGAGAAGATTCCGTCGCCATTGTCATCGACGCCCACCGACCCCTGGACTCGGCCGGTACCAGAAACATCCGACCCATGAAACACCACTTCATAGGTATTGATGTTAATCTCGCCGGTGCCGTAGTTTTCAAAAACCAGCCGCCATTGGTCGGTGATTGCACTGCCGAATTGGGCTTCTGTGCCTATTCGGCTAAAAACACTCCCAAAGTCACCAAACTCGCCCACGCGCTGGCGAGACTCAGTGCGTTCGCCCCAATGGCGATTTGTGGAAAGCACCATTGTCGAGGTGCCAAGATCCCCCACCGCATCTCCAAAGGATGTTATTCCATCAAAATGATCCGTGCCGTTTGGAACGTTTTGGCCAAAAGCGTTGAGTTCCGACTGTGTCCCATCGGGCGAAACAAGCGTTATTCTGAGGAAATCAAGTTCGTTAACATCTGTAGGACCAAGATCGAGCGAAACCTCAACCCATTCGACCTCCATCGCGGGCATGCCGATAATCGGAATCCCAGGCTGGCCAAAAAAACGACTTCCAAAATCACGATCGTTTACCGGAGCAGGACTTATCGGTCCATCGGCATCTTCGAACGGATCAGGATCGTCGGGGTCGTCTTTAACGAGTTTATCCCACTCGTTGAAAAACGCCTCAAACTCTTTATCGTCGTCCCCGTCGCCCGTCACGCCGCCCGGGATCAAAACTTCTCCAGTCTTGTCGCTCGAGATGACAGCTCCCCAAATTTTACCTGATAGGGTCACTCCTGTAGTCCAGGTGAGTTCGCTCGTCTGATTGCCGACCGTGGCCCAGTTTTTGGCCATCTCGACCGCGAGGCTTGCATCGACCACGCCATGTCCAAAACCAGAGTCGCCATAAGAACGAAGCCCTTGGTTGACCGTAAAACCAGCGCCATTGGTAAACTGATCTTGAAAACGATCCACTAGGAACAAAGGATTATTGGGCCACTCGGACTCGGGAATGTGAAAAATAGTCTCTGGATTTGGACTAGCGGAACGGACGGGATCGTACTGCAATTCGCGCACGTTGGTAATCCACGCAGCGCCAGTGGGATCATTTTGGCGGGCTGAGGCCACCAGAATGTGTTGCACATCGCGATAAGTGAGGTTCGGGTTGGCCTCGAGCATCAAGGCGATCACCCCCGACACAATCGGCGCCGAGGCCGAGGTGCCGTTAAACCGCGAAGTGAAATCGGTATCGGCGAAATGGTCGTTATCGATTTCAGCCCCGCCCGGCAACGGTGCTTCGTTGAAACCTAAATCACCAGTAAGGTCGGTCGTCCAAATGCCGCTACCCAAGTTCGAATCTCGAACAATCTGAGACGGGTTCGAGCCTGTCGGCGCTGCCACGAGCACATTCGCACCGCCCTCAGGATATCTAGTGGCGGTTCCGTCCACGTTTGCCTGTCTGCCATCGTGATCGACGCCAGTCACCGTAATCGTGTAACGGCTGTTGGCAAAACCTTCGTACTGCGAGCTCGTGTCAAGCTCTCCATCGTTACCAGAGGCGACAACATGGATATTGCCCAACCCACCTCGACCAAAGAAGACTGAGTTGCGTAGCCCCGTGATTGCTAGAGGGCCAAGGTCGGTGATTAAACGAGGGTTGAGAGGATCAATAAAACCCCAGCTATGGTTGAAAACGTCGATTTCTTGGAATTGGTGGGTAAACGCTTGTGCAATGAGCAAGTCATTGATCCCAGACTCCAACGGTCCAGGGCCAAACTGGGACAGAAGTGAGATCGGTGCGATCTCGGCATTGAAAGCCACACCAGTCGTTCCTAGGCCATTATTGCCCGTTCCCGCAGCAATACCGGCGACCGAGGTGCCGTGGCCATCAGAGTCCCCAAGGAGAAACAAGGCCAAGTCGCCTCGGATATTGTCAACCAAGTCGGGGTGATCGAGTTGAACACCCGTATCGACGATGCCAATCTGGACGCCGTTGCCCGTGACCGTTTCCCACGCCCCAGTCACATTGATGTCTTCCCCTGGTACCCCCAAAACTGGCTGGGCATCTGGGCTGCCCGTCTCTTGCCCGATGTTGATCAAATGCCACTGATTTTGCAGATACGGATCGTTGGGGACGGCTAGAGTCTGTATCTCACGCTGAACCAACGGATAAAAATAATCGACATCCGCAGACGAAGATAACGAACCGATCAGCGCATCGACACCACCTGAGCCAGGGCTCACAATATAGGTATCTGGAATGATGCCCGTGGCACCCGCAATTTGGACGCCCGTCGAGAGGCCAAGCGACTGGGCATCGACGCCCTCGCCCAGCAACACTACCCAATCCTGAGTAGCACCCAAGGTTTCAGCCGTATACTGCGAAAGATCTGACGACCGCTCAAAAGCATCAAGCACTTCAGTGTCGAGCACTTGCTCGCGTGTCAGTGCGGCAATCTCGTCGGCCGCCTGAGTCACGGGATTCGCCGACATGACACGGCGATCTTCGAGCGGCTCGAATTTCAACTGTCGGTGTTTTTGACGCCGGCTCACGCCAGCGGGTCGACGGCGATGGTGACTAGTGCGCACGGCACTACAAGCTTGGTTGAAGCTATACCTTGTCACTTGGTTGTCCTCTCCGAATCGATTTCATAGCCACGGCGGGTTGCTTGCTCTCCATCCTGACCATCACGTTCAGGCTCAGAGAGTTTGCTGTGGGGACGGCGCATTGCACACCTAATAGACTATGAAAAAAATGTTCCTGCCCCTGCCGTTTAACTTACTTGGGTTTTGCCTGTTCCGTAGCGGAGGATCACTCCCCCCCTCTGTGATTGGTAAGTCGAGGTCTTGCCCGCAAAGATCGAACTGCCCTAGGAGGCAGCCGAGTTGCCCTCATCCGTACAACCACAAGAATCAGCGTTCATCGTAGTTTCTCGATCAATATCCGTCAAATTTTATCCCGTCCAAAATGTGTCTACAGTGTTGGCTATTTCACCCAAACACCGCCCTTTTCTTGGTTGGACCGTTTTTGACCGCACTAGGTAGTCGCTGCCAAACCACTTTTTATGCGAAATTATTTGAAAAAAAGGAGAAGTTTTCCTTTAGTCGACGCAACTAATGCCTAATTCTGGACACACCTGCTGGCATAATGCCCGGTAACACGTAGCACAACTGGGGGAAATTTTCCGAATACTCCGGAAAATCTGGTTTTCCGACGTGTGGCGGTCCGATAAGGAATTTCGAGAAGGCAAAGATTCACGTGCCCTGTCTGGTGCTTTGCATCGCGATGGAGAACCTCAGCGGCATAAGCTTATACCGCTCGAACAGCGTGAATATCGATTTAGACAGCCAGGCGTTGGCAGGTCGACGACCGACCCAACGCATGCACAGAGGGGGAATCAGGGATGAAACGCTGCCAGCTAAATCTATTGGCAACGGCCACCGTTGCGCTCGTTGGATTATGGGGGCCTGGTCAATCGGCCCAGGCCGAATCGCCAAGCTATCAATCACCTAGCTTCTACGGAGTGGGCCAAGCCGGTGGGGGGCAATATCCACCTCAAGCAGCCTTCCCCGCTTCGCCGCTTGCTGGGGGCGCGCCCGCTGCGCAAGGCGATGCCTTTATGGACGCCCACCGACGGCCCATCGTCATGCCGGCCAGTTTTCATCAGGGCTGCTCCAGTTGCCCTGGTGGTGCCTACGGCTCGTGTGCTGCGGGTGATCCTATGGCGGTCGACTTCGGCGGCCAAGGACAAGATCAATGCGGCCCGCATTACTTCGACGTCTCCGTTGAGACCGTGTTCCTAAAATCAGAAGATCTGGTGGGCGATGGCTTACCTGCCTTCAGTTCCTTGGGCGTCGGTGGCGCACCACCACCAGCCAACACGCCTGCACCACGTCTCAACCCCGACGGGCAGAGTGATGAATACGAACCCGGCTGGCAGATTGCCGTCCGTTACGATCTTGGCCCGCTGTCGGTGCTCGAAGCGACTTACATGGGCCTCTACGACTATGGATTCAGTCTAAGTACACTGGGGAATGACAATTTATTCTCTATCTTTTCTCAATACGGTGTCGCTCCTGTCCCTGGTGTTGGTGGCTTTGGGATCGATGGACTTGATCGTGCTGATCAACACACTCTCTCCTACAAGTCCGATTTACAAAGCACTGAGTTCTCGTATCGTCGCTACTGGGTAGGGCACCACCCAGGAATCTCTGGCACGTGGCTGGCAGGTTTTCGCTACGTGCGCATGACCGAAGATTTTACCTTTTCTGCACACCAAATTGATGTATTAGGACAAAGAACGCTTACCGGCGGTGTCGACTGGTCTAGCGAAAACGACTTGCTTGGTTTTCAATTGGGTGGCGACGCCTGGGCATGTGTACGACAAGGCATGCGTGTCGGTGTCGAAGGTAAGACGGGTGTCTACAACAACCGGTTCAAGTTCGGCGCAAACAACAACTCGGTGAGCGCTGTCATCGATCCCCAGCTACCCGAAGATGGCAACCAGGTCGCCTTTGTAGCCGAAGGTGGAGTTTCGTTCGTCGTAGACATTTTGCCAAGCTGGTCACTCAAAGGCGGATACGAAGCCCTCTACATCAACAGCGTGGTAGCCCTACAAGACAATATCGATACGACTCAGTACTTCAATGGTGGCGTGGCTAGCAACAATCCCCGTGCCCTTGCACCGGCCCTGAATACCCAAGGCAGCGTGTTCTATCACGGTTTTCATGGCGGTGTAGAGTATGTTTGGTAGTTGAAATCTAGGGCCGACACCTAGCGGCTAGGATGGTATAATGGAAGCGGCGGGCCGGTTGCTTCTGGCAGTCGGCTCACGCGGTACTCTGTTCATGCCAACCTAGTGCCTCAACACGGCTGGATTGCCACGTTGGGTGCCACTGCTGGCTTGCCCCAGCAGTGCGAAGCGGGTACCAGGGTTCCACTGCTGGGCAAGCCAGACAGTGGCACCCCTCAATTCAGCTGTCTCGGTTTACTTGGAGCGCCTTTCCCGCAGTGAATTCAATCGACCGCAAACAGGGGATGGATAGCGAGTCTGCCGTGCTGGTAGGCGTCCATCTGCCCGAGCATGTGCATCACGGCGATCCGCTGGTTGAACTCTCTGGTTTAGTGGAAACCGCTGGGGCAACCATCGTCGGGCGACTCACCCAAAATCGCGAGGTCCCCGACAAGACCACCTACATCGGCAAAGGCAAAGTCAAAGAACTCGATCTGTTGGTCGAAGCCTCGGACGCCGATATTATCGTTTTCGATAACGACCTCTCCCCTGCTCAAACACGAAATCTTGAGCAGGCCATCGGCGTGAAGGTACTTGATCGCACCGAGGTAATTCTCGACATCTTCTCCAACCGGGCACAAACCCACGAGTCGCGTCTCGCCGTGGAACTGGCCCAGCTCGAATATTCGCTGCCCCGACTAAAACGCATGTGGACGCACCTGTCTCGCATGAAAATGGGTGTCGGCATGCGTGGCCCTGGTGAAAAGCAGTTAGAGACCGATCGTCGTCTTGTTGAAAAGCGCATCAGCGACTTGCGGGGCGAGCTCCAACAGATCGAAAAACGTAAAGAGCGCGAAGTCTCTGCTCGTAGCGACCGCATGACCGTCTCGCTCGTCGGCTACACCAACGCCGGCAAGAGCACGCTGATGAACGCCATGACCGGTTCAAACGTGTTGGCCGAAGATAAACTCTTCGCCACGCTCGACACGCGCACCCGTCGGTGGCATCTTCCCGGCTGGGGGCCTGTGCTGTTGAGTGATACGGTCGGCTTCATCCGCAACCTGCCGCATCGTCTGATTGCCAGTTTTAAGGCAACGCTCGAAGAAGCTCGCCAAGCAGATTTGCTCATTCACGTCGCCGACGCCAGCAATCCAGCAGCCCTCGATCAAATTGCCGCGGTCTATGAAGTTCTCCAAGAATTGAGCATCGAAGAGAAAGACACCATTCTCGTTTTGAATAAAGTCGATTTAGTCGAAGACCTGACAACGATCGAACTACTACGTAGCCGCTATCCTAGTGCCGTGACTGTAAGTGCAAAAACCGGCGACGGTCTGCAAAAAATGGCTAGCGCGGTGAGCAATGCACTCAGCCAAGACTTTCTCGACCTGGAGATTCAACTCGACGCTGGCAATGGGCGCTTGCAGGCTTATCTCTCTCGTCATGGCGAGGTGCTTAGTCGCACGTTTGTCGAAAATCGTGTGATTATCCATTGTCGTATCGCCCAAAAACATCTCGGCATGATACGCGAGTCAGACAGTGTGCAAGTGCGACCTTACGAAGGTGCCAACGGCTCGGCAATCGGTAAAGCATCGATCGACGACAGTGCTTCGGTCGACGAGGTCGCATAAAGTCGATTGCGATCGACGGGATTGTCATGTCTCTACAAAAAACATTGCCTAGGCATGCCAACTTGAAATCGACAGGGCCTCGTTTTTTGGCGGAACGACGCATCTTGCTCACCGGCGCCTCGAGCGGAATCGGCCGCGATCTCGCGTTACAAATCGCTCAACACGGCGCACACCTCCTACTATTGGCGCGTCGCCAAGAAGCGCTGGACCAACTCACCGAAGAGCTGCGGTCATTAGGCGCTGGCAGTGCCACATCTCTGGTGGGTGACATTTCGGATCCGGCAACGCGCGCAGCTGCCATCGAAAAGATTCAGCAAGACTGGGGAACTCTCGACCTACTGATTAACAACGCCGGCGTCAGCGCTCTTGGACGCTTTTCAGACGGCGACGAAAAAACGTTGCGGCAAATCATGGAGGTCAATTTCTTCGCCTACACCGAACTTACGCGGCTAGCGCTACCGTGGCTAGAAAAAGGCCGCGACCCAATGATTGTCAATGTTGGTTCAATCCTTGGCCATCGAGGCATCCCCCACAACAGCGAATACTGTGCAAGCAAGTTTGCATTGCGAGGCTGGTCAGAAGCCATTCGGCCCGAGCTGGCCCGAAAACACATCGATTTGCTACTCGTCAGCCCAGGCACCACCGAAACCGAGTTTTTCGACCATCTCCTTGCCAGACACGGGGACACCCCCTGGCGAAAACAAAAGGGGATCCCTTCTGCACAAGTCGCCCAACAAATCATTCTCGCTATTAAGCGACGACGCCGAGAAATCTTTCCCAACCGTCGCGGCCGAGCACTAGTTCTGCTCAACCGTTTCTTCCCTTGGCTTGTCGACAAAATAGCGAACCGTTATGGCTAACTGTAAAATGTCTCATCCCCCCCTAGAAATCCTGCTCGACGATGGCCCGTGCCTAGTGGTCAACAAGCCCGCCGGTTTGCTTACCCAAGCTCCGCGCGGGATCGACAGTCTTGAAATCTGGGTCAAAGAATTTTACCGTCAGCGCGAAGGCAAACCGGCCGATGCGAAAATCTATCTTGGTTTGGCCCATCGCATCGACCGTCCGGTGACCGGTGCCATCGTCTTCGGACGGCATGTGCGGGCTACCCGAAAGCTCTGCACGCAATTTGCGAATCGAACCGTCTCGAAAATCTACTGGGCATTTGTCGAAGGCCAGGTCGCGCCGGACGAAGGTACTTGGACCGACTATCTCAACAAGTGTACCGGCATGGCGCAAGCCGAGGTCGTCGAGGCCGATCACCCAGGCGCAAAGCAAGCCATCTTGCACTATCGGGTGTTGTGGCGAGGGCCTGAGGGCACTTGGCTAGAAATTGAATTAGAGACGGGCCGTACCCACCAAATTCGCATCCAAGCTGCCTCGCGAGGTCACGCGGTCGTCGGCGATTCGCAATACGGCAGCACGACCCCATTTGGCGAACAACACTCCGAACTTCGAGATCGAACGATTGCACTCCACGCACGCCAACTCGGCTTTCGTCATCCCATGACCGACGAGCCCGTCGACGTCACCGCACCGCTATCCACCGCTTGGGATGCGCTCGATTTGCCCACCGAGTTGGTTTCTTAAACAACTCGTCCTAAAACCCTTGCCAGCCGCAGTATTCTAGCCAACGGTAGATCCAAGGCTGGGTCCAAGGGTTCCATGTGGGGTAGCTTGCCGACAAAACTGAAAAGGCTAACAGTGTGATTGCCAGTGCCTGGCGCACTCGTGAGCGGCTCAGCCAGTCGGCGGCGGGTAGCATGACCGTTAGCCACAATGGGGCAAACCAGAACATCCAACGAAAACCGCTCGTCATGCCGCCGTAGTTACGGTCTTCCTGCGGGCGTAGGCCGATGTAAAACACTAGGCAGACAATCGTGAGCATGGCGATGCCTAACGCGATTAACCGCTGATTACGATCCCCACGTCTCAACCACATTGCCATACCCACCACGCTGAGAATCCAAATTGGGGTGAGTGAAAAGATTCCGTGGTGGCCCACTAAAACATGCCAAGCGTAGGTAGCCACCGACGCTTCTCCCTGATCGATCCCCTGCCGATTCTGCCAGTAGCTCTGTCGTTCGACCCCGTTGGCCGTGTAGGTGTACATGTACCAATTTTGCTCGGGGTCGTCAGAACCTTTGTGCATATACGGCGGCGTCCAACAGGCGTGGGCCGCATAGTTGGTGGCGAAAAAAGCGGCCACCACCAAAAGGGCAGCCGGCAAAAAACCAATCAGCCATGCCCGTCGGCTGCAAGTCCACAGTCCCACGGCGATCATCGCCAGCAGTGCCAAGGCGGGTAGCTCGTTCGCCGCAGCAAATGCAGCCGCCAAGCCCGCAAGTAAGTAGTACCGAGTTCGCGTTTCGTCATCGTAGCGAATTCGTACAAACGCATAGAGCGCCACGGCGGCACTCACCGCGCCTATAATGTGATTGTTTAGCACCACGGCAAACGGCGTGAGCATGGTGCCCATCGTTGCCGCGGCGACGACAAAGATTCGTCCCCAATCGGTGCTGCCCAGCCGTTCCGCCAGTTTTGCTACCAAAACAAACATCAGCACCATGGGCAAGATGTTGATCGTAAACAACATCATCCGACCGATAAAATAGGGGTGCGATTCCAGCGTCATCCCGGTGGTCGCGACAATCAACCAATACTCACCCGCCAACAAAGTAATGAACAACGGGGGCTTGCTTGAGTAAAGATGCAGCTCGCCATCCCGGCCCCGATGCTGCACCATGTCGATCGTATTCCAAAGATGACGATCAATCAGATCGTCGATCTGATAGGTGCCCTGCTCGACTAGCGCCCGTACTGCCATCCAACGGCTTCGGTCATTGGCGCTCAGAAACGGTCGCTGCAGACGCCGCGCCTTTTCAATGCGAACCTTCGCCTCGCCAAGCTTTTGCTGATACTCTTCTTGGGTCAGGCCTTGTTCTTTGAGCTTCTGCTCAGTTCGCTTGAGATCTTGATTGACGAGATGGCGCTGGAGATCACTACGATTCACTGAGTTGACCGCCAGCATGCGGCCAGCCATGTTGCCCACCGCCAAGGCGATCAGCAGGCTATAGACTCCCCATCGAAGTGATGTCGATGAATCACCGTTTGGGTGCATCATGCGCCGTTACCCTTCACTTGTTCTGACGAGACGGCTGACGTCTCTTGGTCGACCAGTTTTTGTGCGGTGTTTTTTTCCGGGTCGGTATGCTCTGCCACCGAATAGGCATCTCCCTCACGAGTCACTAACGCAGAAATCAATTCGGCCACAAACCCTAATGCTAACAACTGGGTGCCGATCAGCATCAATACAAGCGAATAATAGAGTGCCGCCGTCTGATGAAGATGCACCGGGTCGTTACCCGGCAAACGCGAAACGCACCAAAGAATTGCCAAGTACCCCATCCCCAAAGTACCCAGCGTCAGGGCTAACAACGCCACCGACCCGAGCCAATGTTGGGGACGTTGACCGAAACGCGTAATAAAACGTACCGTCAGCAGATCGAGCAGACCTTTTGGAATACGCGAAAGCCCATATTTTGATTCGCCATGCGAGCGGGCCCGATGACTCACTACGATCTCACCAACGCGAAACCCTCTCGCGGCGGCCAGCACCGGCACAAAACGATGCAACTCGCCATACAATCGCACTTCATGGATGACTTCGCGACGATAACATTTCAGCCCGCAGTTGTGGTCGTGTAACTGCACACCGGTGAGCCGACTGACCAGCGTGTTGAATGCACGCGAGAGCCAAACCCGATGTTGCGGATCCTGCCGCTGCTGTTTCCAACCGCTGACCACATCAAATCCCTCGTCTAGCTTAGCAATCAAACGGGGAATCTCTGCCGGATCGTCTTGCAGATCGGCATCCATGGTAATAATCAGTTGTCCCAACGCGGCATCAAACCCCGCACTCAGCGCAGCAGCCTTACCAAAATTCCGTCGGAACCGAATTCCCAGCACTCGCGAATCTGCTTGGGCAAGACGATCGATGACGTTCCATGACCCATCGGTCGATCCATCGTCGACAAAGATCATCTGCAAGTCGTACCCTTGCTTGGTCGCAACCAGATCTAGCTCTTGAACCAACTGCTCGAGACTGGCGGACTCATCCAGCACGGGTATGACAACACTAATCATAAAATTCAAATTTTGGTTAGAAAAATGCAAAGACCCTCAACTGGGCTCACCACTCTAGAATAACAGAAACGGCAAGCATAGCTGCTCGATCACGCGTACTTTTGAAGAAATTGCTAGCATTCTTGCTTGTTTCACTTCACTGCTCAGGTGAACTGCAAAGTCGCGATTGCATGAAATAAAACAAAATTAACTGAACCACAGAGGACACAGAGAACACAGAGATAAGCTTATTTTCAGGCACTCTGTGCTGCTCTGTGTCCTCTGTGGTAAATCTTTTCTCCCTGTTCCTTGATTGATCATACCGACTTTACAGTCGTTCTGTTTCGCTGCCTGCTTGTCTAGGCTGGGTAGCCGCTTTGGGATAGAATCGTCGGTTCGGAAGGATTCTCCAAACTAGCTACGGAAACTCTGCGCGGTGTCGCGGCTCGGCTGGCCGCAATGCCCCGGAAAGGATTCAGTCATGGAATCAGCCACACTTCTTTTATTCGCCTCAGGGTGGGGAGTCTTATTCGGTTGGCAGCCCATGCCAGACGGCAGTCCCAGCTACGAATACATCGTCCAGTTAGAACCCGAACTCGTGGCGACCCTCGAAGAAGGTCAGTCCATTCCTATTTCCAGCGAAGTGCCCGACGAGATACGCCCCATTGGCCGCATCCGGGTCATCGTTGGTCGCGATCCCCTGCCCCGCCAAGAGTTGACCACCTCCTTAAAACCCTTGCAAAGCGCTACTGAAAAGAAGTCGTTCGACGAGGTGATCCAAACGCAGTACACGGTTCCCGCCACATCACAACCAGGCGCTGGCCGCTATGCCGCACAGCCTCAACCTAGCCAGCCGATTCTTCCCCCCTCGCAACCAATTCTCCCTCCCGCAGGGACAACCGCCATCGGCAATCGAGGTTTTGCCCAGACACTTCAAAATGCAGCGCAGCCGGTGAATGAGTTTCACAGCAAGGCGAGGGAGATTCTCCCCCCAACCCGTGACCATAGGGTTGTCGATTCAATACAAACTACCAACCAAAACCTAGCGAACCGGTTTCGCAATACGGGGGAATCGATCCGTGCTGATGCCCAACAGCTTTTCGGCAACCCGGCTCGCAATGTCCGAACGAACTCCATCCAGAACACGCAGAATAGAACGCCCTCGAACCCGGCTATCCTTCCTCCCAGTCGCTCGGCACCGCAGCCAACGCTTGCAGCCCCCATCTCGCCGCCAACGCAACGCACTGATCCGACGATTGCGCCCCAATGGCAAGCCACCCCGCAAACAGTATCGACAAGGCCGCCGGCTACGCATCAGCCCGCCCGAACGAACCTGCAGGCCCCTCTGTTACCTCCCGCCACTCCAACAGGACAGGGTGGCGCCGACCGCTATGCCAACATTTCAAACTCCACCGCAGGAAATACTCAGCCGGCGGGAACAGCCACGCCATTCTCGCAATCGCCACCGGTGACCAACCCCACCTCAGGCACTGCATTTTCTTCCTCCCCGAACGTCCCAGAAATCCGAGGGGGCATGCTCTCGCTGCCAGCCAATGCGGATTTGCAAACCGCGAGCAGGCAACCCGTTACAACACCCACAACCAACAGCCAACAGGCCAATAATTTTGGTTGGGATCTTCCGAGAACGAACCAACCTTCCCCATCAACGGCCGCCCAACCCAAAGACGCCCCCGGCACCTTCGCGCTGGTTCTCTCTTGGGTGTTGCTAAGCGGTTCGATGTTCGGAAACGTCTACCTCGTTTGGAACTACTTTGATGTTCGCCACAAATACCGTGGCCTAGTTCACGATAGCCGAGAAAGATCGTAACCGACGCCGATCGAGAAGATGCAGCCGCCGACTACGGACTGCCCCAGAGGAACGACGAGATGCCAAGCGATGCCATTCAGCCGCTAATCGCCCCCTCAGTAATGATTTCTGCTTGTGGGCTTATTTGCTTAGCTCTCTATGGGCGATTCGCAACGATCCTTGAGCGCATTCGGGGGATGCATCAGGAACGTTTAGGATTATTCGACCTTACCGATGACGCACATAAAATACTGCGTATCCGTTTTGAAGGCTTGGAGCAACAAACACAGGGGATGTTGCGACGGGCAAAAATCATGCAAAAAGCCATCTGTAGCATGCTCGTCTGTATTGGATTCATGCTCGCATCCTCGCTGGCGATCGGGGCCGCCGTATGGTTGCCGTCGATCCGCTGGGCTGTTGTCTGGCTGTTTGTGTTGGGGGTCGCTTCAATGATGGTAGGCACCGCTTATGCTTTAACCGAGTTGAGGTTGGCCCTTAAGGAAGTTGAGTTCGAGCACGCGAGTCTGGAACGTCTCAGCGATTCCTACCAATCCACTGAAACTAAGTCATAGGGTGGAGCCGTCAGTCCCACCTTTTTTTGAATGTGAACATCAACCAAATCGGTGTGCTGCCGCTTCGCTTTGGCACACCCTACGACTGCCCGCTACGATTCTGGTTTCCGGCAGATGAAAACGGATTGTCGTGGCCCAAGTTGGTATATCCCGTAGCCGCGCTTTGTTCGTACGCGAAAACCGATATTTCGAAGCCACTCGGCGATTTCGGCTCGTGAGAAAACCTTCAATCGATGAACCTCTTCTTCTCGGCGATATTTACCGTTTTCCAAGCAAAGGAAAGTTGTGATAAATCGCGTCAATTGTTTCTTGCGATGGTCTTCTTCGACGCGTGCGTGGCAAAACCAATCCTCCGACATCTGATGGTGATTACGTACCGCAAGAGGTCCCTTAGCAGGGTGACGAACGTCGAAGATAAAAACGCCGCCTGACTGCAAAGCCGAGAAAACATTACGCATGGTTCGTCGTATTGCTGGCCCGCTGTTAAGATAGTTCAGAGGTTCGCCTAGGGAGGTTACCGCTCGACATGAGGGAATTTTGACCTCATCGAACGAGCCGCATAAGAACTGAGATTTGGGGGCGTTCTGTTTCCCGATATGAATCATGGCTTCCGAAACGTCGATCCCGCAGGTTTCATATCCTTCTTGAGTCAGTCGTTCGAGCCACTGTCCTCCCCCACAACCAAGATCGACGACTTTGTCGCTACTGGAGATGCCAAATTCGTCGAACCACTTCAGAATAGCATCAGCAGCCCCCGCCCAGTGAAAGCCATAACCATCAACATGAATGTGGGCCAAGTCAATGCCGTACAGCGTAGAGTCTAGTTCTACCATTTGGTTTGTGTGCCACCCTCTTTTCACAGTCAGTAGCGTATCCAGCCCAGGCCTTAGGCTCGTCGGGCTTTTAGGTGATCGCCCAAGGGGTGATCCTGCTCGGTCGGTTCGCGCTCTTCGATGGCGGCGTCCTCGCCAACGATGTAGGCGATGGCCGTTTCTGGCGTTGGTTCTGGTTTGCTTTCTTCCTGCGGCGACCAATCGTAGACCGCCTCTGCCACAATGGGGGGCTCCACCGATTGCGGCTCGGCAGGTTTTACTGTGAATTCTGCCAAGGCAGGCTCTTCGACGATGGTTTCCTCGACCTCCTCAACAACTTCGATAGGCTCTGGAATTGCTTTCGCGCTGCGGCTCGGCAATCGTCGGCAGTCGGCGTCGAGTTCCTTAAACATCTGCCACATATGTTCGTGGCAGGTGAAAACCAACAGCTGATGCCCACCGGCTGCAAACTCGCCAAGCACTTCGGCAGCTCGCTGGGTGCGAACCGCGTCGAAGTTGACCAGCACATCATCAAGCACCATCGGCAGCCGAATTCCACGACGTGCAAAATTCGCCACCAAAGCCAGTCGCACACTCAAGAACAACTGTTCACGGGTACCACGGCTCAGCACGTCCACAGTTAATGACTCGCCCGCCGCGTTTTCGACCAACAGCACATCGTCGGCAAGCGGTGTCCAGACTCGCTTGTATTCGCCGCCTGTCAGTTTGGCCATAGTTCGCGAAGCTTCTTCCAGCGTTTCCGGCTGGCGATTGGCTTCGTAATCTGCTCGGATTCGCTCCAGCACACGATTGACGACCGCATGTTCACGCCAAGATTGACGAGCGTCGTCCAACTGTTTTTCAGTGCAGTTCAATTCTAGCTGCCGTTCGGCAAGCGAACGATCCTCGGCCTTGGCTCGTTGCTCTTGTCTTTTAGCACCTCGCTCGCCTGCCAAAATTTTCAGTTCCTCTTGTTTTTCGTCCAATAAATACGACGCCTCTTCCCAACGATCGTCCAATAGTTCAACACTCTCGGGCGATAACAAGTCGGCGAAGGTCGACTCTGGTGCATGACTGCCGATGGCAGCGGTAATCTCTCGCGAGACCTCCGCCTGCTGCTTACGCAATTTTGCGGCTTGCTGTTGATCCTCGGCAAGCCGACGATAGGCTGTCTCGTCGTCGCAGTTTGCTGCATGAATCAACGCATCGCGTCGTCGCTGGAGGCCAACGACCGATTGCCGATGCTTCGCTTCCTTTTCCTTAAATGTTTTTGCCTTCACCATCAATTCCTTGCGCCGATCCACATCCGCAAACTGTCGATGACGTTCGTTAATCAGATGTTCAAGCTGATCGAGCGTGCCTACTTCCACCTCATATTCCTCGCCATCTTCGCCCACTTCGTATTCTTCGGAGACAAGCACACACTCGACCTCTTGAGTCAGATCGGAAACACGTCGCGTGAGGGTCGCAATTTCGCGTTGGCGCTCGACAGCGTTTTCGCGTCTCAACTTGGCGCGCTGCTCCAGGTCGTTCAGCGCACCGAAACGCTCGCTGACCGCCAAGAATCGCTCGGGATCCAGCTTCTCAGAAAACCCAAGCCCAACCAGTTTCGATCGCCAGACGGAGATCGATTTCTTCAGCTGCTCACGGGCATCGGAAAGGCGCGACTCGGCTGTGGTTACCTCGTGGATCGCTTGCTTGCGTTGGGCTTCAAACGGCAGCACATTCTCAAGCTCTTCTAAATGCTGCTCGGCCGCGTGCAATCGCATTTCGACAGATCCATCCGTCATGGGCAACTGAGAGTCCAGTTTTTGCTTTTCTTTCTCGGCCTCGCTCACTTGGCGAGCCAAGACCTCGACTTGCCGCTCACAGCCATCCAGCTTCTGAGCCGCAGCATTTTCAGAAAAGAGTTTGAAACCAAAAGTGAGCCCCAGGGTCATCAAAGCCCCGACCGCAATCACCCCTCCAAAACCACCCAAAGGCGAGTCTGGCATAAACATCCAGGTTCCTAGCATCAAGCCACTTAAAACAATCGCAGCCAGCGACCAGCTAAACAGCGACAACGGCATCACTTGCTCTTCAAGCAAATCCTGGCTTTGCTGCTGCATTTCGACTTCGTGGCTACGCGCCTTTTCTAAACGCTGCTCGACCTGCAAACGCTTTCGCAACATCGCCACCAAATCGCTGACTTCCTGCACATCCATCGGCAAGCCGTGGTGCTCGCCACCGACAACCGCTGATTCGATTTTTACTTGCAACGATCGCTCGCTCTCGATCACCGCGTCTAAATCTTGCTGTGCTTCGTCCACCCGTTTTTGTGCAGCACGATTCTCCTTCATCAACGGCTGCAACCCTTCCAAGTCGGCGTTGCTTATTTCCCGCAGGCTACTCGGGTCGGCCAGTCCCAAGGCGGCCCCCAAACGCTCCTGCTCGTTCTCTAGCCGTTGTTCGAGCTCTTCGGCTTCGGCTTCCAAATCCTCCATCTGACGCTCAAGCGATTGCAACCAATCACGTTGCTCTCCTAAGGCGTCGATTCGACTCGCGGCTTTTACCAACCGCTCGTTGATGCCAAGCCGCTTCGCCTCTTCCCGAAGCTGCCGACGTTGGCCTTCGAGGATGGCACCTTCGCGCTGATGCGACTCGATTTTCTTCGCCAAGGTATCCAATCGCTCGATCGCATCCTCCGGCAATGGGATACAACCTGCGAATTGTTCTAGCTGCGAAGCAATTTTGTTTCGTCTTCGCCAGTTGGTTTTTAGCCCCACCGCGATTTCTATCGTGCGTGATTGACGCTCACATTTGCGAACTTCGGCTTCCTTTTCTTCGATTTCGGCATCAAGTTCCTTAATTTGCACCGCCAGTTGCGACCAACTTCGGCTCTGCTGCGCCAATTGCCGGATTTCACCTCGCAAAACGTCACGCCGGGCAACCAACTCTGTGATCTTTGATTGCTGGTTTTTCCCCGAGAGCAAATCTCGATGTGTCTGACGCAGGTTTTGAATCACGTCGTATAAACTAACCCGATCGACCCCAGAGGTGAGCCGGTAGAGCCATTCCGCAGCTTGAATATCTGAGAGTGTGCCGAGTTGCTGAATCTCTCGCAGCCCAATGGCAAACACATTGTTAAAGGTCGTCTCATCGACTTCAGCCAACGCCTCTCGCAACAAGCGATCACCACCCGTTTGACCATCCTGTGTGGTAATCGTCGCGAGCCCCAAATCGTCTGGCCCACGATCCGCGATTCGCGTCAACTCAAAACGGTTCTCACCATCGACAATCCCAAGGGTTCCACCCGGTTTTCCGCCAGATAAGGGTGGCAAATAGCGCTGGCGCTGCTGCGGAGAAATCCCGTACATC
The DNA here is from genome assembly GCA_029259945.1 of Planctomycetota bacterium. Lineage (GTDB taxonomy): Bacteria > Planctomycetota > Planctomycetia > Pirellulales > Lacipirellulaceae > Bythopirellula. The sequence goes on from JAJDEF010000020.1 coordinate 158,244, forward strand.
ACCGAGCGAATAAATTGCATCAGCGTCGTCTTGCCTGCTTCATTCGCACCGTAAAACACGGTCACACGGCCTGACAAATTGGTCAGTTGAAGATCGTGCCAAACACCGAATCCGTCAATTTTTGCGTCGGTAATTCTCATCGTAGTTTCTTTCCGTTTTGATCGAAAAGTAAGTTATCTCTTGTGGTTGAGTATCTCGTTACAGGTCATCCCCGTCCATCAAATCAATTCCTAGCTTTGAAGCCGCTAACAGCAAGCCTGGGCGATCGCCGGCGCCCACCTCAGCCAACTCCGCCAAGGGGCCGTCGCGGGAATCCTCTGGCAAGAATTCGGCCAACTCGAGCGAAAGCTCCTCATCCGCTTCGAACTCCTGAAATTGGCGCAGTAAATCGCCACGAATGGTTTCTTGGTCGTACCAATCTGCAGGTACCTCGAGCGGAGCATCGCACTGGATCTCAACCGTCCAGACCGCGGGCGACTCGCTGCCGTGACGGTCGCGAAGTTTCTTGGTAATCGCGTCGCTCACTCCCCCGGGGCGGAGGTGATAAAGCAAAATGCCATGCCCAGATATTTGCCAAGTCACCAACAAATTTCGTTCCTGGTGCTTCTCCCGTAGTTTCAAAATGCGATCGAGCAGCTGCTGATATAGTGCGTCGTGATCGGTTCCGGCGGTGATCTCCACTTTTTCTGTTACCCAGCGAACGCGGTCGGTCGCGACGAAACGCGTCTTGACGTTTCCCGCCTCGTCCACCGTGACCAGCGTACAACCTTGTGGGCCAGATTCTTCGGGAGAACGTCCCTGAGGAGTTCCGCAGTAGTGGGCGATGCCTGGAGACAGATCAACCGTCTGTCGACGATGTTGACCGCCGAGCGCCATGTAGTGGACGCGATCTCCTTCAGCCCCCGGCGAGGCTGCCGTACCATGTGCGACCCCAACGGTAAACAAACCTTTCACATCGCGATGAAAACCATCGTCGTTGTAAGCCTCACGCTCCTGACGGCTGATTCCCTGAATAAGAGCCACCGGCTTGCCATCGCGTAAATGCTTGATGCTCTCGACCCGACCCACTGGAAAAACATGGACGTTCTCAGGCAATTCCACACTCGCCGGCCAAGCATCACTCGAATCGGCCGCTCCACAGGCCCAATAAACAGCGACCCCATGCTGAGCCAAACGCTGAAATTGCTCGTTCAGGAACACCACTGCGCGTGGGCCGACTAAATCGAAATCGACCACATCGCCAGCGAGGAGCAAGGCATCGGCCCCCTCGGCCAAAACGGTCTCGAAAACCTGTTGAGCCGCTTGAAATGGGGCCTCTAGAAACAATTCGCGGAGGTGGTCTGGCACCTCGGCGACGCCACCTAGCGGGCATTCCAGGTGAAAATCACTGGCGTGAACAAAGCGGAGTGGGGGCTGGGACGGGGCTTGAGACATCTTACGCCTCCTTGCGTGCGCAACGACCAAAAACAGCATCGCAGTGTGCGGGGCCGCGTGCCGTGAAAAATCCTTTCCTCAGGGCCGCAGTCTACCCCGGAATGCCTCAACGGCCAACTTCAGCTTTTTCCTCTCCAACCCCCAGTTGCGGGTCACAAACCGCGGGGAACTTGGTAGATTGGCGGTGCTGGCAGCAGCTCGCTTGACAAACCCTGCTGTCATGGGGCAGAATCCGCGCCTACAATGTTTTTTGGCATAAATAATAAATAATCGTGCAGCAGCGTTCAACACACAGTGGACGAACTGCTAGCAGGTTTTCATTTTTTTGTGGTGGTAAGAAGGTAGTGAAGATGGCGTACGGAACAACGGCGACTGACGAACCTCGAAAGGGCGAACCTCGAAAGGGCGAACCTCGAAAGGGCGAACCTCGAAAGGGCGAACCTCGAAAGGGCGAACCTCGAAAAGGCGAAATGGGACTACCTAGGGAGCGAGGGGCCCCGGCATTGATGCCGAGCCCAGTCTGTGCCGAGGCGGATGCCGAGGTGGACGATGACCCGTTCGACGACTTCGAGGATGACGACTTCGATGATGATTTCGATGACGATTTCGAAGAAGACTGGGAAGACGATCTCACCGAAGACGAGGAATTCCCCGACACATTTGGCGGAGAAGATAAGGACGACGACTCGAAAAAGTCTAAGAAGTCTCCTTTCAACGATGACCCCGATTTCGACAAAGCCTAGCATTAAGCCGAGGGCATAGGGTTCAGTGCCATTATCCTCTCTAGCCCCTAGTCCCCAGCCACTGGCCCCTATGCATGTTTCCTGCCGTCGATAAGAGCGAGAGTTTTCCTCAGCGCGAACTTGCCATCGGCGAGTTCTGGAAATCGCAAAACATTTACGAAAAAACGTTGGTCGCAAGAGCTGAGGCGCCTTCCTTTGTATTCTACGAAGGCCCTCCCACCGCCAACGGCATGCCCCACCCAGGGCATTGCCTGACCCGTGCGATCAAAGATGTCTTTCCTCGCTACCGAACGATGCGAGGTTTTCGCTGCGAACGCAAAGCAGGCTGGGACACCCACGGCCTGCCGGTTGAAGTCGAGGTCTGCAAAGAGCTTGGTATCCACTCGAAAGAAGAGATCGAAGCCTACGGCATCGAACCCTTCATTCAAAAATGCCAAAAAAGTGTCTGGCGATACATGCAAGAGTGGGAACGGCTGACCGAACGGCTTGGGTTTTGGGTCAACTTAGAAGAGGCCTACGTCACCTACCACCAAAGCTACGTCGAAAGCGTCTGGTGGTCGCTCAAAACCCTATTTGACCGCGATTTACTTTACCAAGGCCACAAAATCGTCTGGTGGTGGGCTCAAGGCGGCACGGCCCTCTCAGCCGGCGAAGTTGGCCAAGGCTATCGAGAAGTCGCCGACCCGAGTGTCTTTGTCAAATTCCCGATCGTGATGGATGACAAGGCAAAGAAACTGGGCTTCGACGAAAAAACAAGTTTCCTTGTCTGGACAACCACGCCCTGGACGCTCCCAAGCAATCAGTTTGTAGCCGTTCACCCTGAGATCGAGTACGCAACTGTTACCGATAGTGAGACTGGTGAAAAGCTAATCTTGGCCAAAGATTTGGTCGAGACCATCGCCGGTAAGATGAAACGTGAACTTAAAATTGAGAATGAGAATGGGAACACGGGGATAGATTTGCTCGAACTGCGGTATATGCCACCGTTCGATTGTTTCTATAAAAAGCATGATACAACGATTACAAAATTGCAGCGTTTTTCTTTCGGTGACGATGACGTAGAAGACCTTACTGCAATGCGAATCTATGCCGGACTGTCGCAATCCGGACTGAAACCTGAAAGTGTCGAAAAAGTATTCCAACTATACGGAAAACTCAGTAACTCTTCGCTTGCATGGCGGGTCGTTCCAGCTGGATTTGTTACGACTGAAAGCGGTTCAGGAATAGTTCACCAAGCTCCTGCATTTGGTGAAGTCGATTACGATGTGTTGCGAGACCAGAAGGCACGTTTTGAAGGCGAAGGCCCCGAGCTAATCAACTGCGTCGCCCCCAACGGCAATTTCACCGACGAAGCCCCTGAGTTCGTCCGTGGCCGTAAGTACGAAGATTGCAACAAAGACATCAACCGCGATCTCAAGCAGCGAGGACTGCTTTACCACCAAGAGCAATATCGCCACGACGTTTCCTTCTGCTGGCGAGCGGAAGAAGACAGGCTCATACCGTACCCACGCGAAAGTTGGTTCATTCGCACGACCAACTACAAAGACCAGATGCTCGCTAATAACAGCAAGATCCATTGGCTGCCCGAGCACATCAAGGACGGGCGTTTTGGCAAGTTTTTGGGGTCGAACGTCGATTGGGCCCTAAGCCGCGAGCGGTATTGGGGCACGCCCCTGCCGATCTGGGTTTGCCAAGAAACCGGCAAGAAACAAGCCATTGGCAGCTATCAAGAGTTACTCGACAAGCCAGGCTGCACCGGAACCGAAGTCTGGGACGAGGCCAAAGCCGCAAACCCCGATCTGCCCGACGATTTGCAAGTTCATAAGCCCTATATCGATGCGGTGACCTACGACTCGCCGTTTGCTAAGGGCGCAACGATGCAGCGTGTTACCGAAGTCATCGACTGTTGGTACGACTCCGGCGCCATGCCCTTCGCCCAATGGGGCTACCGTGGGCAAGAATCGGGCCCCGAGCGAGAACGATTTGAAAGCCAATTCCCCGCCGACTTCATCAGCGAAGCTCTCGACCAAACCCGAGGCTGGTTTTATAGCCAACTAGCCATCAGCACGTTGCTTTGGGGAAATGACGAAGCACGAATGTCGAATGACGAACAAAAAAAATCAACCTTCGACATTCGACATTCGTCATTCCCCTACCCCCATCCCTTCCGCAACTGCATCGTTCTCGGGCTGATGCTGGGCGAGGATGGGCAGAAGATGTCTAAGAGTAAGCGAAACTATCGCGACCCGAGCGAAATTTTTGATCACTATGGTGCCGATGCTCTCCGCTGGTATCTTTTCGCCAACCAAGCTCCGTGGACTTCCATCCGCTACAGCGAACAGTCGATCAAAGACAGCATCCCTGAGTTTCTCCTGCGACTCTGGAACGTCTACAGCTTTTTTACCATCTATGCCAACATCGACGGGTTTGATCCGGGCAAAGAGGTGGGAAGTCAGGGGACAGAGGACAGGGGATGGGATGCGGCGAAGTCGTATCGGCCCATGGCCGAGCGAAGTGAACTCGACCGCTGGATTATCAGTGAACTTCACACCACCACGGCCAAAGTGGTCGAGCGGATGGACGCTTACGACAACTATGCCGCCTGCCAGGCGATCACCGAGTTCGTCGATGCTCTTTCCAATTGGTATGTGCGCCGCAGTCGCGACCGATTTTGGGCCAACGACAAGCAATCACCCGAAAAGCTCGACGCCTATTGGACGCTTTACGAGTGTTTGATTACCACTAGCAAACTCATCGCCCCCTTTGTCCCGTTTTTGGCAGAAAGCCTTTGGCAAAAGCTGGTGATTTCGGTCTTTGGCGATCAAGTCGAAGAAAGCGTTCATCTTTGCGATTATCCCACTAGCGAAGTTGCGGCCATCGACGAGGTACTTTCTGCTCGGATGAATCTCGTCCGGCACATTTCTTCGCTGGGTCGAAAAGCACGCAGCAATGCTGAACTCAAAGTTCGCCAACCACTGGCAAGCGTCCAAGTGATTCTGGCAGACACCACCCACAAAGATTGGCTAGTCGAACACGCGGCAGTGATCGCCGAAGAACTAAATGTCAAAAAAGTCGAATACAGCGACCAACCCGACCAATATGTCGAACACGAAGTGCTGCCCAACTTCAAACTGCTTGGCCCCAAGCTAGGCAAGCTGATGCCCAAGCTCAAACCAGCACTCAATCAAGAAAATGGCACCGAGTTACTGGCCAACCTTCGCGATAACGGCAAGATCAACATTACCATCGAAGACAAAAAATTAGAACTTCTGCCTGAGGAAATCGAGGTTCGCATCAAAGCCCGCGAAGGTTGGGCTGCAGCCAACGCCAAAGGGGTCGTCGTGGTTTTAGCGACAGAACTCACCGACGATTTGGTCGCCGAAGGCCTTGCTCGCGATTTGGTGCGTGTGATTCAGGATCAACGCAAAGAAATTGGTTGCGACTTTACCGATCGTATTGAAATCGGAATCGTCACCGAATCGGACAAAGTCAAACAAGCGATCGAGATGTTTGGCGACTACCTCGCCGACGAAACCTTAGCCAACAGCATCACGCAAAAATCGATCGACAAAATTGCGGGAAACAGCGTAAAGATCGGCGAACACGAGGCAACGCTGCACCTACGAGTGGCCCCATGAGCAAAGGCTCTGCCCAAATCGAACCCATCCGCATCGCCGTGCTCATTTCCGGCAGCGGGCGCACCCTAAAAAACTTCCTTGATTTAGCATCAGACGGCAAACTGCCCGTCGACATTCGCTTAGTAATTTCTAGCACCTCAAAGGCAACCGGCCTTCAGCACGCAGAAAACGCCGATGTTCCGACACAAGTCCTTGTCCGCAGTAAGTACGAATCTGCCGATGCCTATGGCACCGCGATTTTTGACGCTTGCAGTGCCGCCAAAGTCGATTACGTCGTCATGGCCGGTTTTCTCAAGCTGGCGCCAGTGCCAGCCGATTTCGAAGGCCGAGTCGTCAACATCCATCCCGCGCTGATCCCCGCCTTTTGCGGCCACGGCATGTATGGCCACCATGTTCACCAAGCGGTACTCGACTACGGTGCCAAGGTGACTGGCTGCACCGTTCATTTTGTTGACAATGAGTACGACCATGGTCCGATCATCTGGCAGCAGCCGGTCCCCGTTTTTGAAGACGACACCGCCGAGACACTCGCCGACCGCGTTTTTGAATCTGAAACCGAAGCCTACCCCCACGTTCTCCGACTATTAGCCGCCGGCAAAGTAAAACTAACCAGTGGCAAGGTAACGATCCGCTCCAAGTAGCTCACCCTGACGGAGAAACAACAGTGACTGACGACTCACAACTCGACGTCATCGCGGTGGGTGCGCATCCCGACGATGTCGAAATTGCTTGCGGCGGTACCTTGGCCCGGCTCGTAGAGCAAGGCTACCGAGTGGGGATCATCGATCTCACCGATGGCGAGCCTACGCCCGGCTCGCCTGGCCCTGAAGTGCGTTTGGCCGAGGCTCAGGCAGCCGCTGAAACTCTTGGCGTTCACCAACGGGTCACTCTCGATCTTCCGAACCGAAAATTATTCGACAGCTACGAAGCCCGGGTGAAACTAGCCATTCAATTTCGCAAGTTTCGCCCTCGTTTGGTTCTGGGATTCGGCGAAAAGACTCCGATGGCCTCGCCCGACCATTGGCAGGCGATGCAAATCACCGATGCGGCCATTTTCTACTCTCGGCTCACCAAATGGGACGACGATTTCGAAGGTCTGCCACCTCACAGCATCGAAGCGCAGCTCTATTACACGCTCTCGTTCTATTCCAACGAGCCGCTTCCTGGCGCTGGGCATGTCGTGGTCGACATTAGCCGAACGCTGTCTACCAAGCTCGACGCCGTGCGTTGCTACAAGACACAATTTCCACCCGAAAAGCAGCATGTTTTTCCGCGTGTCGAAGCCATCGCTCGGCAACTGGGCCAGACTGCCGGCTTTGCCGCTGGCGAGATGCTCGTGAGCCCCCGCAACCTGGGTACCCAGGATTTGATGTCGACGGTTTTTAACCGCGCATAACAAAAGGCCAGAGGGTTGCCCCTCTGGCCGTGTGCGCTCGGCAATCGTCCCGCGGACCTTTACTTCGCAAGCGAATCGCGAATCTCTCGCAGTAAAGTAATATCCTCCGGCGTCGCTTTCGGGGCCTCCTCCTCTTTTTTCTTCATCGAGTTCATCGCTTTGACGGCCACAAATATTGCTGCTGCGATAATCACAAAATCGATAGCGGTGTTGATGAAGGCACCGTAATGGATTGCCACTTCTGCGACGGCTTTGTCACCCTCTCCACTGGCTTCCTGAATGACATAAGTCATGGTAGTAAAATCCATGCCGCCCGTAAATTTGCCAACCACAGGCATGATAATGTCGCCCACCAGCGAACTGATGATCTTACCAAAGGCTCCACCAATCACCACGCCGACCGCCATGTCGACCACGTTGCCCTTCATCGCAAAATCCTTAAATTCCTTCAGCATTCCCATCGCAACACCTCATTAAAAGTTAAGAGATCGAATAGAAGCACACCTAGTAGCAAGTGCGGGTTCAATAGATACCGACTTTATTATAATCACTCGACAAAAAGTCGCCTCGCATGTTTTATCCTTGCTTGTTTACCTGCCGCAAGACCAAGAGCACTTCTTGCATGTCTGAGGGAAGTGGTGCGGTGAACTCCATCTCTTCACCTGACACCGGGTGCGTTAGCTTCAAACGATGGGCGTGCAGTGCTTGTCGCTCTAGCAAAGCGTATTCAGGATCAAAATCTGCAGCTAATTTCTTTTGACGACACCGCCTACGAATCTCAGCAACGGTTAATCGGGATTGACCGCCATAAAGTTTGTCGCACAACACGGGGCAACGGATACTGGTTAAATGAAGACGAATCTGATGAGTTCGTCCCGTCTTTGGAAATACTCTGAGCAATGCATAGCCTGGAAACCGCTCTTCGACTTCGTAGAAGGTCTGAGCTTCGCGGCTACTGGCGTGACCCGACCTCAGCGCCTTCTTCTCGCGGTGTGTGGGGTGCTCGCCGATCGGCCGATCGATCAGGTCTCGATCGCGATCCGGGCAACCCATCACGATGGCCAGATACTCTTTCTGAACGGTCCGGTCGTGAAACTGGGCCGCGAGATGGGCATGAACTTCGTCTGTTTTGGCAACCACAATCGCACCGCTGGTGTCGCGATCGAGCCGGTGCACGATCCCCGGTCGCGATTTCCCGCCGTGCGTACTCAATTGATCAAAATGATAGACCAACGCGCTGGCCAGTGTGCCAGACCAATGCCCTTTTGCCGGGTGAACCACCATGCCCGCTGGCTTATCCACCACTGCGATCGCATCGTCTTCATACAACAGAGAAAGGGGCGTCGGCTCGGGCTCGGGCCCGCTCGGCGGAGCGACGGGCAAGGTAAATTCAACAGATTGCCCGGCCTGCACTCGAAAAGATGCTTTACGGCTTCGTTGGTCAACCTTGGCTTCGCCCTGATCGATACCGCGACGAATCCGAACTCGGCTTGCTTCTGGATACTGGGCCGATAGATAGACATCCAGCCGCTGCCCTTCGTCCTCAGGCGTTACTTGGAAACAACGGCCCAAGTTGCTCATTGCCCTTCGGCGGCGTCATCAGCCGATTCTAAAGCCTCTTCGGCTGTGGCTGATTCGTCCGACTCAGCAGCAGGTTCTTCCGAAGTCTCGCCTTCAGACTCTGACGTGTTTTCTGTGTCTTCGTTGTAACGATCGTCGGTATTTTCGCTGATCGATTTGGTCAAGTTTCTTAGCAAATCCTCCAGCGTTTCGGTCTCGCTCTCACTCGTACCCACTGCCGGTACTTCCGCATTAAAATCGGGTTGACCACCTGTTGCTTGTTGCTCGCTACCGATAGCAACTCGAGGCAATTCGGCAGTGGCTAGCCAAGCACAGGTCTCTTGCACTTCGGGTAAATCAAGCCGGTCTGCCCGCTGACTGGCCAATAAACTCAGATCGCCCTGTACCAATTCATATTGTTCCTTGGCTTCCTCTAATTTGTTTTGCAACTCATAAGCTCGTGCCAAGCCAAATCGGGCGCGATTTTGAACTTCAAAATCACTAGCCGCAGTAGCCAACGTGCTGTAGATCCCGACCGTTTTCTTTACGCGGCTGAATGCCGCCGCGCGATCAATCAAATATGCTTGAGTTGCCAAAAGGAGTTGGCGATCCGCCCAGGTAACCAGGGCCCATTCCGGCATCGAAGTTCCTGCATATTCGCTGTTATCTGCTGCACTCAAAATTGCCATCAATTCTGGATCGCTTATATCACTCGCCAGCGCGAAGGCATCCCAAGCGGCTTCGCGTTTCGCAGCAGAACTGCTACTCCAGATTGAACTGATCGCCAGCAGCACAACCAGCACTGAAACCACAGCAGTGGTTTGCCCTGCATACGGCCTGAACTTATCGATCCAAACCACCAATTCGTTGGTTTCCAAATCGTGGCGTCGTTCGCTTTTCATGGTCTACGGTCTAGGGTTCGAGGGGATGTCGGTGCCATTTGCAGCGGTAGAGAATCGATAACGATCTCCGAAGTGTAAGGCCCGCCAAGGGTTAGCGTCAAGGCGGGCCTAGTTTTCATTTTCGTTCGAGCATGCGGGAAAGTCTCTGTAAGTCAAGTCCTTTCCACATCAGGCAGAGCCTACTACGATCGATTTTCCGAGCGATCTGTCTATCAATATCCTTTCCTTACTGCGACTCGCGGCATGTCTGACAAGCTTAATCCCCCTCAACGCGAAGCGGTACGCACCCTCAGTGGGCCGCTACTGGTATTGGCTGGGGCCGGGACGGGGAAAACTCGGGTAGTCACGCATCGTATCGCTGAACTCATCCGTCAGGGTACCTCGCCGGAGCGGATTTTGGCGGTCACGTTCACCCGAAAGGCAGCCGGCGAGATGCTGGAACGGGCCAGTGCATTGTTACGTACCAAAGGCCGAAAGCAGAAATTGCGGCCTCAGATTTCGACTTTCCACTCACAGTGCGTAAAAATACTTCGTCGACATATTGATAAGCTGGGTTATCCAGCCCGATTTACGATCTGTGATCGAGGCGATCAAGAATCGGAGGCACGAGGGGCACTGCGTGAAATCCGATGCCCCAACGAATCTCTCCGTCCCGGCGACTTGCTGGCCATCATTAGTGGCTGGAAGTCGCGATCTGTTGAACCGGCTCAAGCTGCTTCGGTTGCCGAGACCGACAAAGAACACCTCGCTGCTGCTGCTTACCGTCGTTATCAAAACAATCTCAAGACGAAAGGGGTGGTCGATTTCGACGACCTGCTTCTGCTCGTGCAACGGCTATTTGCAAAGCATGCAGCTGTTCGCCGTGAAGAAGCTTCGTATTTCGACCATGTCTTGATCGACGAATATCAAGATACCAATCAAAGCCAATACCAAATTGTGCGCGGTCTGGCGATGGGCCATCGCAATCTGTGTGTGGTGGGCGACGACGATCAGTCGATCTACGGCTGGCGGGGTGCTGAGGTCGAGCACATTCTTCGGTTCCAAGAAGACTGGCCTGATGCCAAAGTTATTCGGCTCGAAGATAATTACCGCTCGACTTCGGCAATTCTTGACTACGCCAATACGCTTATCGCTTTCAATCGATTACGCCACGAAAAGGTTCTTCGTGCTGCCCGTGCTGGTGGAACGCGTCCACGGGTGCTGCAACTGCCCGACGAAAATCAAGAAGCCGAAAAAGTGGTTGGCGATATTCAACACTTGCTCAGCCAGCCCGGTGTGGCAGCTCGCGATTTTGCAATCCTCTGCCGTACCAACGAACAGCCACGGAGTTTTGAGACCGCTCTTCGCAAAGCAAAGCTTCCGTACGTGCTGGTAGGCGGGATGAGCTTTTTCGACCGCAAGGAAGTCCGCGACCTGTTGGCCTATTTGAAGATCATCGAAAACCCGCACGACGAAGCCTCGTTGCTTCGAATCATCAACACGCCGTCACGAAGCATTGGGAACTCAACGGTCAAGTCGTTAGTCGAAGCGGCAACCTCTCGTGGCGGGCACATCTGGGACTTGTTGCCTACCGCTGGCAACGAAGGAATACTCGCCCCAGCCGCAGCGCAAGCAGCCCAGAAATTCCATACGTTGATCGAGTCACTCCGCACGATCGGCCCAGGCTGTAAGCTCCAAGATTTAGTCTCGTTGGTCGTCGAAAAAACCAACTATCGAAATGAACTCAACCGAATTTATCCCGATCCCAATGATCGCGACACTCGCAATGCCTCGCTTGAGGAAGTGATCAATGCTGCTGCCAATTACCAAGGGCAATCGAAAGAAACCGACCTGCGAGGATTTCTCGATGAGGTTGCCCTGGGTGGGCAGGACACCAATGACGACAAAGATAAGCAACTACGCAATAACGCAATCGCCCTGATGACGTTGCATTCGGCCAAAGGCCTGGAATTCCCGTACGTTTATATGGTCGGCATGGAGGAAGGAATATTGCCTCATAAACGCTCGATTGCCGCTGATGGGAACGCGATCGATGAGGAGCGGCGTCTTTGCTATGTAGGTGTTACGCGGGCCCAAGAACAGCTTACGCTCAGCTTCTCGCTGACACGCCGAAAATGGGGCAAAGCCCACGATACGGTTCCTAGTCGGTTTCTTTATGAGATGACCGGCCAAGCAGAGAATGCGGTAAAAGCGAGAAGACCACTCTCAGGTAAACGTGCTTAACTCCAAAATTGCCGGTCGAGCATGCGGTAGTTGATGGCTTCGCTGACATGCTCGATGTTGATGGAATCGGCTTCATCGACATCCGCAATCGTCCGAGCAACTCGCAGCACTTTGTCATGCGCCCGGGCCGAAAGGCCCAATTGGTCGACGCTTTGTTCAAGCATTTTTTGGCAGGAGCTATCCACTTTGCATAATTGCCGCAGTTCGCGGGTTGTCATTTGAGCGTTGGTACGTGTGGCAGAAGACATAAAACGCTCTGTTTGCCGTGCTCGGGCGGTAGTTACCTTTTCTCGCATCGAGCGGCTATCGGTGCCGTCTGCTAAAGCCGACAACTCGCTAAATGGGACGGCCGGCACCTCGATATGGAGATCGATACGATCGAGCAAGGGCCCACTGATTTTCGCCATGTATCGCTCGACCTGCGGCAGACTGCAATGACAATCGCGACGTGGGTCGTTTCGGTAGCCACAGGGGCAAGGGTTTAGCGACGCGATCAGCATGAAATTGGCGGGGAAATCAGTGGACCGTAATGCTCGGCTGATCGAGACGCTGCCATCTTCTAACGGCTGACGAAGCACTTCGAGCGTTTGGCGATTGAACTCCGGCAACTCGTCGAGGAATAACACGCCGTTATGCGACAAGCTAATTTCACCCGGTGCGGGAATCGATCCGCCGCCGACCAATCCGGCATTGCTAATCGTGTGGTGAGGTGCTCGATAGGGTCGTCGCGCTAACAACGGCTTACCCTTGGGGAGCTTGCCTAGGACGCTGTAGATGCGTGACGTTTCGATCGATTCTTCGGCAGTCAGGCTCACCAAGATCGAAGGAATTCGTTTGGCGAGCATGGTCTTGCCCGATCCGGGTGGCCCGACCATTAGCAGATTATGATCACCCGCAGCGGCTAGGGTGATCGCACGCTTGGCCATCTCTTGCCCGCGAACGTCAGAGAAGTCGAGATCGTAACCGCCAAGTTCGTCGAATAACTCTTCTAAACGCGAAGGGGCGGGGTCGATGGGCAACTGTCCTGCAAAGAAAGCGGCTGCTTGGGTGAGGCTGTCGACGGCAATGACTTCTAAGCCTTCGACCACCGCGGCCTCGGCCGCATTTGCCGAAGGGACGACAATCCCTCGACATCCGTTCTTCGCAGCTGCCATGGCCATCGACAAACTGCCTTTGATCGGCCGGGTATTGCCATTGAGCGCCAGTTCGCCGACAGCGGTGTAGCTGTCGAAAAAATCGGAATCTAATTGCCCACTGGCGGCCAACAGTCCTAAGGCGATCGGCAAGTCGAACGATGCCGCCTGCTTGGGTAGCTCGGCCGGGGCGAGGTTAATCACCACTCGGTTTTTGGGGCGGACATACCCGCTGTTGACCATTGCCCGTTCGATGCGGTGGGTGCTTTCTTTGACAGCCGCCTCGGGCAGGCCGACCAAAAGAATCTTGGGCATGGCCGCCGGCGAGACGTCGACTTCCACTTCAACGGGCAAGGCATCGATGCCTAACAACGAAAACGTATCGAGTTTCGCGAGCATGGTCGTAGTCGCCTCGGCTAAGGAAATGTACGTTTGTTCACCATTCTGTCGCGATGATGGTTTTTATGCAAGTGCTGGTCAAGATATTTTTTTGACCGGTGTGTGAAGGGGAGGTCAGGGGTCGGGGGACAGGGGTGGGAGTTTTGTCATGTCGCTTGGTGACAAAATGGACAAAACTCTTGGCGGTTTGGCGCGATTCAGTCGGGTTTTGTAGGGTTTGGCCTTCTCGGCGGGTGGTAGTTTTGGCACGAATAGGGCTGTTTGGGGTTTTAGCGGACAAAACTCTTTGGTTTTGTCCGCTTTGGCACGGTGTGGGTACTGCAATGCTTGGGCTTTGGTGAAATTGGCTTGGACAAAACTCGGTGGGGTTTAGTCCTATTTTGTCCGACGTGGGTGCCATTATTGTCAAAAAGGGGAACCGCTACTTTAGCCACAGAGTTCACAGAGAACTCAGAGGCTCTTTGATCTCGGTGTTCTCTGTGGCTAAAAATTGATCGAAAAACGGGGGAACACTTATCTTCGCTAATCGACGCTAGTTTTAATCCGTGAAGATTAGCGCAGATTAGTGTTTCAGATTTTCAAGGAACGGGGATCGATTATTATCGTGGAATGGCGGGGGGAATTCCATCGATACTTTTGGCCGGGGGAGATTTAGTGTAGAGGACTCGGAGTTTTTTCCATCGTGGCCAGTGTGAATGACCTGGCCGGGCTCTACTACAACCGTGCCCGTTGGTACGACGCCAATATAGGTCGATTTATCTCGGAAGATCCGATTGGGTTTGGGAGTAGTGATACGAATCTTTATCGCTACGCGGGCAACGACCCGGTGAATTTCCGCGATCCGAGTGGGCTATTCTTTGAGGATTCTGGATTTAACTCTGGCGGATTTCATTTTGGGAACGACATCGGCTTTGGCGATTTCGGCTCGTTTGATACCAGCTTCTTCGACACGAGTTTTTCTGACTTTGGATTCTCCGATTTCAGTTTCGACAGTTCAGGGTTCTCCGACTTTGGTTTCGGCTCATTCGGGACAGGAGCTTTCTTCGCCGAGCCGATAGACCTCAGATTCAATCCTGCCTTAAGGAAAGAGTTTGAGAGAAAGCTTGCCCAAGCTCTCGGATCACTTGTTAGTAGTGAAGTAGAACGCCTGACTTTTGGAGGACCAGAGGATGTTTTGCGGCTTCTAGCCGATACGTCACGCGGACTTGGGAGTGGTGCAGCGCGCGGTATCGAACAACTCACAGTTGGCTCGAGTACGTTTGCTGGGACCGGCGGTGCAGTTGGCAGTGTGTTTGAACAAACAGGCAACTTGGCTGGCTCACTTCTTGATGTCAAGGCTCGAGCCGATAGCATAAGATCTACGATTATCGAAACAACTCGGATTGCAAACGAACAAGGTTTTGCCTTAGCCGCGGGGGAAGTTCTCGGCACCAACAGCATTGTGGCAGGGACATTTGGGTTTGACCCGATAACCGGTGATTTCGTCGAAAATCGGGCGGAAAGATTCTTTTCAGGAATTGGCCAACTGTCTGGAACTGCGGCGGGGATCCTAAGTAGAACCGGCGTCAATCCTAGCCTTAACTTCAGATTTGATACATCAGGTGGTAGACTATTCAATACAAGCCCAAGTCTGCGCCGTGGGGCTGCTGATTTTGGATTATTTGACAGCAAAGGTACTTCAAACCGTACATTTATTGGCCCTCTTACCGAACCCCAATCTATTGCAAGCAAAGCGGCATTTGGATTCGACAACTTTGAATGTATACAATGCACAGATGCTGTAGTAACAGCGATTAAAGGTCGTGGTTTTTCTGGTCAAATACGACAAGTGAGTTCGCAAGGCCACATTGGAACTACAAGAGTTCGAAGCAGTCAATCAATCGGATTTCAAAATCACTTTGGAGTGCAGGTAGACGATCTAATATTTGATAATATTAGTCCATTCGGTGTCCCTGTGAACGACTTTTTCAGTAGTCTATTTACCTCTCGGGGTAACACAATCAAAGTACTACCATTTGAACCCTTTTAGCGAGAGCCAACTTACGATGGATAATCATGCTTCAATCGTAGAATTGATAAAAGAGATAAGGGAGAATCCAACGATGTACATAGGGAAATACTCCGTTGTTCGGCTCGAGATGTTTCTACTCGGATGGTTGCATGCGCATAAAGGTACTGTATCGGACAGCAATGTTTTCTTCGATTTCTTGGAGTCCGTAAAGCAGCATTACCAAGTCAAAGTGAGTGTGCCAGGGGCAGATGTTATTAGCTTATTTTCTTACGATGAGAAGGATGCTCTGGAAAAATTTTTCAAGCTTTTCGAGGAGTACCTGGAGAAATCAAAATAGTTGCTAGGCAGCAGTAGAGTGTAGAAAGGGCAGTCTTGGGATAGGCGAAATAAAGGGGTCGGGAGGGCTCTGCAGAAAACCTTGGTTTGCTAGCTAAACCGGCCTGTTCGTTCTCTCGTAGTTGAGAGCATGTCTTTAACAAGTAAGTCTCCGGTAGCCGTGCTGCACCACGTTGCAAAAGGTCGCCCGCCGTGTGGTGTAAAAAGTCGCGTCACAGTAAAAGTGAGGCAACGACAGGAGTTACGTTGCAAACCAAGACCAGAGAATTGTCTCGTAGTTGGGAGCATGTCTTTAACCAGTAAGTCTCCAGTAGCCGTGCTGCGATCCGCTTTGAAAGTAAGTAGCGTGCGTGTAGCGTTAGCGTAACGCACGTTTTTGTTATGATGGTTTACACCCATACCGACGCATTGGTGCGTTTTACGTACCCTACCTGCTTGGCCTTCTTGCAATTTGGCCTGGGGATGGGTTCACCGTATCAGTTCTTAATTCCTGCGTCCCTTCACGGAGTCACATACGATGCCCCTCGATGAGATGACTGGCCAAGAGCGCGTCCGTCGCGCGATGAATCTGGAAAAGCCGGACCGCGTGCCGGTCTTCAGTCAGCTTGCCGTCGGACATTATTTCCTTTTTTCTGGCCTCAAGCCGCTCGACATCTGGTTCCGCAACGAAGCTTATGCAGACGCCCTGGTTGCCCTGCAACGCCGTTACCAGTTCGATGGTATTCTCATCAACCTGCCGGGCCGCGATCCGGAATTTGAGAAACACATCGAACGGGTTGACCGCAAAGAAGAGGAACGTGAAACGTGGGTTCGCTGGAAAAACGGCAACTACACGCGTGTGCCCGATGACGACAATCCTCACTATTTTTGCAGCGACGGAACGCGGTATTTTCCTTCATTCGACGAAGTCGACCCGGAGTCGCTGTGGTATGTGGAACCTTGGGACTTGACCGACATCACCTACCCTTACACTTGGGGATTTGAAGAAGAACCGCGACCCTTCGACAACTTTTTCCCCTCCTATCAGGAAGACGTTATCCGATTGGTGAAGGAAAGGGTGGGTGACACCGCCTCCGTGCACAGTGAAATCTTCAGCCCGTTTTCTCAGTTCCTGGAGTTGCTAAATTATGAATCCGCGCTGATGGGTTTGCTCGACGATCCGGGAAAATCTCACGCCATGCTCCAGAGGCTAACGCTCGGTGCCATCAACCTGGGCAAGCGCCATGCAGGGGCGGGTGCCGACGCAGTGCTCATTTCGTCGGCATTCGCCGGTTCCGGACTAATTTCACGGGACGACTACGAGACCTTTGTCCTGCCGTACGAGAAAAAACTGATCGGCGAGATCCACGCCGACTATCCAGAGGTGAAGATCTACACACACACCTGCGGGGGGATCGGCGATCGGCTGGACCTGATGCTCCGCACGGGGCTCGACGGGATCGACACGCTCGACCCACCGCCCTTGGGCACGGTGGAATTGGACGAAGCGGTTCCCACGCTCCAGGGCAAGGCTTTCATCAAAGGGAATCTCGATCCAGTCAATACACTTCTCTACGGCAATGAGCAGACGGTTCGAGAGGCTGTCGAGCAACGATTGCAAATTGCCAAGCCTGGCGGTGGCTATATCTTGAGCACGGCCTGCTCGGTTGCACCGGCCGTCAAACCTGAACTTCTCGAGTTTATGAGCGCTCTAACCCGCGAATTGGGCAGCTACGATTGATCAAGTTTTCGTTAGCTGCACAGAGACCTATCTCGTTCATAAAACAGTTGACGCCTGCTGGCTACCCGAAGTGAGGGCTTAAGGGGAAAGTCTAGGGTTGGCTTCTCGGGTATCGCTGACCGAATCATGGGGGCCCTTCTATTTCTATTCGCTAATATCGGTTTTGATGGCAGTTTTGACGGGGTTGCGAAAAATGGGTCGAGTTATACGGCCCAGGTCAGTTGTCTAACTGGCCACCACCGAGTAGGATTACCGCTTGTTGTTTGCCACAGAAACACGAGCCGTTGATAACTAAGCAGCAGCGTCGGAGTGGTATGAGGCTGGGGGCAAAAACGCAAAACATCGATCATTGCAGTAGGGGGACGTGGCGGAATTGGCAGACGCGCTGGATTTAGGTTCCAGTTCCTTCGGGAGTGCAGGTTCGACTCCTGTCGTCCCTACTCGGTGGCATATTGCTGTCATCCGTGGACATCTTGTTGCTTGGCTCAGGCAGACCTACTTGGCTGTCTGTCGCGGCGGTGGTAGATTGCCAGCCACAGAAGAAATTAGCCAAACAGCTTTCAGTCGCAAAGAAAAGGGGCCCGTAGCTCAGTTGGTAGAGCAACGGACTTTTAATCCGTAGGTCGTGGGTTCGAACCCCGCCGGGCTCACTTTTCTTTCTTTGACTCGATACAATTTTAGGGCTGGCCATCCACTAACCCCATAAAGGTCTGGTTCGCCTGATTGTGATCGAATTTTCTCTTATTCTTTCTGGCATCCTTCTACTGATCGTCATCGGGCAGACTGTTCTCGTGCTCGGCTTCGTCCGCAAGTTACAGGAAAGGCCAGCAGAGCTTTTGTCGGACGAGCAAGCTCCTCGGGCTGCCATCATTCTTTGCCTGCGCGGGGGCGACCCGTTTCTTGAGGAGTGTTTGAAAGGTCTTCTGAACCAGGACTACCCCGACTACGAAATCCGAATTGTTGTCGATCATCCAGACGATCCCGCCGGGCAGATCGCTGCTGACGTCGTCGAACGCGATGACAGTGCAGCACGAGTGACGCTCGAGTTTCTTCAAGAAAAACGTTCGAGCTGTAGTTTGAAGTGCAGTTCTATTTTGCAGGTGGTTGGGTCGTTGGATGACTCGATCCAATTTATCGCTCAGATCGACGCCGATACGCTGGCTCACCCGACTTGGCTGCGGGAGCTTGCCACGACTCTAGCTGATGAGCAGGTTGGCGCAGCGACCGGCAACCGTTGGTATATGCCACGTAGCCATTCGGTGGGTTCGCTTGTTCGCTACAGTTGGAATGCTGCCGCCGTGGTTCAAATGTACTGGTATCGGGTCGCCTGGGGCGGTACGCTCGCGGTAAAAACGCGGCTGTTTCGCGAAACCGATTTGCTGGAAAAGTGGGGCAACGCATTTTGCGAAGACACGATGCTCTACGGCATGCTGAAAAAGCATGGCCTGCGTGTGGCATTCGTCCCTTCGTTGATGATGATCAATCGCGAGGAATGTGACTTGGGCGGATTCTTTCGCTGGGTCTGTCGGCAGCTAATGACCGCCCGACTTTACCATCCCGCCTGGCCAGCGGTCGTGGGACATGGGGTGGTCTCTACCCTAACGCCGGCTGCAACGCTCGGCACCATATTCTATGCCCTTGGGCAAAACGATACGGCTACCGCTTGTTGCCTTGCAATGGCGCTAGCGCTGTACGAAGCATCGTTGGCAGCGCTGCTTTGGCCCATGGAGAGTGCCATTCGCAGAATCGCCCAAGGGCGCGGCGAGCCCACCGATTGGCTAACCCCTGGCAGGTTGCTCAAATTCTTAGCCATCATGCCGTTGACTCAGGCCGTTTATGCGACCGCTTTAACGATGGCACAATTCGCCAAGTCTACGAATTGGCGGGGCATTGCCTATCGGGTCGCAGGGCCTTGGCAGATTAAGATGCAGGGGTACCGGCCTTACGCCGCTCAGCCCGAAGTGGAAGAGACGAAATCGCTCTAGCGAGCGGCACGGCCGGTTGCGTCGGCGGCGTAGTCCCGCAGGGCAATCGAATCGACGTATCTCTGGTGCGTTTCTCTATCGCTGCACGCAACCTACTTAAGAGGTACTACTCGACAGGAAATTTTGTCTCCTTGCAACGACACCCTCACCGAATAATTCGCTGAACTGTCTACCCACCATAACACGTCGCCATCGTTCGGATCGGTCGTATTTCTTCTAAAAAAGAAGCCCTTATGTTCTTCTGGATCGGCCTCCCAACGGCGAACCGGCTTCATGCTGCTCGGGTTTTTGCCGGCTTTGATGAGGGCTCGCTTGGTGTATTGTAAAGCAACTTCCTCTGATAGCACAGTTCCTTCCGGTACGTCAAAGACATACTCCCGGCTTTTGGATTCATGGATCAAAGACACTATAATAAAGAATGCGGCTAGAAGCCACGCCAAAACTCCAACGGCCAATATCCAGAAGAGAAAACGTATTACGGGATTCTTGAAAATCGCATTCATCGATATGCCAATTTATAACAATTGCACTTGCACCGGGAGGAGAAAACAGAGGGGCCGGTCCAATTTAGGATGCGGGACAGACTTTTTCAGCAGAATTTTTTGGAATAGTGGCCTGCATGCCGCCGGGGGAAATTATCATAACGAAGGGACGGGAGTCGATGCGGTGTGCCCTTCTGGCTGTTTGGAAAAAAACGTGTCGGTGGAGCGGGATATTTTTCCTACTCACATAAAGAGGTCGATTGATTGACTACTCGCTCTGTAATCTTGCACGGCAATAATTTTGACAGCAATCGTGGCTGCCAAGCTTTGCGACTGACCACACAGATGATTTTGGATCGCTATCTGCCCAACCGTTCGCGGCTGCATGCAAATATATTTCGCAACGACGATCCGCAGTTTTACTTGCACGAACCTGACCCGAATTCTGCGGGCCAACTGTGGGAAACACCCTGCCAGGGTGTGCCGCGATTTTACTTTTGGGGTGCACCGTTGGTATGTTCTCGCTATCTAGGCAAGTTTCCTCGAATGAAGGTGCATCGAGCACTCGAAAACGCGACTGCACTCATCGCACTTGGCGGAGATACTCTTTCGTACGACTACGGTTTTTTAGCGACGTTGCTGTTCCTAAGTCCGCTCGATGCTGCGATCCGGCGTAAGATTCCGTCCGTTGTCTGGGCAGCCTCGATTGGTCCGTTTTCTGAAAGACCTAAGTGGGAAAAGCGATTTACGGAGGTACTTAAACAGGTCGATCTGATCACGGTTCGAGAGCCGATCACCCAGGACTATTTAGAATCTCTGGGGATTCGCGAAAATACTCGCAAAGTGTCTGACCCGGCTTTCCTATTGCCGGTTAGCCCAACCCAATTGTCCGAGGACCTCGAGCAAGCACTGGCAAGCGGAGCGATTGGAATTAATCTTGCGCCGCTGATGAAACGTTACAACAAACTTTCAACGAGCGCGTGGCGGAACCAGGCGTTAGAGATGCTCGCCGAAGTTCGCCGAAAGACGGATTGCCCGATCGTTTTGATCCCGCATGTGATGATGTCGGCGAAGATCTTCCCGCACAATGACGACTACGGATTTATGCGAAAACTTCTCGACGCACTTCCGCCCGATGCAAGGCATGACGTTTTTTTGTACGATGCCCGCAACGATTCTAGTCGGCAGATAAAATGGGTTATTTCGCAGCTCAGGGTTTTTGCTGGGTGCCGTGCGCATTCCACCATCGCCGCTCTGTCGTCTGGAGTTCCCACGTTCTGCATTGGCTATAGCATCAAGTCCCGTGGGATCAACCTAGACATCTTTGGGCATGAACGTTGGGTAGCCCATGTTTCTGAGCTGACAGCTGGGCAACTTGCGGAGCGAATTCAAGACTTGCTCCAAGAGGAAAAGGCTATTCGAGACCACCTGAGTTCATTTATTCCTGAGTACTCGCAACTCGCGTGGAAAAGTGGCGAGTTGTTGAAGGAATTGCTCACCGATAAAGGGCAACTTTGATGGCCACTTCACCGTTGAATATCTTAGAGACGGTTGTGGACTCTGGTTTCTGCTGTAGTTGTGGCGTCTGTGACGCTGTGTGTCCTACCGACCACTTAAAGATGATCGAAGATAACTGTGGGCAACTAGTTCCCGAAGGACAAACCTATTGTGCCGAGCGTTGTACGCTTTGCCTCGATGTGTGTCCATTTTCTAATGAAGCCGAAGACGATGAAGATAGTCTGGGCCGTGAATTATTCGGTTCCGACCCGTCCCACACGCACAACGAATCGATGGGGTGGGTGCGAGACACCTTCGTCGGGGGAGTTGTCAACAACGAGGAGCGGATGAAAGCTCCGTCCGGGGGGCTGACCACCGCGCTCTTATGCCAATTGTTGAAGGAAAAGAAAATTGACGCGGCAATTGTGTTGGAGCCCATGACCGAGCGGCCCTGGTTTCGATTTCAAATTGCTGAAACCGAAGAGCAGATTCGCTCGTCGAGGGGCTCGGGGTACCATGTCACGGCACTCGACGATGCGCTCGATCAGATCCTCAAAGGGCCGGAGCGATCTTACGCCGTTGTGACTCTGCCGTGCGCAGCCAAAGGAATTCGTCTGGCACAAAAGCGCATGCCGAAGCTGCGTCGGAGAATCAAGTACGTGCTAGGGCTGGCGTGCAGCGGGTATCGTAGTTTGCAATTTATCGACTTGCTTACCGCGTTAATGGGTAGCACCAGCGGGGATTTGAATTATCGGTCTAAACGATGGTCTCGCAATGCTCGGGACTATCGTGTGGAACTAAAAACGGCGAAGACGATTAAATCGGTAAGGATGCTCGGACTATTCGGTTTTTTGTACGTGAACGAAGTTGGCGGACTCAAGAGTTGTCAATTCTGCGACGACATGTTTGCAGAACTGGCCGATGCAACCTTCATGGATGCCTGGTTGCCTGAATATAACTCGGACCGACGCGGGACAAATCTGGTTGTCTCTAGAAACGCAACTTTGAGTTCTGCGTTGACTACACTGCTAGCTAGCCCAGAATACGAAGGGGGGCGAATCGCTGCTGAGAAAGTTGAACAGAGCCAAATTGGTGAGTTACGTAAGAGACGAGATATCCTCGCCTCTTACGCTGAAATTGCTTCCGAAAAACTTGGTTATGTTCCTGGAAAACGCCTTGCCATTTGCACACCCCTCACCGACAAGTCTTGCGAACAAGCCCGTAAAGAGCTGATGTTCTTTGACGAAGCCCGTGAGCTACTGATGCGATACCACAAGCGGATGACGCAGAAACCCCGTTGGCTAGCCCGCTGGTATGCATGGCGTCTATGCTGGAAAATCCTGAAACTCGCAACTCGCCACGGACTTCTCTCTAGGACATTCGAAGGGACAAAGTTTCTCAGGTTTATGTCTTTCAAACGTGTCGGTGCGAGCAACGACGGCAAGGGGTACTAAGTCTTGCCATTGATATCCACTGACTGCAGATCACCTTCAATGAAACAAATAACTTCACCTTATTCCTTTTCTTTACGATCGCCGTGTACTACCAGACAACGACGGACGAATGAGGGCCGGCCTTGATGGCCCACGTATGATCATCTGCAAGTTGTTCCTGAAGATTGGCCTCCCATTCTTCTGGATTCCACTGCCGAAGACATGAGACGATTCCATCCCACATAAACATCAAGGGCACGACAGGGACCAACCAACACCAGAGAACTCGACGAAGTCGACCAGGACGGCGAATTTTCAAGATCGGCAGAAGCAACGCGGGAAAGATTGCGAAGATCGTCAGCGCCATCGAAAACGGCGTTTTGCGCAACGGCTCGAAGACAGCCACACGCTCGCCACTCTCGGATTGGGTTTTCAGAAACAAAGGTCGAAGCTTCGGAGGAATGTGATGAAACGCGGCGACTAGAACTAGAAGCGATTTTTCAGGCCAATCTCTCGGTTGAAGAAAATCAACCGGCTCGGAAACGCTTTCCACTTGCCCAGGAAATTCTTTTTCTAACTCTTCCCAAACTTGGGTTTCTGGATATAAATCGCAAGGAATCAGTTTAAGGTTCGTGGCGCGCGAATCGCACGCCAGCTCTCGCGTAATCGGCGCGGTGCCGGCTCCTAATTCAACGACTGACGTTAGCCCTTCTTTGTCACAAATATCGAGGATGTCGTTACTGACTTCTTGATAATAGGGACGAAACTGCTGATTGCAGGTTTCCAATATCTCAAGCAGTGTCTTGCGGATTGGGTGCGGCGTTTTGGCATGATCGCAAAACTCAAAAGCATATCGTGTTTTCATAAGGAGGCTATTTTAAATTTAGATTCTTCAGGAATCTGTTCTCAAGGCTCGTAGTAGAAGGTCTCGTTTTGAGGGGCGTTTAGGAATATCGCTTAATATACCTGCTGCTACATTTCGCTTGAATTGGCTACTTCGCTAGACTTCTGCATAGGGGCGATATTCTAGCATCCGAATGGCATCGGGCGGAATCACTTGGTAGTCGATGCCACGCCACCGTACTTTCCTACTCAGCGAAGCGCTGATGATGGCCCATGAGATAACAACTAAGGCCACCGGCAGGGCAAACAACAACCGGAGTCGTATGGACCATGTGATCGGCGGATAGGGTTCGTCCTGAGCACTCGTCGCGCGGCGAGCGACGGTTCGATGCAACCATTCCATCAAAAATTGGCTCGCAACCCACTGGATTGTCATCGCTATTGCTAAAACCGAAGCAACGAACAAATTGCCCGTCGCGGCAGCAACGAGCGAAGTCAGAAAAACAGACGCCAGCAACAAATACAAACCAACAACGAGCATCACCACTTGAGGCCAACTCGAGTGGTAAAGACGTGTCCAAATTAATTGGCGTCGAATAAATCCGAAGCAACTTTTAAGCGTACACTCTTCGCGGTTGAGAATCATCACATTAGGTTGCATGATGAGTCGAAAATTGGCTTTCCGCGTCGCCTCTTGAATAGCCGATTCTTCGCTGGGAGTGTTGAGCATCCGCTCAAAAAAATAATCGGTGGTGAACACTTCACGCCGCATGCTTAACGAGCCAGCCCATGTTGCGTGCATGAGATACATCGGCACGACGCACGCTGCATTGTAGATGTAGCGAACCAACGATCCGCATTGGCGCAGGTTCGGGTCGTACCATCGATTGCCGGTCACTGCCCCAATGTCACGGACAGTCAACGGCATCACCATATCTTTTAGCCAGTTCTGGTAAGCGATCGTATCGGCGTCGACCAGCACAGCGACCTCAATCGACGGATCGAATTTTTCGACACACTGTCGAACGGCGCTTGTTTTGAGATAGGCCCCTTCAGATCGCTGCTCTAAGAAAGACAAATGAAGAAAACGATCTGGGTGAGATGCCATCCACTGCTCGACCACTTTGAGTGCTGGATCGGTGGGGTGGTCGACGATGACATGCACTTCGTAGTCTGGATAGTTTTGCGAGGTCAGCCGCTGCAAACACTCGCCAAGAAAAGGATCGGCACCTCGCAAACTCAGAATGACCGCTGCACGGGGCAAACGGTCGTCAGCAACTTCGGGAACGGTTTCACTCGCCAGCCACCGGATATAGTGCCTAACTCCGAGGAATTGCACGAGCACAATCACGGCCATGATGGTCAGAGTAGCAGCAAACATACGCTAAAACTCACTTTTATGTTGAGACTTCGTCAGGTTATTGTAATCGTGTTCACCTTAACCGAGTCCTAAACGTTGCCGCGAGGTGCCACGGTGTTCGACCCAATTCGAGTGATCAAGATACCACTGCACCGTCTGCTCCAAGCTGAGTGCGAGATCACATTTTGGCTGCCAGCCTAACTGCTGTTGTATTTTTGTCGAATCCATCGCGTAACGCCGATCGTGACCCGGTCGGTCTTCTACAAAATCGATGAGCGAGCGGCAGGGAGCGTGGGGCAAGTTCGGCACCAAGCGTTCGACGGTGTCACAAACCGTGTAGACCACTTCTAGGTTGGTTAATTCGCAATTGCCGCCGATATTGTAAACCTCGCCCGGATTTCCTTTAGCCAGGACTCGCTGCAGGGCTCGGCAGTGGTCTTCGACATAAAGCCAATCGCGGACGTTTTTACCATCGCCATAAACGGGCAATCGTTTTCCTTCGATGGCATTGAGAATCATTAGCGGGACCAACTTCTCGGGTAGCTGTCGGGGGCCGTAGTTATTCGAACAATTTGTGATGATTGTGGGCAAGCCGTAGGTGTGATGATAAGCGTGAACAAAATGATCGGCCGAGGCTTTGGAAGCGGCATAGGGGGAGCTGGGTTGATATGGCGATGTTTCGGCAAACGCGCCCGTCTGCCCGAGCGAGCCGTAGACCTCATCGGTTGAAATGTGCAAGAAACGGAACTGTTCGCTTTCCGAGTCCTTTAAGCTTCTCCAATAGGACAGCACCGAAGCGAGTAGGCGTACCGTCCCGACGACATTGGTTTGCACGAAGACATCGGGGGAGTCGATCGAACGGTCGACATGACTTTCAGCCGCAAAGTTGAGAACAGCGCGAGGCTTGTGTTTCGCAAGAAGCGAATCCATGAGCTGTTGATCGCCGATATCACCTTCGACAAAATGAAAGCGGGGATCGTCGCTGACCGAAGTCAAGTTTTCTAGACTGCCGGCGTAGGTCAGTTTGTCGAGGACGACGACGGGAAGTGGTTCCTTGGCCAGCCACTGTTCGACGAAGGTGCTTCCAATAAAGCCTCCACCTCCGGTAATCAAGATACACGACATGGCTATCTCGTGGCGGTGCTACTACTATTTCTCGGTTCACCTGCCAACGAAATCGCAGTTTCGTTTAAAACAGGGCCTTAGGAAAAATCATTGCCTGCCTCTTTAGGTGGCCAGAGAAGAATCGCTGTCAAACCTTTGCGTACTATCGCATTGATAGGAAAACAGCCCTGTGGCGATGGACTCTGCCAAGCGACTGTCGCCGCTCTCGGCCGCGGTCTCTGTCAAACGATTAGCAATAGTTTTCACAGGCTTAGGTAAAGCTTCTTCGACCAAAGAAACAAACTTGTCGGAAGTGACACTCAACACAGCTAAGACCGAGGACGAGATTCCCGGCTCAAACGCGACGACATGACCGCCAGCCATAAACACCGTCCACTGCCCTCCGCCTGCGCCGAGCACATCGAGCCCAAAGGATCGCTCTTCAACGAGGTCACCATCCGGATTCACTAATTGCTCGAGATAGGCTTCGACATTGAAAGGAATATTCGCCTGCTTTTGGCGACGCTTGCCCCACCGGTCTTCTTCGCCATAGGCCATGAAACGATGTAACATTGCTTCGTCGATAATGGGGCACGGCAAATGGCCGGCAAATTCCTGAAGGTTGGTCGTGTCGAATTCTGGATCGCAATCTTCATATTCGCGATACATCATCGAACTTTCGTAGGCGCTGCGACCCAATTCGCTGTCAGGGCGTTGCTCACCCTCAGGCAGCCCGACAAACTTGACGCCGGTAGAATTGAAATACGAATACCCCGCTTCCACCATTTGTCGTGCAGTCATACGAACACGAGGGGCCAGATGAAAGGTGCGTCCATGCGACTTGGGATTGCCAAATAAGTGAGCAATGACTGCCGCTGACCAATCGACGGGAATCACGTTACGAGGCTCGTCGCCTGAGATTTGGAGCTCTACCTCTGTATGACGAACCCCATCGGGGCCCGGCTCGGTATTTCGAGCCAAGACGCACATCAACTGCAAATACATAAGTAGCCCGTGGTAGGTACTTGTGTAACCTGTTTGCGAATCTCCGGCAATCACCGCAGGACGGTAGACCGTTAGCTCGTCGATAAAGTCGGCGTTGCGAACCATCACCTCCGCTTCGAGCTTGCTCTTTTCATAATCGTTACGAAACTCTTGCCCGCAGTCTAAGTCACCTTCCATGATTCGCTCATCGCGTTTACCGCAGACGTAGGCGGTCGAGACGTAGTGCAGACGGCGAATGCCGGTGTCACGGCAAAGGTCTAAAACGTGTCGAGTCCCGCCGACGTTAGTGCGCCAAGGCTCGCCGTCGGCTTCTTCATGAAACTTGAGGGCAGCCGCGCTATGAAGCATCGTCGAGCAATACTCAGAAACCCACTGCCGCGCGACCTCATCTAAGCCGAGATATTCTTTGGTGATATCTCCCTCTAAGCAGACGGGCCGAGGTAGCGAAACGCCGGTCTCAGATTCGTGAACCTGCAGGATTGATTCAATCCGCTGGGCCACCGTTTCTTTTTTGTTGGGACGGGCAACCACCGCAACGCGATGGCCAGCCTGCAGAAGATCGCAGAGCAGATAGCGCCCCAGTAATCCCGTGGAACCTGTTAGCAGAGTGTAGTCAGACACGTTGTAGAACCCAAGTTGCAGACAAAACATCCGCTGCAAAGAATCAATGAAACCATCTCCATTGGTTTTTTCCCAATCCCCCATGCTACTCGTCAACCTAAGCTAGCACAACCATTCTAGTAGCCTAAATTCACCAAGACTCGAAACGGCGATCAAAATAGATGCTCTGGATAAGCTTTCCCTCTTTCGGCACCTCGAACAGGCTCAAATACCTTACCTAAAGGCCCTAACAGGATTGCAGGCAAGACGACCAAATCGGCCACCAGGGCGGAAATCAGCATCGCAAACATCACCCAGGCAAAACGGCCAATCGGCACGAAACCGCTGAACGCGAACATTAAAAGGCCAAGGCCACAGATCAACGAGGTCTGAGTCATGGCAGTCGCACACCGGTCGTAGGCAAATTTGACTGCGTCGGGGCGCGACATCCCCTCTGCTAACCCTCTTCGGAACCAGGTAATGAAATGCAAGGTGTCGTCAACCGCGATCCCCAGGGCAACGCTAGCCGTCATGATCGAACCAATTTCTAGTTGAATCCCCAACAAACCCATCCCTCCCAAAACTGCGACGCAAGGCAACACGTTGGGAATCATCGAAACAAGACCTGCAAAAACACCCCGGCCTAAAAACAGCCCAATGGATGGCCTGCGTGTTACTGATGCAATCTCATTAGACGACCAAAACAATGCCAAACCGATCATCATGGCTGAAATGAGTGCAAAAGCGACCTCGAAGCTATGAGTGAGGTCTTGTAACATTTGCTCCTGAGCTTTCTGTACCAAAGGAACAGCCCCGCAAAAAACGACGCTGACATCACTCATCCCAAGCGAAGCACAACGCGAAAGAATCGGTTCGACAGATTTCTTAAGTTCTTCTAAAAGCTCGGAATAGTTATGACCTTGGCCTGCGTAGGCTCTGGCGCTAATCCGCCAGAGTTCTTCGGACGGCGTCTCGCGTAATCTGGCCATTTCTACGAATGTCGATAGATTTCTTTCCAACTGTTTGTTGAGCATTGTTTCATAAGCAACATTGCCTGGGCCGCGTTTCCGACGCGAAATCTTCGGAGACAAATTAAGCGGCGAGATAACGGCACCAATGCCATCGTTCGCAGAAATCACCCCATGAAATGCCCCGACTACGCGCAAGCGATCTAGTAAAGTGACCGGTTGCTGCGTTTGTTTGGGAATAACTACAACCACTTCTAGCGGTACTAAGGGGCCTATCTGGTTTTCAAGCCATTCGTAGTCTTGCAATATTTTTGCATTGGGTGAGAAAAGGTCATGTACTCTCGCACCCGTGCGAATTTGAGTGACTCCCCATGTGCTTGCCACTAGAACTATTATCGATGCAAATAAAATCAATTTATTCCGATGGGCTACCCATTCTCTTAAGCGATCCCAATACCCTGACGACTCGGGGGCTGCGTTATCTCGACGTCGAACGGCTGACATCGACACAAATTGCTCGATCAGGGCAGGCAACAGTGCAAAGACGACCACCGTAGCGAGTATCACTGCCACAGCTGCGTAGAATCCAAAGTTTTTTATGGGGGTGAGGAAGCTCACACTGAGAGAACCCAGCCCTAAGGCGGTTGTTATCGAAGCTAAGCCACAGGGCAAGAAGGCATGCCGTACGGCAATGCTCGGCGCATGCCTTAGACCGTGGACTTCGACGGCGTCGAGATAATAGTTGGCTAGGTGTACACCAGCCGAAATACTTAGTACGTAAATCAAGGAAGGGATCATCAACATCACGCTGTCGATATGTCCCCCTGAGAGATCAACGAGGCACAAGCTCATCTGTTGACAAAAAAGAGCAGTGATGAAAACCGCCATCGTGAGCGCAATGCTGCGAAACATGGCTACCATCAAAGCACACCCGACGGCATAACAGCCCAGCATCATTAGCTGCAAGCCATCTTGGCTGGCTTGATCAATGGCCACCGAGTCCATGGTGGTGCCCGCCATATGCAACGACTCTGGGGCAAGCCCCTCGATGGTTGCCGCGGAATCTAAGATGTGGTTCGCCAAGAAGTGCCGGTGCTCCCAGCCCTCGGGAGTGAGCATGAGTATCAAACCGGTTGACTGGAGATCCTCGCCAGCCAGCCAGCCGCGAAGCCGAACTAATGCTTTCTTCCGAGAGAGACGAAGAGGTTCTCCGCGTAGGGTTTCCAGAACTTCTGGTCCTGTGACAATTTGACGACAGAGCTCAACCTGATGCAGGTCACCGATATCGACAGGCAAACGCAGCTTTTCTGCTAACTGCTTCAATCGACCATCGTCGAAGGTACAGCCTTCCCAGCTGATCATCAGCATGTCGTCTGAAACAAAATGCTCCTGAAACCAATGAAGACGCTGCGTTTCTTCAAAAGCCTCTGGCAACCAATCGGCAACACGGGTTGAACTCTGATCGACAGCTCGGCGGGCGCTGGTGACAACCAACGGTGCCAGAAAGAGAAAGAGGGCAAAGATGCCGACTTTATGACGAGTGTAGAATGATGGTTTCATTAAGTGCAGCCAATTCGCAGCCGCACGTTAACGGCCTATTCCAATGCGAAATTGAGCTTACACAGCACACACATTTCTAGCAAACCAAAATCGAGGTCGAACGCAAGAATGTAAAGTCATCTACGCAAAATGCGTGGACTTTGCGGGCGAAATCTGACGAACAGTAGCTCAACGAGGGGGGACAGAGCGACCATCTCGGCGCAAAACCTACGCCCGCAGCGAACGATGCCACTATTAGAAGGAACTGCGGCCTTCTGTCACCAAGACAATCGATGCAGACGACGGTGAGGCATACCAACAACCGGTGCAGGAGTGCCCCGCTTGCGATCCGTTCGCCTTTTCAAACGAGTCTGTGTGCTCGTCTTAGCAACTTTTGCGCGATCTCGCAAAGAACTCTCAAGCTCCATGAACTCAGTGTACAAGTCTTCGTAATTCAACATTTTCTGTTCGCTTAACATGGGCATTCCATCCTTGCCAAGTAAAAATCATTTTTACCGCAGAGGGTACACAGGCCAGACTGCCAAGCAGATCTACGACCGAGAGTACGCTCTCCCAATGCAACAGACATGCCGATAGTAGCGCAAAAGCCTTTGTTTAGACAACAGCAGTTTGAAGCAAATGCTTCGCCCTATGAAACGCCGCTGATTGTCGAAGAAATGCCCGTTGAGCGCTGGCTGTTAAAAAGAAGAATCTAGCGACTCAAGCTAAAGGGCTCGAGCCACCCGTGGGCTCAATTCACTAGCTTGGTGAGCCAATTCGATTTTGCCGCAAACTCTTTCGCGACATACACTTATTGCAAATAGCATATAAGCTTCGCCCTCGTTTCCCCCGGTCATTGCCCTCGGCAAGATGCCGTAACCTTTTGTTGAAAAAAGACTTGCGAGCGCACATCCCCAAAACAGGGAGGCCTTTCACCAAATTGGTGAAACGAAGCGCACCCGATTCAGGCGATTTTCGTCTGATCGCGTATGCAAACAGCAACGGCAAGCGGGGTCGATCACAACTTCATCTGCGCAGAAGTCGAGACGCGAAAATTGCGTGCTGATAGACATCGGTTCTGTGAAGACCCGACGGATCACTCAACTACAACCTGCTGAGCATAATCGGCTCTCGTGGTGCATGTAGCGAAAGTACGCACCACAGAAAATTGGTCAGAACGCGACCGTTCACCCACCATGCACAGCAACTCTAGATGAGATGCCTGCTCTCAAAGTGAAACAACCACGCAACTGCCTACCAACCGCAGTTCGCCCTTAAAAACGAGGGGAACAACGAGTTAGCGCAGACTGCCCGAGGCTATCAGTTACCCGCTAAATTGTTCTTCGATTGGTTGCTTACATTGGTCTTCTCGCAAAGGTGGTGTTAAAAAAAATCCGATGAAATTGCTGACCTTCACTCGCCAATGAGCAAGAACTAGCAGGCTGCCCTGGAAAGTTCTCTGGCGACGAAGGAAGTCAGGCGCGAGCCGAGAAATGCGACTTAGAAAAGTCGCCTGCGGTTTGGAATAAGGACTAGATTTTGCCTTTAGCTCTTCGTTAGCGGCACCTTATAGATAGATTCGCCAGACTGTCCCGTTTTTGCCTCTGCCGTAGTTACCGCAATCGATGTACCAAGAGTGTCATATAGGCGGCCAGACCCCCTGGGCAACCCGTCGAAAAACTGCCAAAATGGCATATTGCAAATTTGCTCGCTGATCGCTGATAGAGACCAAGCATCCTCATGCCCGCTAAAAACGCGGCAAAAACGGACTCTACGTCGTATGCCTCGTTGTTGGCACGCTGCTTGCGATTGATGTCTGAAACGTCAGTGTCTACCTGCCAAAACTGTTTGGGAGCTGGCTCTGGGAGCCAAGCCGATCCCTAAAACACATATTCAAATTCAAACGCTGAAATAATCACACAAAGAGGAGTTCAACGTGCCCAAGCAAATGCTATTCGAGGACGATGCACGCAAGCCACTGGCAGCAGGAGTCGAAAAACTCGCTCGTGCTGTTCGCAGTACCCTAGGCCCCCGCGGCCGAAATGCGGTATTGGACAAAGGCTGGGGTTCGCCCAAGGTGACAAAAGATGGTGTCACCGTGGCCGAGGACATCGAGCTAGACGACCCCTACGAAAATCTGGGTGCTCAACTGGTGAAAGAAGCAGCCAGCAAAACCAATGATGTTGCTGGCGACGGCACGACGAGTGCAACCGTTTTGGCGGAAGGCATCTTTCGCGAAGGCCTGAAGATGCTTGCCGCTGGCGCCGATGCGATGGCTCTGGGTCGAGGTATTTCGCAGGCAGTCGGGGTGGTTTCCACAGCCCTTGGCAAGATGGCGGAACCTGTCGATGTCAAGAATAAGAAGAACTTACAACAAGTCGCCACGATCGCGGGCAACAACGACCCAACCATTGGCAATGTGTTGGCCGATGCCTTCGCCAAAGTGGGCAAAGACGGCGTCATCACTGTTGAAGAAGGCCGCAGCAACGAAACCTACGTCGAGGTTGTCCAAGGTATGCAATTCGACCGCGGCTTTCTCTCGCCCCACTTCGTGACGAACGAAGACGACCAAACCGTCGAATTCGAGAGTTGCCTGATTTTAGTCTACGAAGAGAAAATCTCGAATGCCAAGGATATGGTTCCTCTGTTGGAAGCAGTTTCCAAAGCTGGCAAGCCCTTGTTGATCGTGGCAGAAGATGTCGAAGGCGAAGCTTTGGCGACGCTGGTTGTCAACAAGATGCGAGGGATCGTCAATGTTTGTGCTGTCAAAGCACCCGGCTACGGCGACCGCCGAAAAGCGATGCTGGGCGATATCGCCACGCTGACCGGAGCTACCGCAATCTTCAAAGATCTTGGTATCAAGCTCGATGGGGTGCAACTTTCTGACCTAGGCAAGTGCCGCAAGATCATGATCAGCACTGATAATACCACCATGGTTGGTGGCGGCGGCAAAAAGGATGATATCCGAGATCGGGCCGATCAAATCCGCAACGAGATTGATTCGACCGACAGTGATTACGATCGAGAAAAGTTACAAGAACGACTGGCCAAGTTGGCTGGTGGCGTCGCCCAGATTAACTGCGGGGCAGCGACAGAAACCGAAATGAAAGAGCGCAAGGATCTCTTAGAAGACGCACGGGCTGCTACTCAGGCCGCTTTGGCCGAGGGGATTGTCGTCGGTGGCGGAGTCGCGCTAATTCGCTGCGAGAAGGCTCTCAAAAAACTCAAGCTGGAAGGTGACGAGGGCCTGGGCGTGGACATTATCCGCAAGGTACTCGACTACCCACTGCGGTATATTGCAGAAAATGCGGGTGTGGACGGCGCAGTCGTCGTCAATCGCGTACGTAAGTCGAAAGAAAAAAAGGAAGGATACGACGCCAACAAACTTGAGTACTGCGATCTCGTTGCTGCAGGCGTGATTGACCCGGCGAAAGTCGTTCGCACCTCGTTACAAAACGCAGCCAGCGTCGCTTCGCTGCTGTTGACCACCGATTCGCTCATCACCGAAATTCCCAAAGAGGAAGAAGAGGCCCCCGGCGGTGAACATGATCACGGCATGGGTGGCGGAATGCCTGGCATGGGCGGTATGGGCGGCGGCATGGGTGGCATGCCCGGTATGGGTGGCATGGGCGGAATGCCCGGCATGATGTAAGAGCAGGATTTTTCCTATCAAGCTTCACTAAATCAAAAATAATCAGAAGGAACCCAAGACATGGCCAAAATTAACCTACGACCTTTGGATGATCGCGTCGTTGTGAGCCCCTCAGATGCTGAGGAAGTGACCGCAGGAGGGATCGTTCTTCCTGACGCGGCTCAAGAAAAGCCCCAACGAGGCAAAGTCGTTGCTGTGGGCGCTGGCAAGTTGCTCGACAGTGGCATTCGTGGTGAGCTCTCGGTAGCCATCGGCGACGAAGTGATCTATGGCAAGTACGGCGGATCTGATGTAGAAGTCAATGGCGAAGAATTGAAGATTCTCCGTGAGAGCGACATCCTCGCCAAGGTTCTCTAAACGCCAAAATTCTGTCAACGAAAAACCAGCAGCGATTATTTTGCTGCCGGAATAAACATAAAAAATTATCCTCAACCAATCTTAGCTCAGAGCCCCACGGCCAACGAGCTAAACCGCTTCTAACGAAGGAGCCCCACCCGTGGCAAAGCAATTGATGTTTGACGACGCTGCTCGGAGCAAACTGCTCAGTGGAGTCGATAAATTGGCCGACGCCGTCGCTGTGACGATGGGCCCAACCGGCCGTAATGTAATTATCAACAAGTCGTTTGGTGGCCCAACGGTGACCAAAGACGGTGTCACTGTTAGCAAAGAAGTCGATCTAGAAGATCCCTTCGAGAACATGGGCGCAAAGCTCGTTCACGAAGTGGCTGACAAGACTTCGTCGCTCGCGGGCGATGGCACAACGACCGCCACCGTGCTTGCACGGGCTATTCTTCGCGAAGGCACTCGCAACATTGTCGCTGGCAGCAACCCGATGGCTGTCCAACGTGGCATTCGTCGAGCCGTGAACGCTGCCGTCGAACACCTCGATTCGATCTCGAAGAAGGTTTCCAGCAAAGAGCAAATCGCTCAAGTGGGTTCCATCAGCGCGAATAACGATCGCGTGATTGGCGATCTGTTGGCCGACGCGATGGAGCGTGTGGGCAAAGATGGCGTCATCACGGTCGAAGAGGGCCGTTCGACAGAAACCACGCTCGAGTTGGTCGAAGGCATGCAGTTCGACAAGGGTTTCTTGTCACCTTACTTCATTAATCAGCCTGCCGATATGGAATGTGTGTTGGAAGACGCCTACATCCTGATCCACGAAAAGAAGATCAGCAATCTGCGCGACTTGCTTCCTATCTTGGAACTAGTAAGCCAAAAGGGCAAACCCTTCTTGATTATCGCCGAAGATATCGAAGGCGAAGCGCTGGCGGCTTTGGTCGTCAACAAGCTACGGGGTGTGCTTAATGTGTGTGCTGTGAAGGCACCCGGTTTTGGCGATCGTCGCAAGGCGATGCTAGGCGATATTGCAACCCTCACCGGCGGCACATTGATTAGCGAAGACCTCGGCATGAAGCTCGATACTGTCACACTCGCCGAGATGGGTCGCGCAAAGAAGATCACGGTCTCGAAGGACGCCACCACGGTTGTCCAAGGCGGCGGTGCCAATGCCGATGTTAAAAAACGTATCGAGCAAATTCGCAAGGGCATTGAAAACACGTCCAGCGACTACGATCGTGAAAAGCTACAGGAGCGGTTGGCCAAGCTAACCGGTGGCGTAGCGATTATCTCGGTCGGGGCCAGCAGCGAAGCCGACATGAAGCAGAAAAAAGCTCGGGTAGAAGACGCCCTTCACGCAACGCGTGCCGCGGTAGAAGAAGGCATTCTCCCCGGCGGTGGTGTGGCCTTGCTACGTTGTGCCGAAGTGGTAGAAGCTGCAGTCAAAGGCGCTCGTGGTGACGAGAAAATCGGTGTGAACATTGTCCGTGGTGTTCTCGACGCCCCGCTCCGCCAAATTGCAGACAACTGCAGCTTGGACGGCAGTGTGGTGGCCGACGAAGTGAGCCGCAAGTCGGCAAACACCGGCTACGATGCCAACAATGGCGAATATGTCGACATGTTCAAGGCGGGAATTATCGACCCAACCAAGGTGGTAAAGACGGCGTTGTCCAACGCCGCCAGCATTGCTGGTTTGATTCTCACCACCGAAGCTTTGGTCACCAACTACGACCCGAAAGATCAAGACAAGCGGGGCGTCGTCGGTAGCATCCGCTAAGGACGTCACCGAATCGGTATTTTTCGCATCGGGCCACTCGGCTAGCTTAGCCAGTGGCCCGGTTGCGTATTCGTCTAGTGCTTTGCCATTCCTAATCAGGTTGCCGTCATGGCCTCTGAACGCGATTATTACGAAGTTTTAGAAGTCGAGCGCACCGCGACGCAGGACGTTATTGCTTCGTCCTATCGTCGTTTGGCCATCAAATATCACCCGGACAAAAATCCGGGCGACGACGAGGCCATCGATAAATTCAAAGAAGCCTCCGACGCCTTTGAAGTCTTACACGACGCCGAAAAACGTACTCGATACGACCGCTATGGCCATGCTGGCGTCAACGGTCAGGCAGGCGGTTCGGGGCATTTCTCGGATGTCGAGGATATCTTCTCTGCCTTTGGCGACATCTTTGGCGATATCTTCGGTGGCGGTGGTGGAGGCCGACGACGTCGAGTTCGTAAAGGCCGTGACGTCCGTTGCGACGTATCGCTCACGCTCCAAGAAGCTGCCCAAGGTGTTCGTAAGACGGTGCACTTTCAGCGACACGAACCTTGCAAACGATGCGAAGGCAGTGGTGCCGCCGAAGGTAGCGAACGCCAGACCTGTTCTTACTGCGGCGGCCATGGGCAAGTCGTCCAGCAGGCGGGCATCGTCCGTGTGCAGACAACCTGCCCCGCCTGCAAAGGCGAGGGCTCTTCGGTTTCGACCCCGTGTGGCGTGTGCCGCGGTTCAGGCCAGAAGCTCAAAAAAGTTGAGGCCGAAGTAGAAATCCCCGCTGGCGTCGACGAAGGCATGCAAGTTCGCATCACAGGCCAAGGTGAGCCAAGTCCCAATGGTGGCCCGCCGGGCGATTGCTACTGCGTAGTGTCGGTACTGCAACATTCGTTGTTTGAGCGCGAAGGCCAGCACCTCATTTGTCGAATCCCGATCACCTATTCGCAAGCGGTGCTGGGTTGCACGCTGGAAGTTCCTACGCTGGACGGGCCGGGAGAAGTCAAAGTTCCCCCCGGTACCCAGTCGGGAAACGTCTTCCGTCTCAAAGGCCAAGGCATGCCCGACCCGCGCGTGGTGGGTTTAGGCGATCTCTTAGTGCAAGTGAACATTGATGTCCCCGAAAGTGTAAGCAGCGAAGAAGAGGCCCTGCTCCGCCAACTGGCTGAGCTAGAACACAAGAACGTAGCTCCTGTAAGAAAAAGCTTTTTTGATAAGCTGAAAGAATATTTCACCGATCACGAATCTTCTTAACGAAAAAAAGAGGAGTAACCACCGATGGCGGTTAAGCCACCAACGAAAGACGAAACACCTGCTGAAAAGGGCAGCGATCAACAGCCAACTGCTCAAGTCGACGCCGAGGCAGAAGCCATTGCCGGCGCGGTTGCTGCTGCTTGCGAAGAGAACCAACCCGATTCGGACGAGCCGAGCCTCGAAGACGAGCTTGCTGCCGAAAAAGACCGCTTGCTTCGGCTTCGGGCAGAGATGGAAAACTTGCGCAACCGTACCGCTCGAGAGGTCAACGACGAGCGTCGTTACGGTGCCTTGCCATTGCTTCGCGACTTACTGCCCACCACAGACAACATCGATCGTGCCATCGAAGCCGCCGAACAAAGCAACGAAGCGGCAAGCTTGCTCGAAGGTTTCAAGCTTGTAAAGCAACAACTCACGACCATTTTCGAGCAGCATGGTTGCAAGCCGATTGATGCACTAGGCCAACCATTCGATCCGCAAATTCACGAAGCAATTCTGCAGCAGCCCTCGGACGAACAACCTGCGAACCATGTTTTGCTTGTGACCCAGGTTGGTTATTTGCTTCACGATCGAGTGGTACGCCCCGCGCAAGTCATTATTTCCTCGGGTCCAGCAACCGAGGAAAGCACTGAGGCTTAGCCAAGCCGACCACGGCTGTCCCCCTAGTTTTTTTCTACTACTATTCCCAATCCAAGTCATCGTCATGCCTACCTACGACTACGAATGCGATGCCTGCGGCCACGAGTTCGAATTGTTTCAGTCGATCTCGGCCCCCATCAAACGCAAATGCCCCGAATGTAAAAAGCTCAAGCTCCGTCGATTGTTTGGCACAGGCGCTGCGGTAGTGTTTAAGGGCTCTGGTTTCTACGAAACCGACTACCGAAGTGAGTCGTACAAAAAAGGGGCCCAGGACGCCAAAAAGTCGAAGGACAAGGCAAAAGAAAAATCGTCTGGGTCGAGTAGCAAGTCCGAGAAAAAACCAGGCTCTTCCAAGTCAAAAGACAAGTAGGGTCCACCCACCGCCATGCGTTGCCCCATCTGCCAAGCTGAATTTTCGCCACAGGCAACCGACTGCATGCCGTTTTGCAGTGCACGGTGTCAATCGATCGACCTGGGACGCTGGCTCGACGAAGGGTACGCCTTGCCTCATGCGGCCGATCCTGAGGACGACGAAACTCCAGACGACAATTGGTCGCAGGAGCCATCAAACGGGACTGGGAAAGAAACCAAATAGCGTCCGGTGCATCTCCAATGCAGCAAGATTGTTCGGTTTCCCTGGCAGACTCTGCTAGGAATCATCTCGCGGTGCCATTATAATGCCGCCTTCGTAGCACGTCGGACCCTCAGTAATATCTCCTGCGATCAACTCACGGATGTCGCAACCACCTGGCACACTTTACGAGATTCGCTGGAACGAGATCTGCCCCTGGCTGATCTTAGTCAGGGCGTTGCGTGTTGCGCTGCTACTGCGTGTGCTGTTACTAGCCTTTGTCGGCGTCGTGTTGACGCAATGGGGTTGGGGCGCTCTCGATCGGGTTTTTTCTGATACCCCTGTCGCCCTAGAACGGCTCACCGACACGGTTCCGCAACAAAACCTGACGACTGATTCGCCTATTCCTTCGACGACCGAGAACGTCTCAGCTTTCCGAGAATTTACCGCAGGCACCAACTCGGGGCCACTCGTCCGAGGCTGGACTTGGCTCACCAGACCATTTATTTTACTAGCCAATCGTGAAACGAGCTGGCGACGTTCCTGGGTATTATCCCTCAGCGGAATCTGGGCGATTATTGTTTGGTCGTTGTTTGGCGGCGCTATCTCGCGGATAGCAGCCGTCCATTTGACTCGAGGTGAAACATTGAGCCCCATCGCTGCCTTGCAAGCGGCAGTTGCGAAATGGGTAACAACTGCAGGTGCCCCAATCATTGCCTTAGCGAGCTCTGCGGCACTAGCTTTGCCGCTGGTGATTGATGGCCTATTTATGCGACTCGACTTTGTCGCCATGCTTGCCGGGTTGCTGTGGGTGTTGGTTCTCGCTTGGGGGTTGATGCTTGCCGTCGTGCTACTTGGCTTAATGCTTGGTTGGCCATTGATGTGGGCAACCATTGGGGTGGAACGAACCGACGCGTTTGATGGCGTCAGTCGCTGTTATGCCTATGTCTATCAGCGTCCGCTGCATCTAGTCGCCTATGTTCTTATCGCCACCCTATTGGGCCTTCTGGGGGAGATGGTCGTGCATTATGTCGTTAGCGCTGGTATTACCCTATCGGAGTGGACCGTCAGTTGGGGTGCCGGTAACGAACGAACTGCTCAACTCGTTGCTCACACCGCATCCGATCTAGGTGGGATGGCAAATACGGGCGCCCAAGCGATTCATTTTTGGAAGTGGACGCTGTCGGCCATTTCGGCATCGTTTCCCATCGCTTACCTGTGGCCGGCGACTGTGGGAATTTACCTACTGTTGCGCCGACACATCGACTCCACCGAGATGGACGAAATCGCCTTTGATGAGGGGGAGCCCAACCAGGGACTTCCAGGTTTGACGACCGATGAAACCGGCATCCCGCAAGTCGAACGATCGCCGGAAGCTGATTCTGAGGGTGCGGAGGAATAAGGCGTTCTCGACCAGGATGGTCGAGCTATGGATGGCTTGGCCAAAAGCTAAGCTTGCAAAATTGTACTCGAATCGCGTTCGAACTGACCTCGGGTGACCACTTGATCGCAGCCGGCTTGGCGAGCTGCGTTGAGTCGTTGTTCGTGAACATGCGGGCCGCATGCAACAATACGCACCGCGGTTCCGCGAATATTTCGCACCTCTTCGACGAGCGCATCCAGATCAAGATTGGGGAGTTGAAGATCGACAAACACCAATTGGCCCTCACTGTGATCGATCGCAGCAATCGCACTCGTCGCATCAGAAACGCAGCGGACCGAGAAACCCAAATTTCGAGCCGCACCTTCGACACGCGAAGAAAGCATCAGGTCGCGACAGAGGAGTACGAAATTCATGTTTTAGAGCGCGCCTGGGCCACGTTGCGAATCGCTAATCTGCACCGCATCGTCCAGCGGCAAAACCATCACCTTTCCGTCACCGATATTGCCGGTGGCGCCAGTACGGGCAGCTTGCTCAAGGCACTCGATCGCTCGGTCGACAAAATCGTCATTCACCGCAATTTCGATTTCTATCTTGCGGAGCAGATTGGTTTCGTATTCGCTGCCACGATACGTCTCGGATTGTCCCCGCTGCCGCGCGAACCCCACCGCATCGCATACCGTCAGACGAGCCACGCCAATGCGACTTAACGCCTGCTGAACGGCATCGAGCTTGGTTGGCTGGATTACTGCAAGAATTAGTTTCATAGAAAACGTGGCAATTATCGAAATACAAGGAGTCTGGAAACGCATCCAGCATAACATTGCCACTTGAATCAGCAAGTCTGCACTCTGGTACTAGGTCAACAATAAAATCGGTATACTGGTGCCACTCTATAAATAATTGATGTCGCTCTCATGCCTCGGCTGTGCAGCTTCCCCGTCTCTGATTCACCAAAACGCGGCGATATGTCTAACAACCCTTATTCCCTTAGACCGCAGACGTTTTTGAGCCCGTGGCTCGAAGACGTCTCGCACGCGCAAATCGAGTCCTTAGCGGTGCAGGGAGGGTTTAGCGGAGCGGTGATTTGGAAGGTCTCTGCCCATAACAAGAGCCTCTGCCTGCGGCGTTGGCCGCAGGAGCATCCAACCATCGACGGTCTCTCGGCAATCCACGGCCTGCTGAAACATATTGAGCAGACTGGGTTCGAGCTAGCACCCGTACCATTGCTTACACGTTCAGGGCAAACATTCTACTTGAACGAGGAGCATCTTTGGGAACTGGCTCCTTGGATGCCGGGTGAGGCAAATTTTCTTGAACAGCCAAGCCGTACAAAGCTCGAAGCCGCAGTCCGATGTTTAGCCGATTTTCACCGCGCTGCCCAGCGGTACACCTATGCAGGAAATGGGCAACGAAAAGCCGTATCGCCCGGCCTGCATCAACGGATGACGACCTTGCAAGACTTCCAGCATGGTGGGCTAGAGAAACTTTGGCAATCGACTCGATCAGCCAATGCCAGTCCGTTGCAAGAGCTTGCCTTCGAGCTACTCGAAGGAATTGCCAACTCACTTGATGCGGTGATTGGCCGACTAGCACCGATCGTCAATCAACCTCTTCCGCTCCAATGGTGTTTACGCGACGTTCGTCACGATCACATTTTGTTCCACGGCGACCAAGTGACGGGGCTTCTCGACTATGGTGCCGTAGCGATCGATTCGGTGGCGGGTGATATTGCGCGTCTGTTGGGAAGTATGGTCAACGATGACATCGATTCTTGGAGTGTGGGGATCGAGGCGTACTGTCGAGTTCATCCGTTGTCTGAAGTCGAGCGGCAAGCAATTGTTGGATTCGACGAAGGAGGCAGCCTTTGCTCAGCAGCAAACTGGATCCGCTGGTTATTTGTCGACCGCCGATCGTTCCCTCAGGCGAACGCCTTGATGACACAGCTGAATTGGTTGTCCACGCGATTGAAATCGCTAAATTCCCGGAGTGGTGCTAGCAAAGCTTGCGAGTAGCAAAGTTCCAGCCAGCTTGATTACACCCCTTTTTAGGGAATCACAAGCCTATGTACTCGACCTAACAGACTTTCACGGACTTAATTGCCGACAATAAAAGTACACAAAATCTCGGGTTTTGTAAGGTCTTGCCTAAATCAGCGAAGTCGGTCGGTGTTGACCCGTATTTTCTTGGTTTTCTTAGGCTGCTAGAATTACTGTGTTACCCTCCCCCGGGCAGGACGTCCGCGGGAGCCGTTTTCTTTCGAGAGGAAATCATAGGGATGTGCAAAGTTCCTTCGGCGTTATGTCGCCAAATCGCTGTCGTTTTATGTCTAGTGCTCTTCAGCGCAAGCTCCACAGCGAATGCTCAGTTTGAGTTCCCTAAGGGTCTGG
Source organism: Planctomycetota bacterium (assembly GCA_029259945.1). Taxonomy (GTDB): domain Bacteria; phylum Planctomycetota; class Planctomycetia; order Pirellulales; family Lacipirellulaceae; genus Bythopirellula. The sequence goes on from JAJDEF010000020.1 coordinate 200,543, forward strand.
GGGATTTTTCATCCGGCGGTCTTGGCGACCGCGAAGCGGAGGTCACGGTAAAGGCTGAGTTTACGGCAGCAACCGAAGAACAAAGTGCCTATCTGTTTGTCACCGCCACGATGATAGAGCACTACCATGTCGGCGCGATCGATCAAGGTTCGCTACCGAACAACGGTGGTGGCCCTTTGCCCACCAAGCTTACGCTCGTTCCAGGCCATGGGGCCAAAATAACCGGCGAGTGGCGCCCCACCACACCGCCTCATCTTCGCATCGATCAAGAAGCATTTGTCGGCTTAGAACTGCGCGAACATTATCAGAAAGTTACTTGGGCCGCCCCGATTGAATTGGCCACGGGCGCCGATCCCAGCACCCTGACTTTGTCCGGAAAAATTGAAGGCCAAGCCTGCGACCCAGACACTTGTGTTCCGTTTGAAGCACCGTTTACTGCTAAAATCGGATTGGGCCTATCGATTCCAGTCGCCGAGCTGACTACTGAATCGACGCCTGCAGAAGCCAGCAGCCTCCCTCTGCTAACGATTCTTGGATACGGGCTGCTTGGCGGATTGATTTTGAATTTGATGCCTTGTGTCTTGCCAGTGATCGGCCTGAAAGTCCTTTCGTTTGCAGAACAGGGGGGGCAAAATCGTGCTCACATACTCATTCTGAACCTGTCGTATGTCGCTGGTTTGCTAAGCGTCTTTATGATATTGGCCACCTTGGCGGCACTTGCTCAACTTGGCTTGGGTGAGGAAAGCTTCGGGTGGGGAGAGCTGTATACGCTCACCTGGTTTAAGGTCGCCATGACGGCCTTGGTGTTTGCCATGGCGCTGAGCTTTCTGGGGACGTGGGAGTTGCCCATTCCTGGCTTTGCAACCTCAGGCAATGCCACAAAATTAGCGGCACGCGAAGGCCCGTTTGGTGCGTTCTGCATGGGCATCGTGACCACCCTGTTGGCAACTCCGTGCAGCGGCCCCTTCTTGGGCCCCGTTTTCGGCTACACCATCAGCCAACCATCCTATGTCATTTACGCTATTTTTGGTGCGGTCGGCATCGGCATGTCCTTGCCGTATTTGCTGATTGGTGTTGCTCCGTCGTTGGTAAGCTGGCTTCCCAAGCCAGGCGCGTGGATGAACACCATGAAGCACCTGCTAGGATTCGTCCTCTTAGGCACCGTGGTTTACTTGTTCTCGACGATCAACCAGGATTATTTCCTCGCTACGTTAGCCATGCTGTTTGGCATCTGGTTTGGTTGCTGGCTCATCGGACAAACTCCGATCACCGCTTCTCAGGTAACACGACGGAAGGCTTGGCTCGGAGCCATCGCTTCGGCTGCGATGGTCGGATTTTTTGCCTTTCAACTCTTAACACCCAGCGATGCATTGCTACCCTGGCAACCCTACTCGCCACAAGCACTCGCTGCCGCCCGCGCCGAAGGCAAAACCGTGATGGTCGACTTCTCTGCAAATTGGTGCCCCACCTGTAAAACCAATCTGAAGTTTGCCATCAACCGTGCAGAGGTACGAGATTTAGTCGAAGAGAACAACGTGGTCACGTTGCTGGCCGATTGGACGAATCGGAGTGCTGTGATTAAGAATGCTCTGCGTGAGCTTAATAGCCAGAGCATCCCACTGTTGGCCATCTACCCGGCTGATCCTTCGCAGGAGGTGATCGTGCTTCCTGATTTGCTCAGCAAGTCGAAGGTACTCAAGGCGCTCACTACTGCGGGGCCTTCGCTAGACGAGTCTGAAAAAAACTCGATGGCCACAGCCCCTAAGGCACCTGTGTTCGGAGGTCGGGCTCAGCAGACGGGCACCTTCCGATAGCCAGAAACCGGCAGACCCAAAATCCTGCAAGCTAAGCCCATCGGCTTTCGCCGCAGCCATCGACGATGTGGCCGATCTGCCAGTTATCGAGGCCCAGCTGGGTTAATTGGTGCTGGATGCTTTCGGCGTAGTAGTCGCTGACGACCATGGTCAGGCCAACTCCCATGTTGAAAACACGGGACATCTCAGCATCATCCACGCTACCTAGTTTTTGTAGCCACGGGAAAACTGGCGGGATGGTCCAGCTATCTCGCTTGATTTCTGCATCCACCGTCGCTGGCAAAACGCGAGATAGATTCTCGTTCAAACCGCCTCCGGTAATGTGGGCGATGCCATGAACCACGGACTTTTTCTTGTAGTGATTCAACACTTCCCTCACCGCGCGAGTGTAGAGTTGGGTTGGCCGGAGTAACATCTGGCCCACTGTCTCGCCGCAGGATTCTACGTTGTCATCGACCGAAAGACCGGCGTGCTCGAAGACGATCTTTCGCACCAAACTGTAGCCATTGGAGTGAACGCCATTCGAAGCGATTCCCAACACCACATCGCCAGGAACAATGCTGCTGCCATCGAGTAGCCGCGACCGCTCGACAATGCCAACACAAAAGCCTGCGAGGTCGTAGTCGCCCTTCTGATAGATATCAGGCATGATGGCGGTTTCGCCGCCGATCAACGCAGCGTCGCTTTCCAGACAGCCTGTGCTAATGCCTTCGACGATCTGCTCTAGCAAATTGGGATCGTCCTCGCCCATGGCCACGTAGTCGAGGAAGAACAATGGCTCAGCCCCGCAACAGATGGTGTCGTTCACACACATGGCGACCAGATCGATGCCAACCGTCCTATGCTGGCCAGTCATTTGGGCGATTTTGAGCTTGGTACCAACCCCATCGGTCCCCGAGACGAGAACCGGCTCCTGATAATTCCTCGAAAAGAGCCCTCCCTTAAAATCCAGGCTGAATAACCCTGCAAACCCGTTATTCCACGGCAAAACACGGGGACAATGGGTGCGTCGTAGGAGGTTGGGTAGCCGCGCCATTGACTCCTGGTAGGATTCTAGGTCGACTCCGGAATCTCGGTAAGTTATTTTCTGCATAAGATTTGCCGCAAATGGCTGGGCCAGGAGCTACGATTTTAGGGTGGGCCTGCCAGGGGTGTCAACGACCCGAAGGGCGATCCTGTCGGCCAGTCCGGTTATTCAGGACGAGTCATTGAAACTTTCTCACCTGAACCGTTTAGTAGGGGGCCACTTGGCGCACGTAGCGAAAGTAGTAGTCGTGCCCTGGACGACAGGGCTAATCCGCTCAGGCCAAGTCGCAGCGGACACAGGGGTGGGAACAGAGATAGCGTCCAACGAACTTCTGCCGTGTTGTTAGCAAACATTTTAAGCCCATGGAGATAAATGACGAAGGTCTATTCATCGTCGCAATAGCGACCCGATAAGGCGAGTCTTCCGCGCGCCCGGCGTTGTCACCTGCCCCTAGACCTTCACCCACGAGTCCACACCAATGCTAAGTCAGTTGACGTCCACTTTTTCTCTTCCGGGCAGAGCTCACCTCGCCATGCCGAAATCGCACCGCCTGATGCAATTCCGATATCCGCTCCCTTATGGGGCGATCGTCCAGGATGCCGGCGTGCAATTTTCGGTCTATAGCCGATCGGCTACCGCGATGCGGGTGCTGCTTTACCGGCGTGTGAGCGACCGCGAGCCGTATCAGATTATCGAATTCAACCCCTCTACCGATCGGTGGGGAGACATTTGGAGCGTTATTGTTCCTGGCCTCAAGGCGGGGCAGTTGTATCACTTTCAGGCGGACGGCCCATGCGCTCCGCAAGAAGGCCATCGTTTCAGTCACCAAGCACGACTCATCGACCCCTATGCACGCGCATTAGCAGGTCGGTTTCAGCCCTCGAACGACGGAATCATTCGCCCGCCCAAATGTGTCGCCATCGACGATAGTTTTGATTGGCAGGGCGACCGCCATCTGCGCCGACCCTTGTCAGAAACCGTTATCTACGAAATGCACGTGCGAGGCTTTACTCGCAGCTCAACGAGCGATTCGAAGCATGCGGGCACCTACTTGGGTGTCATCGATAAAATACCCTATCTCAAATCGCTAGGTGTCACGGCCGTGGAGTTGATGCCAGTTCATGAATTCCCGATCCTTGATCCGTTTGGCGCAAAACCCGAACAGACGAACTACTGGGGATACGACTCACTCGCGTTTTTTGCTCCACATCGCGGATATATGCATGGTAGCAAGCCGGGCGATCAGGTCCAACAATTCAAAAAAATGGTGCGGTCGCTGCATGCTGCTGGCATCGAAGTGATTCTTGATGTAGTTTTTAATCACACGGCTGAAGGCAACGATGCAGGGCCGACCCTGAGCTTTAAGGGCCTTGAAAACAAGGTCTACTACATGCTCAATGAGGATGGCACGTATAAGAATTATTCGGGGTGTGGCAACACGGTAAACGGTAATCATCCAATCTGTCGTGAAATGATTTTTCATTGTCTGCGACATTGGGTCTATAACTACCACATCGATGGTTTCCGGTTCGACCTTGCCTCGATCCTTAGCCGCGACCGTAACGGCGAACTCATGCCCAACCCACCGTTGGTCGAAGTGATCGCCGAAGACCCGATGCTGGCCGATACAAAAATCATCGCCGAAGCCTGGGATGCTGCAGGAGCATTTCAGGTCGGGTCGTTTGCCGAAGATACTCGTTGGGCCGAGTGGAATGGCCACTATCGCGATGATATCCGTCGCTTTTGGCGCGGCGAGCCTCGACGCACGGGCCCCATGGCAACCCGTCTGTCAGGTTCCAGCGACCTTTACGAGCCAAGTGGTCGGCACCCGTATCACAGTATTAACTTCATTACGTCGCACGACGGATATACTCTCCTCGACTTGGTGAGCTACGAGCAAAAGCATAACCAAGCCAACGGCGAAGACAATCGCGATGGCGACAACAACAACTACAGCGCCAACAATGGGGTCGAAGGCCCCACCCGACGCAAACCGATTGCCGAACTTCGAACTCGACAAACAAAGAATATGATCGCGTCGCTGATGCTCAGCCACGGCACACCTATGATCGTCGCTGGAGATGAAGTCCTTCGCACCCAGCGCGGCAACAACAATGCTTATTGCCAAGACAACGCCATGAGCTGGTTCGATTGGAAACTTGTCGATCGAAACGCAGAGATGTTGCGATTCTCGCAATCGCTGATTGCCTTCAGAAAAGAGCAACCCAGTGTTCGTCGTCCAACCTTCCTCACAGGACAGTTGCAAGGGAATGGCGATCTAGCCGACGTCAGTTGGTTCAGCCCTGACGGGACGCCCATGGATTGGACCGACCCTACCCAAAGCCTCGTCTGCGTCTATGGGACCGTAGGGATCGACGACCCTGCAGCCCGACCTGTGATGATCTTATTGCATCCTGGAACAGATCTGCAAAAGTATCAAATTCCAGAGGCTATTCGAAAATACGATTGGCGACTGTTTGTCGATACCTCGGCTGCGATGCCCCAAGATGTCTTTCCCTCGATTGATGGCCCTGCCCTGCCCTCCAACGGCAAACTACAGTTGATCCATCATACGCTGATGTGCTACGTGGCTTAGCGCAAGCTCTCAAGAAGCCCTAGGGCTAGTGACTTCAACCGCGAACCAGTAGGCTGTAGGGAACGGCAAGTGCCGTTTCTTACCGTTTTCTGCAGGGAGATTTTGCCGTGACGACAGCGCCACCTACGCTTTCAATCATAGGCATCGGAGACGATGGTCTTGATGCCGTGCCTGGGAATGCCCGCCAATTTATCCTTGAGGCGGACATTCTTGCGGGCAACGAACGCACGCTCAAGCTTGTCACTGAAGCAAATGGCAAGCAGCTTCTTATTGGCACGGACCTGGACGAAGTCGTTGAGCAAATCCAGGCCGCTGGCAACGCCAAGATTGCCGTTTTAGTTTCAGGCGATCCCTTGTTCTACGGCTTGGCTCGATTTCTGTGTGATCGTATTGGACACGAACAGTGTGAAATTGTTCCCCATGTCAGCAGTATGCAGTTGGCATTTGCCCGGGTCAAAGAAAGTTGGGATGAGGCCTACCTGACCAATTTAGCCAACCATTCGTTGGATGCCGTTGTCGAACGGATCCGCGTCGCTGAAAAAGTTGGTCTTTTTACCACAGAAACTTGCGGGCCAGCAGATGTTGCTCGTGCTTTGCTAGCTCAGCGCATTGATTACTTTACCATTTACGTTTGCGAAAACCTTGGCGCCCGCAACGAGCGCGTGACACGTGCAAGCGTTGCAGAGATTGCCGAGCGTTCGTTTGAATCACTCAACGTCATGATCCTGCTCCGCGATAGCGAGGTGCCTGATTGCGCTCGCGATCCACTGGTACGCAGCCTTTTTGGAAATCCCGACGAAGTCTTTCTGCAATCAACGCCCAAACATGGCCTGCTTACTCCCGCTGAGGTTCGATCATTGGCGCTAGCTCAGATGGCTCTCAACACTCGCAGCGTGGTTTGGGATGTGGGTGCCGGTTGCGGGACGGTCAGTGTCGAAGCGGCTCAATTGTCTCCAGGGGGCCAGATTTTTGCGATCGAGCAGGACGCTGAAGATGTAAAACTCATTCACCAAAACGCCGAACGCTTTGGAGTGAGCAACGTAACCCCTGTCCTAGGGCAAGCACCAGAAGCGTGGGCAGACTTGCCTGATCCCGACGCGATATTTATCGAAGGAAGTGGCCGTGAGGTTGTTCGTATCGCGGAATCAGCATTCGAACGCCTCGACGCCGGCGGTCGATTAGTTGCCAATGTGATAAGCATTCAGGCACTCGACGAATTGCGTCAAGCCCTAGGCCAGCATGCCTCGCAAGTGCAGGTCTGGATGGTCAACATTGCTCGCGGGACCGACCAGTTAGAACGACTCCGCTTCGATGCTTTGAACCCAACCTTTGTCCTCGCGGCCACGAAGTAGCTTGTCGCACCAAATACTTACTGGCCTAAATAGTCGCGAGTGTGGGCTTCTTCTTACCGGATGCCACACACCTTTTGTAGAATTCCTCGACATCTGCCTCGGGGCCCATCACGATCACCACATCTTCGGCGTGTAGTTCTTGATCGTCTTTCGGATTAAAAACCGTTTCGGCATCCTCGCCACGGACTGCTACAATCATCAACTGTAGGCCTTCTTCAGCCTCGCGGACGGTTCGACCCGTATAGGCACTTTCGCTGGTGAATTTGAACTCTTCAAGTTCTGCATTCATGCCAGACTCTTGCCCAATACAACGAAGCAGATCGGATGTCTCTGGCCGAGTAATCATATCGGCCATTCGTTCGGCACCGATGACGGCAGGCATCACCACTTCGTTCGCACCTGCCTGAAGTAGTTTTTTCTCAGTACGCGGATGTTCACCACGCGCCAAAATATCGATGTCTGGGCTCATGTTGCGTGCGGTCAGGGTCAAAAACACATTGTCTGCATCATTCTGCAATGCGATGACAAATGTTTTTGCCCGCTCGAAACCGGCAGCAAGAAGAACATCTTCGTCGGTTGCATCGCCTTCGAGAAATAAGAACCCCAACGATTTTGCCTCGGCTATTGCCTCCGCAGAAGGGTCGATCACAACAAACGGCACCTGATGGCGTACGAGTCGGTGACCCAGATTCTTCCCGATCCGTCCAAAACCGCAGATGATAACGTGATCATTAAGTTTATCGATTTCCTTGTTCATCCGCTTTGCTCCTAGTGCTTGATCGAGCTGTCCCTCGACAATGGCTTGAATCAGCATGGCAACGGTATACGCCATTGCTAACATGCCGACTAGAATAACTACGATAGAGAGAAGTTGGCGCGCGTCGCCAATTTCTTGATTGACACTTTGCGAGTAACCGACACCAGAAATGGTGATGACCGTCCAGTAGATCGATTCGAGAAGGGTTTTCTTAAACCATAAATGAAATGTCAGGATCGAAAAAATAAAAACACAGCAGAGAATCAGTGCTCCGCGTCGCGCTTGTCCTAAGGCCTTATTCATCAGGTATGGTAGTCGGTATTGAGTCGGACATACTCTGCAGTGAGATCCGTAGTCCAAAATCGGGCCGACGCTGTTCCTTCATCCAGCAACAAGACGATACTCGTATTGCGGTCCGCCTTGATCGACTCGGATACAGCGGCCGCGTCAAAAGCCACCGGGACGCCTCGCTCGTAGAGCAACAGGCCATTTACGAGCAGGCTCACCTTGGTGGGGTTAAACGCTATACCAGAGTAGCCCGCTGCGGAGACGATTCGCCCCCAATTCGGGTCATTTCCTGCCACGGCAGTCTTGACCAAAGGACTATCTGCGATTGTTTTAGCGATTGTAATAGCATCGTCACGAGTGTTACCGCCGTGAACTTCGACCGTGATGAGATGCGAAGCCCCCTCGCCATCGGCCGGAATCGATTGTGCCAAGTCTTCGCAAACCTCGACCAACGTCGCCTGGAACTTCGCCAACGACTTTCCTTCTAAGACCGGCCCGCCGGCCGCCCCATTGGCTAAAAGCAGAACGGTATCGCTGGTACTGGTATGCCCATCGACGCTTATGCAGTTAAACGACTCGTTCACCGCGTCAAGCAAACCTTCGTGGGCGTCGTTCTTACTCAATGTGGCATCCGTCATTACTACCGCTAACATCGTGGCCATATTGGGGCCAATCATCGCAGCCCCCTTGGCCATGCCACAAATTCGCACCGTCTGCTCTAACTGAATCTCTCGGCTAACGATCTTGTGCCGTGTGTCGGTGGTCATCATACCCTGGGCTGCGGCGACGAGAGCCTCTTCGCCTGGATCGAGTTGCAAAGCGGCTGCATCTATCCCCGAACAAATTTTTTCCATCGGCAACATCTGGCCAATGATACCGGTCGACATCACCAAGACTTGCTTCTCATCGAGATGGCAAACTTCGGCCACCTTCGTGGCCATTCGCTCCGCATCGCGATCGCCTTGCTCGCCGGTACATGCGTTGGCCACGCCAGAATTGATTACCACCGCCTGAATCGAATCGCTGGGCGTTCGGCTACGATTGAGCGTCACCGGCGCACCACAGACAAGATTCTTTGTATAAACACCAGCAGCAACCGCGGGGCGGTCGGAAAGAAGCAGCGACAAATCCAGCTTACTGGAATCGCTTTTCACACCTGAATAGACGCCCGCTGCGCTAAAACCGAGAGGAAGACGATCAGCCATTCTTGTTCCAATGCAAGTGAAAAATATCTGGAATGCCTTCGACTCTCGATTCACATCGCGACGGGTTAAAGCAGCGCCGTAGTCTCTGGCAAATCGTACATGAGGTTAAAATTCTGAACCGCGGCACCTGAAGCCCCCTTGATGAGGTTGTCGATCACGCTGATCGTCACAACCTTGCCTCGCACGAGCCGAGCCGTGATATCACAAAAATTGGTGTGCGATACGTTCTTGGTATTGGGTAGCTTGTCGATCACCCGTACGAACGGCTCGTTTTGGTATTGTTGCCGCAAAACGTCGAGCACCGCGTCGGCATCTACCCCGCCCACAGGATCGACATAAGCTGTGGTGAGAATCCCACGGTCCATAGGAATCAAATGGGGCGTGAACACGACGCTGGTCTCGACCTCGGCAAAGGTGCCCAGCACTTGATCGATCTCAGGCGTGTGCCGATGCTGTCCGACCGCGTACGCAGCCAGGCTCTCGTTACACTCTGGAAAATGAAAAGCTGGCTTGGGAGTACGTCCTGCTCCGCTCACGCCACTCTTGCTATCGATGACGATACCCTGCGGCGAGACAACGCCTGCCTTCAATAACGGCGCTAACGCCAAAATGGCGGAGGTAGGATAGCAGCCTGGGTTCGCCACTAATTGGGCTCCTCGAATCGACTCTCGAAAAAGTTCTGGCAATCCATAGGGTGTCTCTGGCATGCGTGCTGCATCGGGATGCTCGACCTTGTACCACTGCTCGTAAATCTTGGGGTCGTTGAGTCGGTAGTCCGCGCTAAAATCAACCACCCGACAACCGGCGGCAAGCAATTCGCACACCACCGCCGCACTCGCAGCATGGGGTAAACAGCCAAAGACACAATCGGCCCTTTGGGCGACTTCCGAGGGCGTCAGATTTTCAAGCACTAGATCGAGACGACCTCGTAGCGAAGGGTGAATCTCAGCCAAAGTGGGCCGATTCTCCTGCCGCGTGGTCAGCGCAGTAACCTCGACTTCGGGATGCCGAAGAAGCAGAGAAAGCAGCTCTCGAGCTGTGTACCCAGTAGCACCAAGGATGGCCGCGCGAATCATAGTCATGTTCGTTAAAGTCTAATAAAATAGCGATGAAATGCTATCAAGCGAGTTTCGTCAGTATACCGCCGCGTCACTGCTCCCGCTATGGGATGGCATCTCGCTTCAGACACTTCGGGTAACGGGTTGGTTCAGTCATTCCTTGCATCCTCCATCGGTGGCCTTGTCTTGAGAGATTCGATCGAGTTATAAAGCCGTCTAATGGAACAGGCCGACAGGAGACCAATTCTCCCCAGACCGGAGAAAGGAAAGTAACCATGTTCACGAAGAAAACAAAAAATCTGCCAACGGTCACCGACGAGGCGATCACCGAGCGAGCTTACGAACTGTGGCAGGCTCGAGGCTGCCCAGAAAGCGACGGGAGCGACGATTGGCAAACCGCCGAAGCGGAGCTGCACAAAGAAGCCAAGCAAACGAGCCGCCCTCTGGGTCGGTTACTTTCAAAGTTTCGCAACCGCGCAGCCGTATAAGCTCCACAGACTTGCTCACCGATAATCAATCAGTCGCTGCTGAATCACGGCCAAGATTTCCTTGGCGACGACCGATTTGGGTCCTTGCACCTGCTTGAGAATCGTCCCCGCTGGATTTAGTATCTCGACCTGATTGTCGAGCGAGTGCATTGCCTCGACCCCATTCGAGATCATCAGATCGCAACATTTTCGTTCGAGTTTAGCCAGGGCACGTAGACGGTGATCTTCGGTTTCTAAAGCAAACCCGACGACCCAACGCCCCCCCTTCTCTGCCCCGAGCGTTGCCACCACGTCGTCGGTTTCTACGAGTTGGAGAAGCAAAGGCTCGCCAGTCTTGGCAATCTTGCTAGGTTCGACACGAACGGGTCGATAGTCGCAAGGAGCCGCTGCGCCGATGAGCCCATCGTAATCTTCAAAGATCTCGCGCGAACAGGCGAGCATTTCTTCGGTCGAGACAATGGGATAAACCGTAGCTTTAGCAGGGTACGAAATTTCTACTGGTCCGCTCACAACGGCCACTTCATGTCCCAGCGCTAAAGCAGCCTCGGCTAACGCGGCTCCCATGCGACCGCTCGACGCATTGGTGAGGTAACGCACGGGATCTAAGAACTGACGCGTTGGGCCCGAGGTGATAAGGATTTTTGCCATGAGAGAATATCGGCAGTAGAAGGACGCTTCTTCTACCCTATACAATCCTGGTGAAGAAAGGCCAAGTTTCCGGTCCTCTTATAGATTGGCAACCAATCGAACGTGTGCTATCTCACGCGGTGCAATCGGCCTCACCTCATTTTTTGACAGAGAAGCAATTACAAGCGTCTCACCTTCTAGAGTAGCAAACTCTACCTCATAGCCGCGATTCTTGTGGACGAGTACGACCGTACCAACATCCCCACAGTTTAAGCTGTGTTCCTGCAGATCGCATTGCAGTACAACCGAATCAAGTTCTTTCATCATCTTTCGATCTCTTTATCGGATAAGCAGAAACAAAACGCGGGATCTCAGCCTCATCTTCGCTATCGACAAACCAGACGCTACGTAACATTGGCTGTCGTCCATCCGGTGCTAGTATTATACCATCCACTAGGTACCTCATCCCATAAGGAGAAGGGGTATGTCTGAAAACCTCGTGTTTTTGAGGATGAGACTGCAACACCTCTGCTAGCGTTTTCCAATTCTCATTAGAGAATCCAAAACTCTCAAAAAATTCGGCTTTATGTCGCCCGACAGGATGCGTTCTTGAAAGAAGGTAGTCGACAACCTTTGATTGTGGGACAACTGCACACTTTACATTAGGAATTTTCACGATTGAAACAACTATTCTCTGTTCAGAAGGCGAAGTATTGTTTCTTTGATGGCTACCGGCTCGGCCATTCTTCCTACCCCCTTCTGCCGACAACTGAGCCAGCCTTCTTGCGGGTCGACGAGGTGTATGCCATCCGTGCGAAGCTGCTCCAAATTACGCTGTACGGCAGGTTTCTCCCACATCTGACTGTTCATTGCCGGGGCGACCACGACTGGGCCGGCGAACGAAAGCGTCAGCGTACTCAGCAAATCATCGGCAAGGCCCAATGCCGCCTGAGCCAGATAGTTTGCCGTCGCCGGAGCCACGCAAAGCAACTCCGCCTGTCGAGCCAGTTCGATATGCGGACCAAGGGGAAATTCCCCATCTGAGAACATCCGAGAATACACAGGACGGCCTGTGAGCGCGCGAAAGGTTGCTGGGCCAACAAACTTGCAAGCGGCGCGTGTCATCACCACCGAGACACCGATGCCACTTTGCACTAAGTCGCTTACCAGCGCAGCCGACTTGTAGGCAGCAACTCCTCCCGTTACGCCGACGATGATTTCGTGCGTCATGGGCAGGCATGCTTCGCTTAGAAAGTCTACAAGCTAGAAAGATCTAGCTCAGGAGGGCCACCGGCGCTATCCGCCTCGCCAGTAATTTTCACTTTATTGGAGCTGTCGAGATAGATCTTATCTTGCAAGATCTCTTGGACGACAATTTCCATCTTGTCGTCCGACTTAAAGTCGACCAACGCACGGGCCCCCGAATTGATGGCGGCTAACCGCTTCTGGATAAGAGTCGATAACTTAAACCGACCGCCAACTTTGTTGACAATCTCTTCTTCTTTCAACGCATCAATCATGAGAAAGGCCTTGGTTTTGCAAAATCGTGCAGATTTCGTCGACTGCCCTAGGGATGGTGTCGTTCACAACTTGATATTTGTAACGATCGGCTAGTTGCAACTCACTGCGAGCTACACTAAGCCGACGTTGGATTGCTTCTTCGGTTTCGGTGCCACGCGAACGGAGCCGACGCTCCAATTCCTCCAGCGATCCAGGACGAATAAAAATCGTAATCAGATTTCCAAACGCGTCTTGAACGTCTGCAGCACCCTTAACGTCGATCTCTAAGATTACCCATTTTCCATCTTTGAGGCTAGGCCTCACCTCGCTCCAAAGTGTGCCATACCAGTGTCCACGCCCAAAAACCTCTGCACACTCCAGAAATTCGCCCGCAGTGCGTCGTCGGGCAAACTCCTCGTCCGAAAGAAAATAGTAGTCTGTCCCCTCCTGCTCGCCTGCCCGGGGCGGGCGTGTGGTGGCCGAAATACTGAGTCGTACCCGGTCGCCACAACACTGGAGCACCTCTGCTACCACCGTCGATTTGCCGACACCCGAAGGGCCAGAAATAACGACAAGCTTGCCAGCGACAGGTTCGCCCGTGGGTATTGGGTCATTGGACATGAGGCATTTTTCTACTGCACATTCTGAATCTGCTCGCGAATGCGCTCTAAAGCCGTTTTGATCTCCACCACCTGTTCAGAAATCTGCGAGTCGTTGGCCTTGGAGCCAATGGTGTTGGTTTCTCGGCCCATTTCTTGACAGATGAATTCCAACTTGCGTCCCGCACTTTCAGGCAACTCCATCGACTTGCTGAACTGCTGGAGATGGCTTCGGAGGCGAACAATCTCTTCTGAAATATCAGAGCGATCGGTGAATAGGCTCACCTCTCTCACCAAATCGGCAGGCTCTACCGTCACGTTTAGTGACGAGAGTGCCTCGTTCACGCGCTCCTCAATTCGGCTACGGTAACGCTCGACCACGGCAGGCACTCGCGATTCGATAATATCCAAAGCAGCCGATACCGTACTGCACTGATCATTAAGGTCGGTCGCAAGTGCTTCGCCCTCGACAGCTCGCATGGTGCTTAGCTGATCTAAGGCTGAACGCAAAGTGGGCTCGACCAGCGGCCAAACATGCGCTGCATCGTGGGCATCGGTCGATAATTCTTCAACCACACCAGGCAGCCGGGCGAGATGTTCCAGGTGGATGTTCTCGCTCAGTCCTCTTTTTGCGGCAAGTGCCTGCAGTTGATCGACATACTGATCGAGAATTTGCGAGTTGAGACGATAGTCGTCTGCAGCTCCGAGATGGCGAATTCGTACGTTACAGTGAATCGTGCCACGCTTCACGTATTCACGAATGACCGCTTCGAGACGCGTCTCCAGCGCGCCATAGCCGTCCGTGGTGCGAAGGTGCAGCTTGAAATACCGACTATTGACGGTACGAACCTCGGCAGAAATCGCATAACCATCGCGATCTTCGCGGACCTCGCCAAAGCCCGTCATACTCAGCAACGTCATACGACTACCTCAAGAAGTTTCTCTAGCTCACTAGTAGCAATGCACGACTACTGGGCTTCTTCACCGCGGTCTGCTGGTTCAGCATTCGTCGAGGACTCCGAAGCAGACTCTTCCGAGGCAAAGCTTTCTGCAGTCGTCTCGCTCTCAGAATCGTCCGCGCTAGTTATTGCTGAACCTTCAGTTGCGGGGGGAAGAATCGTTTCGACATCAATGCGGCTATCGCCGTTGGGAGATTGCGAGGCTGCAACGATACAAAGCACAATCCAAATGGTGGCCGCACCTACCGTGATTTTAGTAAATACATCGCCCGCCTTTGCGCCAAACGCACTGGAACCGCCCATGCCACCCAGCGCGCCGGCCAAACCGCCACCTCGGCCGCGTTGAACCAACACAAGCAGGATCAAAAAAACAGCCATGCCTCCTAACAGAAACATAAAGATCGTTTGACTAAAAGTCGCAATCAAAGGAATCGTCACAGCGACCGCTCCATCACTGGTTAAATAAAAGTTGTCTGCAGCAAACCTTGTCCAGCGGTTCACCGTCCGAAATTTCTATCTCTAAGCCTGAACCACGGCTGCCCCGGCAGCAGCGATTGCCAGAAAATCGTCCGCTTTCAAGCTTGCCCCACCAATCAACGCCCCATCGATATTGGGCTGACCCAATAGCGTCTCGGCGTTATCTGGTTTGACGCTACCACCATACAGAATCCGTACGGTATCAGCGATTTCAGCATTGTAGCGTTCGGTGAGTTGCTTGCGAAGATCGGCATGAACTTCCTCAGCCTGCTCAGGAGTGGCGACTTTGCCAGTACCAATGGCCCAGACAGGCTCGTAAGCGATGACCACCGAGCTGATCTGCTCGGCCGTGACATCTGCCAAAGAACCCTCCATTTGACCGCGAATCACCTCGGTCGTCTGGCCCGCTTCGCGCTGCTCCAACAGTTCGCCGACACAAACAATCGGTCGAAGTCCTGCTTGCAAGGCGGCGTGGGTTTTCTTGTTCACGTCTTCATCCGATTCACCCATGATATGCCGACGCTCGCTGTGACCAAGAATCACATACTTGGCGCCAATATCGTTAAGCATCGAAACGCTCGTTTCACCCGTGTAGGCTCCCCCAGACTCGTGATACATATTTTGGGCACCCAGGCTGACCGCCGCATCACCGATCGAATCACGCACCTGCGTCAGATAGATCGTCGGTGGGCAGACAAGCAATTCGGCGTCCGTCACCTCACCAGCGCGGCAGACAATCGCAGCGGCCAATTCGGCGGCACTGCTGCTGTCGGTGTTCATTTTCCAATTGCCGGCAATCAACGGTGTACGCATGATCGTTTTCCCTAAAACTGTAATTGAGCGGGTAACTGGCCAAGCAGCCATGTAAGAACGGCAAGGCCAGGGCTTATTCTAAAGAAGCTATAGATAGCCCTACAGTCTAGCCGATCGGCTCGGCCCGCGCATAGGAGCCTAATACGGTAAGCCGTAGTGCCTTTTTCTCGAGCGATGACAGCGCCCGACGAGGCCGAAGCTCGTCGGCATGGCCTTCGAATTCGATGAAGAACTGATATCGACCTGACTGGCCAGACACCGGAAATGACTCGATCCACGTCATATTTAGTCGCTGACGCTTGAATATCCCCATCGAATCTGCCAAAGCACCAGGCTGGTGATCCACCTCAAAAACCAGGGCGGTCTTGTCATTACCAGTACGTACACCCGTTTCGGTCCCGATCACTGCAAACCGAGTCATATTGTCTGGGTTGTCCTCGATGTTTCGAGCTAGTACTGAAAGCGAGTGATTCACCCCCGCCTGCTGACTAGCAATCGCCGCAATTTTGGCGTCCTTCGCAGCCTGCCGTGCTGCGTCAGCCGTACTAGCCACCGACACGAGCCGGGCATTAGGCAAGTGCTTGCCTAGCCAAGTACGGCACTGTGAGATTGCTTGGGGCTTGCTTAACACGCGCACCACATCGCTACGGGCACCGACTCCCAATAGGCAGTGCCGTATTCGCAGGGGGACTTCGCCACAAATTCTCACCGACGACTTCGACAGACATTCCAACGCATCGACGACCCGACCATCGGTCGAGTTCTCTAGCGGGACAAGTCCAAATTCCGCGTGGCCACGCTCGACTTCTTCAAAAACCGAGGCAATCGAACCCACCGGTACTAGAGCGGCTGACTGGCCAAACCGCTCAATCGCTGCAAGATGGCTATAAGTATACTCGGGCCCAAGGTAAGCAACCCGCGGACGATGGTTGATGCCGTGACTACCGCTGAGGACTTCTCGGAAAATTGCTCGAACCGAATCATCGGCGAGCGGGCCTGTATTCTTTTTTACGAGGCCATCTAATGTCTTCGCATCATCAACCAGTGGGCCGCCGTGCTGATCTTCCTCTCGCAGAGATGTCAATTCTGCGCGCTGACTGACTAGAGCCAATATCTCTCGGTCAAGCTTATCGAGCTGACGGCGAGACGGTTTTCTCTCGCCGGCACCTTGAGCTGAGGTCACATCCTTGGACGTGCTCTTTTTCTTGGTGGTCTTTTTCTTAGCCATACGCCCAGTATGGTTGCCTGTCACCGGACGGCCAAGACGGTATCGCTGTCAGAACCACCGACTCATGAAACTTTCTACTGCAGTACCCCGAAAAACCGGGAATGTCATCGTCATTCCCCACACAAAGAGTCGCTCTGATCCGCTACTTCTATGACACTGCAATACCGCTTTGAAATGGGCACTTAGGACGATCTCTATGACCTGCACTGCCAAATTGGCACTCCAGGACGCCTCTTAACATGAGCCGAAGCCCACGAGACTGTCAATATGGCATCGCCGTGCCTTTTCCTGCCATAAATCGCGATTCGCACATTTGTCGCAAGTGCATCCTATTGAACGACTTATGGCGTTTCCAATGACTTACTTGATCCGGCATACTGTTTGCTTAATAAGCAACCACAATCACTAGTTCTCAACGAACACTCGATTACAGCAGGATTATTTACTAGGCCAACTTTCTTGGCGATCAAAAAAAAGAGACATAAACAACAGGAGACAACCCAATGGCAACAGGCGAAAAAATCATCGGTATCGACCTCGGCACAACGAACTCAGTTGTGGCCGTCATGGAAGGCAAAGAGGCGAAGGTCATTCCCAACCCTGAGGGCAATCGGCTGACGCCTAGTGTGGTCGCATTTACCGACAAAGACGAGGTGCTCGTCGGCGAGCCAGCCCGTCGACAAGCGGTAACGAACCCATCGCGTACCGTCTACTCGGTCAAGCGTTTCATGGGTCGCCGTCACAACGAAGTGGCCTCCGAAGAAAAGATGGTACCTTACGGTGTTGTTGGTGGCGCGGAAGACTACGTCAAGGTTGGCGTCGGTGAGAATGAATTTACTCCCTCGGAGATTTCCGCGAAGACGCTCCGTAAGCTGAAAGAGTCGGCAGAAGCTTACCTAGGCCACAAGGTCAACAAAGCGGTCATCACGGTGCCTGCTTACTTTAACGATGCCCAACGCCAAGCAACAAAAGACGCCGGCCAAATTGCTGGCCTCGAAGTCGCGCGTATTATCAACGAACCCACAGCTGCTTCGTTGGCTTACGGTTTAGACAAGAAAGCCAAAGAACAGATCTGTGTTTTCGACCTTGGCGGCGGAACATTTGATGTTTCGATTCTCGAAGTCGCTGATGGTGTCTTCCGGGTGATCTCGACCAATGGCGATACTCACCTCGGCGGCGACGATTTTGATCAAGCGTTGATCAACCATGTGGCCGACGATTTTAAGAAAGAGCAGGGAATCGACCTTCGTGCCGACCAAATGGCTCTGCAACGTCTCCAAGAAGCCTGCGAAAAGGCAAAAAAAGAATTAAGCTCTGCTCAATCCACAGACATCAATCTGCCCTTTATCACCGCCGATTCCAGCGGCCCGAAGCACTTGCAGATGAATATCTCGCGAGCCGATTTCGAAAAGCTGGTCGACGACCTGTTCGAGCGTGTCCGTGGCCCCGTGATTCAGGCATTGAAAGACGCCAAGATGGATCCCAGCGAAATCGACGAAGTCGTGCTGGTCGGCGGTTCCACTCGTATCCCTAAGGTTCAAGAACTTGTCAAAGAAATCTTTGGCAAAGATCCACACAAGGGGGTCAACCCTGACGAAGTGGTCGCCATCGGTGCCGCCATCCAAGGCGGCGTGCTCTCGGGCGATGTCCAAGACATTTTACTGCTCGACGTCACCCCGTTATCGCTGGGAATTGAAACCCTGGGCGGAGTGATGACCAAGCTGGTCGAGCGCAATACGACCATTCCTACCGAACGCAAACAGGTCTTTAGCACCGCCGACGACAATCAAACTGCGGTGACCGTCCGGGTGTTCCAGGGCGAGCGCGAAATGTGTGACGATAACCGTCTGCTCGGGCAGTTCAACCTCGATGGTATTCCGCCCGCGCCGCGCGGTGTCCCGCAAATTGAAGTGCGATTCGACATGGACGCCAATGGTATCCTCAATGTCGCTGCCAAAGACCTTGGTTCTGGCAAGGAGCAAACCGTTCAAATCGAGCAGTCGAGCGGCCTGAGCGAAGAAGAAATCGATCGCATGCAAAAAGATGGGGCTGCCCACGCAGAAGAAGATAAGCAAAAACGCGAGTTGATCGAAGCCCGCAATGAGGCCGAATCGCGATGCTACCAGCTTGAGAAGCTAATCAAAGAGCAAGGCGACAAACTTGGCGATTCCGATAAAACCTCGATCGAATCGTCGATCGAAAAAGTACGCGAAGCTGCCAAGGGCGAAGACGCCGCTGCCATCAAAACGGCTATCGAAGAACTCGAAGCCGCATCGCACGCGATGAGCGAAGCGATGTATAAATCAGCGGGTGAAGCAGAGGCAGGTGAGCCTGCAGCGACCCCAGAAACCGGCAGCGAGGAATCGTCGGACGACGATGCGATTGATGCGGAGTTTGAGGTGAAGAGCTAACGCAAGCGTCCATCGCTAATTTTGGGCGGTTGAGTGTTGATTCAAAAAAACAGGAGGTACCTCATGACTTTCCGTTTCGACAAATTGACGATCAAGGCCCAAGAGGCGGTTCAGCATGCACAGGGACTGGCCGCCGATGCGGGGAATCCTCAGTTGGAGCCCCTTCATCTGTTGGCCGCCTTAGTTTCGGAGCAAGAGGGTGTGGTTCGCCCGTTATTCGACCGTATCGGCGTCAAGCAATCGCAACTGCAGCAGATTGTCGAAGCCGAACTTGGACATCTGCCGAAGTCGACGGGTGGTGCTCCGCCTCAACCGAGTGCCGAACTTGGCAATGTTTTTGAAGCGGCTCAAAACGAAGTGGAGACGATGCACGATGAGTTCGTTTCTACCGAACACCTATTGCTTGCGCTCGCCAAAGTAAAAACCAAGGCACAGGAAGTACTAAAGCTAAACGCCTTGGGCGAGCAGCAGATTCTCGACGGGCTGCGAGAAATCCGTGGCAGTGCTCGGGTGACCGACCAGAACCCCGAAGCAAAATTTCAAGCCTTAGAAAAGTACGGCATCGATCTGGTGGCCCGTGCCGAGCAAGGCAAGCTCGACCCGGTCATAGGTCGCGATCAAGAAATCCGTCGAGTCATGCAAGTCTTGTCACGGCGGACGAAGAATAATCCCGTGCTAATCGGCGAGCCGGGCGTTGGCAAAACCGCCATTGCTGAAGGGCTGGCTTTACGGATTGTGCAAAGCGACGTTCCGCAAAGCCTCAAGAACAAGCGCGTCATCGCACTCGACTTAGGGGCGTTGATCGCCGGCACCAAATTCCGTGGTGAATTTGAAGAACGACTAAAAGCGGTAATCCGCGAAGTCGAAGACGCAGCCGGCAGTGTCATCTTGTTTATTGACGAATTGCACACCGTCATTGGTGCAGGGGCAGCCGAAGGGGGCAGCGATGCCGCCAATCTACTCAAGCCAGCTCTGGCTCGCGGCGAACTCCGCTGCATTGGGGCCACCACGCTCGACGAGTATCGCAAGCACATCGAAAAAGATGCTGCCCTAGAACGCCGTTTTCAACCGGTCTACGTGGGTGAGCCGAGCGTGGAAGACACCATCGCCATCCTGCGAGGCTTGAAACCAAGGTACGAAGCGCATCACAAGGGCGTGAAAATCAAGGACTCGGCCCTGGTTGCCGCCGCCGAGCTTTCGCATCGCTACATCGCCGATCGCTTCTTGCCCGACAAGGCAATCGATCTCATGGACGAGGCAACCAGCCGACTAGCCATGGAGCTTGAAAGCGTACCGACCGAAATCGACCAGGTGCAACGCAAGCTCATGCAACTAGAACTCACTGCACGACAGCTGGCCAAAGAAACTGAGGAGCATGCCAAGCAGCGGCTCGCCGAAGTCAACGAAGAAATGAACCAACTCAAACGCGAATTAGCGAATCTTCGTGAACAGTGGGAAAGCGAAAAACTTGGCGTCGGCGACGTTCACCAAGTCCGCGAAAGCCTTCAAAAAGCCGAACATCATTACGACCAGTTAGCAGCAAGCATCAAAGACAAGCAAGCAGCCGGCGAGCTGCTCGGCGAAGACCTTTATCAATCGCTCTACGAGGCAGACGTAGCGCGTAACTCGCTCGCGAAGCAACTCGACGAAATCGAGCAGCGGCAGACCAAACCCGAGAGCCAAACAGCCGACAAACGACGTCTCCTACGGCAAGAAGTTGGCCCCGATGAAATTGCAGAAGTGGTCAGCGTTTGGACCGGTGTGCCTGTCACGCGGATGATGGAAACCGAGCGTACTAAACTTCTGGCACTCGAAGACCGCCTGCACCAACGTGTTGTCGGCCAAGACGAAGCGGTCGAAGCCGTCGCGAATGCGGTTCGCCGTAGCCGTAGCGGCCTTCAAAACCCGCAACAACCCATCGGCTCGTTCCTATTCTGCGGCCCCACCGGCGTAGGCAAGACCGAACTTTGCAAAGCATTGGCCGAGGTGCTTTTTGACGACGAGCACGCCATGGTTCGACTCGACATGAGCGAATTCATGGAAAAACACACCGTGAGCCGTCTCATTGGTGCCCCTCCCGGCTATGTGGGCTACGAAGAAGGTGGCAAACTCACCGAAGCCGTCCGACGACGCCCCTACGCAGTGGTCCTGCTCGACGAAATCGAAAAAGCACACAGCGATGTTTTCAACATCTTGTTGCAAGTCCTCGACGACGGACGATTGACCGACAATCACGGCCATACGGTCGATTTCTCGAACACTCTGATCGTGATGACCTCGAATATCGGCAGCCAACTCATCCAGCAGATCGTTTCCGAAGGAGGCTCGGCAGACGAGATACGCGATTCACTCGAACAAACTCTGCGAGCACGCTTTTCACCTGAGTTTCTTAACCGCATCGACGAGAAAATTGTTTTCCATCCGCTCGATCGGACACATCTTGCCGAGATCGTCGACCTGCAGCTACTACGGCTAGAGCAAATACTCCAACGACAAGGACTGGGCCTACGGGTGACCGAAGCGGCCCGTCGACAAATTGCGGCCGAAGGTTACGACCCCATCTACGGTGCTCGGCCTGTGCAACGTGTGATCCAGCAATCGGTGCAAAACCCACTGGCAACCGAACTGCTTCGAGGCGGATTTCCAGAAGGTGCCACGGTCGAAATCGACCACAACAGCGAGGGTTTCGTCTTCCGAAGCCTCGACCCAACGGCCGCGCAACCCGCTGTCGTCGGCTAGCAAAGTAGGCAGACGATCTCCTGCCGCAAGTTGGCCCCATCTTTGGTGAAAGTGTTTAATCATCCGAAAATTGGTTGTTTTACACCTATTCATTACCGCCCGTTACCTTGAGGTAATGAACCCTCTCACTGTCTGATGGCCACTTTCTCACAACAGAGCCGATTTTCGCAGGATAATCGTTTAAATCAGATCTAACGATGTGCAAAAAAGGCGTCTCGATTGAAAAACATAACGTAAATTGTTGTGTGGTATATGCTGCTCAACCCGTCCATATGATTAAGGAGGGCAGCACCAGCGGCAAATAGTCTGGATCTCGTCGAAAGACGTTTCAAAGGAAGATGCGGAATGCAATACGCGAGACAAAAGGAGAAAGCGGCTCGGAATCCGCGTCATTTCTTGTTAGCTGTTTTGCTGACTATTTCCTGTGTGGAAGTCGTCGTGATGTTCCTGCTGCCCCTTATTCTACCAGCCACCGTTGGCAAGTGGGGCGAAGCAACTGCAGACGCCTTGCTGCTTGCTGTAATTAGTACGCCAATACTCTGGTATCTCGTGTTTCGTCCATTGCACAGCGCTGCAAATCTACAAAAAAACCGGGCTGATTCCATCATCGATGCCGTGATTGATCCTATCATTACGATTTCGATCGATGGGCGCATTAAGTCATTCAATCCTGGTGCGGAACAACTCTTCGGATAAGGAAAAATGCCTCGACGCAGGTTGCACCGACTACCTTACCAAGCCCATCGACATTTACGCTTTATTGCGAGGGGTTACATCCGCTCTACGCCAAAAATCCACTCAAAACTCCCACATCGAGACGCCAAACATCGATGATTCTGGCAATTTGTCGGCTGGCAGCTCCGAGCCGCTGATTTCGTCCTTGCCCATGGACAGGCCGGTCTTCCGCGAGATTGTCGAGGATTTTGTCGAATTCCTTGATCGACAGCTTATCGCGATTAATGAGGCGATCCAGAGAAAAGACACTGCCGAGCTTCAAGCCATCTCGCACAGCTTAATCGGGGCCGCCGGTAGCGCTGGATTCAAGGCCATTATCAAGCCAACACAGCAGCTAGAAGCGATGGCGACAGAAGACCGATTAGAAAATGCCGCCTCGATCCTAAAGACACTCTACGATTTAGCCGGCCGCATTGTTACTCCTGAACCAGAGGTGATTGAAGTATGACCGTCGGAATGCAAACACTCGAACCCGCCATCCTGCAAGACTACCTGCCCGCAGAAACCCCCGGTGTTAGTCACGATCAACAGGTAGATCCGACAACCAGCAAGATTATGGTGCTGGACGATGTGCTGCTCAATATCAAGCTGGTGTGCGCATACCTCGCGAGTGAGGGATACGAGCAGTTCGTCAAACTCGACGACCCGACACAGGCGATTTCAACGATCTATCGCGAAGAACCTGATGTGCTTCTTCTCGACCTCATGATGCCAGCTATTAGTGGAATCGATATTCTACGAGCCATACGTACAGACCAACGATTCGCCCACCTTCCGGTACTCATCCTAACGGCCAGTGACAACCATGAATTAAAGCGACAAGCGTTGGAGGCCGGCGCGACCGATTTTCTTACGAAGCCGGTAGATGCCGACGACCTGATCCCACGAGTCCGTAATGCACTAATGGCGAAGCGATACCAGGACTCGCTCGAACGCCAGGTACGTAAACGCACTCACGAGCTCGAGGCGTCGCGTGAAGAAGTCGTCCTTTGCCTCGCCCGTGCCGCAGAACATCGTGACGAAGACACTGGCAATCACGTAATCCGAGTCGGACAGTATGTAGGAATCATCGCGCGCGGGTTGGGTATGGACAATGAAAAAGCGCGGATGCTAGAACTTGCCGCCATTTTACATGACGCAGGTAAAATTGGCATTTCTGACACGATTTTGCTCAAGCCAGACAAACTCTCGAATCAAGAATTCGACCTCATGAAGAAACACTGTGACTTTGGCCACTCGATTTGCGAACCTACGACCACCAAAGATTCGCATGCAGCTTTACCTCCTTCGGAGCCTCAAGTGTCCATCCTTGGCACGGCGACGTCACCGCTACTCAAGTTAGCCGCATCGGTCGCATGGACACACCACGAAAAATGGGACGGCAACGGCTACCCGCAAGGTATTTCGGGAGAAGACATTCCGATCGAAGGTAGAATCACAGCGGTGGCAGACGTGTTCGACGCTTTAAACAACGAACGACCGTATAAGCCAGCCTTCCCACTCGAAAAATGCTACGCCATCCTCGAAGAAGGCCGCGGGACCCATTTCGATCCCCAGGTGCTCGACGCCTTTCTGGCTAGCAAGGAATCGATCGTCCGAGTTCTTGAAAAGTATGCAGACGAATAAAGCTTCGGTGGAGTGCCTTAGCACAACTGGAACTTGTAACTGCCTACTAGTCTCCGCTAGCGGTCAGCCTTGTCGAGTTTCCAAGAGGCGATCAGCACTTCTGACCCAGGAGTCATCGCCCGTAGCTTGCGGACAATCTCCATTTTCTCTGATTGCGTGGCCTTGGCCAGACGGCCGCGAAGATGGCCTAACTGGACACGTCGCTTCCGACGACGGCGAATTTCTTTTTGACGCTCACTGCAACCCACGGAGAAACTCCTTGTATCGATCCTATCTTGCCAAAACGCGTACCAGGCTGGTATGTATAAAGCCTTCCGCGAAAGCCTATTTCTACCCAAATGTTTAGGATGCGTCAACGAGAGACATCACCGCAAAGTACCTAATGATGAGGGCCCGGAACCCGTTTGGCATAGCCTACGTGCTCTCGCAACCCCATCATTCACACCTCGGACGGGTGGCAGAGTGGTCGAATGCACCGGTCTTGAAAACCGGCGTGCCGCAAGGTACCGGGGGTTCGAATCCCTCCCCGTCCGCTTTTGGTAGTAACGACTTACGTCGATCTCAAGTTCCAAACGGGCCACGATACTATTCATTGTCGCTCGGTAAATTCCGAAGTAGGGTAGCACCGGTTGGCCGATAGGCCTACCGGTGTGATGCAATCACAAGAGGCCTCCCTGTAACGAAGGAATCAGACGTTACGATTGAATAAGGAACTGACTTGCCCTCCGGTGACTCTTGTCGACTACGGCGACCCTGGTAGGCTATCGCCAACCGGGGCCACCCGCGGATCTTGAGCATTGGCAGATGAATCAGTCGCGGAGGGCAAATCGGCCGGAGGGTGTCGTAGAGCACGACCGGGGAGCGCCCCAGTAGGCGTTCCTTCCGCAATCGCAAGCTGTCCGTTGATGAAGGCATATTCCATACCCTGGGAATACTTGTGAGGGTCGTCGAATGTCGCCGTATCCAAAATGCGCTCCGGATCCCAAGCGATGATATCAGCCCAATAACCGGGTCGCAGGTATCCCCGGTCATTAATGCCAAGGATATCGGCGGGCAAGCCTGTCGCGCTGCGAATGGCTTGCTCCAGCGGAACGGCTTCCTCTCGAATTGCGTAAAATCCTACCTTGCGAGAAAAGGTGCCATAGTTGCGAGGGTGAGGAACCGTTGAATCGGGCACATAGGCTCGACCGTCCGACGCCGTTGCCACCCACGGGCGTGTCATGACAAACCGGACGTCTGCCTCACTCATGCCGTGATTGATGATCGAGGCTTTACCGCCCCTCACTATTCGTAAAACCAACTCCAGTGGCTGGATGTTTTCGCTTTGCGCAATCTGTGCGATGCGCTTGCCTACCCATGCCGGTCGCGGCGAGTAACTGGCGATCTGCAACCGCGTACCGTTGTCGAACATACGAAGTTTGGACGCGATGGCCGATTTTATGCGTGGTCCTTGTTCTTGGTCGTCCAGTCGTGACAGCATTTGCTGGCGACCGCCAGCAAATGCCCAGGTTGGGATCAGTGTTGCGTCGAGCGTCGTGCTCGACGCGGTGTAGGGATACTGATCGGCCGTAATCTGATAACCCAAACCTCGCTGCTTTTCGATCAGGGCTGCGGCCGCGCGAACCAATCCCCAAGAGTCTTTCCCAGACGACTTAAAGTGCGAAATATGAACCGGCAGATTGGCTCGTCGCCCGATTTCCATGGCCTCTTGCACCGCCGAGAGCAACTCAATATTTTCATTTCGAATGTGACTGGCATAAATACCACCATATCGGCTCACGACCTTGGACAACTCCACAAGCTCGTCGGTATCGGCATAGGAACCTGGCGGATAGATCAAGCCGGTCGACATGCCCCAAGCCCCGTCCTTCATGGCTTGGGTTGTCAGCCGCGTCATCCTCCCCAGTTCGCCAGCGGTGGCTTTGCGTCGCTGGTCGCCCAGCACTTCGCGGCGTAGCTTGCCTTGAGGCAATAAGTGGGCAACATTCACACCCACACCGAACCGGTCAATCTGGTCGTAGTAGGTTGCGACGTCCACCGGTCCCGAACCACAGTTACCCGTCACAACCGTCGTGCAACCTTGAGTCAAATAATTGGTTACCGCTCGTGTTTTCTTTTGTAATACTTGGCGGTCGCTATGGTTATGCAGATCGATGAAGCCCGGAGAAACATGGAGTCCGCGACAATCAATTTCCTTACCAATCGTTCCCACCTTAAAATGACCGACAGCGACAATGCGGTCACCGGCGATGGCAACATCGCCAACTTCTGCCGAGTTGCCGTCGCCAAGGTGAATCGTTCCACCGCGCAAGAGAAAGTCCACGTTAACCGGTGCATTCGTTGGTCCCCCCAGGGCGATGCCGAGCCACCAGAAGAAAGATACTGCAACACCTAGAAGCATTGCATTCAGATTATGACGTTTCACGCGTTTCCTCGCGAGAATCAATTTATACCTGCGGATGCGACCAAACTCCCTCACCGTTGGATATTCTAAACGCCGCAGGACGCAGCTACCAGTCTTCGTGTCTGGTACGAGTGACAACATGGACGCCGTTGAAGTGGGCAATGCCGTGTGATGCTAGTCGTGCCGCAAGGTACCGGGGGTTCGAATCCCTCCCCGTCCGCTTTTGGTAGTAATGGCTTACATCGATCTCTTTGAGCTTATCTGAACTATCTCTTCTCAGTATCACAGAACATGAAAAATAGATGTCACAAACTCTCGCGGGCAGCGTTTCCTGAGGTTTGTTCGGGTTGAATCTTCCCTTCCCATAAGTCGTTGTATTCTGCTTCCTCGACTTCGCGCTGCACCATATTCAAGAATCCGACCATACGGCTCTCAGAAACTCCGACCGTTTCAAAAATAACGGGCTCTGAACTACCCATTGCGCTCCCGCGCACCGAGTATCGAATCTTAAAGGGTTGTCCATCGCGTTCGTTGATGAACAGCTCATCAACCGCATTTGGATCGATGCCAATCCTCGTCAGTTTCCTTGGGTTGTAGCTGCGAATAAACTCTTTGAACTCTTCTTCATCAGTTGGGCCACGCCAATCATTTTTCATCTGATAAGTGAAATAGAGATTGGCTAGTCGTTGAATGTTATTTGAGTTAACCCTTGCAATCGCTTCGTTAACGTCTGTTCGACTGCTGCAACCGGCAAGGACTGCCAGGATCAACAATGAATTTACTATACAGCCTTGTGAGGTGTTTTTTATTTTCATATTGCACCGAAACGCATTTACTGGGCAACTTGCCAAGGTAGAAAAACTGAATGGATGTATGAGACGAATACTAGCTTTACAAATCCTGAGAGGACACAACGGAGCCGTCGGCTCGCTTGCCAAGTTGGTCGAGGAGAAGAAGATCAGCCGAATTATCTATGACTTGCACCGATCCGTCGCCAAAAACAGCATTCAATACGCCGGGATGAGCTGACCCGAATCCAAATTCGTTTGACCTGGCATAAGGCGAAAGGTGCGAACGCACATCATCGTCCCCATAAATTACGACTTCGCGGTGTGGGCTAGCATCGCCTAGAATCTTGGCACCAAACATTCTCATGATGGGCCAATCTGCTCCCGTGTAATAACCGTAGACCTCCCAATAGGGCCATGGATTCGCACTAGAAACCGTCCAATATTTTGATTCGACGGCTTTTTCTGCCAGTAAAATTGTGTTGGAAGCACCATCCTCAATGGCTGCGAAACCTACTCTCGCAAATTTCCAGACTCTGGGTGGACTTAAGGTTTTGGCAACCTGCCCTCCTTTTACAAGGATTCCGGTCCAGACCACCTCGTCTTCAGTGAAATCTCCTCTCGCTTTTGGTGGCATCGTGTCTTGCCATTCGAATTGGGTCCAACGACCATCGTTCCAACTTCCCATGACACCTGCATAATCACCAAGAGCATAAACGTCGGTTCCAATAGTCGCAAAACGACCGGTACGCGTCGGGCAATTAAAAGCGGCAACTGGTGTTTCGGAGAGTCCCGTATCGACAAAACCTACGGATCCACCGCTTTCGTGACGTAACTGCTGTAGGTTCTGTTGCTCGAGATAGGGAAGTATTTGATACATCCAACTAGCGCCCTCGATACCATAACTTGCTTTCGCTTGTTCATTCGCGTTGGTGAAAAGAGCTACCGGCCCACCTGCGGTCGGAAACACGCCGTTGGCAGATTCAAAGTTAAGCATTGCCAGCCCTAGCTGACGCAGATTATTTATACATTCTGACCGGCGCGCGGCCTCTCTTGCGGCCTGAACGGCAGGGAGCAGTAGAGCAACTAACACCCCGATGATGGCGATGACAACCAACAGCTCGACCAGGGTGAACGCGAACAGGAAACCTTTTCTGTGCTGCAGCATGGCAAGTATCCTCCAGTCTATCGGTTAACCTCTATGCTCGATGCTAACCTGCCTCCACACTAGCTACCAGAATCTAGGCTGCGATTTAGTCCCTTTCGGTGGGGGGGCTGACAGCCCTATGAACTAGACGTCCGGACGGGGTGTAGTCGCTTCGTCAGTAGAGCAAAACTAAATCGCCTCGCCCCCGATGGCGATCTGGGCGCTTTGCGGCTTGGTAAAGCTTGAGACAGGATGACCGCTGTAGCGATAATCGTACCTACGGTTGCTGCGCTAGGCACTGTTTTCATCATGTTTTCAGCGGCGGGGGTATACAGTCGGGGGGCCTTGTGCCATATTTCACAATCTTCGCTAGCAGCCTAGAACAGCCTGCAAAAGGTTTGCTTGGCCGTTTGTTGATAGCGTGGTGGAGATTGTCGATTCGTCGGCACCTAGTTGTGCAATGTGTGTTGGCTAACTGCCGGCCTGTGAACGTTTTGGGATTCGTGCCAACCGACTTTACGCCTAGTCGTTGATGGCATTGGCTCCGTTGGTTTGAGGAAGAACCATAAGTGGCCCATTTCCTACTCGAATTAACTCTATTCGATATTCATATCTGCCCCTGGCCTTGGTTGGCATATGCCATCGTCGGGTTGATCCATGTCGCGCTGATCTTAAATCTTGTTGCCGTCAGCGCGCTCGTCTTTATTTGGCTTGAGCGGAAGATTTCAGGCCGTATTCAAGACCGACTTGGCCCGACGCGCGTCGGCGGTAAATTTGGCTGGCTGCAGACCCTGGCTGATGGCTTGAAGCTGTTGACCAAAGAAGACTTAATGCCTGCCGGTGCCGATGGCATGCTTTTTCGAATCGCCCCCTACATCAGCTTCTGCGCTTCGATTGCCGCCTTTATTGCGATTCCATTCGCCGGCGGTGCCTATCCCTGGATCGTTCAGCATCTCAATACAGGCGTATTTTTCGTTCTCGCAGTACTTGGCCTGGAAGTATTCGGAGTGATCCTAGCCGGTTATTCCTCGGCTTCGAAATGGTCGCTGTTTGGGGCCATGCGAGAAGCCGCTCAGGTAGTGACTTACGAAGTGCCACTTGGCATGTGTGTCGTGGTGCCTGTGCTGATTGCCGGTTCGATGGATATGGTCGTCATTGGCGATCGACAAGCTGGCTGGTTTACCAATTGGATTGTATTTCACGATCCGTTTACCTTCATCACCACCTGCGTCTTCTTTACGTGTGCAATGGCGAGTGTCAACCGTGCCCCGTTTGACTTGGCTGAGGCCGAAAGCGAGCTGGTTGCCGGTTTCCATACCGAATACTCCGGCCTACGGTGGAGCTTCTTCTTCATGGCCGAGTATGGTTCGATGTTCTCGGTAAGCATTCTGGCAAGTATTTTGTTCTTTGGCGGTTGGCACGGCCCTGTGCCGATCACTTCGCTCCTTGGATTAGGCGGCGAATCGGGGTCCGTGGGATGGGGGTTGGCCCAAGCATTAGGGCTCGCCAATGTGTTGTTCAAAGGTGTGGTCGGCGTCTGTTTAATGATCTGGGTTCGCTGGACGTTGCCTCGCTTGCGTATCGATCAAGTGATGACCACCTGCCTGAAATACTGCACGCCGATTGCCGCTGCAATGTTTTTGGGTGCGACCTTTTGGCACTACAACCTGCCAGACAAAAACTTTTTTGGCCTGACGAATCTCCCTGACGCTGTCTATGAAATCAGCGAAGGATGGGAAATCAGCGAAGGCTGGGATCGAGCCTCGGGCGATGAAGAAAATCTTGGCGACCAAATCGCATCAGACCAAATCACTTCAGACAATGTCGGAGGAAGGCGATAGCTATGGAAAGCATCTATTGGCCGACATTTTTCTTCTGGCTCTTTAGCCTGATCTCCTGCTCGTTCGCGGTCGGGGTTCTACTTGCCAGAAATATCGTGCGCATGGCGTTCTACCTCGTGCTTGCGCTTGCTGCTACGGCCGGATTATTCTTCTTGGCAGGTGCCGATTTCGTCGGTGCCATGCAGCTGATGATCTATGTCGGCGGCACTTTGGTGCTATTAATCTTTGGCGTCATGCTCACTTCGCAAGAACGCTTTATTGAAATGAAAACGTCGAGTGGTGAGTGGGTCGTTGCCCTTTTGCTGGGCGGAATGCTCTTAGGCATCCTTCTGCAAGCTGCTATGGCCGTGCCTGCTTGGCAAGGAATGGATCGAGCCGCTGCCGAAGCAACCAAAGTCGAAAAAACAGCGACACCACTAGGCATGGGTCTGCTAGGCGTCCGCGTCGATCAGCTTGACGAGCAAGACGAATCACGCCGCAAAGGAATGTCTGGCTATTTGTTCCATTTCGAGATCGTATCGGTCCATTTGCTGGTTGTGTTGGTCGGGGCAGCGTATCTTGCCCGTGCCAAACGAAAACGAGGTCGCGATGAGCTAGCCGGCACGGGTTCCAACGCGACCTAAACCGAGTGTTTTTACGAGAAGTTTTACCGAATCGTCAGTCATTATGATCCACCTCCCATTAGCCCACCTGCTTAGCGAACCTGTCGGGGTTTCGCATTACGTCATGGTCGGCGCGGTTTTGTTTACCTGCGGCGTGCTCTGCATGGCCACAAAACGCAATGCCCTGGGCGTGCTGATGGGGATTGAACTGGTGCTGAATGGCGCCAATCTCAACTTTATCGCATTCGGCAGCCATGTTCTGCGAAATGATGCCAATTCGCTGGGCTTGGATGGCCAATTGATTTCCATGTTTGTCATCGTGCTTGCCGCGGCTGAAGCGGCGGTCGCGTTGGCGATTGCCTTGAATTATTACAACAACCACGACTCGATCGACGTCGACCGCGCCGACGAGCTCCTAGGATGAACCCAACGTACTGATGGACACTACGGCTTCCAATCTGTCGACGCTGCTGATGCTAGCCTGGCTATTGCCACTGGCCTCGTTTGTGTTGATTTTGTTTTTCGGAAAGTACATGGGCTCGCACGGCAAGTTTGCGGGCTATCTGGCAACCGGTGCATTGCTTTGCTCCGCAGCACTTAGCTTTACCGCAATGTTCGGCGTCTGGCTGCCGAACCATCCGCTTCCCAGTACGGCTCACCACACCGAAGAGCACGGCGAAGACGTTCCTTCCGAAGAAGCCCACGGGCATGTAGCTGCTTATCCGGTCGAAGCAATTTCAGCACAACCAGTTGCTTTACAAACTGATCACGAACATGGCGAAGCTGATGGGCACCACGCGACAGCCGAGCATAGCGATGGCGAACACCATGCCAACAACGCACCACCCGTAAGCTATTTTGGCGATTGGTATACCTTAGGACAGTTTGGCAGCCTCAAGCTCACCATCAGCTACTACATCGACACACTCACCGTGGCGATGTTCTGCATGGTCTCGCTGATTGCCACCTGTGTTCACTTTTATGCCCTGGGCTACATGCACGACGAGCTTCATGACTTCACCGATCCCGAAGTCACGATGTCTGACGGCGAAAAACTAAAACGCCCCGGGCGTTTCTATCGATTTTTTCAGTACCTGTCGTTGTTTTGCTTCAGCATGTTTGGCGTCGTCATTTCTGGCAACATGGCGATGGTCTTCGTCTTTTGGGAACTGGTAGGCATCTGCTCCTACTTTTTGATCGGTTTTTACATCGAACGTCACAGTGCCTCGACGGCAGCGAACAAGGCGTTTATCGTCAACCGAGTCGGCGACTTTGGCATGTTGATTGGCATGATGGCTCTCTGGTCGAGCCTCGGTACGTTTGCCTTTGGCGATCTCAAAGACGCCGAAGGTCACGTCGTCGAACAAGGTATTTTCAGCCAATTACGAACTGAAGAAAACGATTACCACCTACAGCCAACAGCGAGCATGGTTGAGGAGCAAGAACGCGTGCGAACGCAAACTTGCGAACTAGCCGCTGACGAACCCCCCAAACAAAGCCACGCTGGGCAATGGCTGCTCTTGATCGCTGGCGTCGGCATCTTCTGTGGCTGTGTGGGTAAGAGTGCCCAGTTCCCGCTCCATGTCTGGTTGCCAGACGCAATGGAAGGTCCAACCCCCGTATCGGCTTTGGTGCACTCCGCAACGATGGTGGCGGCAGGTGTTTATCTGGTCGGGCGGTTCTATCCCGCATTTTCGCCAGAGGCACTACTAGTCATTGCCTACGTGGGCTGTATTACGCTATTCGTCGCGGCGACGATCGCCATCACCGCAACCGACATCAAACGAGTTTTAGCCTATTCAACTGTTAGCCAACTTGGCTACATGATGCTTGCGCTTGGGTTGGGTGGCTGGGTGGCCGGTATGTTCCACCTCATCACTCACGCCTTCTTCAAGGGCCTGTTGTTCATGTGCTCTGGCTCAGTGATCCACGGAGTCCACACCAACGACATGACCGAAATGGGTGGCCTGCGTAAGAAAATGCCAATCACGGCCTACACCATGCTGGTTGGCTGCTTAGCCATCATCGGTGCGGGCATTCCGATCATCGGACCTGGCTTTAGCGGCTACTACTCCAAAGATGCCATCATCGAGCAAGCCTGGAGCTTTGGCAGCAACAATCCTCACCATGCGGTCCTCAAATGGGCGCCGATTGTTGGGGCATTTATTACCGCGTTTTATATGTTCCGACTTTGGTACATGACCTTTGCCGGCAAGCCGCGAAATCAGGATCGCTACGACCATGCCCACGAATCACCTCGCGTGATGACCATGCCGTTGGTCATCCTGGCAGTCTTCGCCCTCGGCATTGGCTGGCAGTTGCCCTTTACCGATTTGAGTACGAGCGCATTGCTCGAGCAGGCCCGTCCTGTCGGAACCCTAGCGACATCCCACGGAGAGATCCTCTCAGAACTAGTCATCCCCAACGAACACGATAGCCACGCCCCAGCAATTAAGTGGGCGGCTGGCTGGGCAGCTTTTAGCACAGCTGCGGCAGGTTTGCTGCTAGCCACCGCGATTTACTTGTGGAAATTGCTTGACCCCCAAGAACTCAAGCAAAGCTTCAAACCCTTGCATAGTTGGCTTTGGAATAAGTGGTGGTTCGACGAACTCTATCAGATCATCTTTGTCGCTCCTTGCATGATAGTGGCAAGGACTATTACTCGGTTTGATCTCGGTGTAATCGATTCCATCCTTCATGGGGCTGCCGCAGTTTGCAAAGGCTGCTCGAAAGTGGTTTATGCCGTCTTCGATCAAACGGTCGTCGATGGAATGGCTAACGGTGTGGCTGGAGTCACCTGGGACTTGGGACTCTGGCTGCGAAAAATCCAAACCGGCAACTTACGTCAGTACATCATGTTTATTGTGATCGGCACGGTCGTGTTATTTGTCGCAATATCGTTTGTGCAACGAACCATATAAGCCTTTGGGCAAAATAACCTCAGTTCAACGAACCTAAATTTAACTCTGCGAAAGATAACGGCGTAATCATGAATCTCAGCGATCCTGCGATTTATCTGAGCTTGCTCGTATTTTTGCCTGCCGTGGCGGCACTAGCATTGGCTCTCCTACCTCGACTCACCGACGATGCCTTTAAGTGCATCACATTGGCGGTGACCATCTTGGTATTCATCCTTTCCCTGGGCTTATTTCGCCAAGGGGCAGGGATCGATTTCCAAGTAGGCGTTGCCGAAATGCAAAACATGTTTCAGGTCGACTGGATACCCACTTTCGGCATTCAGTATTTCATGGCCCTCGACGGCATCAGTTTCCCATTAATCGTGCTGACCGCTTTCCTTAGCGTGTTGGCCATGGGCGCGAGTTGGCCCATCAACAAACACGTGCGAGCCTACTGTATTTTGTTCTTGCTGCTAGAAACCGGCATGCTGGGCGTGTTCATGGCGCTCGACTTCTTTCTGTTCTACGTATTTTGGGAAGTCATGTTGCTGCCGATGTATTTTCTCATCGGCATCTGGGGAGGCCCCCGCCGCGAGTATGCCGCGATCAAGTTCTTTCTCTACACACTGGTAGGCAGTGTGTTGATGTTGATCGCGATCTTGATGCTTTACTTCAACAGCGACCTGACACGACTGGACGCTCAGCAGCTGGTCGACGCGGGGGTGGTGACGGTCTCTGCAGAAACCGCCCCAGAAGCTGCCTTCCAACAATGGGTAAACAGCGAAGAACCTCTCGCCCAGCGATTTGCCGATATCACAGCTGAGTCCGACCCGGCACAGCGCAGACAGCTTCACACCTTTAATATCCTGGCCCTACAACAAATGGGGCAACACACCGACCTATTCGAAGGCGAAGCCTTTTTAGGAAAAAGCTTGCAATGGTGGGCCTTCATTCTCCTCTTCATCGGCTTTGTCATTAAGGTGCCCAGCGTCCCGCTTCACACGTGG
This sequence comes from Planctomycetota bacterium, assembly GCA_029259945.1. Taxonomy (GTDB): domain Bacteria; phylum Planctomycetota; class Planctomycetia; order Pirellulales; family Lacipirellulaceae; genus Bythopirellula. The sequence continues at coordinate 235,528 of JAJDEF010000020.1, forward strand.
TTGCCCGATGCCCACGTCGAAGCTCCTACTCCAATTTCAATGATCCTGGCCGGCATCCTGCTAAAAATGGGTGGCTACGGCATCATCCGCATCTGTTACCCCATCTGCCCACAGGCGGGCTACGATCTGGCCTACTTTGTTTGCACCATTGGCGTAGTCAGCATGGTGTATGGTGCGTTTGCCGCGTTGGCTCAAACCGACTTCAAGCGAATGGTTGCCTACAGTTCGGTAAGCCACATGGGCTACGTGGTCTTAGGCTTTGGCGTTTGGAGTGCGATGGCTGATACCGGCTACAACGCCGACTACTGGAAGATGGGTGTCAACGGCGCCATGTATCAAATGATTGGCCACGGCATTAGCTCGGCCGGCATGTTCTTTATGGTCGGCGTAATTTACGACCGTGTGCATCATCGCGATTTGAATATGTTCGGCGGCTTGTTCGCCAAAATGCCCATCTATAGCGGCTTCGCGGTCGGCATCTTTTTCGCCGGCCTTGGGCTCCCCGGCCTTTGTGGTTTTATCGGCGAAGTTTTCGTGGTTCTTTCGGTTTGGAAGTACAGCTATCTCTTGGCGATTATCTCCGCGTCGGTGGTGATCTTAACCGCTGGTTACATCCTGTGGGCCATCCAACGAGTTTACCTAGGACCCGAATATAAAGGCCCCAACGCCGATGCCCTCAAACCAATTACATTACGCGAGTTAGCAATCGCCGTTCCACTGATGGTCGGAGCGATCGTCTTCGGCATTTATCCGAACGGTCTGCTGCAATACATGCAACCGTCGGTCGATCGACAGGTCGATCAATTGGCTGCCTGGACCCAAGCCTACGACGAACGCGAGACGGCCTCCAACCCACTTGGCGGAGAAGATGGACAGATGGCAGCTCGCCAGCAATAAGCGAAGCTGTAAAACCTTTCAAGTCAATTGACCACGCATTTTGAATTGAGATTAGTTACGGTGAATTTACACACCCTCGTCGATTCGCTGCTGAGCGATACGCTCGAAACCAGCCTGCCGCTTTTCCGGCCAGAGCTAGCCCTGTGTGGCACCATTGTGCTCATGCTGCTCGTGCGTGTTTTTCGGTGTGATCGACTCCTCCCGCCCTTCTTGCTGGCATTCGCTGGCTCGGTCGTGGCGCTATGGTTGGCCTTGCCCGCAGAGGGCCTTGCCTCTTGGGCTGCGATTTCGCCCCAAGAAATATTCACCGGCATGCTGGTTCATGACACGCTTTCGGCCTACGTGCGGATATTCTTGCTTGCGTTTGCCGTGCTATTTGTCGTGCTCACGCAACTGACAGGCATCGCAGACCGCGAAAATGGCCAAGATTTTTATACCCTCGTGCTCGGTGCCACTTTAGGCATGTGCATCATGGCCTCGGCGAATCATCTGCTCACGATCTTTCTTGGAATCGAGATGGCAAGTGTGCCGTCTTATGTGTTGGCTGGCATCGTCAAAGGACGACGACGCAGCAGCGAAGCCGCCCTCAAGTACGCCATCTACGGGGCGGGCACCGCAGGAGTCATGCTCTACGGAATTAGCCTATTGGCTGGCGTGGTAGGCTCAGCCCACCTGCCAACCATCGCCCACGAACTCGCAGCTCTTGATATTTCATCCATGCTCGCACCGGGCGGAGATTCATCCACGGTAATGGTCTTAGCCCTGGGTGGCTTGATGTTGGGAGTTGGCCTCGCATTCAAACTTTCTGCGGTGCCCTTCCATTTTTGGTGCCCTGATGTGTTCGAAGGGGCCCCTGCCGAAGTCAACGCTTTTCTTTCCGTTGCGTCAAAAGCAGCAGCACTTACGTTGCTCGTTCGGATCGGCTTCGGGCTGGGATTTGTACACGAGACACCCCACGCAACACTCGCCACGAATCAACCACCGGCAGCGATAGCCCAAGTGTCGACGACCGCGCAACCCCCAACTACCTTTGCCGCCCTTAAGGCCGAGGGTATCGTGAATGAGAGTACGGCGGATCAGCCACTTTCTCCTGTGCGAAATTTCTTTGTCGTATTAGTCGCCCTGATGGCAATCGTCAGTTGCACGTTTGGCAACCTTGCCGCCTACGGACAAACCAACATCAAACGCATGTTTGCCTACTCAACCATCGCCCACGCAGGATTCATGATGATGGCTGTGGCAGCGGCCGTGGCGCTCTTAGGCCGCGACCCAAGTCAATCGCAAGCCGCTATCGCCGCGCTTCTCATCTATATCACCATCTACCTCTTCATGAATTTGGGTGCCTTTGCTGTTGTCGCATTCCTTCGTAACGAAATGCAAAGCGAAGAAATCGAAGATTATGCAGGCCTCATCCGAAGTTGCCCGATGACTGCCGTGATGATGACCGCCATTCTGGTCAGCCTCATTGGCCTGCCTCCCTTAGCTGGTTTCTGGCCAAAACTGCGTGTTCTCCAATCGCTTTACGAAGCAGGCGGTCCGCTGATGATCACCGTACTGGTCATCGCTGGTTTGAATACCGCCATTTCGCTGGTCTACTATTTACGAGTCGTCAAAGTGATCTGCATCGATCCAGAGCCTGATACGCGCGGCCCCATTTCGCTCGGTTTCCTTCCCGCAGCCTACATATTGGTGGTGAGTCTTCCTGTCATTATATTCGGCATCCTGCCTGACAAAGTGGCACAGTGGGCCGAGCAAGCGACCATGCACCTCTTTTGAAAACTTGTCCATTCTACTTTTAACCCACAAAGTTTTTCGGCATGAGTCAACCCGCAACCGCAGTGTTATTGAACCGCTTATTGGCGATCGAAAGCCGATCGTTTGCTCAGTATCTGCAATACTCAAAGCCCTATGTGACGCCAGGGCGAGAGAACTTGGTGGAAGCGATTCACTCGGTAGTCACTGACCAAAACGGCCTGTCCGATCGCATTAGCCAGATGCTAATCGATTCGCATTGGCCACTTCGCACGGGCGAATTCCCGATGGAGTACACCGATCTCCACGACCTAGAGATTGGATTTCTGGTGAACTCGGCGATTGGCTACCTACGCCAAGACATCGAAGAAATCGGCAACTTAGTCGAGCAACTACAAATGGCTCCCGCCGCAAAATCGCTCGCCGAAGAAGCGTTGGGCATGGCCAAGGGACACCTCGACACGCTCAAAGAGCTCGTGGCGGAAGAAGCAAAAGCTTAGGTATCACTCTGATATACGCCCCGCAACTTATCCGCAGGACCAGCTTAAGATTTACGAAGGTAAAGGCGGAGGAGTTGGCTGCGGCGTAGCCGCAAGAGGCATCACTAATCCTGTACGAACTTTCTCGACTATGCCTCCGATGACTTCGTCACACCGGTATTGTAGCCAACGACGCGGGCTTGCAAGTGCCCACTCCTGTTCATGCTGGAGTGCATAGATACTGACCTGTGGCCAGTAAGTCAGGTTGAGCGTACCCAGCCATGCAAAAAAGAGTGACCCCTACGGGACTCGAACCCGTGTTGCCGGCGTGAAAGGCCGGAGTCCTAGACCGCTAGACGAAGGGGCCCCCGAGAATCTGCTTACCGAAAAATCTGTGAAGCAGCCGGGAGCAATCGGTTGTCGACTGACAGAACCGTTTGCTGGGCCTATAGGGTTACGACAACCAGCGACAAACGTCAAGTGGTAACTTGCAAATAGACGGTAAAACGACGAGGCTAGCCACTCTCAATGAGTTCGCTTCGTCTGCTCGCGACGAGGCAAGACGACGAACCATCAGGGAGATCTGCGAAGATGATCGCTAGACGCAGACACAGGAGACAGCAGCCAAGGAGGATCGCTAGGCCCACAGCATGGCCTGTGGGCTGTTGTTAATGCAGAAGAAGTGGGGGCGCAGCAAGAAACGAAAAACGGTGACTAGAAGATCTCAGCAATCACTCAGCCGGGCTACTTGCATCGGGCTCACAGGGCTGCTCGCTGGCGGCCTGCTGACTTCGCTGAATCGCCTCGTAGACCTCGTTGCGGTGGACTGGGATCTCTTTGGGTGCTTCGATGCCGAGCCGTACTTTGTCACCACGTATCTCAACGACGACGATCGTGATGTCATCGTTGATGATAATACTTTCGTTTTTCTTTCGGGATAGAACCAGCATGGATTGATTCCTTCGCACACATTGGCCAGTCACTCCCCTTAACCGGTGCCGGCCTCCAAACCTAAGCCCTGCCGTAGCCCCTCTAAGCTGTTTTGACACAACCAGATAGGGTCAGCAGGTAGAGCATCACGCGATGCCCTTCAGTTCACTCTACGTGGTGTACGGGCATAGTCAAGGAAGCCGATTGCGTCTCGAACTCGATTTTTTCTCCAAAGTCGTCACGATCGGCATGATATTTATTCTGGTGTCGCCATCCTGCCCTTCTTTACAAGTCGAAAAAAGACGATTTCATACCATCCTTACTCGCTGTAATTCTTTATTGTGTAACAGGTTAGGTTGCCATTTGATAGGACTACTCAGAGGGTCTAGATCCCTTGGAGTACTCTGAACGGTCGGTTGCAAATAATTTGGTAATTTGGGGTGAGTTGTAAGGATTTTTCCTCATCAGAGGGGATTTTTGAGGTCACTCTTCGACCTAAGGGGGCAGAATGTCCACTTGCCGACTGTGAGAATATCAGTCCCTTTAGAGTTAGACAGAGCAATTGAGAAAGCCTTTCGTACGTTTATCCCCCTAGGCGACTTTTTGTGGATTCAAGTCCTAAACATCCAGACTCAAAATCACCCTGCGGCAGATGGCAATTGTTCGATGGCAGCAAAGGCGATTGGGTCGTAGGGGCACGAGAAAAAATGTTCGCAAGCTAAAGGCATAACGGCGGTTGCGGCCTGTCCTAGTCATCCTATAATCCACGGTTTGGACTGCTATCATCTTTGCGGCGAAGAGCCTCCCTGCAGGGCGGGGTGCTTGTGCCGAGAAGATCTGTTTGCTTTGAACACCATCGACCGTGGATTTATTGGGTCGAAAGATAAGGACCGGACCGTAATATGATCCGATGGCTCAAGCGAGTCTTTCCATGGCTGGGAAACGTCGTTGAAGCGGTGTACACCGTTCTCAGCGGGTTGTGGGTGACGTTGCGTACATGGTTTAAGACCTATCGGCCAGAACGGAAAACTTTTACCGAACATTTCGAGTACCCCGAGTTGCCGGTGCCCGTTTCGGCAAGGTATCGAGGGTTTCATCGTTTTGATCTCACGACCTGTATCTCTTGCGATCAATGTGCCAAAGCTTGCCCTGTGGATTGCATCTACATTGGCAAAGAGCGTGTTGAAGGTAGCAAGGGTTTTAAGATCACGGGCTATGCGATTGATTACAGCAAGTGCATGTTTTGTGCTTTGTGCGTCGAGCCCTGTCCCGTCGACTGTATCTTCATGGGGGCCACGCACGACCTGAGTTGTTACAGCCGAGATGGTTGCATCGTCGACTACTCTCGCTTGCCGCTGGATGTCGCATGGGGACGAGCCACCTTGAACCCAACTGCGGTGGCCCAATCGAAGGTGATTACCGAGCCCGTCCACGGTGGTCCGAACGCATAGGGCCCCAACGTATATTTTTTCAGTCACGCAATTAACGATCTAGAAATTCACAAGGCCTTTTCCTATGGCGACGCCTATTGCAATTGTGGCTTACTTGGCATTATTTGCCGCCGTGGCTGCCTTGTTCTTATTTGTCAATTTGGTGGTAGGCAGATTGGTGAGGCCCAATCTACCCAGCGAAGAGAAATTAGAAGTGTACGAATGTGGTGAACCGGCAATCGGTTCCAGCTTTGTGCAATTCGACTTGCGATTTTACGTCGTTGCTTTGCTGTTCATTATCTTTGACGTCGAAATCGCGTTTTTCTTTCCCTGGGCGACCGTGTTTGGTAAGTCGGTTCAACTGGCGTCGCCGAACATGCCTGTGGTCACTCAATTGGCAGACGATGCGGTCGGCCCCCCGGTGCTTTCCGCCGCGGCCACGACCCGTTTACAAGAGTTAGGCGTTGCGAATCCGGCCGAGCAGTTGGTCGGAGATCCCACAGCAATTCAAGAGACGGCACAAAAGATCGCGCTGACCTCGTTTGCCGACATCTCGGTCTTCTTTGCTGTGCTCCTGGTTGGCTTTGCTTATGTGTGGCGTCGGGGCGATCTCGACTGGGTGCGCACGGTCAGCAGCCAGCGGGGCGAAGTCGTTGAGCGCGCACCGCCTTTGCGTACAGAATCGTCTCCACCTGCCGGTTCTATTTTGTCTGCGTAAGTTTTTCACTTTTCCCTGCTTCGAGAACCAATATCTGTTATGAGCGGACAAACTTTCGTCGATCAATTGAAGCAAAAGTTTGGCGACCTGGTCACAGGCGCCAATCTAGAAAACATCGACCCCTGGATCGAAGTTTCGCCCGAGGGAATCCTTGAGGTTTGCGCCCACCTGCGCGACGAGCCCAGTTTGGCTTTCGACTATCTCAACAGCGTCACGGCGGTTGACTATTTGCACACAGACAAAAAGAAGGCCGCCAAAGCCGATTGGGAGCCCCATATCGAGGTGGTTTATCACCTCTTTAGCATGCAGCATAAACACAGTTTGGTGTTGAAAGTCATGCTGCCCAGATGGCAAAACGACGAGGCAGGCACGTTGCCCGAGTTGGCGTCGGTGGCCAAGATTTGGAGCACCGCCGATTGGCATGAACGCGAAGTGTACGACTTGCTGGGAATCCGATTCACCGGTCACCCCAACATGAAGCGAATTCTTTGCCCCGAAGATTGGGTCGGACATCCGTTGCGAAAAGATTATGAAATGCCACTTGAGTATCACGGCATTCGAGGAAGATAAGAAAAAGCATGAGCACGACTGTCGACGACCCGCGCGTCATTGAAATTGATGTCCGTACGGACGAAATGCTGATCAACATGGGCCCTCAGCACCCAAGTACCCACGGGGTGCTAAGGCTGGTGCTACGGACTGACGGCGAAATCGTTTCTGAAGTCACTCCCCACATCGGATACTTACACCGTAGCGCCGAGAAAATTGGCGAGAATTTAACTCCCCGTCAGTGGATTCCGTATACCGACCGGATGGATTATTTGGCCGGCATGAATATGAATCTGGGCTGGGCACTGACCGTCGAGAAGCTGCTCAAGTATGAGCCGCCCGCCCGTGGTCGACACCTGCGAGTCATCATCAGCGAGTTGGGCCGCATCGCCAGCCATTTGGTAGCCATGGGCACCTATGGCTTAGACTTGGGCACGTTCAGCCCGTTCCTCTATGCTTTTCGCGAGCGAGAAAAAATTCTCGACATGTTCGAGGAAGTTTGCGGGGCACGACTGACCTATAGCTATATCACGGTCGGAGGGGCAACGGCCGACTTACCCGCCGGGTGGTTGGATACGTGCGAGAAATTCCTCGATCAACTGCTGCCCATTATCCAAGAGTATCACACGCTGCTGACGAGTAATGCCATCTTTATCAAACGAACGGCTGGCATCGGGGTGATGTCGGCGGAGATGGCGATTGACTACGGAACCAGCGGACCCGTACTCCGCGGAAGTGGCGTCGACCATGACCTCCGACGGGATGGCGAAGAGATCTACACGGCGATGTACGAAGGCTATGCTTTCGAAGTCATCGCAGAAAAAGCTGGTCACTATCCCAACGACCATAAGTATCCGCCTATTCCGAAAGAAGCGGTGCTAGGCGATTGTTGGCATCGCTTTTACGTCCGTATGTTGGAAGTAATGCAATCGATCGACTTAGTGCGTCAGGGCATCGATCATTACCGCACCACCAGCGGGAGCTATGGCGAGCCCATGAAACTCAACCAAAAACTACCCAAGGGCGAGGTTTATCTCGAAACCGAGGCGCCACGCGGGCAGATGGGCTTCTATTTGGTTAGCGATGGCAACGCGATTCCTTGGCGAGCACGTGCACGCAGTAGCTCGTTCTGCAATCTGATGGTGACCGCACCTCTTTGCGCCGGTGCCCTGATCGCCGACGTGCCAGCCGTGGTCGGCTCGCTCGACGTGGTCATGGGCGAAATCGATCGCTAAGGGGGATCTACTCCTTGAATAATGAATATTTCAAGGGCTGCAAGAAGGACGCATTCGACGTGAAAAGTAAGTTGATGATTGCGGTCGTGGCATCAGCCTTTTTTGCCCTTGGCTGTGAACACGAACCGAATGGCTCTGTCGATCAGGAAAACAACGCTCCCTCAAGTACGGACATCTCTGCCATGGAATCCGCCAAAATCCCTCACACATCTTCGAGTACCTCCAAAGCAGAGTCGCCCGCGACCGCCAAGGACGCTTTGCAAGCTTTGCAGGAGGGCAACAAGCGTTTTGTCGAGGGGCGTTCGATGCATCCTCACGAGTCGGCTGACTACCGTTCCGCACTCCTCAACGAACAGCACCCCTTTGCCACGGTAATCGCTTGCAGCGATTCGCGGGTGACCCCCGTGCTGATCTTCGACCAAGGCATCGGTGATTTGTTTGTCATCCGCGTCGCGGGGAATGTCGTCGACGAGGTGGTGGCTGGCAGCATTGAATATGCGGTAGATCACCTGAACACCAAGTTGTTGGTGGTCATGGGACACGAGAATTGTGGCGCAGTGACGGCAGCCTACCACGCCTTTGTCGCCAAAGACCAGACTGAGCAAGAGCCCAAGGAAATCTCTTCGCTGCTGACACGCATCGAGCCTGCGCTACGCAATCTCGACCGTACCAAACCTGAAAAAGAACTGATCACCCAGGGCATCGAAGAAAACGTCCGCGAGGCAATACGGCAACTCTTACTAATCCCAGACCTGCACCGAGCTCACCAGGAAGATCGCTTAAAGATCGTGGGAGCCATCTACTCACTCAAAACCGGTGAAGTACAGCTACTGGAGGAGTAGATTTTTGCAACTGCCCAGCCATCTGAGCTAAATTCTAAAGAAAACCTCTGCGACCCTCTGCTTCCTCTGTGGTGAATTTAACCCGTAATATCGCGTGCCTACTCCACTCCATCAAAAATCGACTCTCGACGAAATTCGCTCGCGGTTTAACGACGATGTCGAGCGGTTTTCGCAACTGGAAACCGGTCAGACGGCTACGATTGACGCACCGCTGGTCATGGAACTTATTAGCCATGCTGCTATTCGCTCGACGCCTTCGATCACTTGTGTTCTTGATATTGGATGCGGGGCCGGCAATAACACATTAAAACTACGGCAGGAGCTAGGCAAGGATTTCTCAGCCGATTTACTCGACCTCAGCCTGCCCATGTTGACCCGAGCGGCCGAACGACTCGCAAAGATAAACGACGGTGAGATCCACACGGTTGCCGCCGATTTTCAAACCGTCGATCTTGAGCCAAGCTCATATGACGTGATTCTCGCAGCCGCAGTTCTCCACCATCTTCGCGACGATGCCGATTGGCTTTCAGCATTCGAGAAAATTTATTCTCTTCTTGCGCCCAACGGAAGCGTTTGGATTACCGACATGATCTCACACGAGACCGACGCCGTCCAGGCAATGATGTGGATGCGATACGGCGACTATCTCACTCAACTAGGTGGCGAGGAGTACAAAGAAAAAGTCTTTGCTTACATCGACAAAGAAGATTCGCCTCGGCCTGTCACCTATCAGCTCGACCTGCTACGAAAAGTCGGTTTTACCCACGTCGAATTACTGCACAAGAACTCCTGCTTCGCGGCGTTTGGTGCGGTAAAGAACAATGTTTAGCTGAAGTAGATTGACCTTCCCGCTTTTTTCTCTCGCGAATGAAACGGGCTTGCAAAAAGGCAGGCCTCGATATAGTGTACATATGTATGCTATTTGTCGACTGGCTATTCCTGGACATGAATGCCTTCTTCGCCTCGGCGGAGCAGCAGATGCAGCCGGCGCTGCGAGGTCGCCCCGTGGCGGTCGTGCCAACCATGACCGATCGCACTTGCTGTATCGCAGTCAGCTACGAAGCCCGTTCCTACGGCATTAAAACGGGAACCAACGTAGGCGAAGCGCGCAGACGCTGCCCTCAATTGCAAGTGATTGCCGGGCGGCACGAAAACTATGCCTGCATTCACCAGCAGATTATCGCCGCTGTCGAGACGGTGTTGCCTGTCGAACAGGTTTGCTCGATCGACGAAATGGTTTGCCGCTTATCGCCCCAGCATCGAGAAACGGGGCAAGCGGTTCTACTTGCCCAAAAAGTCAAACAAGCGATCTACGATCAGGTGGGAACCGCCTTGCGATGTTCGGTTGGGTTAGCACCGAACCGGTTTCTGGCAAAAGTTGCCAGCAACATGCAAAAACCTGACGGGCTTTTTGTCATCACCCGCGAAGAGTTGCCACAACGTTTATATCCGCTCGAGCTCTCTGATTTTCCTGGCATCGGTCGTAACATGCGACGCCGCTTAGAAAATAAGGGAATTCGCACCACACGGCAGTTGTGTGCGCTTTCGAAGCGCCAACTGGTCGATGCTTGGCAGAGTATCATCGGCGAGCAATGGTGGTATCGTTTACGCGGCGAAGAGTGTCAAGAAAAACCTACGCGGCGACGCACACTGGGACATTCGCACGTTTTGCCCCCCAAACTCCGCAACGACGAAGCGACCCGTGCCGTGTTTATCCGTTTGCTGCATAAAGCAGGAATGAGGCTGCGCCGGATCGATTATTGGGCCGCCCGCCTGGTCGTCAAACTGACCTACTGCAACGATTGGCCGAAGTGGAAACGGGTGATGTATCTCGGCCGCTGCCAAGATACTCCGTCGATGTTAAAAGCGTTTGAAAAAGCCTGGCGAAGTCGCCCACGCGGGGGGCGCCCCTTGCACCCCGCAATTACTTTGATCGATTTGACACCTGGGAGTAGCACCACCCCCTCGCTATTTTTCGAAGAACGCCACGCCTTGATCGCCGCCCAAACCATGGACGCCGTGAACGAGCATTTTGGTGCCAACTCGGTTTACTTCGCCTCGATGCACGAAGCCCGCGACGCGGCCCCCATGAGAATCGCGTTTACCAACATTCCCGACGTGGCCGCAGAAATGAATGCCGAAGAGAAACAGGCGGAATCGTGACGATGTTTTATTACGCTGCTATGAACCCACTTGGAGGTATCCCGCGGCCAAAAAGCCAGCAGAACCAAACCGATTTGAGACGCGCTGCAAGAGTATCCCCGACAGGATTCGAACCTGTAACCTTCGGCTTCGGAGGCCGACGCTCTATCCAGTTGAGCTACGGGGACAAGGGCTTTTTTGATGCCTCGTACTACATTTCTTCGGATTCTCGTACTACAATTGCCCGTGACGCCCGTTTCATCGTTGGGTTGCATCACAG
>JAJDEF010000003.1 GCA_029259945.1 Planctomycetota bacterium
GCACTAAATCGCTACGCGATATTGATTTTTAGGCCGGTTGTTTCGTGAGCCACGGCCGGCGCGGATTTCACCGATAACATCGTGGGGCAAATTTTCCGATCATCGAGGTCTCGAAGACTTTGATGAAGAGGGAACGTTGCCATGACGATGACCATCAGCCCGTTGCGCCAGCGCATGATCGAGGACATGACCGGGCGCAAACTCTCGACCGCAACGCAGAAGAACTACATCCGCAGCTGCCGGCGTTTTGCGGCCTTCCTCGGCCGCTCGCCGGAAAGCGCCACGACGGAAGACGTGCGCCGCTTCCAGCTGCACCTGGCACAGAGCGGCATGAGCCACTCGAACCGCAACCGGACCATGACCGGTCTGCGCTTTCTGTTCCGTGTGACCCTGCGACGCCTGGATCTGGCGAACGAGATCTACCATGTCCGTCAGCCGCAACGGCTGCCGCAGGTGATGAGCCCGCGCGAGATCGAGCGTCTCCTGGCCATGGCGGGCAGCTTGAAGACCCGGGTGCTGCTCTCGTTGTCCTATGGTTGCGGCCTCAGGATCGGCGAGGTCGTGCGCCTCAAGGCCGGCCATATCGACGGCGCACAAGGCATCATCCGCATCGTCCAGTCGAAGGGCCGCAAGGACCGCCACGTCATGCTGTCCGACGACATGCTGGCGCTGCTGCGGCAATGGTGGCGGGCGCGTCCGACCCGCCATGACGCGGGCGTGCCGCCAACCGATCGCTGGCTCTTTCCGGGCCGCATTGCGGGGCGGCACACCACGACCCGCCAGGTCTCGCGTCTGTTCCACGAGACGGTCGAGGCCGCCGGCATCACCAAGCACGTCACGCCGCACTGCCTGCGCCACAGCTTCGCCACCCATCTCCTGGAACGCGGCACCGACATCCGCCACATCCAGGCGCTTCTCGGCCACGAGAAGCTCGACACCACGGCGCGCTACACCCGGGTCGCCACCGGCACCATTGCGGCCATCGAGAGCCCGCTCGATCCCCTGAGCAAGACCGGGCGCGCGAAGAAGAAGCCGAAGAAGGGCGAGCCGCCGGCTTGACCGTCGGGCCCCGGGCGGGGCACGAACTCGAAGTCCAGAATATCTTCCGCGACTTCGGCCCCGCCTTCCGCCAAGCCAACGCCAGACACCTCAGCCTGCAGCAGTTGAAGGTGATGAGCGCCATCGAGCGCTGCCGCACCGCCGCCCTCGGCGGCCACGTGCTCGCCTGCGAGGACTGCGGCCACGGCCACATCGCCTACAACTCGTGCCGCAACCGCCATTGCCCTAAATGCCAGGGCGCCGCCGCCAGGGACTGGCTTGCCGAACGAGAGGCCGAACTGCTCCCCGTCGGCTACTTCCACATCGTCTTCACCCTGCCCAAGGCGATCGCCGACATCGCCTATCAGAACAAGGGTGTCATCTACGACATCCTGTTCAAGGCGAGCGCCGAGACCATGATCACCATCGCCGCCGATCCCAGACATCTCGGCGCCAAGATCGGCTTCATCTCCGTGCTCCACACATGGGGCTCGGCGATGACCCATCACCCGCACATCCACATGATCGTCCCCGGCGGTGGCCTGTCCCAAGAGGGACGTCGATGGATCAGGTCTCGGCCTGACTTCTTCCTGCCCGTCCGCGTCCTTTCGAGCCTGTTCCAGCGGCTCTTCATCGAGAAGCTGAGCGCCGCCCATCAGGAGGGCCGCCTGACATTCTTCGGCACACATGCGGGCCTCGCCGGCCCGACCGCCTTCCAGTCCTTCCTGGCACCCCTGCGCGATAGCGACTGGGTCGTCTACGCCAAGCCCCCCTTCGGCGGCCCGGAGGCCGTGCTCGCCTACCTTGCCCGCTATACCCACCGCGTCGCCATCTCCAACAGCCGCATCCGCCGCATCGAGAACGGCGCCGTCACCTTCTCCTGCAAGAACTACCGCCGAGACGGCGCAGAGCGCTACGGCACCATGACCCTCCAGGCGCACGAGTTTATCCGGCGTTTCCTCATGCATGTGCTGCCCAAGGGATTCCATCGCATCCGGCATTACGGGTTGTTCGCCAACGGCAATCGTGCCGCCAACATCCAGCGGGCTCGTGAACTGCTCGGTGCGCCGCCGACAGCCAGCACTGACGAGCCTTCCGAAGCCACTGAAGAACAGCAGAAAGGCGTCCGGCCCTGCCCCCGGTGCGGCGGTCCCATGGTCGTCGTCGAGGTCTTCGAGCCCGGATGCCGGCCGAAGTACCGTCCGCCACCAGAGGCCATCGACAGTTCATGACCGGCCACGCGACGAGCCAGAACCCAACACATCGTTCCCGACGACCTTCGGTCAACGGCGCCGCGCGCCCGCAACATCGAAATCTGCACGACCTTTGCCCGTCAGCGCCACGCGCACGTCCCCGTCGGCTACGATCCACCGTGCTCGACGGTCTCCCGAGCGCTAATGACGACCCGCTGTCACAATCCCCGGCCGCCAAAACCAACATCGACGCCACGCTCAAATCCCCATAACCGCGATCGCTATCCCGCGATTTCGTGCCTTGGCGCTTCTCCGACGCCGGAAACCGCCGCGTATCATCTCAACACGCCCAACAGCGTCCGAGAAACCTGCACA
>JAJDEF010000021.1 GCA_029259945.1 Planctomycetota bacterium
TCAACACGATCCAGCACTGGCAACAACGTAACGCCACCGCCCGAAGGTTCCATCGGAAGCGAAAACTCAAAAAACTACGGGAAATCGGCATCGTTCTCAAAAACCTGATACGATGTAAATGGCCCTAACCCTGCGCTGTAGCACTAGGGTGTGCCCTAAATTGCCGTTTCTAGCTCCTTTTCCGAGAAAATCTTCTCCAAAGCACCCATGGAAACCATCAAATGGTAGAAGTTGAACCCGATCATGGAGCACAAAAGGTAAGGCACTTCACTGACCAGCAATCTTTCGGCACGGTAGGCTGACGGGTTCCCTACCATTAAGGTAGGAAAACATTTGGATACTTTGCAATCAATACCTTTAGAAAAGGAATCTAAATCATGGTCAATACACTCAAAGCGGTCGCTGTTGCAGCCACCCTCTGCGTGACACTTCATGGCAATTCCGTGCAAGCAGCAAACTACACGCTCGATCCTTCGCACACTTCAATTATCTTTGGAATCAACCACCTGGGGTACAGCTTTACGTATGGTCGATTTAGCAAAGTCAGTGGAGCCTTTGTCTGGGATGATGCAAACCCCGCCGGCGGGCAGTTTCAAATTGTTATCGATGCTTCGAGTATCGACTCCAATGATACAAGCCGCGACGAGCATCTTCGCGGCCCCGACTTTTTTAATGCTAACCAATTTCCTACCATTGCATTTCAAAGTACTTCCATCACCCCCATGCCCAACAAGCCAGGGTCGTTCAATCTCTCTGGCAACTTGACCATTCACGGGGTAACTCGTCAGGTGACCATTCCGCTAAAAAAATTGGGCGAAGGCAATGGCCCGTTCGGCAACTATCGATCAGGATTTATTTGCCAAACGTCGGTGCGTCGTAGCGACTATGGGATGACCACCATGCTTCCCAATATTGGCGATGATGTGGCGATTACGATCAGTTTCGAAGGCATTCGCCAAGCAGCCGCAGCGGGTTCTGGCAATAAAGCCGCCAGCCCCGCTGCTGATCCTGGGAACAATAGTGGCGGGCAAGGCTCAGGTAGCAGCAGCCGGTAGCTCACGCACAAAAGATCCATAGCGTCATGTTCGAACTATCCGATATCCTGCTCGGTGGTTTATTCCCCGCTTTCATAGCGATGGTTGCGCTGTCGGTAGCATGGAAACTTACCCACTGCACCGTCACGGCTTGGACCGCTGGTGTGGTCGCTGGAATCGTTGTCGGTCACTGGACGCTCGACTCGCAGCAGATTGGCATAGCGGCCGCTCTAGCAAAAACTCTGGACCCTGCGGAGGCCCGTGACTGGTTGCCGCTGGCCACCCTGCTTGCCATCGTGCCTGCAGCACTCACTGACCTAAGCAAATACGGTCACCTACTGGCCTGGTTGGGTCGGGCTGTGCTCTGCCTGCTGCTGCCTTGGCGATTGCTTGCCGGCAGCGTTTACCTCCCTCAAACGACGCTGCCCGGCTTAGATTTGAATGCTCGCACTTGGTCGTCCATTGAAGCCGTTGGCTGGATTGGCGGAATCGGTGCCACGGTGTTTCTTGTGTGGATTCTTGCTGAAAGTAGCAATAAACGGCCTGGCGCACATCCTTGGCTGCGCTCGGTACTCGCCCCTGTGGTGACAGTCGGGGCAGCCGTTACGGTTGCGATGTCGGGTTCGTTTACCTATGCCCAACTACTAGGAGTGCTGACCGCTGCATTAGCGGGTAGTGCCGTTGTCGCAATAATTTTGCGTCTACAGCGTGGCCCCGAAGCAACGGCTGGAGCGGTCATCATCACCTTTGGCGGCGTGCTCGTGACCGCACATTTTTACTCCGACCTAAAATTTCTGCACGCGGTACTTTTGCTTACTGCGTTGGCAGCGGCTCTTGCCCCGGCAGTGCCAACAGTCTCTCCGCGAGCCCAGTCGGCCATGCGATGCGTGCTGTGCCTAGCTCCCCTGGCCATTGCAATCTTGCTGGCAGCGATCGATTTTAGCGCCGCCCAGGCCGAGTTGCAAAGCAATCCCTACCACAACTTCCAGCCATGAAATCGCTACTCAATCCAGCCGCCACCCAACGTGCGCTGACCGTCGTAGCACACAACCGCTTGCCCTGGCGCGACGCCCTGCTGGGGTTGGTCGAATCGAACGTGAAGTCGGCTGTTGGCCAGTAGCTCGACCGTGGCAGGGACCGGAGCAGCGTTGTAGCGAATCTGCACCTCGCATTGCGAAGGAACTTCGGCCCGATCGACTAGCCAATTTGTATCAGCCGCGGTTAACTCTTGCCGCTGTAGATCCTCGCGGTCGCCTAGCGTGACGCGGCGTGTCTCGCGATCGATGCGTACCACAAATTTTGGTATGCCCAGCGCAACCCCCAAACCCTTGCGCTGGCCCACGGTAAACCCTTCGATGCCATTGTGCTGACCAACCACGGTCCCGTCGACCATCGCCAGTTCACCGGAAGTATCAATGGCTTCTCGGTTGCCACGGACAAATTCATCGTATCGGCCACTGGTGACAAAGCAAATCTCTTGGCTGTCTTTCTTTTCAGCGACGTTCATTCCCACCTTCGCTGCTAGTTGCCGAATGACGACTTTCTCGTAATTTCCTACCGGCAACAACATCCGCGACAAAAACTTTTTTTCGATGCCAAACAGCACATACGATTGATCCTTGCTCGAATCACGCCCCCGCAATAGCGCCGTTTGGCCCGCGACATCTTGCTCTAGCCGGGCATAGTGGCCTGTGGCGACAAACTCAGCCCCCACGCTGTCGGCATAGTCAAACAGCTTGCCAAATTTGATCCAATTGTTGCACTGCACACACGGGTTCGGGGTTCGCCCTGCCGTATACTGCTCGACAAAGTAGTTGATAATACGGCCAAACTCTTGGTCCAAATTCAACGCATAAAACGGAATCGACAGCTTATCGGCAACCCTGCGGGCATCCTCCGCATCCGCTGCCGTACAGCATCCTTGCTTGTGATCGAGCCGCTCTACAATCGGTAGCTGGGGGCTATTGGCCTCACCCACCTCACATGCCACCGGCGACTGGTGGCCGTGGCGCATAAAGACGCCAATCACCTCGTGCCCCTGCTCTAACAGCAGATGAGCCGCGACGCTCGAATCGACTCCGCCCGACATTGCTAATACCACCCGTGCCATAACCTTCGAGTCTAGCCCTCGCCGCAGCTACGCGGCAAGCCTATAATCGGCACTCCAAAGCCAAAGGGTTGCACCCTATGGCCTCTCATACCACCCTCCTAGGAGTCTTGACCGATGTCGCTGGAAAAAGAATGGATCGATCGCGCCGAAGCGATCCGCACAGCAGTTCTCCAGCTACGAGACTCTCTTTGACTGTGCTGCCAAAGCAGAGCACATCCAGGCCATCGACAGCGAAATGGCCGCTCCCGATTTCTGGAACGACCAAGAAAAAGCCCAAGAAAAAGTCAGCCAGCGTAAGTTGCTGCTTGGCATGGTCAAACCGCTCGACGACGCGCTTGCCGAAAGTGACGATCTGACTGCCATGGTCGAAATGGCGGCCGAAGACGAATCGTTTGCCGCCGAGGTTCCGCCCGAAGTCGAGCGGCTAGAAACCGTGGTCAAACAACTCAAGCTCCAATCGCTGCTCAGTGGCACCCACGACGCTGCCGGAGCCATTCTTACCATCAACGCTCGTGATGGCGGTACCGATGCCAATGATTGGGCTGAAATGCTACTCCGCATGTACATCCAATGGGCACAGAAAAACGACTACACCGTCTCGCTGATCGACCGTCAAGACAACGAAGAAGCCGGCATCAACAATGCGACCATCGCTATCCGTGGCCCCATGGCCTATGGCTACTTGCGTGGCGAATCGGGTATGCACCGACTTGTGCGTATCAGTCCGTTCAATTCTGAGGGCAAGCGTCAAACCAGCTTTGCAGCCATCGACGTTTCGCCAGAAATTTCTGACTCGGTCGACATCGAAATCAATGAGTCGGATGTCCGGATCGACACCTATCGGGCTAGCGGTGCCGGTGGCCAGCATGTCAATAAAACAGATAGCGCGATCCGTCTCACACATCTCCCCACCAATATTGTTGTTCAATGTCAAAACGAACGGAGCCAGCACAAAAATCGCGCCACCGCCTGGAAAATGTTACGTGCTCGCATGGCCCGGCACGAAGAAGAGAAACGCGAAGCCGAGGAAGCTGCAAAGTACCAACAACAAGCCAAAACTGGTTTTGGCTCGCAAATTCGCAACTACTTTCTCCACCCCGACCAACGCGTGAAAGATGCCCGTACAAAATTTCAGATGGGCAATTTCCACGCCGTCCTCGATGGTGACATCCAAGGTTTTCTAGATTCCGTGCTGCGTTGGCGTGCCGGACAGCCGATCGAAGAGAGCACCCCGTGACACGCATTTTCACCCCGACGCCAATCGCCTCACTCACCGCCGTAGGCCAAGACGGCTGCGGATTGCGAGTCGAGTTCCTGCAACTAGGCAACCAATTTGCACACCGAATTCTTGCCTTCGATGCCGAGAATACGGCCATTTCGCTCCTGGAAACGGTAGAAACCCTGTCGACGGAAGCCTCGTGGCCCCCAAGCCCGGTTCTACAAGGGCTGAATACCGAAGACCTGCGTTCCGAACTATCTCAGACTGAAAAACCTCTTTCCGCCATGCTCATGGGTTCGGCGGGCAAAGGACACTGGTCGCTTAGCATCGAACCACGGCAGGAAGACAAAACGGCCCAGCTACTGTTTGACGTTGCTTGCCGCGTCAAATCGTTGCCCACGGCATTAACGAGCACCTACACCATTGGCGAGTCGGTTGAGATCAACCATTCTGGTTCAGCACTTCGCCTAAGAACCCCCTTAGGTGACTATTGCCTCGAAGCAATGCCTCTCGATTCAAGCGATTCCCAAAACTCTTGCCAACTTCACACGGACAACGGCAGGCTCCAGCTAAGCCGTGAAACGCTGACGACCGACACCCCCCCGATTACCCTCCGCTGGTGCTACCAACTAAGTACTTCCCATACAACCGGATCATCCCGATCTAATACGAAATCTACCTAGCAATAACGTTGTCTTTCACGATGCAAACGCATAGACTGCGGGTAGACTGAAGGCTGGTCCATCGAGGGCACATACTCCCCAAAAAACTCCACCACCTTACACGAGTATTACAGGGGAAGAACTGATGAATAGAACAGTGGCGGCTAACATTTCTCTAACTCTGGTGACTTTCTTTGTCACCAGTCTTCTAACCGCATCAGCCCACGCCGGCGTGACGCAAGATAGCCAGGCTCGCTCCGTTGAGGCGGCTGCCGGTGCCAATGTCTCTGGAGCGACTCCGCCCGATGATGGCGAAACGTCCAATGCCACAGGCTTCGGTGTTTATGTTGACGATGCACTTGCTGGCGTTGTGGCTAACAATGGACTGGATATCGCGCAAAGCAATGCCACGGCTCTACAAGAATCGATTATCCAAAAGAAATCTGTAGAAGCCTTTGGCGAGACTCAGGTCTTGGCGCTGGTGCAAAGTACTAGCGGCGGGGGCGCATTTGGCGATGGATTCACGGAATTGTCTTATCAGTTTACGCTAGACGTTGCCACAAACTACGAAGTACTCGGGCTGGTCTCGCGTTTTGGGCCCGATTCTGATGCGACTATCGAGCTTCGTCGTTCCGACTTAACGGCGGTATTTGCGATCGGTGCCCCGGTTGGTTATGTGAGCACCTTTGTTGCACAAAGCGGTACGCTTGCCGCAGACACTTATACGCTCTTCGCCGAGGCAGATACGCTCCTGTCACAGTTAGGGCCAACGGGAATAAATCCAAGCACTGCGGGGGCGGAGTTTGAGTTTGCATTTGCATTGGATGTTGACGCCCCAGGCGAGATTATTAATGGTTTTTTTGAGGCTGAAAATCCCATAACGGGAGACATCTTCGGCTGGACGAAGACGGGGGCAGGCACCTCACAGTTGCAAGAGATCGGCAACGAGGTATTTGTCGAGTTTGTCACCGGCTCTCCAGCAGGCCTATTACAAAATGTCGATACCCTATCCGATGCTTTCTTGATTAGCTTTGATTATCAGTTTCTAGATACTTCGGGCACATTAGAATTGTTGCTCGACGGGCAATCGCTGCTTACCTTGCCAGCGCCGTCGACCCTAGCAACCGGTTTCCAAACCGCATCGATTCTGGTGAATAGCCCCTCGTTGCTCGGTCAGTTGAATGCGCCGTTGGAAATCATCTTTGACGGCCCCACAAGTGGATTGACGGCTTACGTCGACAATCTTTCGCTAAGTGCTATTCCAGAACCCGCATCGTTGGTGTTTACGCTAATTGGCACCTTCGCAATGCTGTCCATTCGTAATCGCCGAATCTGAATCAAGGTTGATCGGCAATTGCCGGAGTCGCATCACTCGAAGCCATGAAAAAACCCCGGCCACAGGGCCGGGGTTTTCGACGGTACGGCTCTGCTTTCACACAGCCCTTTTTCTAATAGCAGTTTCAAAACGCCAAGAGGGCATCCCACGGCCGGAGATTGTCGAGCCAGAAGGGGTTTTGAAACCGGCTGTAAACTAATTGTTAATACATTCCGTCCATGCCTGGAGCGGCTGCTGCTTTGCCGTCCTTCTTTGGGGCTTCGGCAATTAAGGCATCGGAGGTGAGCAACAGGGTTGCGACGCTCGCAGCATTTTGCAATGCGGTGCGAGTGACCTTGGTAGGATCGATGACGCCTGCCTTGACCAAGTCTTCATAGACGTCGGTCGCGGCGTTGTAGCCGTTGTTGCCTTTGCATTCGATTACTTTTTCGCAGACGATGCCGCCATCTTTGCCCGCGTTCGAGGCAATGGCGGTTAGCGGTGCACGACAAGCGCGAAGCACAATGTCGTAGCCAATCTGCTGATCGTGGCTGAGGTCTTCTGGTTTGACCTTGCTGCCAGCTCGAAGCAGAGCAACGCCACCACCAGGAAGAATACCCTCTTCGACGGCAGCACGCGTTGCGTGCAGAGCGTCTTCGACGCGAGCTTTCTTTTCTTTCATTTCGCTTTCGGTCGCAGCACCCACGTTTACCTTGGCGACGCCACCCGAGAGCTTGGCCAACCGTTCTTCGAGCTTCTCTTTGTCGTAATCGCTTGAAGCATGTTCGATCTCACGGCGAATTTGGTCGATGCGCCCTTTGATGTCGCTGCTCTTGCCGCCACCCTCGATGAGGGTGGTGTTGTCTTTGCCGACAATCACCTTCTTGGCGCGACCTAGTTCGCCGATACCAATGCTATCGAGTTTAATGCCAAGATCTTCGAAGATGGCTTGACCACCAGTCAGGGTGGCAAGGTCTTCGAGCATCGCCTTGCGGCGATCGCCAAAGCCGGGGGCTTTCACAGCGCAAACGTTAAACGTGCCGCGAAGGCGGTTGATCACGAGTGTTGCGAGGGCCTCGCCTTCGATGTCCTCAGCAACAATCAACAAGGGCTTGCCAGCGTTGACCACGGCTTCGAGACAGGGCACCAAGTCTTTGACGCTGGTAATCTTTTTCTCGTGGATCAAGACGTAGCAGTCTTCGAGCGAGCACTCCATCGTGTTTTGATCGGTGACGAAGTAAGGCGAAAGGTAGCCACGGTCGAACTGCATGCCTTCGACCCACTCCACTTCGCTGCTCAGGCTCTTGCCTTCGTCGACGGTGATTACGCCATCTTTGCCGACCTTTTCCATCGCCTTGGCAAGCATTTCGCCAATTTCGGTATCGCCGTTGCTGGCCACGGTGCCAACTTGCGACATTTCTTCGGTCGTCTTGATTTTGACCGCCATTTTGTGGAGCTGCGCGGCGATTTCCTCAACCGCCTGCTCGATACCTTGCTTCATCTGCACGGGGTTCACACCCGCAACGACGGCACGGAGGCCTTCGTTGAAGATCGCTTCGGCAAGGACGGTGGCGGTGGTGGTGCCATCACCAGCAACGTCTGAAGTCTTGCTGGCGACTTCCTTCACCATTTGAGCGCCCATGTTTTCGTAGGCGTCTTCGAGTTCGACTTCTTTAGCAACCGTGACACCGTCTTTGGTGACCGTGGGCGAGCCGAAAGACTTTTGCAAAATGACGTTGCGTCCCTTGGGGCCCAGCGTAATTTTAACAGCACGGGCAAGTTTGCCCACGCCGCGACGCATTGCATCGCGAGCTTCTTGGTCGAAGGCAATCATCTTTGCCATGGTAGAATTCCTTTGTGTGGGTGGGTGTTGTGAGTTGTTGGGCGCGAGGCGCTATTTTTTTTGATTGTCACTAGCGTCTACTCGATGACGGCTAGGATGTCGCCTTCGCTCATCAGCAGATATTCTTCATCGTCGAGGTTGATGGTCTCAGGGGCGTAGCTGGTAAACAGTACGCGGTCGCCTTTTTTCACCTGTAATTCGCCACGGGTGCCATCGTCGAGAAGCTTGCCATTGCCGACGGCAATGATGGTGCCACGCGAAGGCTTATCTTGAGCACTATCGGGTAGCACGATGCCGCCGGCAGTGATGTCAAGCGATTCATCGCGAGCAACAACAACGCGATCGCCCAAGGGCTGTAAAGCGACTTTACTCTTCTTCTTAGTGGCAGTTGCCATGGGTTACGATTCTCCTGATAGATGTGAGATTTGTGATTTATGGTGAGGACGGGTGGCTGATCGCCAATCCTTGAGTGCTTTGTCATCCCAATTCAAAGTGCGAGTTGTCAAAGCACTAGTGTCTGCGCAGAGGTAGTCTGTTGGCAAGAGTGCGAATGCAATCAGCGCGCCAATTTGGCCGTTGTCGCCAACTCGTGGAGTGGTAAGGGATTAGAGAAATCGAGCGAAATCTGGCTCGCTGCCAAATCAGGTGCCCTACTGGCTGACCGTTGTGAACGACGTTGAGTAGCTGCCATTTTGGCAGACCGTGGTTATCTCAACCACACAGTTGCCAAGCAACCACAGCCACCCCCAGCGGAATAAGATAATACGCAAACAGCGCGAGCTGACCTCGCCGTACCCAGCGTATCAGCAGAGCTAGAGCTACCAAGCCGACGAGCATCGAGACAAGAAACCCCAGGGCAAGTGTTGTTAGTGGGGTGCCGGTGGCTCCCTCTTTGCAGGCTTTGACGGCCGTCAGTAAACCACCCCCGCCGATCACCGGGATGGCCATCAGAAAGGCAAATGCGGCGGCGGATTCGCGACGGAGGCCACATGCTAGTCCGCCCACGATCGTTGCCCCGCTACGTGAGATGCCGGGCAGGATGGCGAAGGCTTGCAGCAAGCCAATGAGTATCGCGTGTTTGGGCCTCAGGTCTACGTACTGCGTGTCGCCAGGAGATCGTTGGGAGATCCATAGCAGGCCCAAAGCGGAGATAGGAAACATCAACCCTGCGAGTAGCGGGCTCTCGAGCAGACTCCGATCGATGCTAAAACCGACAACCACGGCGGGAATCGTAGCAAGAATCAGCAAGGGGATTGCGCGACGGTCGCTGGTGAGCAGGCGGGCACACTCGCGTCGGTAGTAGATCATCACGGCCGCCAAAGTGCCCAGATGGAGTACTACCTCGACTTCCAGCAAATCCTGGATTGGCTCGGCGCCCAGGGCGGTGAGTAGGTTGTGTGCTACGACCAGATGTCCCGAGGAGCTTACCGGGAGAAACTCGGTAAGCCCTTGAATAACGGCTAAAACAATGATTTCCCAAAGAGCCATGCGAGTAAATTCTTTTCAGAGGGCGGGGGCAGGCAAGCCTATAACTATAGCTCGCAATCGAGACTGGGTCTGCGGCCAATCATTCGACTTGTGGCTTCTCTGAGCCTAAAAACGCGGATAGACTGATAAAGTGGGGCTTGGGCTAACATTCGCGACTTTGCATTCTTGGTAGACGCATGGGTATTCGGTTTCAGTGTCCCAATGGACATAAGCTAAACGTGAAGACTTTTCTGGCCGGCAAGTGCGGGATTTGTCCACACTGCGATGCCAAATTCGTTATTCCTAACAGCAGCGGAAGTCAAGCAGAGGCTGTCGGAGACGTTACCGAGCAGGCCGCAGACGCCCCTCGATCAACGGAAGAATTGACTCCGGTTGCCGAAATCTCGTCGGGCGACCTTTGGTACGTAAAACCTGCCAAGGGGGGGGAGCAATTGGGGCCGGTGAGTCGTGAGGAGATGCGAACCTGGATCGCCGAAGATCGCATTGCCCCCGACAGTTGGGTTTGGCGAACCGGCTGGCCAGAATGGAAGTTTGGTAACGAAGCGTTTGACGAACTGAAATCGCCGACGGATGATGCCTCTTCCCCCCCATCAAGCAACGACCTGACCCCAGGAGTCAAGCGGGAAGCTCGCGCTTCGTCCGACCCGGGGAACAAGAACTTACGTTGGCAATCGCCTCGAAGCCGACGACTTCGCGCTCAGAAGATCACGGTAGTGCTGGGAGTCCTGGTATTATTATTGGGCGTGGTGTTGGTGTTGGTGCTCTCGATTCAGTAATAAAAAATGCCGGAACCCAGGTAGGATTCCGGCATTTCATTTTCTTATATTACCACGAAAGCAGGTGCTTAGGTGGCAGAGTCAGCTTCAGGAGCCAAAGGTGCGGCTTCTTCGCCACCAGCACAGTTGGTGCAACCCTCAGGGGCACCTTCACATGTAGTGCAACTGCACTGTTGAATACGGCTGTTCTTACGGCAAGCCTTGCGAGCTTGACGACGGGTAAGGCAGCACTTGTTGCTGTCTTCGCAGCAAGTAGGAGCAGCGGCTTGGCATTCGCAAGCAGGAGCAGCTTCGCAGCAAGGTTGTGGCTCGCAGCAAGCAGGCTTGCAGCACTTTGCACGGGAACGACGCGGGGTGCGGCACTTCTTCGTCTTGCAGCACTTGTTGCGATCGAACAGTCCAGCTTCAGCTTCGCTCTGGCCAACAACACAAAATCCGGCGACCAACACCATGAAGGCGGCAGTCAAAGTTAGTACTCGGTTCATTTTGAAATCTCCTCTGAAGTAAAAAACGTTAGTGAAAACGGTCCGACGTCTCGGCCTCTAAAAATTCATCTTGCGACCGTCCGAATGGCTATACCCCCGTGATGCCGCGACGGCCTGTGGCAGCGGGGTCGACGCTCTATACTCTTCCCGCCGTGAAGGAACTTCCGCGAGTAAGCCTCTAATAGCGGGCCTGGTTGCGACTCTTTCGATTTCGGCGAGTTTTCGTGTCAGTCAAGTTAGGTCGACAAAATAACATGGCAGGTATCGGTGTCAAGTGGCCACCGCTACGAAAAGCTACAGCTTTTGGGAAAACTAGCGTGAGTGGAAAAATTCTCGCGAAAGTCCTAGATTCGGAGATCAAATCTAGCTACCAACGCAAGCGACCCGGTCTTTGCAAAGCGCCCCGTTTGACACGGCATTGCGATAGAGAGGCTAGCGAGAAATCGTTTGATTAAACGGATCCTGTGCAGGCTGATTCGCCTGCCTAGGGGTGCTGTCCCCCGGCAATGCAGGGGCCGGGTCTTGGGCTCCCAAAAGCTGCTCGGGGTTCTCGAAGTCGACAATCACTGGGGGCTGGTTGGGGCCCATATGGGCTGCCATGCCAGAAATGCGCCACTGACCCTTGATGCGCTTTAGCCCCCAAGTCATCGCTTCCTCATAGAGCTTGCCGTCGGCGTCTTTCTCGATCCAAACTGAATCGACAAAGGCCTTGTCTTGCTCGAACATTTCGACTTGGCCGACACGATACTGCGCTGTTTCGCTGGCAGGTGGGGCAAAGTCCATGTCGTTCTCTTTGATACGCCGTAGTGCCAACGGGGTCAGGCTCGCACTGGCAACCTCGACATCCCCAGTTCGAATGGCTTCTAGAAACGTTGCCACCGAGCTATCAGGCGTTGTGGCACCGATTGCCACGGTTTCGTTGTTCGGCACATCGGAGCTTGAACACCCAGTTGCAGAAACAAGCAAAACGGCAACAATCAACAAGAAAAACCTGTGCATCACAATCCCTGTCCGTGGGTAAAAGTAGGGGCAAACCTGCGTCCAACCGGCGCGAAGTCTGGCAGAAACCGAATCGAGGGTCAAGATAAACCCCGTGTGCTATCAGCCCGGAATGTGGCCACGGTCGGCTTCGTATTGGTCGTGTTGTGCAAGTGCTAGCTGCGATTCGAAGGTGGCTGCATCAACTTGCCAGACGGGTTGGCTATCGACATGGGCCTGACAGTGGGTGACTAGGAGGCGATAGAGAAACTTGAACAGATGCCGTGGCACGCGAAGCGACGCAAAGGCATCGATCAATCGACGATCGCTAATGCTCGGGTCAAATAACTTGCGAAGTTGCGGCGATTCATCATTTTCGGCGCAAGCCTCGACTCGCGCATTGGCCAAGTCGTAGAGCGATTGGCCGGTCCACTCTAGCGAGGGAATCATATTCTGCTTGTCGAGTCGGGCTCGCTGATAGAAGTCGCGATTTTCGTTCTGGACGAAGTCTGATAATTCGCTCGGTAACAGCAGTTTTAATCCGACTCCGGGTAGCTTAAGGAACTTGTTATCAAGCATCGACCAAACGAGCCCGCGAATGTTTTCCAGCGAGCCGTTGATAAGGTGCGGTTCGTCGACGCGGTCGACTAGCACCAAGATGCCTGAGAAACCAAGCGCCTTGAGTACGCCTTGGAATTTGTAAAGCAGTTCGTAGCGGTCGTCGGTGCGACGTTTGTTGGGTAAGGGTTGATTGTTGATGTCGCGTGCTGAGAACTGCATAAAGACTTGTCTCAGCGGATGAACATCGCGATTCACGCAACGCAAGTTTTTTGAAACGCCATGCGCCTGCAGCCACCACCGCCAGACTTGCGCGAGCCATGGGGCCCAGCCTAGGGCGATGATCAGCCAAGGCCAGACCGTGGTGAGCCAATGATAGTTTCGCGTATAGGCGATTGAGCCTAGGACGGCGGCCTTCACCGCAAGGCCAATCCCGCGAATGCCCCAGCTTTGCCAAGGCCAGTAGCGAACTTTCCGACGAAGTCGATACCAGCGCGATTGAAACGCCTCGGTTAATGAATTGTCGTAACAGGCGGCTAGTAGTAGCAAGTCTCGCTTTTGAAAACGGTCGAGCCGCTTGACGGCACGGTCGGGCAGCGCGTTGGCAGCCGAGCCACTGGGCTGCGAAGCACCTAGCAATCGATCGGCCAAGCTGGTTACGCCCAACGACAGAATCGCGTCCATGTGATCCCAGAGTTTCCACTCGGCAAGAACTTTTACGGGGTCGCGTCGTGTACGACTACTCAGCCGGTCTGCAAAGCGGTCGAGAAATGGATTGAAGTCGTCGTACTCGATGACAAAAACACGTTGTGCCTCTGTGTTGCGATTATGCTCTTTGACTTCTGCCGCCATTTGCAGTCGCAGCGCGGTTTTGCCGGCCCCTTTCTCGCCAAAGACGATCGAGGTGGCGGGCTTCGCCGGGTCGCCATAAACCTTATCCCAATTCGGATGATGGGTACTCGCTAGGCAACGACCCAAGAATACGGGATCGGTTTGCGCATCTTCGTCGGCGAAGGGATTGGCTCCCATGCCGTGGTGTGCGAGTAAATCGTGAAGATTCATGACGAACGATCAGGGACGAAAATGAAGGAGGGGGGCGTACGCGGAATGTTTACTAAGTATAGGTCGCTGTAACTGCGTTTACTGTGTGTGAAATCTGGGTAACTCGCCTTTCGCGGCGAGCGGACGAACTGGTTTTTGGGGCCGATTATGAGTAATCTTATAAATAGGAGGGGACGGACTCGCGTGGCGGCACACTGGGGCAACAGAGATCGTGAGGCATCGTGATGAATGTGGAACCTCGATTTGGCTACTATCCTTGGTGGCCTGAAGATGGCAACGACTGGCTTCATCCTGAGGATGTGGAGTTGGCTCGGCAATGTATTCCTAGCATGCGTATTTTCTGCCGTGAGGGCGAGCAAGGCCCCTTTGTCGTTCTGCGCTACGGCGAGTTGCGTTTGCGAGTTATGCGAACGTTGTGGAAGGAAGTCGGGTGGGAAGGTTTTTGTTTGGGGGACTGGGTTGAGGTACTCTCGCGTGGGAAACGTAACACTCCGCGGACCGCGACGATCCGCGAGATGCTTTGGGATGTGCCGAGCCGAGCCATTCGCTATCAAGTGGTAGAGGGCGACCAGCCAATCGCCAATCTGTTTGCCGCCGAAGATTTGCGGCATATCGATCCGACCGAATTACAAATTCGACCTGACGAGGAATAGGGAAAAGGGGTCGGGGGCCAGAGGTCAGGGGTGAGAGTTTTGTCAGGGGGTTTGGGGACAATATGGACAAAAGTCTTGGGGGCTGTTGGTGTTTGGTGCTTTGTTTGTCGGGGTTTGGCGTTTTTGTGGACGTGAGTTTTGGCACGGTTGGGGCTGTTTGGGGTTTTTGCGGACAAAACTCCTTAGTTTTGTCCGCCGTTATTTTCTTAAACGTTTCAGTGCTGGGCTTTGCGAGATTTTGCGCGGACAAAAGTTGGTGGGGTTTTGTCCTGTTTTGTCCGATGTGGGTGCCATTATTGCCAGAAAAGTGTGAACACTAATCTTCGCTAATCGACGCTAATTTTTTACTAGCGGTAGGGTGGGGGCGCAGGTTATTGTCGTGGAATGGTGGATGAAATTCCATCGATACTTTTAGCCGGGTGGATTTACCGCGGGGGACGCGGAGTTTTTTCCATCGTGGCCAGTGTGAACGACCTCTTGGGCTGCGCCCACCGACAATCGTTCGATTCATGCGTAAACGATGTTGCCAATTGTGATTCAATCGGTTGCGCTCAGTGTGCGTATCCGCATGGAAGTGTGCGTATCCGCACGGGAGCAAGTCGCCTCTCATCGTGTTAATTCCCAAGAGCAATATTCTGATTTTATTGTTGTTTTTCTCGTGTTATCCCTATCGCACCTTGATAGGCTGCAGTCGATGCAGACGTATTGCTGGGGGATACGCTAATGCTGTCACCAACATCTCAAAGAATCAAAAAAGCCACTGACGCTCTGTGTACTCGTTGCACAGGGTGACAGTGGCTTTTTTCTTGAGTGGCTTTTCTTGGGTGGTTTTGCACACAGCTACCCCGCCCTTTACGAAGCCCGTCGCTTTGGACAGTCCTGACCTGTTCACTCTAGCCCGGTGGCCAGGTTATTTTGTCGCATCGAATATAGGAGATCGCTTATGAAGAACCTGCAACACAGCTTTTGGAAAGGGGAGAGAGGCTCGCAAAGTCGCGATTATGACCCTGGATCGTCTTCAGGCTCATCTGACAAATGGTAGTCATCGATTTTTCTTATTGGAGGTGCCACATGTTTGCTTTTTTGTCCGTAACTCCCAATCACTTTACGACTTTACGAGCCTGGAGTGTTCCAGGCAATTCCCAACGGGAAATCCCGAATAGTAATTGGAGAAATACGATGAAACGAGAACTCCGTTTGGTAGTGGTGTGCGTGGCTGTAATGGTCGCTACGGCGGTCCAGGTGCAAGCGGCTCTTATCGTGACTGCCTTCGAATCTGGAGGTAACGTTGTGTTTTCTGGTGGTGGCACGGTAAGTCTTGGCGCTTTAGTTGTGGAAGCCACCGGTGTGGCTGATTCAGGACTTGTACAGCCCGCATTTGGCGTCTTCTTTTTGGGCGACAACCCTCTTGATGATGCAAAAACTTATAAGAATACCATCAGCGGGCCAAGCAACTTAGGTCCAGGTCTTGTCCATGTTTTCGCTGACTCCAACACCGGCGATTTTTTCGGCGTTAACGCATTGTCGCCTAATCTGTATTTTCCAAATGGATTTACTACGGGGGGCAGTCTCAGCGGCACAAGCACTTACAACGGTACAACTTTGAACGCGATGGGTTTGACAGAAGGGACGTACGTTTGGAGCTGGGGTGCCGGTGCTCTTGGAGCTGCCGACACGTTAACTCTGAACGTAGACGCAAACGCGGTTCCCGAACCCACCACACTCGCCATAGCCTTCATCGGCTTATTAGGCATCGGCTACCGTCGCCGCAAGTAGGAGTAGGTTTTTCTCAACACCAACCCTCAAGCCGCCCGGCAACCCCTGGCGGCTTTTCTTGTGCGCATTAGCTGCAATACTCTTCTATTTCGGCAGACGCCGTCCTAACTAACCCACACCCCGGCCAGCCACCGGGGAATTTTATGTGCCGTTTTCGAGTCAAAAAATGGGAACACTAATCTTTATTTGCTTTTTGTAGGATGTGCCAAAGCGTAGCGACGGCACATCGATTCGTTTTGTGTAGAATCCGATGCTACTCCGGCCAGGATGGCCGGGCTATGGATGGGCGTATTTGCCGTCTTCTAGGCCTAGTTTTTTCATCTTTTTGTAGAGCGTCGTGCGGTTGACTCCTAGTGAGTCGGCGGTGGAATTGCGGTTCCAGTTGTTCGACTCGAGCACGTCGAGGATGATTTGCCGTTCGGGCTCTTCGAGTGCTTCTTTGAGGGTCATGTTGCCCACACGCGAAATGCTGAGGCTTGGTCCGCCGACCACTTCGCGGGGTAAGTCGCCTGCTTCGATGACGTCGCTTTTGCCTAGTAGTACGGCACGTTCGATCACGTTTTGTAGTTCGCGAATGTTGCCGGGCCAAGGATAGGCGGACAGGGCGGCAAGTGCCTCGTCGTTAAATCCATTGACGGGGCGATTGGTGTCTTCGCGAAGCTCGTCGAGGAATTTCTGGGCCAGCAACGGGACATCGCTATTGCGATTGCGGAGTGCGGGTAGCTCGACATTGATGACGTTGACGCGGTAGTACAGGTCTTGTCGGAAACGGCCTTCGGCAACGGCTTCGGCGAGGTTTTCGTTGGTGGCAAGAATAATGCGGACGTCGACCTTCAATGTCTTGGAACCGCCAACTTGTTCGAACTCTAACTCTTGAAGCACTCGTAACAGTTTGACTTGCATGGCCGGGCTGGCGGTGCCTATTTCGTCAAGGAAGATCGTGCCGCCATCGGCTTGCATGAATTTGCCGATCTTGTCGCCGGTTGCACCGGTGAACGCGCCAGCGACGTGTCCGAAGAGTTCGCTTTCGAGCAGGTTTTCGGGCAAGGCGCCACAAGCGACTTCGATAAATGGTTTGCT
The DNA here is from genome assembly GCA_029259945.1 of Planctomycetota bacterium. Lineage (GTDB taxonomy): Bacteria > Planctomycetota > Planctomycetia > Pirellulales > Lacipirellulaceae > Bythopirellula. The sequence goes on from JAJDEF010000021.1 coordinate 17,040, forward strand.
GGATCGGCCACTTTGGCGATGGATCGCGCGGGCGATCATCGATTTGCCGGTGCCACTTTCGCCGGTGATGAGCACGGTCGCTTTGGTGTCGGCAATGCTCTCGACCATGTCGAAAACTTTGAGCATTCGCGGATCTTGACCGACGATATTGCCGAGGGCATAGTGTTTATCCAGTTCTTTGCGAAGCTGGGTGTTTTCTTCGAGCACTTGTTGCTGTGAGGCAACGCGCTCGATGGCGATCAACAGCTCTTCGTCGATGAGGGGCTTGGTGAGGTAATCGGCAGCACCCGCTCGCACCGCTTCGACCGCGGCATCGGCATCGCCGTAGCCGGTGATCAATATGGTTTGACTTTCGGGATAGTTGCGACGCACTTGCTCTAACAGATCGAAACCATTGCCATCCTGTAGCTGGACGTCGACCAGCAGTAGGTCGTAGTTTTTTTGGCGAAGCCTTTCGAGTGCTTCGGCGCAGCCGCTGGCAGTGTCGACCGTCAGACCTTGGCTGCGGAGCCAATCGGCCATCGATTCTAAAAGCTGTCGATCGTCGTCGACGAGCAGTAAATTTCCCTGAATCATCGCGCCCTCTTTATTTTATTCCGGCGTAAAGCTCTGGAACAATTCCTGGTACGGAATCCCCAGCGCAGGCTGTTATCATGGCAAAGCAGGTTGTTGCCGGATGAAGATTCGACGGATTGGCGCTGGGGAGTGGCGCGACTCTATTTCCGTCGACGGGGAGATTTCACCATAGGCTGTCGCTAAATATCTACGTCGCTAGATGCCCTGGGTCAACAAAAGACCGTGCAAAGTTGCGCTTTGGAGATATTGGCCTGTAGCGATTTTGAGGAGTGTGCGGCGTAACCGTTCACCGGGGGGAAGACGGGTGGGTCTCTCGCAAAGGCGCGAAGGTGCAAAGGAAAGAATCGAAAAAAAATCCCGATAAACACAATATCCCATCCGACCGAAGCCTGAACGACTGCAAAGTCGGTACGATCAATTAAAAGACGGCAAGAAAATATCTACCACAGAGGACACCGAGCAGCACAGAGTACCTGAAAATAAGCTTATTTCGTTGTTCTCTGTGCCCTCTGTGGTAAAGATGATTTTGTTTTATTTCATGCAATCGCGACTCTGCATGATTCCCATCACTTTTGCGCCTTAGCGCCTTTGCGAGAGACTCATTTGTGGAGTTGCCCAGCGAGAGACCGTGAACGGTCCCCTAGTGCTTTATCACGGCTAATCCGAAAATCAGGCTGTGGCTACCGCGCCCGGGGGTGGGCTTTTTCGTAGGCGATGCGGAGATTGCTGGTGCTGACGTGGGTGTAGATTTGCGTGGTGACCAGGCTCTTGTGCCCTAAGAGTTCTTGCACGCTGCGGATGTCTGCTCCTCGGTCGAGCAAATGCGTGGCGAAGCTATGTCGTAGGGTGTGGGGACTGGTGCGACGGTCGAGCCCCGACTTTTCAAGGTGTTTTTCGAGTAGCCGTCCGACGCTGCGCGTGGTTAATCGTGTGCCAAAACGATTGATAAACACGGGAGCCAGCGGGCCTTTGGGGGCCTTCGCCGAAAGTTGACGGGACTGGAGCCATTGCCGAAGGGCTCGGAGAGCAAATGACCCGAGCGGGGCAAGACGTTCTTTGCGTCCTTTCCCTCGCACTAAAACAATTGCCTGATCGAAGTCGAGATCGGCGTCGTTTAGGTCGACTAATTCGCTGACTCGCAGACCGGCCGAGTAGAGCGTTTCGAGAATGGCCCGATCGCGCAAGCCCATGGGGGCGTTGCTTGGTGGGGTGGCAAGGAGCTTGCCGATTTCGTCGGTTGTTAAAAAGTGGGGGAGCTTTCGAGCTTTTCGCGGATTGCGAAGCGCTTTGGCCGGATTGTTGTCGATCCAACCTTCGCGTTGCCCAAAGCGATAGAAGCTGCGCAACGATGCCAGTTTGCGGGCGATCGAGGTTTTGGCGTAACCGGCTTCATGCAGGGCCGAAAGGTAACTGCGCAGTTCTACGGCGGTGAGTCCGGCGGCATCGGGGCAGGAGCCATCTTCTTCGCGAAAATACTCGACGAAGGTTTCGAGATCTTCGCGATAGCTCTTGAGTGTATGCGGCGACGCTCCCCGTTCGACATGCAAGTGCTGCAGGAACCTGGCAATCTTGCGTTGCATGGCGGTCCTGGTTGAGTTTCGCTATTCGTCGCGCTTGGTGGATTGCTGCATCGCGATGCGGTCGAGCAAGTTGCCCGTGGGGGCCGCCTGACGAACTTTCTGGCTCAACACGGCCGCGTCGTACCAAGTGAAGCTGAGTTCGTTGCTCGAAGCAAATCGGCCGAGCGTGCGTAAAGCCTCTGCACGTTGGGTGTCGTCGTAAAGAAAAATATAGCGCTCGCGTCCTTTGACCAGCGCTAATACATTGATATCGTCATCGTTCACGTTAGCAGCACTCCATGCGGCAGCGCGTCGAGGAATAGCCCATTGTCGGCCCAGGTGCTGTTTCCCAGGCGACGGCTTGTTGCGGGGGTAGGTGGCCTTGCACGACGTGGTCTTTGGGGCGTCGAAGCATTGGCCGGTGGAAGCCCTGCCGGCGAGACTAGCCTTCCAGAGGGCTCTATCGGCTATCAGGCCAGCGCCACACCACTTGCGTTTTTTGACTTCCGCCCCGGGCCGCCAGCATTTCTGAGATGTGCATGTGACAGCAGAAACGAATGAAGTCGTCGCTGCGCTGCAAGTACGATTCCCAACCCCCGAACCGCGCATCGTCTCGGAAGTAAACATAACCCTCTAAAGCTTGCGTAATCTCGGGGTCGGTGCCTCGATAGATGCGTGTGTGTTTGAGAACCGGACCATGAAAAGGGTCGCAAGAAGGTCGAGTCGTAGAGCCACGGTCGCTTCCTGCTGCGCAAGCATCAGGTGTCGTATCGCCTGTGACGATTGATAGGTTTGCATCGAACGGACTGGTTATAGTGGGTGAATCGCGATCCTCCGCCAGCTCTGGTTGCACTTGTCCCGGCGGAAGTTCTTCGAGTTGTTGGGCTCGTTGGAAATGAGGGTTGGTGAACGGATTGCTTCGCTGAGCCGCTTCGGTCGGAATGTTTGACGAGGCTCCTGGAGGCGACGGGAGCGTGGTGCATTGGCCGTCGCAATCGGGCGATTGCAATGCCATCTGCGATCGTGCATGCGAGATCTGTGATTCGTAGACCAGAGATTCGGGGATGTATTCTTCTTCTGGAGTATTCCAAGGCAAGCCGTAGCCAGCGGGAATCTCGTGATACCCTGGGTTCGCGGTATACCATTCGACCTGCAAGCCGCAGCGAGGTGGGTAGTAAGGGGTGAAGTCGGTGACAGCACCGACTACGACGGCATCGACTTTTAGGATTTGCGCCAAACGCCGCGCTTCGCCTGGGCCATTGAGGTTAATGCGATTGGCGATCATCGCTTCTTCGACCACCCCGAGTGGCACCACCTCGAAGCCGGGCGTTGCTTGCAGTTCCGAAAAATAGGCCATCGCAAAGTTGCGGCCGTTAACGGTCGGTTCGTCGCTATGGTTGATAAACGGCGCGATAGCAACGCGACTGAGTTGCGGAAAAGGGTTGCGAATGACCGGTTGATGGGCCACTTCGGGCAGCAACAAACTGCAGCCCGTGAGGCCGGTCATTATTCCGCAAAGCAGAAGATTAAAGAGTATTCCACGCATGGTGGCGACAATTCCAAAATAAAAGGGCCCCCCTTTTCTATTTTGGTCACGTTTGAAGCTAGCTCTGTAGCCCTAGCGCGTTGTCGGTATCTTCGGCAGAATCGTTAGAGTCGCATGAGGGTAATTTGAAGTCGGGTGCTAGCAGGCTGTCGCATTGGCACGACCAGACTCTTCTAGCCCAAGGGAACCGGAAAGTCGCGACTAGCGATTTGTCACCGGAAAATTCTGGTTCGCCAGATCCGCTATTTGAATTTAGCGTTGCTTTGGCTCACTTGGCGGTGGGAAATACCCTCCAAAGTTGAGGTAGTTTCCGAGGCTTTGGTGAACCGCAGCGTGTCCTGTGGGAGCTATGTCCTCGGAACCCTTCGGATCAAATGGGCCCGCCGCAGCCATTTCATTCAAGCGATGCTGATTGGCGGTGTTCTGACGTAACAACTGTTGATTGAACTGTTGCTGCTGCCGATTGAGACTGCGTTGCTCGCGTTGCGGACGAACGATGTTATAGTAGTCTGATACTTGATTACGAGAATTGCTCAGAGCCAGATAAGGGCTGACTGTAGGTCCACGGCTAACTGAAGAGAACGGCTTGGAAACATTTTGTCGAGCAGCCTGACGAGCCGGGGGCGTAATTCTCGACAAATATTGACGATCATTATTTACTGAACGATGCTGTAGCTGCTGCTGTATCCTAGTTGAGGTAAACTGCGAAGAGCTATTCAGGTTTCTAATTCCGTTGGTTTGATATGCTCCGTAGCCAGTCGTGCCAGATTGAGAGTATGCGGTGCCCGTGGTGACTACGGCAATCGCCAACGCCAAAAGAAAACGGTCTAAGTTTTTGCTCACTGTGATCATTGCTCACAACCTCGGGTCGGTACGCTTTGAAATTACCGAAAACGATCCCCCCAACTCTTCCATGATATACCTGCCAGAAAAAGGTGGCAAGCAAGTGGCGGTAGGCCATTCCGTCGAGGGGGCTCGAAATTCTCCAATACCCCCCTATTCTAATCGGTTGTGTCCCTAGGACTTAGAGTCCCTTTTCATAAATCTCGTTTCGATATAAATGGTTCCCTCATAAGCAGTAAAACCGATACTACACACCTTTTTTGCAGAGTGTGGCCCCCTTTAGGACTGCCCGCTACCGAAAATGCCTTTCATGGCTGCGTCTACTATTTCTTGCCGAGCCGCCTCTTTGCCTGGAAGAAGTTTGACAGCAGCAGTCCACAGCGTTCGCTCATAATTCCAGAGACAACCTCGACTTGATGATTGAGACGTGGATCGTCCATCAGACGAAAAAGGCTGCGGATAGCCCCCGCTTTAGGGTCGTCGGCACCATACACGAGTTGGCCAACTCGTGCTTGTAGAATTGCCCCGGCACACATGGGGCAAGGCTCGAGTGTGACATAGAGCGTACAACCCTCTAGTCGCCATGCTCCCAAAGCGGTGGCAGCCTGAGTAATAGCGATCATTTCAGCGTGGGCGGTGGGGTCGCGTAATTGTTCACGTTGGTTATACGCCGCGGCGATTACCTCCTCATTTCGTACGATGATGGCCCCTACGGGCACTTCATCTGCGATGGCCGCTTGCTCTGCTTGCTCAAGGGCAAGACTCATAAAATGATCGTGAACCACACTCTCGCCCCTTAATTCCTTGGAAACCACATAGTACGACAGGCATGCGTCCATGAACCAGATCGAAGATTTTTCATGGCATCTACCGACTATTCATAGTAGACTGTTTTACGGCGAACCTTTGAGATGCTCGCGACGTATTCTCCTTCTGTAAAGAGATCTACGCCCCCTCAAGTCCCGATTGCACCATTGCTATGCAAAAATCCTCTGCCACCAATCTGCCACGACTTCGACGTGCCGCTTCATGTGCGCGGATCGGTACCGTAGTGTTACTGTTGATAATGTTTTTGGGTACGCATCTCCCTATTTCAATGGCAGCAGAGATGCCCAGTTCTTCGGATAAGTTGATTCATCTTGTTGGCTATATGCTGCTAACCATTTCAGCATTGGCTAGCTTGGAACTATCGATTGGGGAACTTCGGCCACAACATTATTTTATGGTTTGGCTTTTGGGTACCGTTTACGGAGCCATTGACGAAGTTACCCAGATCCCTGTGGGGCGGACGTGTGATGGCTTAGACTGGTTGGCAGACATCGTCGGGATCGTCATTGGACTGAGTATCTTCCGCGTTGCCCGACCGTTGCTTTACCGTCTCATTGAGGCTGATAAGCGATCGCTTTCTTAATAGTGGGGCGTGGGGGCACGGTAGTCTTCCATTCGGATGGATTGAAACCACTGGATCGTTTTTGACAGCCCGTCGCGTAAAGGCGTTTTGGGTTCCCAATCTAGTTTCTCCTTCGCCAGTGAAATCTCTGGTCGACGGCGAGTCGGATCATCCGCAGGCAGGGGCTTCTCGATAATTTTTGATTTTGACCCGGTAAGTTCGAGTACGATCTCGGCCAGTTCGCGAATGGTGAATTCACCTGGATTGCCAAGGTTCACTGGCCCCATGAAGTCTGAAGGTCCGTTCATCATCCGAATGATCCCCTCGACCAGATCGTCGCGGTAGCAAAACGATCGCGTTTGAGACCCGTCGCCGAAGATCGTGATATCTTCGCCATGCAAAGCCTGTCGAATGAAGTTGGACACCACTCGACCATCGTAGGGATGCATCCTTGGTCCGTAGGTGTTGAAAATTCTTACGATCCGCGTATCCACTCGGTTTTGACGATGGTAATCGGCAAATAACGTCTCGGCGGCCCGTTTTCCCTCGTCGTAGCAAGATCGAGGCCCCACCGGGTTCACCGACCCCCGATACGATTCTGGTTGAGGATGGATTTCGGGGTCGCCATAGACTTCGCTTGTCGAAGCTTGCAGCACTTTGGCTCGACATCGTTTGGCCAATCCCAAAACATGAATCGCACCAAGTACTGACGTCTTCATGGTTTTGATCGGATTGTACTGATAATGGCCAGGGGCGGCGGGACAGGCCAGATTGTAAACTTCGTCGACCTCCAGAAAAATTGGGTGCGTGATGTCGTGGCGAAGAAGTTCGAAATTAGATTTGCCAAGCAGGTGCTCGACGTTGGTCTTCTGACTAGTAAAGAAATTGTCTAGACAGATGACATCATGATTCTGCTCGACCAAACGTTTGCAAAGGTGTGAGCCTAGAAACCCCGCACCTCCAGTGACCAGAATTCGCTTAATGCTAGACATAGACTCTCAAGACTTTCCGTACGACAAAATGTAATATTCTTGTGGCTGAACTCGTAAGAATTTGGTGAATTTATTTCGTGTTATGTTCGAGCCTTCGCATACCCACGCTGGGCTGGCTGTCGTTCTTTTGGCCGCGGCGCGGCTCGTTCTAAGGTCCAATTGCCTTCTCCTAGCAATTGGTCGATTCGAGCATTCAGTTCTGAGTTGGGCTCTATTCCAGACCACGAACTGTCGATCCATACCTGCCCTCCCGCGGCCAAATCGAGCCTTAAACGTAGCCGTTTGTTGCCGGGATAGCCACGCACAATCTCGCGGAGCTGTTGTAATCCCTGTTCGCCATGTGGGTCTTCTTGAACTCGGATAACAAACCCGCTGCTAAACTGTTTAGACATCTCTTCGAGTGGCAACAGTTTGTCAATAATTAAGTTCACTTCTTCAGCGCCGGGGCGTCGATCGACTTTACCAACAACGCCCAAAATTGCATCGGACTCGACTAAATGACCATACTCGGCAAACTGTTCTGGCCACAAAATACAGCGGATGATTCCATCAAGATCTTCTAAGTCCCACATCGCGTACTTGGTGTGAACGGCACCAGGGCGTGGGTTCTTGGTATGCGAAAACTTGATCGCGGAGAGCATGCCCCCAAGCGTTACTTCGTCGCGATGCGCTAACTTTGTCATCGACAGGCTAGTATGCGTGCAGTAAGTCCGTAATACTTTTTCGTGCTCCGCTAGGGGATGGCTGGAAAGATAATACCCTAGCACCTCCTTCTCGAGCGTTAACTGCTCTTTCTCTTCCATGGGAGGGATATTTGGCAAGCCGAGAGCCGGTTCGTCTTCTTCGGACTCCTCGTCCAGGGCGTCGAATAATCCCTTCTGTCCTCGGCGTCGATCCGCAGCGGCGGCAGAGCCCGATTGCAACGCTCGATCAAGCACTGCCATGTATTGCGCTCGATGTCCCCCGAGGCTATCGAAGGCGCCTGATTTGATCAGCGCCTCGATGGTCGACCGATTACAACCCTGGGGATCCACGCGATCGGTAAAATCAAACAGACTGCTGAACGGCCCATTGTTTTTGCGTTCTGCGGAGATCGCCTCCGCAGCACCGCTACCACAGGCCTTGACGGCACTAAGGCCAAAATGGATTTGTCCGTTTTTCACCGTGAATTCAGCATCGCACTGATTCACGTTGGGCGGAGCGACTTCGATCTCCATGCGTTGGCAATCTTCGAGATGCTCGACCAGTGCATCCTTATTTTTAAAGTTTCTGCCCGGGATGTCGCAGGAAAGCAGAGCCGCCATGAACTCGACCTGATAGTGGGCCTTAAGATAGGCCGTCATATAGGCGATCAAGGCGTAGGCCGTCGAATGACTTTTGTTAAAACCATAGCCGGCAAATTTTTCGATCATCCCAAAGAGCTCAACCGCTTTTTTCTTGTCGAGACCTTGGCTGTTGGCCCCTTCGATGAACTCCTCGCGGAATTTGGCGATCATCGGCAACTTCTTTTTGCTGATGGCCTTAATGCAGGTATAGGCATTCGACAAATGAATGCCGCCCAAGCGATTGAGAATCCGCATCACCTGCTCTTGATAAACCATCACCCCGTGGGTTTCGCCAAGCACTTCTTTCATCACCGGGTGCGGATACTCGGGCTCTTGGCGGCCATGCTTCACCTCGATGTAGTCGTCGACCATGCCGCCTTCCAACGGACCTGGTCGATACAACGCATTGGTCGCGACGATATCCAGAAAGTTATCGGGCTTCATTCGCTGCAGCAAATCGCGGATACCGCCGCTTTCTAACTGAAAAATCCCTTTGGTCTCGCCTCGGCAGAGCAGAGCATAGGTGTCGGCATCGTCGAGGGGGAACTGATAGGGATCGATTTTCTCGCCTCTCGATTCCTCGATCAGTTTGATGCTACGCGACAGGATGGTTAGATTGCGAAGTCCGAGGAAATCCATTTTTAGCAGGCCGGCACGTTCGACGTCCCCCATTGCCCATTGGGTGATGACTTCGGTTTTGCCTTTGACATGCTGCAAGGGGACGTACTCTTCGACGGGGTTTTCGGCGATCACCACGGCCGCTGCGTGCGTGCCAACGTTACGAGCCAAGCCTTCGATTTTTCGAGCGAGGTTTAATAATTCTCGGATTTCAGGGTCAGCGTCGTAGGTTTTTTTCAGTTCGTCACTTTGCTTCAAGGCGGAGTCAATCGTGATACCCAACTGATCGGGGACCATAGCCACTACTTGATCGACGCGGAAAATTGGGAGTCCCAAAGTGCGCCCGACATCGCGAATGGCCGCCCGTGCTGCGAGTGTGCCGAAGGTGCCGATCTGCGCGACGTTCGCTTCGCCATACTTATCTTTGACGTATTGAATGACCTCGCCTCGGCGCTCTTTGCAGAAGTCGATGTCGATATCAGGCGCCTCTAGTCGGCTTTCGTCCAAGAATCGCTCGAAGAGGAGGTCGTACCTGAGCGGACAAACATGACTCATCTTCAGGGCATAACAAACGAGTGAGCCGACACCCGATCCGCGAGCCGTGCAAGGGATCCCTTCTTCGACGGCAAAACGGACGAAGTCCCAGACGATTAGAAAGTAATCGCAGAATCCTAGTTTATTGATCACCCCTAATTCACGATTGAGGCGGTCGTAAACTTCTTGCGAGAGATCTTCACCCGCCCAACGCTCGGTTTCGTTGGCGTAACGTTCTTTCAGTCCAGCAAGGCAGAGTTCACGTAGATAGTCTTCGGATCCCTTATTTTCTGGTGGGTGAAAAGTTGGGAAGTGTCTTTTGCCAAGTTCCAGATCGATGTCCACCGAATCGGCGATTTCTTGCGAGCGTTTCAGCGCGTCTTCCTGCCCCGGTAATGCTGCGTACATTTGTTCGGGACTTCGAAGGAAGAACTGATCTCCTTCCATCTTCATGCGATTCGTATCGGTACGAAATCTGCCTGTATTGATGCAGAGCAGCACGTCTTGCGCTTCGGCATCTTCTTGGTTGACGTAATGGGCATCACTGGTAGCCACCAACGGCAGACCGGCCCGGGTGGCAACCTCGATGGCGGCCTCCATCGCGCGGCGTTGGATCTCTAAGCCGTTGTCTTGAATCTCGATAAAATACCGATCGCCAAATACTTTGTGAAACCAACCGGCAATTTCCATTCCGTTGGTAATCTGCTCTTCGGTAGCTGGCTCGTTGCCATTGAGCAAGGCACGGCTGAACTCTCCCGACACACAGCCGCTGAGGCAGATGATTCCCTCGCTGTGATCTGCCAAGAGATCGCGATCGATGCGCGGCTTGTGATAAAACCCTTCCAAAAACGCCCGGCTGGCCATCTTGATGAGATTTTGAAAGCCGGTGCGATTCTGGGCCAGCAACGTGAGATGGTAGCTGGCCTCTTTACTGCTGTGCGCGCCTGCTTTGTCGAACCGGCTGCCTGGGGCAACATAGGCCTCGTAGCCCACGACCGGGTTGATGTCTGCCGCTTTGCAAGCTTCGTAGAATTGCAGCGCGCCATACAAATTGCCATGGTCGGTGAGCGCCAGCGAATTCATGCCTAGCTCTTTGGCACGGCCCACCAATTTGTTGATCGGGCTGGCCCCATCGAGCAGGCTGAAATGGCTATGGCAATGCAAATGAACAAACGGCGAAGACAAGACGGCTCCCTCCCGACAATAATAAGATAAGCTGACAGGCAGCTATTGTACCTCTGAACCCAGGGGCTGCGACAGGGTGTAGAAATCCCGCAAACTCGGTCCGCCGTTCCATCTTTTACGGATGCGGGCCAGGGTCGCCAATTAAGCGGAGATATTCGGCTAATTGCGACTGCAAGTCGAGCAGATCTTGCCACTGGTCGAGTGAGATGGTGACTCGTTTCTCGTCTTCTTCGACAATTGCTGATTGAACAAGTTGTCGGGCCCGTAAATGAAGGTATTCAAGCAGTTCGGAAAGCTGGGCTGCTTGCCCAGTACCGAGTTGGTCGGGCAACTCGGGCGGCAAAGGGATGTGCAGAGTACCTTGCAAATCTTCCATTGCACCGAGCCGTAATTCGAAATTAAACGACGACGAGTCGGCATGGTCGACCAATTCGCCCGCTTTTAGTTCACTGGTGCTGCTTAAGCCACCATTACGCAGCCCCTCTAAGCGGCCTGTGATCTGGTCTCGAGTGCCATACAAGAGCACTGATCGCCCGACAGAAATAACGTCGCCGAAGCGTAGGATGCGGAGCTGCGTATCCTCTCCGTTCACTCGGGTGCCGTTGGTGCTTTCCAGATCGGTAAGCACCAATTTTTCTTGGTCTTCTTGGATTTTGATATGAAAGCGGCTAATCCGTTCATCGTTGAGTTGGACAGAATTTCCTTCCTCGCGACCTATCGTGATGGGCGCGGCCAAGCTCTCAAAAACTTGCCCGCGGTCGGCGCCGTCCAAAACCCGTAGCGTTATCTGACTCATTGCCTAATCTTCGCCTCAGGTCTGTACCGAAGAGTCACCTCACCCGCTCTCTTAGCGCTTATAACACGCGGCGCACCAAGCGGCAAGCGAATCGAGGAAAATCAGCGTTTACTTCCGGTGTTCGGCCTTATTTTGAATCGTTTTCTGGAACCATTGCCGTTGCTTCGGGCGGCGGTGTCCCCCCTCCAGAACGAATATATCGACTCCGCTGTCGAGCATACGCATCGGCCGTGGGTAGGTCCGTCTCTTCTTGCTTCTGACATTGGGCAGATTCGAACATCCGCTCGAGAAACGGCCGACACCAGCCACACCCGGTCCCGGCGCCATAGCACTCCGAGAGTTGGGCCACCCGATGGGGCTTCTCGATACGAATGAAATTCGCCACTTTTCGGTGGGTCACATGAAAACAAAGGCAAAGTTCGTCGTTCGTTTCCATCACACAGCCTTTTAACGTTAGGGCTACAGAAGATGCTATTTATTATTGTAGTCTACTCGCTGTTGGTGGTCACGGTTGCTAGCCGCAGCGTAATTTGTCGCGCGCGGTGAAATACGTCAAGATCGAGCCATTCGTCGGCTGTGTGGATTGCGTGCTGCCCACATCCGAGCGAGACAGTTGGAATCTTACGAGCAGTTGACCAATTCGCATCAAGCCCGCCCTTGGCAATCGCGTAGTCAACCTTTTCTCCAGCAGCAAACTTGTCAGTAATGCATTTTTTGACATTGTTCCTTGCTAGTTGTCTCATATTGGAATCTCGCATTGGCAGGATTTGATCCCTCGCTTGGTGGGGGGGTTGCTAGGGATATTTGTCATGGCATCTCGGAAAAAGTGCTGACTATGTGCTAGCAGTGAAGTGGTTGGACAAAAAATTTATCTTCATTACCACTAAGTTTCGCCGAAAAAGGCATCCTATCTTACCTACTCCTAACTGGGAATGCGACTAATCGGTGCGTAGTTGGGGACTTTCCACCTCAACGAATTTCGTTGTTTAGGCAAGTTGCAATATCTGCACGCAAGCCAGCGGCGAAGAATACCGATCTTATCCAATGGTCGTAGCTACATCGATCTGGTGTTCGGCTGTGACGGGGCTGTCAACGCGCAATGTTGCCCGCTGTTAAAGCTCAGTAAACGTCGTTCTGGGGCGGAGGTCTATCGTTTTGATTGAGTGGACACGTAAAAATTCTCTGATGCCTGTTTGCAGCATCTTAGGATGTCTGTTTGTGCTGTCGATTGTCGCACCGCAGGCTTGGCGGAGTTATCGAACCAGGGCACCAGAGCCTGCAACAATCGCAGAGCCAAGTGAGACCGTGGTTGATCCGCAGACGGAGCAACCTATTCAGACACCACCCGAGGCAGCCACGGAGTCGTCGCTTCAGCCAGTTCCCGCTGTGCCAACGGCCTCGAAATCTGATTTCAGCGTTGATGTTTTGCTGCAAATGCGTGATGAGCTGAGAGGAATCGTTGGGCAACTGCCTAGTTCGGAATTACCGGTGGCTAAGCCGCAAGCGGCAGTTCAAGTGACTAGCGAAGGTGATCGCCTAGCTATGCTCACCCCAACTCGCATCGAGACTCAGCGCAGAACGCTAGCGGCTGTCCCTGTCCGCAAGCTGGTTCAAAGACAAACTCCGCCACGGGAAGCGTTGCTTCGTTTTCGGCCAACCGTTCTTTTCGATCAGCTTCAATCGCTTTCGACGCAACCTTTTGCCGCGCAATGGTCGGCGCAAGTCCACGGCGAACTAGCTCGTCTCGCTGATGATCACACGACCTCGCGATCGGAAGCATTGCCTATCATTGATACACTAGAAGCACTTGCTGTCTCTGGTCGCGGCGAAGCCAGCAAGGCTGCCTACACCTCTGGCCGGCACCAATGGTTCCAGGCAATCCAATCTCTGGAACGGCGTCTGGCAATTTGGCGTGCGATGTTTGACCCTTCAGTGGAAACACAAAACTCGATCGTTGTAGAAAAGACGACACCGAATTTGATGGCATCGCTTAGCGAGGTAGCCGTATTACTGGGAGAAGAGTCGAACGGCGAGGCTTGGCGTGATTATTTATTGCTCGACCAACTCGCCGCCGCTACCAGCGAGGGTGCGGGCCTCGATCAGCAAGGCCGTGGCAACTTGGCCAGAAAAGTGCTGTCGCGTATGAATTCGGCGAAACTTGCAGCCGACCAAAAAGCCTTCTTGGCTACGGAGCCACTGACAAACCTACAAATGGTCCTGCGTCCTTGGGCAGCAACAGCCGTAAATTTAGATCGACTTGTTGCTTTAGTCGAGCGCTATGAGGCGGGCCGCGAGCTTCGTTTTGCCGTGGCAATCGCACAAATACAGCACCAGCTGCACTGGTCGAATTGCGAGCAGTTGCAGAAGCTGGCAGACCACTTAGATTTGCACTATCGCGGCTCGAATCTTCGGTTGACACTCACCGAAGGTTTTATGAACCAGATGATGCCGAGGCAAAAGCCGATTGTCGCTCCGGTCAACGAACGGATCGCTGGGGCCAAAGTGCGCGGGCAATCTCGCACGACGACGAGTCTCCATGTGCGACTGATTCCCGACCCGGCCGCTTGGCGGTTCGGGCTGGAAGCTTCGGGCAAAGTTTACTCGACCACTCGATCAGAAACTTGGCCTGCGCGTGTTCGCAATGCCGCAAAAATGCAATATCAGGCGCGTAAGGTTATCACGATCAACCAACAGGGTCTTAGCACCGCGCCCACCAGGGCAAAAGCGCAAGGCCGGCATGAGTTGCTAGGGGTTGAGTCGCAATTAGATCCCGTCCCACTGCTTGGGAAAATGTTGCGAGAGATCGCTCGTTCGAAGAACAAAAAGTCGCGACCTAAAGCCATGCAGCAAGTAAAGCAAAAAGTGGTTCATCAGGCTCAAACGCGGATGGATAGTCAAGCCGATTCGAAATTCGAGGACCTCGCTCAGAAGTTTAAGGATCATGTTTTGAGTCGCATTGCGCGTTTGGCGCTTTTCGCTGAGCCACGAAGCATGTTTACGACCGAAGAGCGAGCGGTCATGCAACTTCGCTTGGCGAACGATGGCCAACTTGCTGCCCATACCCCTCGCCCACTGGCACCTTCAGACAGCGCCGCTAGCCTGCAACTGCACGAAACCGTATTAAACAACGCCATCGCAGGCTTACAGCTCAATGGTCGCCGCATGAAGGTGACAGAACTTTTTGAATTCTTTGCCGAAAAGTTTGGGCGTGCCGATGCTCAGCCCTCTGAAGATCTTTCGCGACGTGCGGTCATTCAATTTGCCAGTCGCGATGCAATACTAGTGAATTGCGATAATGATCGAATAGAGCTGATACTCAACATCCGAGAAGTGGCCCACGGTCGCGACAAAATCCGCAACTTCCAAGTCCACGCTTACTTTCGGCCAGTGCTAGACGGCTTCGATGTTCGTCTTGTCCGTGATGGTTCGCTGCAATTTGCCGGCCGACGCTTAAAGACAGGACCACGCATCGTCCTGCACGGCATCTTTGGCAAACTGATTGAACAGGACGCCGAAATTCGCCTGATGGCAGACGGCACGCAGCCTGATCCCCGTTTGAATGGTTTGATGGTGACTCAACTGGTGATCGACGATGGCTGGATCGGATTGGCCATTGGCCCTGCCCACCCAGACCGGACCGCTTTGCAAGCTGCCGGGCCCAGGGCAGAGGCGATGATGCGCTGAGAAGCAGGCTTCCCGACCAGGATGGTCGGGCTATGAGATCGCTCTAGGGTTACTCAACAGTCCTACTGTCGCTGCGAGTAGCAAGACGGCAACCGAATGGTCAAGCCATAACAGCAAGCCGACTCGACTTGCTGGCCCGCTGATCGCCGTATGGGTTTGAGCTGCAATCGCAAAGCAAACCAGAGCAGCGTAAACCATAAGGTTCACTGCGGTTAGTCGTTGGCTACGACGACTTCCTGTCGCGAGAATCTGAGTAGCACCACAACCGACCAGCATCATGGCAGTGGCGATGGGAACCACAGTACAAAGTTGTGCCACCAACACCACGCCAAGACCCATAGCGATTAAAGCAGGGCCAACGCGAGAAGACGTTTGCAAGGAAAAGTGCCGAGGCATAGTAAGAACCAATCGAAGGAGCTGAAAAAAGAGGGCCTCCTTCATTCTGATTAGGCAACTCCACTGCGCCTAGTTGCTACGGGGTCTGTGTTCACCCTCCGGTGTTGCCTGAGGCGGCATCGGTATTTTCCTCACCACCGGTGGTCTCAGCTCGCTTGGGTCCGTCGCCGGTGCCAGGTACGATCAGCGGGCTGGGTGAATTTTCTTCGACCAATCGCGAGAGTTCTTCGGCGTCGATCACCTCTTGCTCAATCAATGCCTGAGATGTGGCATCGAGTGCTGCTCGACGTTTTGCCAGGATATCTCGTACTCGCGCGAGCCCCTCGTCGATGATTCGCTTCACTTCTTCGTCGATCTCACGAGCCGTTTCCTCGCTATGACTCTGTCCTCGAGACATTTCGCCACCGGTAGCAAGAAACGGACTGCGATTGCTCTCACGGAAATTCACACGTCCCAATCGACTCATGCCGAAATCCATCACCATGCTGCGTGCGATCTCGGTCGCTCGTTCCAGATCGTTCTGAGCCCCCGACGAAATATCCTCGAAGACAAGTTCTTCGGCCACGGTGCCAGCGAGCAATACCTGGATACGGCTTTCTAGCTCGCCCTGCGTCATCAAGAAACGATCTTGCTCGGGACGCTGCATGGTGTAGCCCAATGCGGCCAAACCGCGAGGGATAATCGAAACTTTATGCACCGGGTCGGTATTGGGTAACGAGTAGGCAACCAGTGCGTGGCCACTTTCGTGATAGGCAACACGCAGTTTCTCGTCGTCCTGCATAATACGTTTTTTCTTTTCCAAACCCGCACTGGTGCGTTCAACCGCTTCGTTCAACTCGACCATGCCGACTGCTTTTTTGTCATTGCGGGCTGCCAGCAGAGCGGCTTCGTTCACAATGTTTGCCAAATCAGCGCCCACAAATCCGCTCGTGATTGCTGCGACCTGTTTAACAACCACGTCTTCGCCCACACGAACATTTTTCAGATGGACGTCGAGGATTTCCTCTCGGCCTGTAATATCAGGGCGATCGACAAGCACATGGCGATCGAATCTTCCAGGGCGTAGAAGAGCCGGATCAAGCGTTTCAGGACGGTTGGAAGCCGCCAAAACGATCACCCCGCTGTTCGAACTAAAACCGTCCATTTCGACTAACAGCGCGTTGAGTGTTTGTTCGCGCTCGTCGTGCCCACCGATTTGGCCACTGCCACGCGTTTTTCCTAGCGCATCAAGCTCGTCGATAAAGATAATGCAAGGCGAACGTTGTTCGGCTTGTTGAAACATATCTCGAACACGTGCGGCACCCACGCCGACAAACATTTCGACAAAGTCGGAACCGCTGAGGCTGAAGAACGGAACCCCCGCCTCACCCGCCACGGCTTTCGCTAATAATGTTTTTCCTGTGCCAGGGGGGCCGATCAGCAAGACGCCTTTAGGAATGCGCCCCCCCAAACGTTGGTAGCGATCCGGATTTTTTAGAAAGTCGACCACCTCGCGTAATTCATCGACCGCTTCATCGACCCCAGCCACACTATCAAACACCTCTTCGATATCTTCTTGTGCATAGAGCTTGCCACGGCTTCGGCCAAATGCCATGGGCGATCCCGCGCCGCCCATGCGTCGCATCATCACCACCATCAAGAGTATCAACATGCCGGTGAGCATTAGCATGGGCAGATAACTTAGTAGTGCACTTGGCTGCTCGGCGACCGTGTGTTCGATGCCGTTGTCGACCAACAATTGTTGCAACCGGTCTTCGTTTGGTAGACGAGCTGTGTGGAAGCTGATCGTTTTGGGTTTATCCGACGAGGAACCGTCTGCTTGTGAATCTTCGTCTGTTGCCACAAGGGAACTGCCGATTTGCTCGATGGTCACATTCCCTGTGACTTCGTGAATGCCGATTTTGACATCGGATAGACCGCTAACGATCAGCCTCTTGGGGGGCTCGGTCGTCTTGTCTTCAATTTCGATAAAGTTTTGGGCAGGAGTCGACGATTCGGGATTACTCGCCAAGATCAGCGATTCCAGCTCGCTCCATTGCAATGTCAGGCGGTCCTGCCCTCGCAAGACGGTCCCCAAAAGCAGTAGCAACACCATCAGCCCGAGCACATACCACACCATGTTATTGGCCTGCGGGGCGGGTTTCTTTTCAGGCGAACCGTTAGATTTATCGTTCGACTCTTCCATATTGCTACTTTCAGGAGGGGGGTGCCGCATCGCGGCAGAGGGACTAGGCCGAGGTTATAGATTGAATATATGGCGGTATGGGCGGTATTTATCGCCCGCCCGCTTTTAATCCATCGTAAGTTAGTCCCTGTGAAAAAACAACGAAGCTTCCCAGGATCGGGCTGACTAACGAAGCATGGGTTGTCGCTTATAACGGTCGCCCCTAAAATAGCCGACTCCGCCCGCCCTCGCTCCGAAATCCGTAGTCCGATTACCCGCATCTTTGCTACGTTGTATACGACCGTTTTGTGCGTGAGGCCAGCATACTTCGCAGGAAAGACGTAGCCCTCGCCCCCCACCCGACACCATGAAACCTCCTACCAAACAAGTTGCCGTTTTGGGCTCGACCGGCAGCATCGGCGTCAGCGGATTGGAAGTCATTGGGGCGAGCAATGGCCGCCTTCAAGTAATCGCTCTGTCGGCCCACTTGCAACTTGATCTGTTATTGGCTCAGGCGATCGAACACAGCCCCCGGTGGGTGGTAGCCACCGACCGATCGGCGGCCGAGCAGTTTGACTGGTCTGCCCTGCCGAAGGACACCAAGCTATTAATCGGCCCAGAAGCATTGGTCGAAGTCGTTTCGCAGGCGGAAGTTGATATCGTGCTAGCCGCCATCGTCGGTAGCGCCGGGCTTGCTAGCATCTGGGCAGCTTTAGAACACAAGAAAACCGTAGCGCTGGCGAATAAAGAAGCGTTGGTGATGGCAGGCCGTTTGGTCACTCAGCTTGCCAAAGATCATCAAGCCGCACTTCTACCCGTTGATAGCGAGCATAGCGCCATCTTCCAGGCACTTCAGGCCGGTCGCCCCTCGGAAGTCGAGCGTTTGATCCTCACCGCAAGCGGGGGCCCCTTCCGAGAATTCACCCCCTTCCAGCTTAAACAAGTGACAGTCGCCGAGGCGTTGGATCACCCGGTTTGGAATATGGGCCCCAAGATTACCGTCGACTCAGCAACCATGATGAATAAGGCCTTAGAAATCATCGAAGCTCGCTGGCTGTTCGACATCGAGGCCGAGCGGATCTCGGTTGCGATCCACCCTCAGTCGGTGGTTCACTCGATGGTTGAGTTCGTCGATGGCTCGGTCGTTGCTCAACTGAGCCCGCCCGACATGCGTCTACCGATCCAATATGCACTTCATTATCCTGAACGAGTTCCTGGCGTGGCTGATCGTCAAGATTGGAGCCGCAGCTTCTCACTAGAATTTCTGCCCCCCAACACAGATCGTTTTCCGGCTTTAGAACTAGGCTTTGAATGTGCTCGCAGCGGGGGCAGCAGCGGGGCAGTGCTGAACGCAGCCAACGAAGCTGCGGTTGGGGCTTTCCTGGCTGGTGAGTTACACTTTACCGAGATCGTTCCGGCCTGTCGGAGCGTACTCGAAATGCATTCATTTTTATCAGAGCCCACGCTCGATCAACTTTTGGAGTTGGACCGATGGGCTCGCGAGGAGGTTTCACGTTGGGTATGTGCTTAATTGTCGCTGCGTCGCCGCTAGATTGGCTTATCGTTGTTTTACAGGTATGCCTGGGACTGGGTGCGGTAATCTTCGTCCACGAACTGGGTCACTTTGCCGTCGCGAAAATGTGTGGCGTGAAGTGCGATAAATTTTTTATCGGTTTCGACATCGGCGGCTACAAGATCAGCCACAAGTGGGGAGAAACCGAATACGGTATTGGCATCCTCCCGCTTGGCGGCTACGTCAAAATGATGGGCCAGGACGACAATCCGGGGAATATCGCCGAGCAAGTGCGCGAATCGGAAGCGGGCGACGCCGACACCGTGGCGACGAAAGAAATCACGGGCCCCGATGGCGAGAAATTTGTCGTCGATGCGCGTAGCTATTTAGCCAAAAGCGTGCCTCAGCGGATGGCCATCATCTCTGCCGGCGTCATCATGAATATCATTTTTGCATTCCTATTTGCGACCGTCGCATTTCGGCTAGGTGTGCCTTACGTTCCATGTATCGTCTCGCAAACGGCCCCGGGCTCGCCAGCGTGGCAGGCAGGCATCCGCTCTGGCGACGAGGTGGTTCGACTGGGCGAAATCGAAAATCCTTCGTTCTTACAATTACAACAAGGGGTGACCCTGGGTGATCTGGAGAATGGAATCCCCTTCACGATTAAGCGAGCAGATACCGGCGAAGTAGAAGAAGTGCTACTGCGTCCTAACCAGGACAAAGGACTTGCCCGCGTGGGGATAGTCTCTTCGTCTTCCCTGCGTATTTCTCGAGAAATGCCTGTCATCGAGGGAACCCCCGCAGCGAATGCTTCCCCAACGTTTCAGAGTGGTGATGAGGTACTTCGAGTGCAGGGTCAGCCTGTGACGAACCAACGGGAACTGTCTGCTGCTTTGGTAAAGCTTTCTCACGAGACACTTGAATTCGTTGTTCGTCGCGGTGGTAAGCCTCCTAAGGGCAATCGCTTCGGCCCGCTCACGGGTGGCGAAGAAGTGACGATCACGGTGCCTCCTAAACCGATGCAACGCCTTGGATTGGTGATGGAGATGGGCCGCATTGTTGCTGTTCAGCGAGGCACCGCCGCCGCTGAAAAAGGCATCCAAGCCGGTGACTTCATCGACAAGATCAGCAGCACCGACGAAACCACAGAAGATGAATCTGCGGAGGGGACGAACCCGTTTGACGACCCCGTCTTGTTGCCTGAACAATTGCGTCAACTGGCCGAGGAAAATCGCGATCTTCGTCTCACGGTGCAACGATCTGCCCACGGGGGCAACGGACGACAGTCGACCGAAGAAATTATTTTGCCTTTACGAAAGGTCGATTGGCTGGAATCGTCGTTGAGTGCGAACGACCCGCTCTCTGTTTCCGCCCTAGGGATCGCCTACCGCGTACTCAGTCGAGTCGCACGGGTTGAGCCCGGTAGCCCCGCGGCGAAAGCCAATCTTCAGAGTGGCGATGTCATCACCCAAGCGACTGTTGTCTTACCAAAATCCGTGAAAGAAAAGCCGGGCAAGCCTCTGGAATTTAACGACAAGGATCAGCAAAACTGGCCGGCGTTTATCGAGCAATTGCAATTCTTGCCGCTGGGCACCCAGATTAAGCTGACCTATCAACGAGGCGAAGAGACCTTAGAAGCCACGGTTGAGCCTGCCGCTTCGGAAGAATATTTTGTCGCAACGCGAGGCATGCTTTTTGAACCCACCAAGCGGCTTCGCATAGCATCTACTTTTTCGGAACAGGTAGAGTTGGGCTATCAAGAAACCATGAACTCGCTAAGCATGGTTTTTCGCTTCTTGCAGAAACTTGGCTCCCAAGTGCCACTCACGGCCCTAGGTGGCCCAGTCACCATCGCCCAGGCCGCTGGTCATTCAGCGTTTGAAGGTGTCGGAAAATTGTTACTCTTCTTGACCATGCTCAGCGCGAATTTAGCCGTCATCAATTTCCTACCCATTCCGCTCCTGGATGGGGGGCACATGATTTTTCTCACTTGGGAAGGTCTGCGAGGGCGTCCAGCGAACGAAAAGTTTGTGATCGCACTGCACACCGTCGGTTTCGTATTCATTATCTCGCTGATGCTCTTCGTGTTCACCCTCGATATCCGCAGATTGCTAGGGATGGGGTAACACGAGGGCCTACCTAGCGTAAACAATGCGAACCGATCGACAGCACCTCGACTTGCTGGCCGATATCGAGTTGATAGTCTCCGGCGGGCAAGATGGCTAGAGCGTTGGCTTTGGATAGGGCTGCCAAGTCGGCTGAGCCGCGCCAAGGCAGCGGCTCGACCTTTGGCTTGCCTTCGCGGCGAGTGCCGAAATCGAGATGGCACGGAAGATAGGTGGGCCGCTTGCCGCGATGCGAGACTGCGGCACTGAGCACACCATGCAGCGGACGTGGGTCTTGAAATTTGCCGTCGGACAGTGCTCGTAGCGAGGGCTTCACAAAGATTTCAAAAGCTACCAGGGTGCTTACTGGGTTGCCTGGCAGACCAAAGACTAAGGTGCTGTGGTCTTCGTTTTTGCGTTGGCCAAACCAAAGTGGTTTTCCGGGTTTCATGCAGACCTTGTGAAAAACTTGGCGGACGCCTAACTGCTCTAACACGCCGGGTACCAAGTCCATCACCCCTGCCGAGACGCCACCGGTGACGAGCAAAACATCGGCTTCGAGGCCTTGCTGCATCAGCTGTTTTAGTTCGTCTGGGTCGTCGCGCCCGATTCCCAAATCGAGGACTGAAGCTCGCATTGACTCCAATAGCGCTACCAGCATCGGGCCATTGCTGTTGCAGATTTGTCCCGCCTTCACAGGCTGGCCGCTGGGGACCAATTCGTTGCCCGTTGCTAGGACTGCCACGCGGGGGCGAGGTGTCACCTTGACTTCGGCCTTGCCCACTTCTGCGAGCAACGCAATATCAATCGGCGACAGTCGTCGACCGGCCTGTAATACTTCCTGGTCGGCAAGAAAGGCAGAACCCTGTGGAAGTACTCCTGCGCCTGCCGTCACGCCAGATTGCGGCATGCTAATCGAATCGTCCGACTGGGTAATGTCTTCCTGTTTGACGACGGCGTCGGCGCCGTCGGGCATCGGGGCACCGGTCATGACGTTGATTGTGGTGCCAAGCTCCACCGCGTGATGGGGCGTGCCGCCGGCTAATACTTGCTCGACCACCTTGCGAGTTGGAGACGAATCGTGCGACAAGACGGCATAGCCGTCGAGCATCGATTTATCAAACGGCGGTGAATCGACACGACTGATTACCGATTCTGCCAACCGCAAACCGAGTGCTGCAGCAATGGGCACCATGGCGTCGGGCAACTGCTGAGCGCACTGATTAACATGTTCTAACGCTTTTTCGACTGAGATCATAACCGGACGTACCCTCGAATCTTAGAAGAATACGGATGTAACTTCGCTCTAATACACCACGGAGTCACGGGGAGCACAGAGATTATGTGACATATAGTGCGACGACTGTGCAGAATTAAAAAATAGCGTCATTCCAAATTGAAGCCCGAGCGTTTCGCATGTCGTCAGTTCGAATTAAAGACTCCTCCGTGTCCCCTGTGGCTCCGTGGTGTAATACCGACCTCTAAATCCGTAAGAAATTTTGCAAGATGTCTGTGCCAGCAGCCGTCAAAAAACTTTCGGGATGGAACTGTAAGCCAAACAGAGGGAACTCGCGATGAGCGATGGCCATAATTTCGCGTTCGCCGTTGGGTGCGTCGCTCCAGGCCGTCACGCGTAATTCCTTTGGCAACGAGTCTGGTTGGATGATCAAGCTGTGATAACGGGTCGCTTGAAAAGGATTGCTAAGCCCTTCTAGTAGTGGGCTATTTTCGTGATAGATCATGTCGGTCTTGCCATGCATCAGGCGACCGGCACGAACGATTTTTGCCCCGAAGGCTTGGCCAATCGATTGATGGCCTAGACAGACCCCGAGCAGGGGTAACTTGCCCGCTAGCCGCTTGACGACCTCCACCGAAATTCCTGCCTCGTTGGGGGTGCATGGCCCCGGTGAGACGATCAAGCGATCGGGCTTCCTTTCGAGGATTTCATCCACTGAAATCTCATCGTTACGATCGACGCGAATATCTAATTGCGAATCGATTTCGCCCAACCTTTGCACGAGGTTATAGGTGAACGAATCGTAGTTATCGATGATTTGAATCATGGTGAGTCGAATCGTTGACGGTTGGGTTGCAGTACTGCAGTCGGCGGTCTACGACGAAAGTCGGGGGGGGCTGCTATCACCCTTCTCCAATATCCCCTCGAAAAACACTTCTATTCCAGTGTACCGATCTCACCGCGTCTCGGAATAGCACCTGGGTTGCTACGTGCGTGGAATTGCGGTTCAATTAGCCCTATGAGTGAGCCCAGCACGTTCCATCAACTATTTGCCATTGCCGCTGGCGGCAGTGTTGGTGCCCTATGTCGACACTTGGTGAATCTTGCATGTTCGCGCTGGTTTGGCAGCCACCTTGCCGTCGGCACCTTGGCCGTCAACGTGGTGGGCTGTTTTCTTGTTGGCCTGCTTATTGCGATGCGATCGACCGATTCGCCACGCTGGGACGATTTGACTCACTCGGCACTGATCGTCGGTTTTCTCGGTGCCTTTACGACTTTTTCGACTTTTGGTTTCGAGACCACTCGATTTTTTGAGAGCGCCCAGCATGGCCTGGCGTTGCTCAACATCGGCGGCAACATGTTGCTGGGTCTTAGCGCAGTTTTTGGTGGCCTTTATCTTGGACGGGTGATGGTGGGCTAGTCGGTGTCCGATATTTCGGGCTAGGATGGCCCGGCTATGGGGACTCGCTTTGCACTACGTAGGAGCCCTTGAACGTAACGTAGGTTCCTTGATCGTCGGCTATTTCGGCTTGGATGTCGATTTTCGACTTGCCCTTGCTACGGAGAAGCTCGAAAAAATAAGCCAACTGCTCGGGGTCGATGCACAAACCGGCTGCAACAATCTCGGGGGTTCGGACGGGCCGAAGATAACGGATTGAACCGCGTCGAATTACGATATTGCCGTATTGGCCATCGCCTTTTAGAAGCAGGAAGACGGTGCCCCACCCTACCACGGTACACAAGGCATTCAGGCTTCCGGCAAAGGCTGAATATTGGTGGTTGCGGTTCGGCGTCAGCGGCATTTTCATGGCCAGTTGCGTGCCATCCCACGACACCGTTTCAATAGCCATGGCTTTGCTGATGGGCATCTCTCGAGCGAGAGTTTCGCCTAGTTCTTCAAGAAATTGTTCGTCCATGGAAAGCCGGTAATGTCGCAACGTTGTCTGAGATGATTTTCCCTATGCTACCTCATGGGGGCAGCCCTCACCAGCGGCTAACGACGTGATTAAAGCCCCCAGATGAGAAGCACTGCATAGTCGAGATTGTTTGGCTCCGTGCCGTTGGACGTGCTGTCGTAACGATCTTGCACCGACAGTCTGAGGCTGACGTTCTTAGGTCGATCTAGATCAATTTCCCAACCAAGGTCAGATACGATGCGGTACTCGTCAAAATCTTTCCATACGGGAAAGTAATCTGCCTTGGCTGTGAGGCGTTGGGTTTTGGATAGCTTGTGCTCGTATTCAGTGCCGAATAGTGCCTCCTGCGTCCAATGCACATCGGGCCCACCGAACTCGCGTGATGTACCCCCACCGAACCTGCCGATTAGATCAATCTGATCGGTGTCGATGAATTGATAGCCAACACCGGAGTTGAGGGCAAACCTGATATCGAAGGGTTGAAACTCGTCGTATAGTACATTGGTCAGCAAGAAGAGCGACCAAGGAGATTTGCCCAATGCACGGTCAAATCGAGCGTCGAACTTTGCGTCGTTTTGAGTTTCCAGTTTGTTCGACGTGTTTTTGTGGTAGGAGATACTGGTATCGATTTTCCAGAAATCGGTTTTGCGTCTTAGGTGCCCCCCGGTGCGCATGCTAAATGTTTCGTTTATGCCATCACTGCCGTTGAGGCCCAATTCGAAACCGATGTCCCAAGGGGCAGGCCCAAACCAGTGCGATGGCTGGTACCATGCGGATCTTACTTCGGGAGTTACCTTAATGAATTTTGCTTCGGGCTCTGTCAGATTCTCGACCGCAACGTCCACTTCTGAATCTTCGATGGGCGACGGTAATGTCGAGGATTGCTCTGAAGGTGCAAGAAGAACACCAGG
Organism: Planctomycetota bacterium; assembly: GCA_029259945.1. Lineage (GTDB taxonomy): Bacteria > Planctomycetota > Planctomycetia > Pirellulales > Lacipirellulaceae > Bythopirellula. The sequence goes on from JAJDEF010000021.1 coordinate 42,330, forward strand.
AGGTGTCAGTACGCTGGGTGCCCCAACATCTTGGGCCGTCCCTATTTGCGGGTGTATAAGCAGTGCAAATATCAGCAGTATGTTTCTAGACCTTACCAACCTACTTGCTCCCAACATCCATGCGGGTACAGATTTCTCACTGAGAGACGTTGTGCGTCTCCTCAACTGCTCAATTTGAAGTGGTGTGGATATAGCAAATACTTAGATCGCCCAACAAGGGGGGAACGTAGCGACTTGCTAGCACAGGGACAACGCTCTCACCAATTAGAAGGTAAGAAACAGGGGCTGGGCTTCGCTAGGAAACCCAACCCCTGGTGTCCAATTAATTTGTCAGTACGATCAGCCGCCGCAGCAACTGCAGGCTGGAACTTCGCACTGGATTTCTTTTTCGACCATCTTGCAGACTCTGACAGGAACCTGAACCTCGACCTGAACTGGCTTGCAAACCGTATAGGTTTCGGTTCTTTCTTCAGGCACGCACTCGTAACGGCAAACCGTGTAGGTGCGAGTCTTTTCCTGCGGAACATAGACGCAGCAGGTGACTTCCTTGCTCTTCTCTTCGCACACCATGCGGCAGACCTTGTACTCGCGGGTCTTGGTGACAGGGCGGCTCTTGCAAACCTTGACCGTGTAGGTTTTTTCTTGCGGAACCATCTTGCAAACCTTGACCGTTTTCTCACGCGGCACCATCCGGCATCGGCGTACCTTTACGGTGCAAGTCTTTTCGACGGGGCGAGTTTTGCAAACCTTATAGGTGTAAGGTACTTCTTCGACTTCGCACTTGTAAGTTGTGCAGGTCACCTGTTTTTCTTCGACTGTGGGCACCCAAACCCGCTTGCAGCAGGTGCGAGTGCAATTGCCACAGCCGCCGCAACCTGATCCACAGGCGGGGACTTCAATCGTTTGCGTTTCCCAGTGGCCGCCACAAATTTTGACGGTCTTCACGGTTTCGACGGGGACACGTCTCACCACTCGACGTGTGGCTTCGACCTCTTCGGTGTAGCGTTCGCAAACGGTGTAGGTCTTTTCAACGTCCTCGCAGTAGTATTCGCGTACTTCATAGCTGACCGTTTTTTCGGAATACTCGGGAACCATCACGGTGCAAGTACGCTCTTCTTCTTCGGTGTAGTATTCGCAGGTGGTGTACTCAGCGGTCTTGGTTTCCCAGACTGGCTTTTGCACGGTGTAGTTGACCGTCTTGGTTTGCTGTGTTGGAACCATCACCGTGTAGGTGCAGGTCTTTTCTTCTTTCACCGGTACACGATTGTAAACGGTGTAGGTTCGCGTCTTTTCTTCTTTTTGGTATTCAGTCCGCGTGCAGGTACGCATTTCTTCGACGTATGTTGGCACCATCACCGTGCGGGTGATGGTTTTCGTCTCGCAGCCGCAAGAATCGCAACAGCTGCTGCAACTACTCTGACAACAGTTTTTCTTGAACAATCCTGCGGACACATCGTCCGAAACCCCGACGACCAGCAACCCTAGTGCTGGCAACAAAAACAACGCGCGACGTAACATGTGTAAGCCCTCCATCAACGTAGAAAAAATAAAAAGTGCAATTTGCAAGGCAAAAGTGACACGCTAGCAGCCCCCCCCTTGGAATTCACTCTAAGGAAGATAGGCATTCCAGTGATTCTACGCTTGACTTTCAGGATTGCAACGACATTGCGTCCCAATAGGCGTTTTTTCCAAGAAAACGATCGTCGACTGGAATATTGCTCGTTCTAGCCCCTACGTCGGAAGGGAAATAGCTCCTCGAGGTTACTGACCAACGATTTCTAGCAATTCGATATCGAAAATCAGGGTACTGCCTGCTTCGATCGGAGGGCCCGGGGGGTTGTTGCTGTAGGCTAGCTCAGCTGGGATATAGAGTTGCCACTTGTCGCCGACATGCATCATTTGCAACGCCTCGGTCCAACCAGGAATGACTCGATTGACGGGAAACTGGGCTGGTCCCCCGTGATTTGCCGATGCGTCGAATTCGGTCCCATCGATGAGTGTACCCCGATAATGACAGCTCACCGTATCGGCAGGCCCAGGTGATGGTCCGTCTCCCGACTCGATGACTTTGTATTGCAAGCCTGTTTCAGTGACCTCGACGTCGTCGTTTTCTTTATTCTTTGCTAGAAATTCTTCGCCTAATTGTTGGTTTTTAGCCCCTTGAGACTGTTGCCGTTTCTGCGCTTTCTCTTGCATCTGCATTTGAAGTTTTTGTATTGCCATTGCGCACGTTTTTTCGTCATACAGTGGCTCTCCGTCGTTGATTCCATCTTGCACACCGGCTAGGAATTTTTCCAGGTCGAGTTGAGTCGCATTGTTGCGAAAATTGTTGCCGATGTCTAAGCCTACGGCATAGCTGTAATGTTGTGTTTCAGTGACGTCACTCATTTGTTCATCTCCTCCTAGTAATGATTCTTGCGCAAAGATCCAAGCGGTGGTAACGAGTAACAGTGTGCAACTCGCAAGGGCGCAGGCCTTTTTCATGTTTAGCTCCTTGAATCTAATAATTTGCGATAAACTGTGGAATCTTGAGGGACTACGAAAGGCAGGAATTACATGTAGTTTCCGACCACAAGAGCGTGATTATACGGGTTCATAGGTCTCTCGCACTCCCTAAAAAAGGTTTCTATCTCGTCTTTGTAAACTTAAGTGCTCGTCGACGGAGTAAAGCCCCAAACGCCACGGCGGTCGAGCGGTTAGCAGAAGCGGTCGTAGAGACGGCTCATTTCCGGGAGAATATCGAGAAATTGTCGCTCTTTGCGTCTGACAAATGGTTTGCAGGCTGAAATGTGCTCTATAATGTAAGGACAGGGGCACATCGAAAACGATGGTATAAGCAATCGTTGGTGTGAGCGTTCCCAAGGGAGACAGAATGTTTTTTTGCTCAACGCCCCCTCTTTTCGATGGTCAGCGATCGCGGTCTCGACGTGGTTTTACGTTGATCGAGCTCTTAGTTGTGATTGCTATTGTCGGGGTGTTGATTTCATTGTTGCTGCCTGCGGCACAAGCAGCACGCGAGGCGGCACGGCGGATTCAATGCACCAGCAACCTGAAGCAGATTGCGCTTGCTGCGCTGAATTACGAATCGAGCCTAGGGGCTTTGCCGCCGTCGGCGATTCTTGATCGTGATGAGCGAATATTTCTGGAGGCCCCTTATCCGGTCGTCGATCATCGATTGGGCAAACAGTTTAGTTGGGTGGTCTCTTTGCTGCCTTATTTGGAACAGCAAAACATCTACGACCAATTCGATCGAACGGTGAATGTTTATGAGCAGGAGAAAAATCCACAGTCGCAGTTCATCTCTAGTCTGATGTGTCCCAGCGATAATGCGTACTCTCGCTATTTTGTCGATGAAGAGTTGACACAGGGAAAGCAGTTTGCCAAAGGTAACTATGCAGCTTTTGTCAGTCCCTATCACATCGATTTGCAGTTGCTCTATCCAGGCGCTTTGATTGTAACCGGTCAGTCATTGAATCGCATCGAAGACGGTGCTTCGAACACGTTTGCGTTTACCGAAGTGCGAACGCTGGACGCCGAACAGGATGAACGTGGTGTTTGGGCATTGCCATGGGCGGGAGCAAGTATTCTGGCTTTTGATATGCACCACAAGTGTTCAGAGGGAATACACTGCCCCCAAGATCGAAATTTTCGCGCCAATCCCGTAAGTTTTGGGCAAACGCAGACGCCCAACACACTTGGCCCAACGCGAGATACGCTTCATCTTTGTCGAGACGAAGTTCGCCGACTAGCAGATTTAGAAGGCATGCCCTGTTTGGCCTGGACCTATCCCATCGGGGTGTCCGGCTACTATTCGGCTTCACCGCGTAGCTTGCATCGAGGTGGGGTTAACGTTTCGTACTTGGATGGGCATACGGGCTTCATTCCCAATGACATCGACGAGCTAGTGATGGCGTACTTGATAAGCATCAACGATGGGCAGGTGAACATTGATGATGAATGACGCCTTGAAGAGTGCGGCAGGTAGCAAGGAGGATTCGGGCCCATTTTCTTTTGCCCTTATTGTCATTCTTGTGGGCGTCATGCTGATACTGGCGTCGCTGTTGCCAGTGGGAGATTTTACAAAAGACGTACTCTGGACCGATGAAGACGCTGCCGCGTTTAGTCACATTTCTCAGGAGTACCACCGCAAGAGCTATCAAACTCCGCAGCGGGCGGGATTGACCGAGGAGCAGTTGAAGGCCCAACTTGAGAAGATGAAAATTCAATACGAGGTAATGCGGGCAAAATTGCAAAATGCCCAACAACAACCAACCACTTGGAAGCGCTATTTGCTTTGGACAGGGGTCTTGTTGGTGGTGAGTGGCTTTCTTGGCCACAAGTCTAGCGATCAGCGTTGATTGGGTAATGCAGGCGGTTAGGAAGCCAGGGCCAGGGGTTTTCTAGCCCGGTGCGAGAGAAACAATAGCAGCAAGCCCCCGCCGGCAAGTGCTAAAGTGGTTGGCTCAGGTATGGTGCTTGCTGGCGAAGTGACTGACGGCAAGATGGTCCCAAAGCTGCTATTAAACAGGGCGAGATCAGCTTCATCCACGTCGCCATCCCCATCGGCGTCACCCATGGCATGCGTAGCGTCGAGCAATGTGCCAAAACCGTTTTGCCAAGTTAAGAAGTCGGCCCCATCGATATCGCCGTCCTCGTCGAAATCGGCCGAGGCCACATCAAACAGCGTATTGAGTCGCCAAGCTAAGCCGAAATCGCGAGCCGTGGCACCAGAGACTTTTAGTGTGTAAGTACCTGGGCCCAGGCCGGTCTGGTAGATGTGCTCTACGTTATCAATCGTGCTGAGGCTCTCGTCGACAAGGGTACCCAAGAAAGTAGTCGTTGAGTCGTAGAAGGCAAGGTCGAGATTAGCGAGTGATTCGCTGCCAGAGAATTGGGGACCTGGTTGGGTATCGGTCACTTCCACATTCCAAGACATGATGATCGAGAGCTCGGTGGCTGTACTGCCAACGGGGATTTCGAAGTTGTAAAACAGGTCGCTCCCGGGGCTCACGGTTTGGTAGTCCCAGCCGTGCGAGTTGACCGTTTCGACCGAGGTCCCAGTGGCATCGGTACTGCCTACCGTCTGTCCACCCGCTGTCATTAAGTAGCTATTGTAGACGTTCAGTTCGCCAGCTCCAAAGATATCGTCCAAGGGCTGCGTGGTGGTGCGGCCCCAGGGATTGGGCACGCCGGTCGAGGGTTCGACAAAACTGGCAAACTCCTGCTTGGTCGCTCCAGCCATCACGATGGCTTTCATGGTTTCTGAGTTTGCCGCATTCGTACCGGCCACAATTTCATGCAACATGGCAACGGCACCGCTCGTCGAGGCAGTCGCCGCACTGGTATTTCCCAGTGGTGAGACGACATCAGGTTTTAATCGTCCTGGCCCATAAAAGCTGGCCGTCGTACCACGGCTGTGTTGCCCACTTGAGCGTCCCAGCGCCAGAGCATTGTAACTGTGGCTCAGTAACTGTGGGTGAACAAGTAATGGATTTGGGTTGGTGGCACCGCTCCCGTTGTTATTGAGCCCCACTACCGCAGTTACATTGTCTCGGTCGATCATAAAATCGAATCGTTGCAGGGCATCGCGATCTTGGCTGTCGGACCCAAAAGTTCCGACCCAGCTAAAATTCTGAGCACGAAAGTTTTGTACCTCTGGATTTTGCCCACTGGCTAAGTTGAGAACATTGTCCAGCCAACTGTTGGCTTCATAGAGTGTCACCGTGTTCGAACCTCGAGCGATGCCATTCGTGTTGCCATAGTAGAAATTTCCTACGGTAGTGGTTGCATGCACGGAAAAGCCGATGCAAGAGCCGTTGCAGGCGTTGTTGCTGCCATCGATGAACGTTACGTCTTGCCCAAAGGGATCGGTGCCGGCAGTGAAAATCGAATTATTGGGGTCTGGTTTGTAGCTTCGAACCGTTACGGTACCACCACCATCGGTGACGGTAGTGAGCGCTTCTACCTGCGAAATCGGCACACCTGCGCCATTGGGGGTTGCGCTACCCAGCTTGTCGACAAGCTTTGAGTAGTCGACGTCATCTAACCAGTCCGCCAGGGCAGGCGAAGAAACGGCTTGGATTGCGAAGGCGATCAACAGAACGAGCCAACTTGCCTTGGCAAGCTTCTGCCCGTGACGGGTTTTACACAAAAAGCAAGATAATTTGGGGATCATCATCGAGAATGAAGCTTTATCGTGTGACCTGAAGACACGCAGACACTGCCAACACACCTACGGGCAGTCGAGATCTGCGAAGGCTTAGTACGGATCATCTGTTCCATGGCGGGATATCACTGGGCGAACCGCCGCCTCTGTACGACGGGTCCCCCGGTCGTACTACACTCTGTTACCCCATTGTCACCTTGTTTATCGATTTGTTCAAGGTTTTTGGCGTCCTGTTTTTTCACGAGGGGCCGAGAATGGGTCCGGTTTTCCAATTGGTACGCATTTGAGGGATATCTGATGGTATTTTCCTGGTGGAATTTGAAGACCTCGTAAGGAGGACAATTAGAATATTCGGAGGCAAAAGCACTTGTAAAATAGGGCCGAATGGCCGCAAAGGCGAACGAACGGTAAGTCTGAGTTGTCCAGACGCATGGACATGCCTTAGACTGTCGAGATTATTCGCTGCGTTTCTGCGATAGCTAGCAAGTGTCCCCACCTCGACCCCAGACCCAGAATGACTTCCTATAACCTCACCCATCTCAAACAGCTTGAGGCGGAAAGCATCCACATTATCCGCGAAGTGGCTGCCGAGTTCGACAATCCGGTGATGCTTTACTCGGTTGGCAAGGACTCGTCCGTCATGGTGCGGCTCGCTGAAAAAGCGTTCTACCCGGCGAAGCCCCCCTTTCCGCTGATGCATGTCGACACGACATGGAAATTTCGCGAGATGATTGAATTTCGCGAAAATCTCATCCGCAAAGAACTTGGGTGGGATCTGATTGTCTACATCAACGAAGAAGGCGTGAAGCAGGGCATCGGCCCTTTCACGCACGGAAGCGACGTGCATACGGACATCATGAAGACCGACGCGTTGAAGCAGGCACTCGACAAATATCAGTTCGACGCTGCCTTTGGAGGTGCTCGGCGCGACGAAGAAAAATCGCGTGCGAAAGAACGTGTTTATTCTTTTCGCGACAAAAAACACACCTGGGATCCTAAAAACCAACGTCCCGAACTCTGGAATCTTTACAACGGCAAAGTGCATAAAGGCGAAAGCATTCGCGTCTTTCCGCTTAGCAACTGGACTGAGCTAGACGTTTGGCAGTACATCTACCTCGAGAACATCCCGATCGTCCCGCTCTACCTCGCCGCAAAGCGTCCTGTCGTCAATATCGATGGCACGTTGATCATGGTCGACGACGACCGCATGCCGATCGAAGAAGGGCAGAAGATTGAAGAAAAGGTGGTCCGCTTCCGCACGCTTGGTTGCTACCCGCTCACCGGGGCGGTGGAATCGACCGCCGCAACGCTCCCCGAAATCATTCAAGAGATGCTGCTCGCCACCACATCGGAACGGCAAGGCCGAGTGATCGACCACGACCAATCGGGGTCGATGGAAGAGAAAAAACGTAAGGGATACTTTTGAAATGACGAAATCCGAATGACGAATGTCGAGTGATGAATAACGAACAGCCAGATATCCGGGGGTATGACTTAGAAGAACGAACGGCGGTTTTTTCAGAGTCGGTCATTGCCTTTGCGAAATCCATCTCCACAGGTCCCATTACTTCCCCTTTGATTAATCAACTTATTCGAGCTGCGACGAGCGTGGGAGCCAACTATTGTGAAGCAGATGATGCGGAGTCGAAGCGTGATTTCCGCCACAAAATCGCCATCAGTAGGAAAGAAGCAAGAGAAACTAAGTATTGGCTTCGCCTGATAGCAAAAGCCTCACCCGAGCTCAAGGAGGATGCACGACTACTTTGGCAAGAAGCCAAAGAGTTGCACCTGATACTTTCAAAGATATACCGTACCGCAAGCGCTAATTTGAAATAGCTAAAACACTGAATGAGCCTCCGAAACAAGACTCGCTATTGTCATTCGTCATTCGGACTTCGTCATTCCATAATACAATCCCACTCCGCAATCCGAATTCAGCATTCCTATGTCTCATCAATCTGATTTAATCGCCACCGATATTGAAGCCTATCTCAAGCAGCACGAGCATAAGGAGCTGTTGCGGTTTCTTACTTGTGGTAGCGTCGACGATGGTAAGAGTACGCTCATTGGGCGGCTGCTCTATGATGCAAAAATGATCTACGAAGATCAGCTTGCTGCGCTCGAAAAAGATTCGGCAACCATCGGCACCACCGGCGGCAATTTCGATCCGGCATTGTTAACCGATGGTCTTAAAGCCGAGCGCGAGCAGGGCATTACTATTGATGTGGCCTACCGCTATTTCTCGACCGCCAAGCGTAAGTTTATCATTGCCGATACCCCCGGTCACGAGCAGTACACCCGTAATATGGCCACGGGGGCGAGCACTTGTGATTTGGCGATTATTCTCATCGATGCCCGGCACGGCGTGTCTACCCAAACCAAGCGACACTCGTTTATCGTCTCGCTGCTTGGCATCAAGCATGTGATCGTTGCCGTCAACAAAATGGATTTGGTCGACTTTTCAGAAGAGACTTTCAATCAAATTCAAAGCGACTATATCGATTTTGCAACTCGGCTAGATATGAAGGACTTGCACTTCCTTCCACTCTCGGCCCTGCACGGTGACAACGTGGTCGACCACAGCGAGCACATGCCGTGGTACGAAGGCTCGACGCTGATGCATCTGCTCGAGCATGTGCATATTGCCTCGGACCGCAACCTGATCGACTTTCGCTACCCAGTGCAATTCGTCAACCGTCCGCACCTCGATTTCCGTGGTTTCTGCGGCACGATTGCCTCGGGGCGTATCCATAAGGGCGATGAGGTGATGGTGTTGCCTTCGCGCAAAACAAGTCGCGTCCAATCGATTGTCACTTACGATGGCGAACTCGAAGAAGCTTTTGCCCCGTTGGCGGTCACGCTGACGTTGGAGGATGAAATCGACGTTAGCCGTGGCGATATGCTGGTTCGTCCCGAGAATGTTCCGCAGATGTCTGATTCGTTCGATGCAACGATTGTTTGGATGGCGGAAGAGCCTTTGCTGCCTGGCAAGCAGTTTTCCATCAAACAAGCGACCAAGACGGTTACGGGAAACATCTCGACGTTGCGTTACAAAATCGATGTCAATTCTTTGCATCGCGAAGATGCCCCGTCGCTTGCGCTCAACGAAATCGGCCGTTGCCAAGTGCAGCTCAACCAGCCAATCGCTTTTGATGGCTACCGAAACAATCAGGGCACGGGTGCGTTCATCATCATCGATCGCATCACCAACGTCACGGTCGGTGCGGGGATGATCCTGCAGCGTACCGCTGGTGACAAGCAAGACCACTGGGACGACCAAGCCGACGAGCATTTGCAAACCGAGCGCAGCAATGTCACCGCCGAAGAACGGCAAGCCCGCTATGGCCAACAGCCGGTCACCGTGTTACTCACTGGCTTAGCCGGCGCCGGCAAGACCACCATTGCCTACGCATTGGAGCGCAAACTATTCGACACGGGCCGAGCTTGTTGTGTGTTGGACGGACAAAATATGCGACGAGGCATCAGCCGTGACCTTGGCTTCACAGCCGACGACCGTAGCGAAAACCTTCGTCGTAGTGCTGAAGTCGCAAAACTGATGAACGAAGCAGGAATGGTCTGCATCGCTGCTTTTCTCGCCCCTAGCGAAGAGGTTCGACAAAAAGCGGCGGAGGTGGTCGGTCGCGAGCAGTTTTTAGTGGTGCATCTAAACGCCCCCATCGAAGTCTGCCGCGAACGCGACCAAGAGGGCCTCTACGGCGCGGCTGACGCAGGCGACATCGCCAACTTCCCCGGCGTTAGTGCTCCGTACGAAGAACCGGTCGATGCCGATTTGGTGCTCGCCACCCATGAGTTGGATGTTGAACAATGTGTCGAACAAATCATGACCTGTATTGCCAAGCAGTGACGGGTGCGTGATTCATTAGTACGGTTAGAGCTCGATTATGCCTATTCGGTATGAATTACAAGCGTCGGATATGTATTTTATCACAGCTTTTGAGCGTCACTGGAAACAACGCCGCGTAGACAAATACATGACCGCTATCTTCCGTGTAGCAGCAGTAGTCTTTCTGTTATGCGCACTCGCGACTGTCATACAAGAAGAATGGGGCTCTGCAATTCTTGCTGTTTGCTTTTCGGCGTTGATTCTATCGCGACGGTACCTCAATCGGTTGGTTATTGTACGCAATATCAGGAAGTCGCCATACTACAACGGCATAATGAGAGCTTCACTCACAGATGATGGACTACTTACAAAAGGTGCCATCTCTACAGAGGATGTAAGTTGGGACGCATTCACTTACGCAGTTCGTTTTTCCGATGGCATTCTATTGTATCGAGGCCCAGGTTTGTTCAACTGGCTAGCAGACTCGGCACTTGCCGAAGGCTTTACACCCGAACAAGCAGAGTCCGTAATTCAGAAGCATGTTTCAGATTATCGGCAGTTTGTGTAAGAAGCGTGGGTAAGAGCAGCGCTATCGCTCTGGGTCTCTTTAGTACACGAACAAAGACACAAAACCTGCTTGCTCGAAGTGCTTATCTGCGGTCAGCGCTTCGGTAATACCGTACTCTTGCATTACTACAAACGAAGTGCAGTCGGTGAGCGACCAGTGCTTATCTGGACGATGCGAAAACAAGGCAACGCCTCGCTGAAATAGATCGTGAGATGCACCGACAACAGTCCAATTCTTATCGCTTTCGATCAAATCGAGAAGGGCAACAAACTGCGCTCGTTGAATAGGGGAAGATAGTGCATCAGCAACTTCGGTGAGCACCCATTCGGTTGTGATGATCTGTCCTGTATAGCTCGCAGCGTACTGAACTGCCCGTTGATGGCCTTGGTCGCGGTTATTGCCAACTGCCAAAAAGTAATAGGTATCTCCGAAGATGGTCTTCATTGCCGTTTCTGCTGGCCATGGAGGTAATGGTCGTGATTGATTGCCAAGTCGGTCGGAAGACCTTCGACAGAGCCTATAAAACCTTTCATGCGTTCATAGAGAGTCGGTATTTCTGACGACTCAGCAACCTCAGTTGAATCGGTCGTCAATAGTTCAATGCGCACCTTCAAACCCTCGGCCAGCGGCGTTTCTTCGTCCAGAACGATCTTTCCATTCTCGACGTGCCCGTTGACTACCATCGCTAGATCCCCTTGGTTGTTGATACCGTTACCACACCTGCAATTGTACCCCATAGTCTCATAGGCTGGAACAAGCAATAACGATGTTCTGGCCTGCCTAGTCTGTGGAGGTGTCCCCAACGGCGGCGAAGCGTTATATTGTTATTTTCTGCTCACATCCGCTGATTTATGGGACGACGATGAAAGCTACGGAACTACTTCGTTTCCAGTTAACCCTAAGTCATGATATGACTGCGGCTCTATTGGCTGACCTGCAAGATGCGCCGCTAACTTCACCTACGCCCAACAGCGGGAACCATCCCTGGTGGGTCGCTGGTCACTTGGTGTATTCCGAAGCAAATCTTACGAGTCAGATCCTGCTGGGTACGCCGAATCCCTTGGCTGAGTGGAAAGGAATCTTTAGCGGTGGTACACAACCTTCGGACGACGGGGCTGGGTATCCGCCTTATGCCGACATTCTGGCCAAATGGGACGAAGTGCGTGCGAATACGCTCGCTATTTTTGATTCGCTTTCTGACGACGATCTTGATAAGCCATCGGCCAATTCGCCCGAGGGTCGTGAGGCGTTTTTCGGCACCTACGGCAAAGTGTTTTCCATCATAACCCTTCACCCGGTCATGCACCGCGGCCAACTGGCCGATGCCCGTCGCGCCTTGGGTCGCCACAAGCTGATGTCCTAGTCAGCTAATTTCGCTCGGAACAAGGACAAGAACCCTTGGAAAAAATCGGCATCGCTTTTCGTTCGACGCTTACTGCGCACGAGGTACGCGATTCTTATATCAAGCCCCTGCGGGCAGCTCTCAAAAAGCATCGAGCGGGCATCTACAGCAATCACCTTCGCCAGGTCGACCCAGATGCGGTCGCCCCGACCGAACACTTGCTTGTCTTTGAAGTCAACGACTTCAAAGAAGGCTTGCGACTGTTGCGGGTTGAGCTAGAAAAAATTGGCTTGCCGGGGGAAGTGCAATTCCAAAACCTTAATCCCTCGTCGCCCGGGTATTGAGAGTAGGGTGGTTTCCTCAGATATACCACATCGGCCCAGCCTTTGCTGTTGCTTGGTCGACTAGGCTGGCCAGCGAAATTTCGCTTAGCCGCGCGCGCCGGGCGGCGGTGAGTTCTTGGCAGACTTCGAGCAGTACGGGCGCTAGGGGTGAAGAGGCGGAGGCACAGGTGGCGGGCTCGGTGTTGCCCTCCACGACCTCAAGCACGTCTGCCAATGTGACTTCTTGCGGCGGACGATTGAGACGGTAACCCCCGGCAGCGCCTCGCGTGCTGCTGACGAGGCCCGCCCGCTTTAGCTCTTGTAGTATTTGCACGAGGAAGGGTGAGGGGATGCCATGCTGCTCGGCGATACGCCGTCCCCGAACCGGCTCGCCTGATTCAAAATGCTGTGCCAACTCGAGCATGGCAAGGCACGCGTATTCGGTTTTTGCGTTGAGGAGCATGGGTGGGGACTAGGGGTTAGGGACTGGGGACTAGGGCAGAAGTTGGTAAGTCTTTCCTAGCCCCGCACCCCCGCGACTAAATTCCACTACCGTCGATTTCTTGTGGCGAATGCAGTCCGCACTCGGTTTTGGCGGTGCCACTCCAACGCCCTGAACGCTCGTCGGTCTCACCTTCTTGCATGGCACGTGTGCAGGGCCAGCAGCCGATGCTTGGGTAACCTTGGTCGTGCAACGGATTGTAGGGCACCCCTTCGTCCAAAATTCGCTTCCAGACGTCCTGCTTTTTCCAATTCGCAAGCGGGCTGATTTTTACGAGGTTGAACTTTTTGTCCCAACCCACGATAGGCGCCTGCGCACGGTCGGCACTTTGATCGCGACGAATCCCGCTCATCCAGGCATGCATCCCGTGCGTCCCTCGGTGTAGCAACTTAATCTTCCGGTCCATGCAGCACTGAGTTGGGTTCGTTTTGTAGAGCGGCCCGTTGTGTAGCACCTCGTATTCAGGAACCGAGAGATCGGGCTTGAGCATGTCGACTTGAATGCCGTATTTATCAGCAATGCGATCGCGCAGGTCGAGTGTCTGTTGAAATTGGTAGCCTGTGTCGAGGTTAAAGACATACGTCTTTGGAGCGAGTTGGGCCAACATCGACAGGATGACACATCCCTCGGGGCCGAATGCGGTGGCCATGGTCAGGCGGGGTGCATACTGGGCGGCCGCCCACGCAATAATTTCCTCAGGCGTCGCACTTTCTAATCGAGCGCTTTGCTCGGCTAGGTCGGCAAGAAATTCAGACGTAGGCTCCAAGGGCTCGAAGCGATCTGCTTGTGCAGAGTCGCTTGGCGCGATGGAAATAGTATTGGCGGATGGAGTCACTGGTTTCCCTTTAGGGCGGACTGTTCGTCGGACCGGTTGTGTTCGATTTGCTAACATGATCTCGATGCTCAATCCTATGTAATTTAGTCTACTTAGTCAAGTATGCGTCCTGGATACTCCATTTATCGGGCAAAAACTTGATTAACATGCGAAATTCGATTCGAAAAGAGCTGGAGGATCAGGGCAAGCTAGCATCCATTTTTTTCAAAATCGCTTGCGCATGGAGGGTTCTTCGCAAGTCAGATGTCAAACTTTGCCGATTACAGTGACTAGTGGGGTGGGTATGCATCTAGCCATAGAAACATTCGTGAGGACACAAGGTCATGCAAGCATCGAATTTACATCACCTACGCACAGCCACTTGTGGATTTCTTGTTTTGTTGGTCAGTAGCACCGCCTTTGGCCAAGGGTTACAGCGCCAAAATCGTTACACTTCTCGACTTCAACAATCTCCGAATGCCCCCACGCCAGCGATGCAGTATTTCGGAAGTGGCCTACCCTCGACTACCACCACACAGCAATCTCAACAACTTTTGCCGCCGCCGCAGCCTGTGCAAATTGCTGGAGCCAAACCGTTTCATAACTTGCAACGAGGTGCCACACTTAGCCCGTACTTGGGTCTTGATCTTCGCACCAACGATTTGAGCATCCCGAACTACTACTCCTTTGTGCGCCCAATGCAGCAACAACAGCTCGCCAACAAAGCGCAAACAGCTCGCGTTCGCCAAATTCAACAAAGGCTACGGATGGCAACCGCCCAAGGACTTGTTTCGAGTAACCCGAGTGGGGGTCTCCCTACTACTGGCCACAGTGCCCAATTTCTAAACATGGGCGGCTACTATGCTACGCCGCGTTAGTGGTTTTGTGGGTTAACCCGTGCAGTTCTAAGAAATAGTGGCTGCTGCGACTAACGCGATTGCTGCTGTCTCGACGCGTAGTAGTCGACTTCCGAGGTCTACGACGGTCCATCCGGCGTCCTTCGCGGCTACCGCTTCTTGATCCGTAAACCCGCCTATGGGCCCTATGGCAAGGGTTAGATCGGTTGTCGGCCTGTGGTCGATTTGGTTGAGCGGAATTCCTCCGGGATGCGCAAAAAGCCGCCTCTCTGATGGGTTTTGCTTTACCAAGGTGTCCCACTCGCAAGGTGGTGCCAGCTGCATCAGCCGGTTTCGACCGCACTGCTTGCTTGCTTCGATTATATAACGGTCGATTTTGCTCGTTTTTTTGTTGTCGACGCCATTGGTGGTTTGTAATGGCACTAGTCGAGTCACTCCCAACTCTACCGCTTTCTCGACAAGCCAGCGTTGGCGGTCGGTGGTTGTCGTGCCGACGGCTAAGGTTAGCGTAAACGGCAACTCACGTTCGATATCACGATGCTCGCCGACCGCAACTTCTACTGTAGACCGTTGGCAACGGTCTACTTTCGCTTCGTATTCGCCGCCCTGGCCATCAAACAAGACTAGCTCAAGCCCTGGCTGGGCACGCATGACGTGCAGCAGATGATGGGCCTCATTGCCCGACAGGGTCGCCGAGGTGCCTTGAATGGGTTCTTCGCAATAGTAACGATCAGCCATGAAACTGCTAGCTTTGCCAGCACCCTAAATTCAGAAACAAGCTCGGGGGCAATGTGCCTGCCAAAGTTTTGGTCGACAAACTACCGATTTAACCTGTGGCATTGTGTCTTGATCGTGATCCAGGCTCAAGGCAGGAGAGCGGCAAAGTTTGAAAAAAATCTCCGGCGACCTGTAAGGTCGCGGCTATAGCACAGGAAAGCGTACTCGTATGTATCACACCTATTGGGGACTCGATCGGCCACCTTTTTTTACTGGCACCGAGACGCCGCAGTTTTACGAAGGGGCAAGCCAGCGCGAAGCACTCGCCCGGTTGCGGTTCGTTGTCGACCATCGACGACGGCTTGGATTATTGCAGGGGGGATCTGGCTTCGGTAAATCGATGCTTCTCGACGTGTTTTCGAATGAATACCGCCAGAAAAATTATACCGTTGCTCAAGTCGATTTACTGGGAATTTCGTCCCGTGAATTTTTCTGGCAGGTGTCTACGGGACTTCATGCGGCTGTGCGTGTGGACGACGACCCGATACGCCTCTTTCGTCAACTGGTCGACCGGATTCAAGAAAATCGATTGCAAGGCGTGGCGACGGTTTTGCTGCTCGACAACGCCGACCAAGCTGGGGCCGATTTGCTGACGCAACTACAGCGACTCGTTCATCTTGGATCGCTCGAAGGTTGGTTCACGGTCGTGGTGGCAGTCAATCGAGCGCAGTCTTCGCAACTGGGGGATCGACTTCTAGATAGAGTTGACCTACGGGTTGACCTTCAGCCGTGGGACGAGCTGGATACCACAGGCTATGTGCAACACGCACTGGTCGAGGCGGGTTCGGTGCGGCCATTGTTCGACGAGGGTGCGATTCGCGAGATTCATCACCTTGCCGAAGGCAACCCGCGCCGAGTGAATCGTTTGGCGGACTACGCGCTGTTGATTGGCTCGAATAGCGGGCGAGAAACGATTGATTCGGCCACGGTCAACACAGCCGGCGAAGCCATTGGACAAAGCTGTTTAGCTAATTCGTAGAGCCGATGATTTCTTTTAGTTCGCTCATTTTCTCTCGTAGGATATCGACTTGACGATCGAGTTCCTTTCGGTCGATCCGAACACGGTCGAGAATCTTTTCGCTGGACGACTGAATCGTCTCTGCTGATTTGCCGATGGCATCGAGATTCCCCGCCCTCTTCTCGATTTCTAAAATTGCGCGATCGATGGCCTCGAAATCTGCTTGCTGGGCTTCTGTCTGCCGTTCGGTACGAAAGCAAAGGGCCCGTGCCGTGACAATTCCTGCTTTGAGATAGACATCGGTGCTTGGGTCTTCTGCGTCCCAGACCAATACTAGGTCGTTCCCATAGCGCTGAAATGGCTCGAGTTCTGCCGGGGCAGTCCTTTTCGAAAACACAAAGACTCCCCAACCCGCCTCGCGGTTTTTACGGGCGATCTCAATTTCTTCGCGAGCACGCGCCAATGTGTAGCTGGCATCTTGCTTTGCTTCGACCGCGATCTTTGCCCCAGGGGCGGCGCTGTCGGGACCTAGTTCGATGACACAGTCACCCACCTTGCAGTTTTTAATCATTCCGGTCGTATGCCCAGAGGGTACGGCAATGTCGCCTGCATGTTGTGCCTGACGGCCGATAAATTCGCAAACTGCGTCTTCAAAAACTAGGCCGTGCTGCGTGCCTTTGACTTCGGCTTCGCGTTTGGTCACCAACTTGGCTAGCGCGACTTTCACTTCCTCTTGAAACTCGGCGTTGGTTGCCACGTGGGCAGAGAGGATGGTCGTGAGTTCTTCTTTGAGTTTATGCAGGGCCGACTGTTTGTTGTCGAGTGAAAACTCCTGCGTAATTTTCTTTTGTGCTTCGTCGACATTGCCGACCAGACGACTGAGCGCCGAGTTTTCTTCGTCCAGCGAGAACTCTTTCACGACCTCGTCGAGTTTTGTCTGCATCGATTTTGTGAAGTCGCCATGCTTGCCCGTGATTTCACTTACTAGACGATGGAGCGCGCCCTCTGGGTTATCTAGCGAAAATTCTCGCAAGATTCGCTCGCGTTGTTGCGTAAGCTGCCCTTCGACATTGGCTTTCAGCACCGCTAATAGACCTTGCGATTGGTCGGGGCTTAGTTGCTTCATCAACGGGCTGTTCTCGCCGACATGTGCTAAAAGGGTTTTTGCGAGTCGCGAATCCTCGCCATCCAGCAACCCCATCAACAATTGTGAAAGATCACCATCGTCGGCGGTGAGTCGTTTCACGCGTTGGCTGAACCGCCCATCTTCGGGATCGAAATATTCTTTTAAGGAACCCGACAATCGTTCATGGGCCAGTTCTGAATGCTTGGTGAGTTGGCCATTTAGGGTCTCTAGCATCTGGTTCATCTGACGCTGAACGAGATCGGCATCAATGGTTCCTGCCGCGTGGCGTAAAGCTAAAACGCCAATTTTTAGCGCCTCGAGCGCAAAGTCATCGCGCGTTGAACCTTCAGAATACTTCACCAGTGCTCGAATCGTATCACGATCGTTGACGGTCAATTCCAGTGGAATTGAGAAGGGTAGATCATCGGTTGTTCGAGTGCTGCGTGTTTGCTCTAGCGTGTCCGACATTTCGATATCCTCCGTGTCTGTTGATCACACGACGCTACTCGAAAGTGCGTCAATCCAGGGCGTGAACAGGCGTCTACTGCCACAACTACTATGGCAGTTCCTCAGAGAGAGAGCAAGTGACGGAAAAACCGCCCATGCTGGCCCGAACCTTATTCGGATTCTGCTGGTCTGGAGTTCCGGAAGTCGATTGCCCCCCCCGATTTTTCGCCAATCCTACTATTTGACCTACTTTCCCGAGAAAGGTTGAGTGAAATTGCTAGTCACCCTAGACTAGTGTTCATAGGACTTTCGCCCCTGTTTTACATCGGGTGTCCGTCGCAAAAGGTCTGGCTGATTCGCCAGATGGTAGCAGGAAAGGCAGTCACCCCGATGAAATGCGTAAGATGCCGCTTCTCTAGGCCCCTACATGGTTTCACCCTGGTTGAGCTGTTGGTCGTAATTGCTATCATCGGCACGCTTGTTGCTTTGATGTTGCCTGCCGTTCAGGCGGCGCGCGAGGCATCGCGGCGTATTGAGTGCGCAAATCACTTAAAGCAAATTGCCTTGGGGAATTTGCAGCACGAAGAAGCACATGGGTTTTTTCCGTCCAACGGTTGGGGGTTCCGCTGGATTGGTGACCCCGACATGGGGTATGGCAAGAAGCAGCCGGGTGGGTGGATTTATGACATTTTAGAATTTGTCGAAGCGCGGAATATCCGCAGCATTGGAGCAGGTCTTTCTGGCAATGGTCCCGGCGGTGAGAAGCACGAAGCTTTGGCAAAGCTGACCGTTGCGGTTCTGCCGTTGATGAATTGTCCCTCACGGCGCCCGGCCCAGCCGTACCCTGGCGAGGATACGTTTTTCAACGCACTCAATTCTGAGTTGCAAGCCAAGACCGATTACGCGATCAACGGAGGTACCAACAGTTTGCTATGGATCGCCACCGATACACTGGATTGTTTAGACACCTATCCCGACTGCAACTGGTTACGTACAGAAGAGCAAATCCACGGTAATTTCAACGGGGTTTCGACGGAACGTAGCGCAGTAAAAATTAACCAAGTCACCGATGGTACGTCACACACCCTATTGGTAGCTGAAAAATGGGTCAATCCGGCAAGATACGAATCGGGTTCGACCGACTCGGACGACTACAGCATGTATGGAGGAAACGATTTTGATACGATACGCTGGACCAATGAGGCTCCGGGTTTTCTACCCTTGCAAGATGCTTTTAACTTGGAATTGGGCTCATTTCGATTTGGCAGCGCCCATCCTGGCTCGCTGAATGCCGCGTTTGTTGATGGTTCGGTGCGCAGGATTCCGTACGAAATCGATCCGGCTGTTTACCAAGCTTACGGAAGCCGCGACGGTGAGGAAATACCCCAATGATTTCTAGATGCCTTTTTCGACAGGCGAGAGCGTTTGCAGTGGACGGAACGATGCTAGTTGGGGCTTTGCTTGTGTTAACCGCATCCGCAGGGTGCTCGCCTCTACCTTCGGCACCGAGAATACCTGGGGTTTCAGCAAAAAGGGCTGCTGCTAAAGCCATGTCGTTGTATGACACGAACGAGGACGAAAAACTCGATGTCGAGGAATTCTCTAAATGCCCTGCTTTGATGTGGGCGGTGTATCGAATGGACCAGGATGGGGATAGGGCTCTTACTGCCGTCGAAATTGCGGAACGAATTCAGGCGTGGAAAAATTCAGAGACGCAGTTGATACCGGTTGCCATCTCCGTTTACCTCGACAACAAACCATTGGCGGGAGTTCAGGTAACGCTCGATCCGGCGGAGTTTCTTGGTTCTTCCTACCCACAAGTTCAAGCGACTACGAATAGCAAAGGAGAGGCCTATTTCAAGGGTTCCGATCCAAGATTTCCGGGTGTGTTTTTAGGGTGTTACAACGTTTTGCTTTCAAAAATTGAAGAGGGGCAAGAAACCCTACCCGAGGCCTACACCTCTGCACCGGTGTTTGGCTACGAGGTCTGCCCAGAAAGTTGGTGGGGAAGAGCGCATCGAGTTAGGCTATCCAGCCAATGAGTCCGTGTTCTTTGCACGGATTATTGGGCTAAAACCTCGGTCTCTGGATGGAAGGCATGCCAGGCGAACCATAGCGAATACATGTATTGGACACCTGGATCGGCTTCGACGACGCGCAAGCTTTTGGTTGCGGCGTTGAATTCGAGGACGACTTTTTTGCCGTCGAGCACATCTTCGACGCGCTGTCGGTCTTGGCTAAAGTTCGACTCTGGATAGGCTTTTGCGACGGTCTCGGTCCAAACACCCAGGACACGCGACTTCGCTGGCAGGCGGTCGCTGGAAGGCTCGGCCGGGAACATGAGTCGGGGGGTGGAGAAATATTTGGCATAGGGACTAAGGCTGTAATTTCGATCATGGCCTGTCTCGGCAGACAAGACCAAGGTATTGGGATGTCGTGATTGCCAATCTCCCCACGTGGTCAGTTCCAACGGCAATGCGGTGAGCGATTTTTTTGCGCCTGGGCCAGAAACCCCCTGAGTCAGGACTTGCGACCAGAGACTTTCTGTCTGATCGCTACGGTCGTACATCAAGACATTGCTGTTGTAGAGCAAACCTGAGACGCCGAACTCGCGTTCCCCGAGTTTCGTACGGCGATCGAAGACGGCACAAGAATCACACAAAGGACAATAGGTGACGGCCACCGGTAGATCGCCGACACGGTCGTTGACAATTTCGTGATAGTTAAGAATTTTCAGTGGGTAGGCTTTAGCTTGGTCGGAAGCAGTGAGACCAATGATGCGATCCTCGGGTTGAAGGTAGGTCGCTTCGCTTGGTGTGATGAACTTGGGATTGGAGAGTGCAGGAATTCCATCTTTGGGAGGACCGCCGGGCAAGATTTTATCGGCTGGCACCGTGGCTGCCGACAGATCAAAAGCAAAACGTTGTCGGCGCGGCGCATACTGTGCGGATTGTCCACGTGCCTCACAGAGCTGTCGGCCTGCGATCGTCGGGAATAAGGTGCCCTGATTCCATGCGTCTTGCCAAAAAACGTTATCTGCAGAGAACCGCCACCCGAGCAGCCCAAGGCTTAATAGGATAGCGATCATGAGCAAACGCGATCGGAGGGGTAAGTGGCAAAACGAAACTCGGCATGAAGGCGGAGTTGAGTTCGAGGGCGAGTCGGCTGGATTTCCGCCGACATCGGTCTCTGCCCGTTTTGAATGTTCCATAGCACGTGCCTCTTATGGAAATGCTGCTAATAGGTAAGCCAACGTTGTCTGCCATGTGACATTCTAAGTCGAAGAAGGCACCTGATGTTAGACTTATCGCGTTTCTATGTCGGTGAGACAACTTACATTCACCGATATCTTCGCGGCAGAAGTTTTCCTACCTGTATGCTGCCATACAGAAACATTCTTGCCAAGTTGTCTAACGTAGGGGTCAGGCGACCACGAACACCGTAGCTTGTCGACAACGAATCGACGACGGCAGTAGGCACGTGGCGAAAACAGATTGTTCATAGTTTTTCTAGGAGTGGGTGATGCGAATATTAGCAATTTTTGCAGTGGTTTTTTTGTCAGTGTCTAGTGTGCATGCGCAGAGTGGTAGACGAGGTGGGTTCCGTGGTAACCTGCGTCGGCAAGCGCCAGCTCGGTCGTACCAGTCAGCTCCAGCCGAGCAGAGCAACGTGGCTCAGCCAGGCTCGACGATTGAAGGAGACGTTGTTGTGGTGGAGGGTGAAGTGACAGCAGGCTGTCCGTGCGCAGCAAACGGCGCAGTCGCGGTCCCCTGTTGTGCCTCGTCGTGCTGCAAGCCTCGTAGGCACCGATCGCACTGCCGACCAACTCGTTGTCGACGACGACGGTAATCACGCAAGTCACTTGGCAATTCCAGGTTTGATTTAGAACCACTGATTTTTTGACCGCAGGCTGCTGAGAGCACCCTTTCAGCAGCCTGCGGTATTTTTATGGGAATGCTGACAATTGGGGAAACCGGTAAGACCAGCACAAATTGTCCCAGAAAATGGCCGTGCGAGCTTCGAGTGTGATCGGTTTCACGTTTAGGCCATCCGGAAACCTCCGAAACAACAGAGGTAAGGAAACCGGCGATAAAACTTATTTCTGAAAGGTATCGGAGAATCAAAATGAAATGGAAAGCCTTCATGATCATGGTGTTGACCATTGCTAGTCTGGTTGCATCTTCCCCGGTTGGGGCTCAAGTCACAGCAAATCGAATTCATTGGGCCCATTCGCCAGAGAGGGCAATGTCGTTGGCACGCGATTCGCATTTGCCGATCTTGGCCTTTGTGACTTCTGAAAACTGTACCTATTGCCGTAAGATGGAACGCGAGACCTGGAGCAATCCGCAAATTATCGCCCAGACACAAGCGGGATTCATTCCATTGAAGCTCCATGCGTCGCAGCATCGCAAGCTTGTTGCTGAGTTGGGTGTCCGCGCATTTCCATCAACTATTTTGTTTACTCCCGAAGGCAATGTGATCAATGGTGCCAAGGGCTTTTTGCGGCCAAACCAGCTTGCGGGGTTGCTTCACACGGCACATCCCACGAAAGTTGCCCTTCATCCGGTGGAGTAAGAAGGCGGGTGCGGCTGGACATTTTTGCAACGCTTAGATATCTCGACTACAGCCGCACTTCTTCTGTTTTTGGCGAGAACACATTTTTCTCTTGGGAGGAAGAGGAGTGACGCCCCCGGCGCACCATGACAAGCCCTATGGCTAATATTTGAAGCATCGGGATATCGATGCTTGTGGCGATCACGAAACCGCATCGTTGCCAAAAGAACTCGCGATGCCACTCGCTCACCGCTGGCAGCCAGGTTGCCCATTGATAAACCACGACCGCCATTAGCAGCATGGTCCCTGTGATGCAAAGTAGCTTGCCCAGTTGTTGCGTCGGACCAATTGTTTTGCGGTAGGACCGACTACCAAAGATTGCCAAGGGAATCAAAACGACGAACCAAGCCAAGTGACAGCCCACCAAAGCCTGCGTGGGGGGGCCACAACCCCAGACTCCACAAACGGAGTGCCCCCAGTCGCCGGGTAGATTCGAAATCGAAAGCGTACCAAACAGCGCCGCTGCCCACGCAAACAGTTTGAGCCCGTTCTTCGGAGCCATCAAGCTACGTGTCGAGAATTGCTTTTGCGTCGTATTCATGCTTTTTCACATTAAGAGCTTCACGCGATTTCTTTGAGGGGCAGGGTTGCACTCGGGATCCATCGTAGCATGGGTGGCGTAAGTTAATCGGTGAAACGTCTTACAATCAGTGCATGCACATCTTACCGTTGGAAGATCGGTAGCAGTTGGTTGGGTGCCCCTAAGGACATGACAGCCAGAGCAGTCGAGTACGTTTTTCCAAACTTGCCGTCGTAGGCATGATTTTCTTTAGGCCATGAGCCATCGGGCGTCTGGTTTTTCAGAAGTACCCGTACCATCGGCGGATAAAATTGCTGCCAGTACTTACCGCCTAATTGATACATGGCTTGGGTGCAAAGGAACGCACTGTAATGGTATCGGTCTCTCGGATATCGGGTTTGTGTGAATCGTTCAATTTGGTTGTAGTCGCGGAAACTTTGTTGCAAGATCCACTCCCCTGCTTGGATGGCCTCAGGCGCATCGTGTAAGCCGGCATGGGCGAGTGCTAAGATGCCTGCTCCTGCCATACCCCGGCTGCGTTCATCCTGATCGGTGACACGCAGGAGAAACGCCCCGAATTTTGGACGGTAGCATTTTCGGACAAACTCGACGGCTTCGTTGATCGGCTTTTCGGGCACATCGAAGCCTGCGTTCTTCGAGGATCTTAAGAACATCAGTTGCCAACCCGAGACCGACAAATCGGCGTTGAAATCACCTTGGACACTCAGATAACGCCACCCTCCTTTTTCGGCCGGCACGCGTTTAGGCCATCGTTGCATGGCCAAGGTGGCTTCAATCGCTTTTTTGATGGTGGCGTCAATATTTTCAATCTGGCTCACCTGTCCCATGGCATACGCTTCGCTCAAAGTGAGGCCGGACAAAGCGTGGTTGTAGGGTGCCGCATTACTGATCTCGTAACCGACGTTGCGAGAAATAGTTTCGCCTCGCGGCGCGATCAGCGATAGCAAACCATTCTGTTTTTGGCATGAGGCAATGTATTCGATTGCTTTGAGCAGCTGTGCGCCATAGGGCCCTTCGCCAGGGATGTGTCCTTGAGCGATGAACGCCATCACACACAAACTGGTGACTCCCGGCTGACCTTGAGGCAGCGTGGGAAACGACCCGTTACGTTGTTGTTTGCTGGCCAACCATACCAAACCACGTTCGACGGAGTCGTCGACCTGCCCCCATTCCGCAGGCGTGAGTATCGCGGTCGAAGACTGCTGGGCAAAGGTTGCGTTGGTTTTCATTCCTGCGATGCAGACACACAGGAAAAGAAAGCCCTGCAAAACACGGAAAAGACCTGATTTTAGATGCATGATTTTCTTGCAATGCTAGGAGGTCGCAGCCTGCTTACCGCTGGAAAATTGGTAGTAATTGGTTCGGAGCGCCGAGTGAAAGCACCATGAGCGCCGTTGTATAGGCGTTGCCGAACTTCTTTTCAGCGATGTGATTTTCGGGAGGCCAGGAGCCGTCGGGGCGTTGATTTGCCAGAAGGGTTTTGACGGTTCGCGGAAAAAACTGTTTCCAATAGTGTCCACCCAGCTGATACATCGCTTGGCTACAGTTAAAAACGCCGTAGTGGTATCGGTCTTTGTAATGATCGGTTTGGGTAAAGGTTTCGATCTGGTTGTACTTGTCGAAAGGATGTTTGAGGATCCACTCTCCCGCTTTATTCGCTTCTACCGAATTGTGTAACCCCGCATGAGCCAAAGCCAAAACCCCGGCACCGGCCATTCCACGACTGCGCTGGTCGGGCGTTTTGGCGGTGTATTCGAAAGTTCCGTATTCCGGATTGAAACAACGGCGGACATAGGCGACCGCTTCGTCGATGGGCTTTTGCTCGACATCAAACCCCGAATTTTTGGCAGAGCGCAGAAACATTAATTGCCAACCGGTAAGCGATAAATCGGAATGGACATCATAAAATGGGTGTAAGTACCGCCATCCGCCACGATCGACTTTTTTAGCTTTTGGCCAATTTTGCATGGTGAGCGAAACTTCCTGAGATTTTTCGATAATCGCTTGGAGACGTGCTGCTTCGAGCGGCCCTTGAATCGAGTAGACTTCGCTCAGTACTAACGACGAAATCGTATGATTGTAGACGGATGAAACGCCAATTTCGTGTGCCGTGTTGCGAGATATCTGTGGACCTCGTGGTGCAATCACGGCTAACAGCCCGTTTTGTTTTTGGCACGAGGCGATATATTCGACCGCTTTTTGCAGTTGGGCTCCGTAAGGGCCCTCGCCAGGAATATGTCCGTGCGCCAAAAAGGCCATGGTGCAAAGACTGGTCACGCCCGGCTGACCTTGGGGCAACGTGGGAAACGACCCGTTGCGTTGCTGTTTGCTGGCGAGCCATGTGAGGGCACGTTCCACCGAGTCATCAACCTGCTCCCACTCCGCCGGCGTAAGAATCTCGATCGAAGGCTGCTCTGCAAAAATGGCGTTGGTTTTCATTCCCGCGATGCAGAGGCTCAGGACGAGAAGTCCATGCAATATGCGGGCAAGACTTGGTTTTAGATCCATAATTTTCTTGCAATGGGAGGTGGTTGCAACCTGCTTACCGCTGGAAAATTGGTAGTAATTGGTTCGGAGCGCCGAGTGAGAGCACCACGAGCGACGTCGTGTAGGCGTTGCCAAACTTTTTTTCGTCGGGTTGAGTTTCTCGAGGCCAGGAGCCGTCTGCGCGTTGATTTGCCAGAAGGGTTTTGACGGTTCGCGGAAAAAATTGTTTCCAATAGTGTCCACCCAGCTGATACATCGCTTGACTGCAGTTGAAAACACTGTAGTGGTATCGATCTTTATTGTGGACGGTATGGATAAAGTTTTCGATTTGGTTGTACTTGTCGAAAGGATGCTTAAGGATCCACTCTCCCGCTTTATTCGCTTCTACCGAATTGTGCAATCCGGCATGAGCCAAAGCTAAAACCCCTGCGCCGGCCATGGCCCGACTGCGCTGGTCGGGAGTGTTGGCCGTGTATTCGAAAGTCTCGTATTTCGGATTAAAACAACGGCGAACATAGGCGACCGCTTCGTCGATAGGTTTTTGCTCGACATCAAACCCCGAATTTTTGGCGGAGCGCAGAAACATTAATTGCCAACCGGTGATCGATAGATCGGAATCGACGCCCATATACAGGTGCAAGTACCGCCAACCACCTCGATCGACCTCTTTTCGCTTCGGCCAATTTTGCATGGTGAGCGAAACTTCCAAAGACTTTTCAATAATCGCTTGGAGACGTGCTGCTTCGTGTGGCCCTTGAATCGAGTAGACTTCGCTTAAGACTAACGACGAGATCGTATGATTGTAGACGGCCGATACGCCAACCATGTGTGCCGTGTTGCGAGATATCTGTGGACCTCGCGGCGCGACCACGGCCAACAGGCCGTTTTGTTTTTGACAGGAAGCGATATACTCGACCGCTTTTTGCAGTTGGGCCCCGTAAGGGCCCTCGCCAGGAATATGTCCGTGCGCCAAAAAGGCCATGGCGCAAAGGCTGGTCACGCCTGGCTGGCCATGCGGCAAGGTGGGAAACGAGCCATCGCGCTGCTGCTGGCTGGCGAGCCATGTGAGGGCACGCTCCACCGAGGCATCGACCTTTTCCCACTCTCCTTCTGACAAAATGTCCATGTCTGGTGAGGCATTCGTTGAACCCTGAGCGAACAACTGCGTCGGAAATAGAACCTGCAGTAAGAACGCAATGATTAGGGCGGTAAGCGTAGGAATCGAGATTGAATTTTTCATGCAAAAGCTCGTTAATTGGAACTTGATTGTTCGTTGGAAGCGCCGCTGATCTGGCGGAAATACTGTTCGATGGCCCGACGATAGCGTTCAGGCGGGGCGGTGTTGCGACCTTGTTGAAGATCGTCTCCGAGTTGCGAAGCGAGTCGGTTCCAGTCGACAGTGGCTCGTGCGGGTGCCGAAGGTTTGACGACCGGGTTGGCTTCTGATTCTTTCATAGCACGGGCCAGTGCTTTTCGAAATGCTTGTTCGATCGCTCGCTGCCGTTTTAATTGTTGCTGTCGGAATCGATTCATGAGCATTTGGTTACGGTATCCGATCGATCCGTTTCCCATCCCGTCGCGCATCCAATCGCCGACGATTTGCAAATTGCTTGGACGGTTGGGGATCCCAAGAATCTCGCTAATCGAGAATTCCCGCTCAAGCTCTGCTAGTAATTCGTCCAGAGTGGGATCGTTTAAGAGGCTGGCGATCGGGTCTTGGACAGGGAGCTTGTCTAGTTCGACAATGACCAGCTGAATCATCTGATCGTATTCTTTCTCGGCTAATTCCAACGCTTCGAGAGCCGCTGTCTGGCGGGAGATCGCCTTGGGTAATTCATTTCGACGCAAGCCATAGACGGCAGCAAGCTGGTTAGGGATGGCCTGCTCGTCGAGAGCCGCCAGTAAACTTCGCGCCTTCTCGGCGATGGGCAGGGGTAGCGTACCGTCGAGAATTTGTAAGGTAGTCGATAGCTGTTGTTCGAGATTTGCAAACTTGCCCGCCAAGCGGTCGGTGGCGACGACCAGCTGATGCTGCTCGATTTCTGCCGCTCGATGATACTCACCTGCTTGATGATATTTGAGCTGCCGAATCCAAGCCGACGCCTTTTCGACGAGCCGTCGCGTTTCGAGTAGGCGGTTTGTAGCGAACCCTGCGATTTCGACCTGTTCATCGCGTGTGCCAATTTGGTTTAATAGAACCTCTAGCTGATTGAACTGATCGTAGAGTCGTTCGGCGTCGGTGACGATCACCTTCAACGATTCCATCTCTTGATCGGAGGAGCCTGCTTCTTGAGTTGTTGTCGGAGGAGTTTGCGTTTGTCGTGCCGAAAATTTCCCGGCGCTGATGCTCACCTCACGAGTTGCCACATCGATTTGTTGAAGTAGTTTGTCGGTCGCTAGCAACTCCGCATCGTCGGCATCGCGGTTGAGTGGCAACCAGATTTCAAACCGTTCGTGCAAGTCGGCAGCAGCGAGCGCAATTTCCTCGATTCCCTTCACATGGCGCTGGAGCAGGATGGCTGCCAATTCGGGTCGAGATTCTTCTTCGACGACTTCCCAAGATTTCGACTTTCGATTCACGATCTTTTGTTGTTCGACTAAATCGGCGAGTTCAGAGCGGAGTATGCGGGTCCGATTTCGCTCGGCATCGAGAAATCGTCGTAGCAATCGCGGATCGTCTGCCAATAGGCGTGCTAATTCGGCCCGCATTTGGTTACGTAGCTCTAAGATTTCTTTGAGTCGAGCCATGTATTCTTCGTCATATTCAAATTCGACACTCTTACGTGCGTAGGGGCTAGAATCGCCCTGCTCTCGCATCAGGGCAAGCGAGTTCTCGACGTAGAGCTGGTACATCTTCTTGATTTCATCAATCGTTTCGGCAAGCGCAAAGTCACGACGGGCCCGTTCAAATTGCCCGGTCAATCGGGCCAACAAATCGCGTGCCCGGCTTGTTTGTTGCCAGCCGTTTCGCATGGCTTCGACACGGCTTTCTTCTTCGGTTTGCAAAGCTTTCCAAAATTCTTTCCGGGCGGGATAAATATGCGCCTGGCTGATGTCAACTAGCTGAAGCCCGATAAAGGCATAGAGGGTGCCCCGAGTACGACGATGCAGTTTTTCGACAACATTCAACGCGGCTGCGACTCTCGCTTCGGCATTGCTGATATCACGGTGGTACTTGGTTTGCCACTTAGGGTCGTTTTCTATCGCATCGAGTACGCCTCGCGAAAGTTGCTGCGCCTTGGCAAGAGCGATGTCGATTTGCTCTAAGTCAGGAGCAATCTCGATCTCGAGTTGAATGCGACGTTGGCCTAGAAAATTCAAAACCGATTCGTCGACCGTCAACTGCATGCGTTGGCTTAAAGCAGACTGCGGCTGAGGGAACTCTAGGTAACCTTGTGACGCCAGATTTGGCTCGGTGCTGGCAGTGGTAATGTTTTTGTTCTCTTCGGGGTAGAGAGGCCGCGGGGTGGCTGATGTCAGTTTAGCGGAGTCGGAAGTAGTCTCTTGCGGGAGTTCCTCGGGCATTGTCGATGCATTGGTTCTCAGACGGTCTGCATCAGCGAGCTTGGTTTCTTGGGTATCACGGGGCGAGGGTGTCTCTACTTCAGGTTCGCGGTTCTGCGTCGCCCCTGCGGTGTTTTCTTGTGAGTTGGCCTCTGGTGGGCTAACTGCTTTGATATTTTCCACGGCACTGCGATCTTCGCTCACGCGGATGGCAAAACTTAGCTGGGCTCCGTCGACAAGATTGAATTGTGAAAGATCGAGATCGACTGTGGCACGGATTTCGGTTTTCCCACGTTGTTCGCCTAGCGGAATCGGCAGAGTTGCAAGCGGCAAGGGCTTGCCATCCGTCGCCAGACGCTCGTCGAATACAAGAAGCTCGGCAGAGCCTAGTCCGAGGTCGTCTTTGGCCGAGAACGTAATAGGAATCGTGTCGTCTGGGAGCACGGCAAGCCGGTCATTGGGCTTGAGAATTCGGACCACGGGCGGCGCGTCTTCGCGGCAGTTGATCTCGCATGTTGGTGGTCGTCGATTCGTCAGCCCATGGGTTTCGGTGAGAATTGGCGATAGCGCAAAGCTCTCTTCAAGCGTGATCTCCCATCGATACCACCCCTGATCATCTACCGTAAGTAGTTCTGTTCGATCTCCGCCTAGCCGCAGTTCGATTTTTTCGACGCGTGTTTTTGGTTGGATAGCTAACTGCAATCGGCTGCCCTTCAACGCGGAAATTTTACGCGGGAATTTATGAATCCGTTTCGACTCTTGGCCAGTGTAGGCGGGAGGGATCACGGTGATTTCGACTTTGCCGAGTTTTGGTCGGTCAGCGACTTCGACGCTATACCACGGAGTTCGGCCATCTCCAGCTTGCAGCCGGTATCGCAATGGCGCATTGACCGCCCGGATGCGGTGCGAGAATAACTTTGCCTCATCGCCTTTGGGTAAGAGGGTGACTGATTGCGAGTCGCTTCCGTCTGGTTCTAAAAAAAGCGTGGCTTGTCTGACCGCGGAACCTTCCATTTGGGCGGTGATTTTGAGTGGTTCGCCGCGAGCGACAACTAGATCCCCCGGTACTTCGACAAGCTCGGTTGCTGAAATCGAAGCGTTAGGCGCCCAAAAACGGCGTAGCAGAACAGACGTTTGATGGGCGTCGAGTACGGCCGCGACTCCTAGTATTGCCGTGATTGCAGTCAAACCCCAGAGTGCTTGGATCACCCCCTTGAGTGAGACCACTTGGTCAGCCTCCACTCGCGGGCTCCAACTCGAGGCCTCTTGGGCAACTTTCCGATACATTGCCGGATGCACGTTTTGGGCGTGAGGCGAAGTCGACAATTGGGCAATGGTTGACCATCGTTGTTCGAGCTGTGGCATGCCTCGGTCGACGTCACTGGCGGCGTGACGAATCTGTCGCGACCGGCGCCACGCTGTCATTACCCAAGCGCAGAGTGTCAGCGCAGCTGCCGTTAGTGCCGAATAGGTTAATGCTACTCTCCACTGCGAATCGTAGAGCGTGGCTAGCCAATCAACCAGCATGGCTAAAGCCATGGCTGCCATCAGCACTCCGGCTGCCGCGGTGATAGCCGTACTGATGCGGACCTTCAGCGTTCGCCTGCGTACGGCATTGAGTTTATGCATGACGGCGTCTGGCACGACGACATTTTGCTGTCGCTCGGTCATGATGAGGCTCCCAAATTTTCGGTTTGGATAGTTGGATTTTTCTTCATCGCCGATTACACCAATCCTTTGCGTTTCCGAACGATCCATTCGAGGGATAGGCAACCTAGGATGATCCAGAGATTTGCCCATCGATTCCACAAGGGTGTTCGGTGGATGGTTTCGTTGACCTCAGGCGATAGCGATGCCAATCGCAACACTTCGCCGATTGCCGTGGGTGGCACCACTTGCCCGCCGGTCATGTGAGCGATTTGTTCTAAGAGTGGGCGATTACAACTAGTATCTAACATTTCGATATTTTCGGATTGCTCGATCGTAATGAGTCGACGAGCCCCCTCAAAATGGTCTGCCGAAGCGAGTTTTTCGACCGCAGGCCCCGTGGCAACGATTTCGTAGACCCCCGGCTTTAGGTGACTCAGCGTATTGAAATAGCGTCCGGCAACATTGGAGTCGGACTCTAATTCGACCGTGGCAACTTTGCCCTCAAGCATCCGAAGTTCGACGCGAAGCGACTGCCCCGCAACCGGTCGCCCTGTCTCGTCTTTCAGCCAAGCGGTGATTTCAATCGGCTCGTGAATTTGATAGCGGGTTTGATCGGTGATGAGGCGTAGTTGTTCCGATCCGCTTCCGATACTTGACGAGGTCACCCATCGCAGCATTTGCCCCCAAAACCGATGGTGCATTCGATCACCGCGGCGAAATCTTAAGACCCAGGTTTGAGGGGCGGAGAGATACACAACCCGCCCCCCACCGACTTGATGCCACGAGAGAAAGGCCGGTTGGTCTTTTCGAGAAGATTCTTCATCAAAAACAACAGCTTTCGCCGATGGTACGGCATGCAAAAGCGTCCGTGCTGTCGATTTAGGAATGCAGTAAGTCGACAAGCGATGAATGGGTTTCCGACGATAAACATTAACCCACGAAGCTTCGCTGGCAACGGCGGAGTCTTCGATGGCTATAGCACTGTGCAATCGTCCTTCGTCGGTCAGCGCCACCTCGTAGGTTTCGGCAAGTCGTTTCCCGGCACGCTTTTCGATAGGCAATAAATCGATCAGAGGCTGTCCCGCAAATTGATGGGGCATGTTATTTTGGCCAGCGATCACGATCGCATGTCCATGCCCTTGTCGCAAATATTCCGCCAAGGCCTCTTGGCTTGCACGGCTAAATTGCTGAGGGCTGAGATCTCCCAAAATAACCACATCGTAGACGGACCAGTCGTCGACGTTTTGGGGCAGTCTTGGATTCGCCGCCATCGCCCCCGTGCCCCGAAGCCTGGGATGGAACAGTAGTTCATCAAATTCGACATGACTATCACGGCGAAACAACTGTTGCAGATAGCGATATTCCCATTGCGAAATGTTATCTGCCAACAAGATGTGCAATTTGTCGCGTACGACTTCCCAAGACAGCAGGGCGACATTATTCGTATTGCTTGCCTCGTCTTCGACCGGTTCGACCGAGAGCTCATATTCCTGCCAGCCAATTTGCTCAGCTGAGACTCGAAACTGGATGCGGCGGTCGAGTCGCTTGCCGTCAAACTTCACGACACGGCGGTCGATCTCTTTGCCATCGTGCCGTAGCACCACGTCGGTGCTCATCCCCTCGCAGTCGTATGCTGTGACAATTGCTTCGATGACACCTGAATCATTCTCAACGACCGTGGTAGGTGCTTCTACGCGATGCAGAAGGATATCGCGTATTGTTTTGGAGTTGCCGACGGGTACGACATAGATTGGCAGGTCGATCAATTCGCCAGCCACTTCCTGTGGGGCGGGTACTTGCGGGTCATTATGATGCCCATCAGAAAAAATCACTGCCAAACGAGTCGAATCGGCGGCTCGATCTTTCGCAAGCTGCTTGAGCACGCTTGTCAGATTGGTCACGCGGTGACTATTTGTGGTGTCTGCTGTTTCGGTCCAGTCATGTGCAGCAACCGGCTGCAGGTGTTCATCAAACTGAAAGCGGCGAATATGCACTGTGTCTGCCAGATCAGAAAGCACTCGTTCTTCAAGGGCATCGAGTACGCGGGTAGCAAGATGACGTCTTGTGAATGACTCTGACTGATCTTCACCGTTGGCAGGAATTAAACTATCGGCGAGGTTACTGCTGAGACGCGTGATGCGTCGTTGTGCTCGCTGGATGCCATTGTTTAGCGCATCTAAAGAGGTCATGATCTCTGTAGTGACAACATGATCCGGATCGTCTAAGGCGGCATGTAAATCCTCAAGTGTCACTAGAACCGATTCGCTTAGTGGAACTTCGACTTGTTCGATCTGTTCGAGAAAAACGGTTTGCGTAGTATCGAGGCTCCCTTCGACTTGATTGCAAAGTTCGATGGCTCGCTGGATGGCGGTCTGCGTTTCGGCGAGCGTTCGCTGGATTTTCCGAAGGGGTCGATGTTCTTCGAGCTGTTGCCGCGATTTTTCACAGGTGCGTTTAGCAAGGCGAATTGCGACACGGGCTCGATCACAAGTCGACAAAGCATCGGTGCCTTCCTCATGGTTCATTGCCAACTGCCAACGCAGTGAAGTCGCAGGATCGGAGGGGTCGAAGATTTCCATACTCTGACTCGCGTCCGAGAGAATGGCAATCGACTGGGTCGATGTAGAGAGCTCAATGGTTTCTTTCGCAGGGCCAACCACCATCCACAGAGCAACTCCTACAGCAACCATCCTCAATGCCCAGAAAACAATCGCCCAGCCTGTTCCGACTGCATCGCGATATCGCCAAAGCATCCAAGCGGCCGTCGCTGCCAGGAATAAGGCAATCGCGACAGCCGTTGAGACTCCCAGGGCCCCTTCGAAAACGAAGCGTTCAGAGGTGATGAAATGATCCTTGGGCATGTAGTTTTTGCTTCGTAGATAAATTAGGTGGTGCTGACTGCGACGCCACTTCGCTGACGTCCCAACCAGTTGGATAATAAGAGTTCGCCTGCGAGAAATGCGATGAGCACCAGTAAAAGGGAACCCCAGATCGGTTCTTCAGGCGCAATGGTTTGAATTTGTGATGTGTCGGCGGAACGATCAGCGCTGGCGTCTAGTTCGAGCGCAGCGAAAAGTTTTTCGCGATCCTCGTCCGAGAGCACTTGCCACAAGGATTCGCTTGTGTCTCGCGAAACATAAAACGGCAGGCTGGCCACGGTTTCGTCCCGCGATTTGAACACGACACGATACATTCCGGGTTGATGGGTCTGAGAGAATCGCAATCGCGTGGTGCCGTCATTCGTTTCGTCAACGACCAGCGGATGTTCGTTGCCATCGGGAGTTACTAGTTCTGGTGTTAAAAATTCGGCCTCAGCAGGAGACGATGCGACAATCGTTTGCCCGGAGCTAAGGTTGTAGCGAGCGGTCGAGCCAGCGGTTAAATAGTCCAGCCAATCGTGGACCATCACGACATAAGATTTTAACTGAGGAAGATTGGTCCATTCGAGCCCGAGTGGAAAAGCTTGCACCAGGACTCGTCCTTGCCCAAAATAGTTTTCTACGACCAGAGGGCTGCCATCGCCGGACTCCATAAGTACAGAGACGGCTGACGTCTCTTCTTGGCTTGGCGTGAGCTGCCAGTATTCGTAGAGCCGTGCTTCGTCGATATCTAATTGGGTTGTATTGGCCAAATGAATTGTTGCCGGATGCTGATGCGAAGGAGGATGAATCATCCCGGCAGGTTCGTTGGTATCGTCGACAGATTTCAAAACCGTGATGGCAACCGGGCTCAGGCCTTGTCCCTCGTCGTACCAAGTGTGATTAAATGTATCGCGATCGGTTTGGCTGCCTAAGGCGACCCACAACGCCCCGCCACTGGTAACAAACTCAGACAGCCGATCCAAAACATCGGTATCCAGCTCACCAAGATCGGTAAAGACGACACAACGATAATTCGAGAAAGTCGACTCGTCGAGTTCGTCGGATGTCACCGATTCGGGATGGTAGACGGAATGCCACGGCTGTGACTTTTCACCTTCGTAGCCTAGGGTTGCCATCAAGAGCACGCTTGCCGACTTTGTATTTTCATCCGGTTGTGCATCATGGACAAAAAGTACCGGCAGGTGGTCGGAAACTTCGATCACAACGCTTGCCTGCTGGTCGAGTGCGATCTGGTCTTGCCACTCCAAGCGGCAAGTGACGGCAAACTGGCCAGAATCTTCGAGACGAAGCGCGGTTTTGACCCGAGCAGATTGATTGGGTTGAAGCCCTTCGAGGGCGGTCGTGGCAATCACTTTTTCGTCGATCAACCACTGAACCGTTGCGTTCGGGCTGGACGCCTGCCCTGTATTTTCGATCGAAGCCGAGAATTCGATCGAGTCGTTCGGCTGCACAGCCGTGCGAGATGCCTCGAGCAGCATCACGGCAAGATTATTGAATTCGCTCTCCCTGATGCTGCAATCAACAATTTCGATAGAGGTAGGCGCTATCGAATTTTTTCGTGTGTGTTCTAGTTGCCGCCAAGCCGCTTGGGCCTCAAGCTGCCAACTATTGGTTTGATTGTCGGTAAATACGACGATGCGCCGAGGTTTAGGCTTGCCCTCGGATTCGGTGTGAATGGTGCGTTGCAAACTATCGAGCAATTCGGCTTTGCCCAAGGTCGGCTCGATATTTTCTAGGATCGCTTCGAGTCGACTTTTGCCGGTATTGTCTGCCGAGATGCCTTCGGCGGTTAGCCATTCACCGCCGCTAGAAGCTAAGAGCACATGGACGCGATCTCCGCTGCCGAGTTCTGCAAGCACATCTCGCACATTTTCGTTCAGTTGATCCCAGACAGAGAGTTCCCCCGCCGTCCTCGCCATCGACAATGAATTGTCGACAACCAACACCACTTCTGTGGCATTGCTGGTCGCCCACCAGGTGCTGCGAATTAAGGGCTGGGCTAAAGCAAGCACCAACGCGATGATTGCTCCCATACGCAGCGCCAGCAGTAACAGTTCTTCTAATCGCTGCACGCTGCGACCTTTGGTGGTTGCTTGCGTTAGAAACTGCATCGCACCCCAAGGAATCACATCGCGCTGCCGACCTCGGTAGAGATGAATCAACACAGGTATCGCGACCAAGGGTAAGGCTGCCAAGAATAGTCCGTTTAAGAAGCTCACAACTTGCCTATACCTTGTCTACCCGCGAGAAAATTTTCTGAATCTACGCACACAGTTAAACTCTCGCTCTCGCCGTCTGCTTGGTTTTTTGTGCCGCTCGTTTATGCAAATAGCCTGCTAGCGAGTCTCCTAAATCACGATCGGTGGTCATCGTCACTAAATCAGCCCCGATGTCGACGATTGCTTGACGCAGTTCATCGAGGAATCGTTGGAATTCCTGGAGATACTGTTTTCTTACCGTATTTGGGTTCACCTGGATTTGCCGCGGCAATTCGAGGTCTTGAAAAAACGCCTCGCGCCGAAACGGGAACGTGAGCTCCTCGGGGGCGAGGATTTGCAAGATTAAGACGTCGTGACCACGAACTCGGAACTGTTCGAGCACGTGCTTCAATCGGGCAACCTCGCCAAAGCAGTCCGATAACAAGATCACGAGACCGCGACGCTTCAGACGTCCTGTCAGTTCGCCTAGCGAATCGGCAAGCACCGATTCGCCCGAAGCCTCGACATTGCTTAGTACATTTAGCACGCGAGCCAAATGGTTGGCTCGCGGCAAAGGTCGCACGTACTCTAGCGTTTGGTTTCCTACAATCGCCAAACCCACCGAGTCTCTTTGGCGCAAAAGTAAATGCCCAAGACAAGCACTGGCCATTTGCGCGTAGCGCCACTTGCTGACGGTAGACATTCCAAATTGCATCGAGCCGCTGGCGTCGGCAACAATGAGCGCTTGCAGGTTGGTTTCGTCGTCGAATTGTCTTACGTAATAACGATCACTCTTGGCATAGTGACGCCAGTCGAGTTGGCGGAGGTCGTCGCCTTGGGCATAGGGCCGCAACTCTGCGAAGTCGGTGCAGCCCCCTTTGTGCGTGGAACGGTGTTTGCCCGACAAAAAACCGTCGACCACGGTTTTGGCGATTAACTCTAGACGCCCTAACTTCGAGAGGGTTTGTGGATCGAAGATCGGCGCCGAATTCGTATTCAGACCATCGGATTCAAGTACCGCGTTGTCCAATCTACTTCTCATGGGGCAAAGGGACGGAGCTTTTGTTTGAAAAAACGTTATGCGTTTAACGTGGCACACTGGTCGAGAAGAGCGGTGACAATATCGTCGATCTCAAGGCCTGCAGCTTCGGCATTGAACGTGGGGATGATGCGATGGCGTAGCACAGGCAGCGCGACTTCGTAAATATCTTCGGTCGTCACATGGCAACGCTTGTGAAGTAGGGCTCTTGCTTTGCCTGCCATCAACAGAGCGATACTGGCGCGGGGGCCTGCTCCATACTGCACTTTGTCTCGCAAGTTCGCCGGCAATTGCCCTTCTTCGGGCCGACTCATTCTCGCCAGGTCGACTGCGGCATGGTAGACATGATCGGAGACAACCACCTTGGGGACGAGCGATTGCATCTCGCGTAGCGTGGTAATGCCGATGACGTGCGAAATTTTGTAGGAATAGTCGGTCGTCTGACGTCGGCAGATCTCTAGTTCGCCGTCACGGTCTGGGTATTCGACTTTGATCTTCATCAAGAAACGATCGAGTTGAGCTTCTGGCAGAGGATAGGTGCCCTCGACTTCGATGGGGTTTTGAGTTGCCAGCACAAAAAATGGGTCGGGTAGCTTGTAGGTCTTGCCTGCGATGGATAGTTGGCGTTCTTCCATGGCTTCGAGCATCGCACTTTGCGTTTTGGGCGGAGTACGGTTGAT
This sequence comes from Planctomycetota bacterium, assembly GCA_029259945.1. Classification (GTDB taxonomy): domain Bacteria; phylum Planctomycetota; class Planctomycetia; order Pirellulales; family Lacipirellulaceae; genus Bythopirellula. The sequence goes on from JAJDEF010000021.1 coordinate 79,649, forward strand.
TTCGTCGGCCAAAATCAAGTTGGCAAACAAAGGCCCTTCGACGAATCGAAAAACTCGCTTGCCGGTCGTGCGATCTTCTTCGAGCACCTCGCCGCCTGTGATGTCTGCTGGCATCAGGTCGGGCGTAAACTGCACGCGATTAAATGAGAGGTCCATGAGCGAGGCGAGTTGCGATATTAGCAACGTCTTGGCCAAGCCGGGCATGCCCTGCAGGATACAATGACCTCGGCAGAGCAAACCAATCATCAGCTGCTCGGTCACGCCGTCCATGCCTACGATCACCCCGCTCAATTCGGCACGAATTTGTTGATATTTTTCAAAGAGTTGGTCGACCAACTGGGCGACTTCCTCCGTGCTGGAATCGGGGGTTAACACTTGCTGGTGATTATCGGTCATAATCGATCTCGAAGCTTTTACAGCCGGTTTCAAAACCCACTCTTGGCACGAAAATCTCCGGCCGTGGGATGCTTTCTTGGAGTTTTGAAACCGGCTCTAGGGTTAAAGTAGTCGTGGAGCGTATTGTATCACAAGAGTAGAATGTTTGTTGATTCGTATAGGATTTTATCACTAAGATGGGGTAGACGCTTTATCTATCCTTTTTTGCAGACCGAAAGGTGGGTAAGCCTGTCGGCGGCGGAATGAATCGGTGTGGTTTGCTCAAGCTGCCGACAGAACTACCCACCCTGCAAATAGTTATGCTTTCTCCTTTATGCTTTTTTATCTATTGGTTAATCGAGGACAAATCTTGGACTTCTTTTACGTTTATTAAACCATCGCTGTCTCGGTCGAGACGAGAAAATTGCTCGGGCGTGCCGAGGAACTCGCGCCGAGACAAATCTCCGTCCGCATTGCGATCCATGTCCGCGAACCAGGATGGCGTTGGTTTGCGTTCTTGGTCTCGAAGTTCTATCGAAGCAGCGATCGGCTCCTCGAGAGTTTGATGGGCTAATAATCCTCGGGTGACGGCCAAGCGGATCGCGGTCGGGAGTTCTGCCCCGGCAATTTCCCCGTCGGAATTTCTGTCTAACCCAGCAAGCGATTTGCCCAATTGACGGCGTTCGCGCAAAGTCAGCCGACGATTATTGTCTCGGTCGAGGAGACGAAACAACGGGTAACCATCGACGACCGCCCCGACTGCGATTTGGTTTTCGCTCTTTGGTGTCGCGCTTGTTAGGGCTGTGAGTTCGACATAGGTTCCTCCGTAGTCGATAGCGATCACATTTTTGTTAGATGAAACGGCTTGATCGCCTCCAACAGCTAGCAAGGCAATTTTTCCACCATCACGTTCTAGATCGATGCGGCAAGCGATGTCAGGCGATTCGTCAAGCAAACCTTTGATGTCGGCCACGGTCAGCGTTTGATCGCCAACGGAAACACGATTTTTTAGTTGTTGGATTTCTAATTTTGCGCCCCCTGGTGCGCTGTAAAGATCGGCAATCTCTGAAAGCAAGTCGTCCCAGTCGGTTTGCTTATTCAAAACGACCACCAGAGGATGGCTCATAGGTCGCGGGTAGGGCGAGTTGCTTTCTTCGGGATGCAACTCGCTAAGATCAATCACATCGTTTTCGTCTACATCTGCCTGACGCAATTGTGCTGGAGCCTGCTTGATTTCTGATGCTGAGAGCGTTTGGTCATAATCGGCATCTATCAAACTCCACAGCGGAGCTAGCTCGGCACGTCGCCAACTCACTGCAGGAGCAAGAGTCAGCAAGCCCGGGCCGCCTGCCCATTCGGCGATGAGCCAACGAATCTCTTCTTGATCGGTGTTTTCGACCCCCGCAGTCAAATACTGTCGTATCCGTGCAACCGCTGTTGGAACACGACGACTACGTGCCTTCACCACGGGTACGGCATCTTTGTCGGAAGTCTCTTCCAAAGTTTTTTCGGAAACAACCGTTGCCGAAGGCTCCAAGGTTTCATTTTCCTCGACTTCTTCGACCGGATCTGCCGACGGCGCGACGGCCGCCTGCTCAAGCAGCGAATCGATCCAGGACTCTCGACCGTCGCGAAAGGCAACGCCGTCGACATGCACCGCTAAATCGACCAAGATCGGCGCGGTTGGCCCCAGGATCAAGACACGAATCCACGGATCGCGCCGATCGACCTCAGCGGGGATACTCCACTGTCCATCACGATCGCGAGCGTAGAATTCCAATGGTTTTACTTCAGCGACCGGCTGCATCAACGTCGCCACGTTGGGTGGCATCGGCGGCTCAGCTGCGGGTGGTTTCAACTGTTGGACAGCACATTCGGCAAGTGGTTTTCGCTGAAGCAGTTCTTCTCGATTGGTTTCGCCCTGGACCATCGTGGTCGAAGTGGTGAAGAGCATCGCGATCATAGCGCAGCAGGATGCTGTTGACGCCCAGTGCCAACGGCCAAAAAACTTAGTTGCGAATCGATCTCTCATCAAAATTTGCTCACTCTAAGGCGTTGTCGGACAATTCCGAACACCCTCTATGCTAACAACTTCTTAATTGGTTCATCATCAACGATTGCAATGGGGCGACCAATGTCCGAGATATTTTGAGTCTCCGGCGGTACTCCCATCGCGGTGCAGACCGTTGCTAGAACTTGGGTGACCGAGGCTTGGTCCTCTTCGACCTCCATGCCGTCGGCGCTGGTGCGTCCGTAGACCTGACCGCCTGCGATACCGCCGCCTGCTAAAACACACGTCCAAGCCCGCGGGAAATGATCGCGACCTGCTCGCCCGTTAATCTGTGGTGTGCGGCCAAACTCCCCCATCCAGAGGATCGTGGTCGAGTCTAATAAGCCGCGATCTTGCAGGTCGGTCATTAAGGTTGCCCACCCTGCATCTAGCTCGGCAGATAAGCTTGCGACGGACTCAAAATTATTGCTATGAGTATCCCAACCGAGCCCCCCAGTCGACGAGGTATTAAGCGAGACTTCGACAAACGGTACGCCTCGTTCGACCAACCGCCGCGCAAGCAAACAGCCTTGGCCGAAATTTCCTTTGCCATAGGCTTCGCGTAGAACCTCGGCTTCGTCCGATAAATTGAATGCATCGGCAGCATCACCTTGGGTCATTTGTAAGGCACTATCGTAAACCGATCGATGAGCAATCGAGGTCTCCCCCGGGTGGTTTGCCAGAAAGCGATTTTCCATGGATTCCCAAAGTTCTAAACGACTTGCCATTTGCGATGGGGTCACTTTGTCAGGTGGGCGCAACGATTCCACTTTCAGCTCAGCAAATCCTTCGGCTTCGGTGGCGACGGCGGGAGTGCCAATGCGAGTTCCTCCGACGACTAGGGGCGCGAATTTTGGACCCAAGAAACCGGGGCCTAGCGCAGCTTGATTCAGGCCCAGCGTTGGCGAGATGCTGACATAGGGAGGTAATGTCGCGGAGCGTGCCACTAGCTGTTTTGCCAGCGCAGCCCCGATCGAGGGGTACTGATCCAAGCCCATTGGTGGATGCCCCGTGTGCATAAGATGCGAACCGCGACTGTGGTCACCTTCTTTGGTGCTCAAGCTACGAATAATAGCCAATTGATCGGCCTGTTTGGCAAGCTGTGGCAGATGTTCGCTGAATCGCATCCCGGGCACACTGGTCGCGATTTCTTTGAACTCACCTCCGTTCCCATGGTTGGGCTTCATGTCGAAGGTGTCGGTCTGACTTGGGCCTCCGCCCATCCACAAAACAATGCAATGGCGACTTCGTTTGGGGTCGTTGGCGATTTGTTTGGCAAACGCCGGCAACCATCCGCTCATGCTCATTCCACATAGACCCAGGCCTGCAGACTGCAGCCAACGACGACGGTCGATTGGGTTTAATTTCGACATCAAATTGATCCTCGTAGTTATAGGATTGAGTCAGAAAATCAGTGGATGAATGTAAATTCTGCGCTATTGAGCAATGCCCATAGCACGTCGCCCATCGCTTGACGCCGCTCGGCTTCATTTTCGGCTGCGCCCACATGGTTGAGCATCTGTCCTTGTTCTTCTTCGTTTGGAAGCCTCGACAGCGTGGCTAAGAACAGGGTCTCGATTCGTTGCTGATCGCTAAAGAAGGGTGCCCCAAGTGACTTTAGCAAGCCACTCGTGGCTAGATCGGTCGCCCCATGAATAATTTGTCCATGCAACAGCGTAAGCGCTTGAGGGATGCCGGCGTGGTAGTTGGTTCGCTCTCCAGGTGGCGCTTGAAACTGGGCGATAAAAGCCTGTCGCGGGGTATTGTAGAACCGCGCCAAGGCCCCATTCTCAGTGCTATCTTGGAGCATTGTTTCATTCTGTGTCGACACGGCAATGCAGTCATAGAGCTGGTCGGCTGTCATGCTCTTCATGTTCATGCGAGCGAAGAGCAACGTCTGCGACGGCTCATCGACATCCGCTCGACTCGAAAGTTGGTAGGCCTCGCTTAGCACTAAAGCTCGCATCAACCTTCGCAGATCAAATCCGCTGGAAGCAAAATCTTGACTTAGCAATTCCATGACTTCCGGAATGACTGGCAAGTTGTCGACGCGCAAATCATCAACCGGATCGATCAAGCCTCGGCCAAAGAGGTGTGCCCAAACTCGATTGATGGCTGAGGAAGAAAATCGACGATTGTCGCGCGAGGTGAGCCAGGCCACTAACTGCCGTCGGCGAGATAAGTCTTGCTCGCTTCCGATGAGGTCTTTCTCTTGTCCTACACCGGGTAAACGCGGCGCAATGATCTCTTCGGTATCTGGAAGCATAACTTCGCCAATTGCGTTGTCCCGAACCCGGAGGACGCCTGAAGTGACTTCCATTTTTCCCAAGGGGCGAGAGATTTGTGCGAAGAAGGCCGCAAAGCCCCAGAAATCTTCTTGGCTGATGGCATCATCAAAAGGATGATCATGGCATTGAGCGCATCCCATGCGTGTTCCTAAGAAAACTCGCGAGGTTTTTGAGGCAAGTTCCTCGGGATTAAGCTTTAGGGCGGCATAGAATAACAACGGGCCGGATTCGCTGACACGCCCTTCGGCCGACAGCAATTGGGCCACGAGCTGGTCGTAGGGCAAATTCTGAGCGAAACGATCGGCTAACCATTCATCAAACTTTGCAGTGCCACCTAGGGGTTGTAAGTCGACTCCCACGGGCAATAGCATCGTTCGCCAGACGGTGGCCAAATGCGTCGCGTGATCGCGACCGACGAGCAGCTCGTCGACTAACCGAGTTCGTCGATCTGGCGAGCGATCTTCGATAAATTGATAGACCTCGCTCACCATCGGAATTCTTCCCGTCAGATCGAGATACACGCGACGCAGGAATTCAGCATCGGTCGCTGGCGCGGTGGGTTGCACTCCTTGCAACTCCCAATACGAGGTCAGCATTGTGTTGAGTTGCTCGACGAACTCGTCCGGGGCGACCGGTTCGGTCGGTATTAGATTCCAATCGGTTGATTCATGGGGCGAAATCTCCGATCGAACAACCAGATCGCCTGCTTCGAGGGTAGATTCTTTCTTGCTAATTACTTCGGGAGGCGCAGGAATAGTTTCCACCTCAGACAACACAATTAATTTTGCTCCCTGGGGAACTCCTAACGCGAAAATGGTTGCTGGCCCTTGTTCTGGGTAAGCAAATTCAAAAGCGGTACCTTCGAGATTAGCGTTTTCGAGTACCTGAGCAGAAATTGGCAGATGGGTGGACGGGTCGAGCAGGAATTCGAGTTCGACCGTTTTACTCTCTTCGTCAATAGTCCTCAGCCTGACTCGCAACTGGATGAGGTGGTCATGCTCTTCGTTGCCCTCGACTTGTTTCCAAGATTCGGAAACTAATTCCCAACCGTGTGATGGTTCGTTAAGAATTGCTTCGATCTGCCCAGCGTCTGATAACAACAGGGCGAGCAGTCGGACTTCCCAACTCGTGGCGTGCCTTGATGCCAGAGATTTTTGGTAAATCGTTTGTTCGTCAGCTCGGTAATCTGTACGAATCGCCTGACGGTCGTCTCGGAACACAGCGCGGGTTGCAGATTGTGCCGCAACAACACCTCGTGAAGCCGAGGCCCAACCGCTCACACCCTTGCCAGAGGTGATTGTTTGCACCCATGCGCATTGCTCTAGGGCATGTAGCATCGTGGCCCAACCATAGGCTGGGGGGCTATTCCATAACGTGGTGGCAACGAGCAATGATGCTGCGGTGCCGAGAATTACGGCAAGACGCCATTTTGATCGACGAAGGGCCGAAATTGGTTTTGTCTCGCAGACGGTCAAAGAATTGTTGGTGCTGATCTCGATGCCCTGAACTTGACCAGCACCGTTGTTCGAGGGGCTCAAATCCCATTCAATAGGGTTGGAAACTTCAGAGGGTTGAGCAAATTTGCAATCTAGCCTCGCCGACAGGGCCTCGACGAAGGCATCGTCGGGTTCGGGCGCGTCGTACGCCATCTTGAGCAACTGCTCCAGTTGAGCGTCACTCAATTCGCCAGAATGTTCATGATCTGCGGCCATAACAGCACCATTTACTTATTGGGAAGGGGAATCGAGTTCTGTCTGCTTGTCAGGCAGAACTCTGCTTGGGACTTTGGGCGATTGATTTTCGAACAATCCAAATAGACGCCGAAACTCGCGTCTAGCTCGATACAAGGTTGCCTCTACCGCCTTCTCTGTTTCTCCCAATCGTTGCGCGATTTCCCGCACGCGTAAATTTTCGACATACTTCCACTCGAGCGCGATCCGTTGACGCTCAGGCAGATCGTCGAGAACTTCAAGAACCTGATTACGAGTTTCTGCGACCTCCAAGGGTTTTGCAGGACTCGTGTCCGACTCGTGTTTTGTTTCTTTCCTTGCAAGCATCTGGTTCGCTCGCTGCTCGGACCGATAACTTTGACGATGATGGTCAGCTACCTTATGTCGCACCACGGTGCGTAACCACGCAGAAATTTTCGGGGCTTCTGCGTCCATGCGGTCAATTCCGTTGAGCAAAGCTAGCATCGTTTCGCCTACGATGTCTTCGGCCTGATGGGTGTCGTCGAGGAGCGCATACGCATAACGCCACACCGCCGGCAGATAACGCTGATAGAGCGTCTTCCATGCCTCGGCATCTTTTTGCTGAGCACCTCGCACAAGTTCGACGTCAGTCAAATGGCACCCCTGATATATCAGTAGCGATGCCCTCCCTGGCACTCGCTAAAGTGGGTCTTACAACAACCGACAACCTAGTCGTTGTCGGTCCAGATTTCACTCAAAAAAACGTGGATTCTTTTTGCGGCCTCGAATTCAAGGCTCTCCGCCAGCATCGACCAGAGAATTCGCTACAATAGGGCCCATGGCCGCTACTATTTTAGAGAAAATTGTCGAAGAAAAGCGTCGCGAAATCGCCGCAGCCAGGACTGCTGTTTCCGAGCAGCAGTTGCGCAAAGCCGTCGAAGATGCCCCAGCCCCCCGGGATTTCTTCCAAGCCCTTGCCACCGACGGGCCAATACGGCTGATTGCCGAAGTCAAGAAGGCCAGCCCCTCTGCTGGCATTATCCGCGAAGATTTCGATCCGGTGGCGATCGCCAAAATTTATGAGACGCACGGGGCTTCTTGCATCAGCGTGTTGACCGACGAGAAATTCTTTCAGGGGCACTTGGATTATCTTCGAGCGGTTCGAGCAGCCGTTGATCTGCCTGTTTTGCGTAAAGATTTTATAGTCGATAGCTACCAATTGCTAGAAGCCCGTGCCGCCGGCGCGGATGCCGTCTTATTGATTGCCGAGTGCTTAGATGATTGTGCATTACGAAAGTTGCATAACGAAACCGTCGCGTTAGGCATGACCCCACTGGTCGAACTCTACGACCCAGCGAATCTCTCGCGGGTACTCGAAGCTGGCGCTACGCTCATCGGGGTGAACAATCGCAACCTGCACACCTTCGAAGTTGACCTAGAGCACACGTTAAGAATGCGGCGGGAAATACCCAACGATTGTGTTTTGGTTGGTGAAAGTGGAATCAAAACGCGAGCCGATGTCGAACGACTCCAACAGGCGAAGGTCGATGCGATACTCGTCGGCGAATCGTTGATACGAGAAGCGGACATCGGGGCGGCAGTCGATACACTGCTTGGGCGCTAATCGAGTTCCATCTGTTAGACGGCGCAAAAAAAAGGGGGACGACCTGTGGCCGTCCCCCTCAAGGACTCTTGGTTATCGCAGTCGAAATTCTAGTGGGTATCTAGCCGCTTCCTTCGCAGCACTTGCAAGGAAGAAATCATTGCAATCGTTGCCAATCCTAAAGTACTCGGTTCGGGGATTCCGTTGAAATCTCCTGTTGTAGTTGAGACAAAAAACTCTTTTTTATCGATCGATGCCAACGAGCCCTCGCCGCCGGCAGCAGCTAGCAAGAAGTTGTCAATTTTCAACGAGACCTTAGTGACACCGTGGTCAAAGATTATTTGCTGACTCGTTAGTTCACTAACGAGATCAATGGAAGTTGCTCCTTGCCAAGCAGAGCTAAATTGAGGACTTGTTGCATCGACTGAATGTTGAAAATCGCCCCCGGACGGAGAAAAAGTTGGTATGATCCCCGCCAAATTGATTGGAGTAATCGATACGCCGTCAACCTCATTGATCGTTAATTCCACGAGTCCGGTTACCGAGGCAAAAGGATCTCCCGATAAAGTAAATAGGTTGACCAGGCCACTCTCTTCGATACTGATCAGGTCGAGTGTATGGCCAGGTTTTGCCTCGATCATTAACGAGAGAGCGCCGTCTGTCGTGTCCACCAGAAGGTTGTTTGAACTGGCAACAAAATCAAAATTATTGGGATTAAAGTCGAGAGTGTCGCCTAACACGGTAGGCGATCCGTAGAGGGGCTCTGGGTCACCAACCGTTTTGGTGTTTTCAGAGATACCTCGAAACCAAACATTATTACCCATCACATCGGGGTAAAAATTTGTTGCGTTAAGATTACCTGCCAAACAGGCAAATGACATTAACAGAACAAGAAAAATGTTACCGTGGAGGTAACTAATACAGCGCAAAAACATGACGCTAAATCCTTTAAGTAAATCCGATGAACCCCTGCGCGGCCTGTTGCATCCGGTTTCAAACCCCACTCTCGGCACAAACATTTCCGGCCGTGGAATGCCTTTATTGGAATTTGAAACCGCTGCTCATTTCTTTACGATATCTCACCAATTGGTTCTCTTGTTGGCACGCTGATACATGCCACCTGGCCTCCCGGTCTTCGATCGCGAGGTCGTTGTTTTGTCTCGGGCAGTTGATCGTTTACGTTTGCTACTGCCACGCACTTCACGGCGGAGCTGTATTGGTCCTGAAAAAACGACGTCCGCTTCAAAATCGAGTTGGTCTTCCAATCTTTTTTTTCTCATCGAAACGATCCCTCAAGTAATCGTGAAAAATTAGTTAGGTATTGCCTCTTGGTCCGTTTAATTCCATATAGGCGGTAGCTTGCTTGGCCACTGCTTTTCGTGCTTCGCGAAAGATCATTTCAAGCCCTGGCGGACTCGAGGCCTCGGGCAAATGCGCCCACACCCCGAGCTGCCTTGCCCATAATTCATCGGCCGTATTCCCCTGATGCACAGAGACGACCAAAAGCGAGTCACTCACTTCGCGAGATCGCTCTGTGGCTTGTCGCAACTCTAGATAGGCTTCGGCTTCGTGTTCTGGTAAATCAACGATCGTCAGCGGCACTTTCACCTGGAAAATGCTCCGCATAAATTGCCCGACATCCTTGCAAACGATGGTTTCCCACGACTCTCTCTCTGCAGCCTCGCGAAAGAAATCGGCGCGCTGGTCCGACCAAGAAACAATAATGCAGCGCAGTAGCCCCGGTGGTGCAGCCACGCGAGCGGGAACCTTGGCCACTAGTTTCGGAGTAGCGATGTGAGGGGACGTTGTTCGCGAATGAGAAGAGGACAGTGCCACGATGTTATCCTTCAGGAAATTGTAAGTCTTTTGATGTTGAATAAAGGGCATGCCACGCCCCCCCAGTAAATTCTGGTAACGTGCCTAGCCGTTCCGTTTCTTGCCCAATAACTTTGCGCACGCACTCTCTTTTCACATGGAGACCACGCACGAACCGAACCATAAACCCTTAACGCCTCAACCTTGAGCGCATGGACTTATCGTTTAATCACTGATTTCCCGACGCGCGATTTCGCGCGTCATCACGTACAGAAACATTGGTCCTGGCCGTGATTTCCTATAAGTCAAAACCATCCACACACATACAGACAACAAGTCTTCTGCACGGTTGGCGATTCCATCCTGATAGACCGTCTACCACGCCATTTTGCGTTTGCGACGACGGTGAATGCCGTTGAACGATTGCGGAGCCTTCCCGCGGCGACCATGCTCTGGTTTGCGTTGCTTTGACGACTTCACTGGAACCGAGCGTCGAAAAGTGTCCATGCCGTAGTCAGCTTCTGTCGCTTCGTAGGATTGAGTGTTGCTCATTTGCTTTTTCCTCATGGTTAATAGGAACTGCTTCTAGGCAAAAAATCCGTTCACATCGGCAGCGCCGACTTGCCATAAACTCCTTTGCCGCGCCTCGGTTAGTTTCTGGCAATGCCGGAAAACCGATTACGGTCGCCAGAAAAAATCTGACCGTGCTTCGCCCCGTGGTGCTAAGTGCGCACTCACTGGGCGAGGCAGAAGAAAGCGATTCGCGTGCCTAAATCGCCAGAGAAGAATTGCAAGCAAGCTAACGTGTTATCAGCAGACAAGTTGTGGTTGCATTTATCGATTCACACTGCTGCAACGGCGATCACCAGAATAGTGAGGGATAATGAGTGCTAGCATCGCAAGGCGCTGCAAATACCGGCAAGAAAATCCGCTTTCACAACGACGATGAAAAGGCACCAAAATAGTGATGAAAAACGGCCTTTGAAATCGCCTTTTCTTGCTAGTTTGCGACCAGCTTCAACAATAGCCCTGAAGGTGCGGGTGGAGAGGAAATAGGAGTGCAACCAAGGCACCTTAGGCCCTTGAGGACTGTCGTAACGCCAAGCGATATCTCGCTTAATCTTCCGTGGTCGTCTGATTGCCAAGGTTTACGAGCCACTTACGATAAGGGATAAGTTGTCTGCCACAAACAACTTAGGAGCAGCCTGGCCATTTCCCGTGCGTTGCTGCGTGCTGGGCAGAGAGTTATGCTCTAGGGGGCTTCGCGGCTGCGCAGAGGGCCAAATTTTCTTCTCCTCTTTTCAGAAACTGCGTGACGGGCCCTCCAGAAAGCGGCCTAGTGAGTTGGTGGCTCTATGCATAGCAGCTCTTCGTTCAACGCCGATGTCCTTTTGTCGCAAGCCCTCGCCGGTTCTGGCGAGTGTCTTGGCCGTCTGCTGGATGTTTACCGAAACTACCTGAAACTCTTGGCTGTTTCCCAGCTTGAGCGGAAGCTCACCTCGCGTGTCAGTCCCTCGGATGTGGTTCAAGAGACCTTCCTAGAAGCGAACCGTGATTTTGTGAGTTTCCGTGGCTCTTCAAGCGTGGAGTTTTGTGCTTGGTTACGGCGTATCTTAGTCAACAACCTGCATCGCGTTGTGGAGCAGCACGTCCTTGCTGGGAAACGTGATGTGCGCCGAGAAGTTTCTCTAGAAACTCTTGCAAACAACCTCGAACAGTCAACGGCCCGGCTCGATTCGATTTTGCGTGATCCGGGAGCCTCGCCAAGTAGTCATGCCGAACGACACGAACTAGAAATTACCCTGGCCGATCAGCTCGCCGAATTACCGGTGGACTACCGTGATGTGATAGTACTAAGGCACGTCGAGGCCTTGCCGTTCGAGGCCGTCGGGCAACGCCTAGGCCGCTCGACAGGAGCCTCGAGAATGCTGTGGCTACGTGCGATTGAAATGCTGCGAGATCGCATGAATGCACGAGGTGAACATGACTGAAAACGCCACTCGAACAAATGCAGATTGCACGGACGAATCTCAATCGGCGAATGAAGAGCTCCTGGCCAAGGTGCTGGACGATTATTTATTGGCACTCGAACAAGATTCGCCGCTCGACATCGAAGAATTGGTAACTCGTCATCCACAGTTGGAGCAGCGAATCCGTTCGATGGCGGAGAGTCTCGCCATGCTCCATGGCGTCACGCAAGAGATTCGCACCGGCAAGCCGCATCAAGCCAGTACGGAAACTTCGAAGCGATTGGGAGACTTTGAAATTGGCCAGGAAATCGGTCGCGGCGGGATGGGCGTGGTCTACGAGGCACGTCAATTGTCTTTGCAACGACAGGTGGCACTCAAAGTCCTGCCTTTTGCCGCGGTATGGGATCAAAAACAGATTGCCCGGTTTCGCAACGAGGCGCAAGCCGCTGCGCAGCTGCAACACCCCAACATTGTGCCTGTGTATGCAGTCGGTCAAGAACGGGGCGTGCATTTTTACGCAATGCAGTTTATCCCGGGCCAATCCTTAGACGGAGTCCTACGCGAATTGTGCTGCCAGAACAAACAAGAACCAAGAAGTGGGGGCGATTGGGCAACGGTCTCGACCGTCGTGGCAGCCAACACGCAGCATACTTCGGTGGCCCTAAGTACCCTTTCAAAGCAGTGTCCCCAGAGCGGTACTGGGTATTGTCGAGCGATTGCCAAACTTGGCATTCAAGCAGCCGAAGCGCTGCACTACGCCCACGAATGTGGAGTCATCCACCGCGACATCAAGCCCTCAAATTTGCTAATCGATAGCCAAGAAAAACTATGGATCACCGACTTTGGTTTGGCTCGTGTCCAAGATAGTCCTGGAATTACGATGACAGGCGATGTCGTGGGTACACTCCGGTATATGAGTCCCGAGCAGGCTGCAGGGCAACACGCCCTGGTTGACCAACGGACAGATGTCTATGCCCTGGGAGCGACACTCTATGAGTTGCTTACCCTGCAAGCGGCCTTTTTAGGTGAAGATCGCTTTCAAGTATTGCAGGCGATCGAGCAGAGAGAACCTCCAGCACCCCGCTCGATTAACTCGGCGATCCCCGCTGACTTAGAAACGATCGTTCTTGAGTCTATGGCCAAGTCGCGTGATCAGCGTTACCCGACGGCCCAGGCGTTGGCAGATGATTTGAAGCGTTTTCTTGAAGGCAAGCCAACCGTGGCACGCCGGCCAACGATCGTGGACCGAGGGGCAAAGTGGCTCCGGCGCCATCGGCGAGTCGCTACGGCAGCAACTTTGATCTTGCTACTCGCCACCACAATTTCCACGGTCGGGGCCTTTATGCTGGCTCACGAAAAATCCCAAAAAGAAACCGCGCTGCGAACAGCCGAGGAGAATCTACAGCAAGCACGTTTAGTTGTTGATCGGTTTGGCTCGCACTTTTCGCGGCAACTCGAGCAAATACCCGGCAGCGGTCCACTCCGGCAAGAGTTGCTGCAAGACACGTTGGCCTACTATCAGAATTTTATAGCTGGCGCTACTGGCAATTCCGAACTTCGAGCCGAGTTAGCAACCACCACCTTCAAGGCAGCGGCTATCGCCAACCGCTTGGGTAAACGAAATGAAGCACAGCAATTTTATAACTCGGCATTGCTGCTGTTCGAAGCATTCGAGGCATCGACTGACGACACGTCAATTTACCAGCAATATCGGGCAACTTGTTTGAATAATCTCGGATTGCTGCGGGAGTCGCAGGGAGACGTTCAAGATGCTCATAGAAACTATCAAGCGGCAATCCAACTGCAATCGAATCTTGTCGACACTGCACAAGACGATTTGGGTGCGACCCAAGCTTTAGCAGAAATGCTTGTCAACCTGAGCCTACTTGAGCGGCACCAGGGTGAGATCACCGAGGCGCGGGCAACCATTCAGCAGGCTATTCATTTGCTGGAAGATCTGTCGAGGCGATATCCGGATGACCCGCGTCATGTTCACGATTTGGCCATCGCGCTGAATAACCGTAGTTTTATTGAACAAGAGACTGATTGGTTAGCAGCACGAGATTCGTGCCAGGCAGCGATTGATATTCTCCAGAGACTCACGGCAAGTCAACTTGAAACAGAGCGAGTTCATCTAGAGGAAAGACTTGTTTGGTCGAGTGATTTAGCACTCTGCTATAACAATCTAGGTTCCATACGAAGCCACCTTGGCAACCATCAGAGCGCATGCCAGCTGTATCGGACCGCTATTGGGGTTCAAGAAAAACTGAGGCGACAAGCCCCCGCTGTCGTTAGATATCGAAATGATTTGGCGGTTAGTTGGAACAACCTGGGGCAAGCTCTCACGCAGGACGGGGACTCGTCTGAATCGGACGATGCGTTCGAGTGTTCGCGTTCGATATTGGCCCAATTGGCCGATGATTACCCTCTTGAAATTCGTTTTCGAAGCGCCTTGGCTGGCGTGCTCAATAATCAAGCCATGGCAATGGAGCATGCAGACCGTACTGAATCGGCATTGACGTTGTACGTCGAAGCCATCGATCACCAACGATTCGCGGTCGAGCGTGCCCCGCTGCAGATTCAATACCGTAATAATTTGAGTAAACATTACGTGAATTACGGCCGCGCGTTACTGAAAGTCTCGCGACCGATCGAAGCGGCTCAAGCAGCCCGCGAGCGTCGTCAACTGTGGCCCGCTCACAGCAAACGCCTCTATCGCGTGGCCCAAGAGTTAGCCCAGGCAGCAGAACAATTAAGCCCCGGCGATTCTCAACAGAGAAACCAGATTGTCAACGATGCAATTGCTACGTTAGAGCAGGCCATGTCGGCAGAACCTCGGGCGGGTACCCTGCCAATCAATGTTGCAGATTTTCAATCTCTGAGAAATCATCCCCACTTCGAGACACTACTCAACGATCGATGATAATCATGTCGCAAACTTTACAAAAGAGACCCGCTGAACAGAAGCCTTTCGGACGGCGTTTGACGCTCCAGCACCTTGAAGAACGGCTCACGCTCTCTTCTTCTACCGGCCTGGAAATTCTCCCGACGACACTCGACATCAATTTTTCCTCAACGGGAGGGTTTGTTAATGTAGGTGTATTTTCAGACCGATCTTCTCTGGCTGGAAACGGTGATGTGCTGAATTTCACCACCTCTGGTACACCATCGTTTTTCTCTTTTGACCCACAAGGTATTGTTCTCCCCAACAACGACGAAGTGCTTATTGGAGATGGTCATCTAAACCTAGGAGTCGACCTCAATGCGATTAATGCCTGGATCGATGGTCCAAATAAGCAAGTCATTCCTCCACCAGAGCTACTACCGTCTGTGCCTGGTGGCGGAACGGTGCCGATTTCTGTAGATCCTCTACCCATTACCCCACTGGTAGAGGAACCCAGATTCGTAAAGGAAACTAGATTCGTTGAGGAAGTCAGGTCGCATGAAACCGACACGCCTCCCAAGGAAAGTAATCTATTTCTCGCGACTGCTTATCAAGGATCAACACCTAAGATAACCCTGAGTCGTGGCAGAGAGATCTCTTTCAGAGTAGCGACCGTCGCACCGCCGCAGTCGATCGTCAGACCATCGCATGTTGTGCTTGAGGCAAGCGATCCATCTCACAAGGCCGTTCAAACTGAAAATGCATCGCGAGAAGATCCCGATGCGGTCTCTCGCGGGGCGAATATTTCTAGTCCAGAAAAAGCCACCATCGAAGCGATCAATACTCAGCCGTCTGAGTCAAAACAGGCAAGGGCCATCAGTATCCCGCCTGCAAGTTATCCCATTTCGCAGATGCCTAATCGGAGAGATCTGGACATAAATACGACAGAGCCAGCCGCTCTTCGATTGTCGGCGATCGATGCTTCCCACGAGGAAGAAGCGAGAAGCCAAGTTTTTGCCGATTGGCGCAGTCGAGAAATGATCACCCTCCCCGTGCTGCTTGCTCTAGCGGCAGCCCCCCGCTTGGTTCGAAGCCTGCGCGCCCCAACGACCGAAGCCCAGCAAATGCCGCCCAAGTGAGGTCGCAACCATCTGCACTGCAAGTAGTTACGGATTTCTTCCAAACTCTCCCGCTGCCGCGTGACATCGGCTCCTCACATCGGCCCTTAGTACTGGGGCCCGTTGGGCAGATGGCAAGCATTCTATCGGGATCAGAGTAAATCATGGCAAGGCGAAACTCATTGTGCTTAGGGCGTGGTCAGCAGAAGAAATCTACACACCGCAAGCACGTTGCGCTGCATCTCGAACAACTCGAGCCGCGGATGCTGATGGATGGGGCGGGGTTTGTGAACACCGATCCTCCTGAGGATCCCGACTCGATCGTCGGCGTGGCCGGTATCGTCGCCAGCGATGATCATCGGGAAACCCGGCGTGGAACAATCCAACTGCGCATTGATCCACTACGCAACGACGCACTTCCGGATGGATCCAATAACTTTCACATTAAGAGTGTCAGCGCCACAAGACTCGGACATACGGTCACGATCTCCGACGATGGTCAGCGACTCATTTACAACACTGACGAGAAAGGACTTCAGGCAGGCGACACCTTTTATTACATCGTTGAATCGGACGATGGAAAATTGGGGAAGGCAAACGTCAATCTTTCGCTAAAGAAAGAGCTCCGTCGCGGTGGGGGTGGTAGCACGCACACCCGTCACACTTCTAACGACAAGTTTTCCTTCTTCGAGGATGCCCCTGAGCAGCGGCTTAATGTGTTGCGGAATGACCGAGATTTTCGCAATGGAGAAATTATTGCCGTCTCTTTTGTACGGTCTTCCTACTCCGGCCCACTTGAGGAAGCTCCACCAAGCGGCTCGATTCGCATTGCCGAAGGAGGAAGATATCTTTTTTACCAAGCCTCTCAGGGTTTCTCGGGATCTGAACACTTTTCCTATACTGTTCGCACCGAGGGCGGTGAAGAAGCGACCGCGAACGTAACGGTAGTCGTCAATAAGCCGATTGGGGCCCTTAGCTATCGTCAGAGCCGCGTATACCTAGATTTCGGCACGGGCAATAACACTTCTCGGATTCTTTACAACAAGAGTGGCCCGACTCCCGAAGAACCTCGTGTCGAAGCGTTTGACGCACCTGATTATGTGGGTGAGTTTTCGGTAGCACCCGACGGCAAAAGGCTCGTTTATCACCCGGCCTCCAATTTCATTGGCTCTTTTAGCGTGAGCTATACGGTCCGTTACGGTTCGGAAGACTATCAGTTGATGACGGGGAGCTTGCACTACCAAGTTCAAAATACGTTTCTTGCAGTCGACAATTGGTTTGCCGTTTCACCGGAAAGCAGCGAGTCGCAGCTCAACGTACTGGACAACGACCCGACCTGGAATGTTTACAGAGGCTATAATCATTCGAGTAACCCAGTCCATTTGGAAATCGCTACCGTTTCCACCGGCGACCAAGGTGGTCGGTTACGCATCGCCGACAATGGCAAATCTGTTTTCTACCAGCCTGCGATGGGTTTTACTGGCAACGAGACCTTTACCTACGAAGTGCTTGCTTCCAACGGAGTTCGCGATTCCGCAACGGTCACGGTGCATGTTGCCGAACCGAACGTCGATCCATCAGGTATCAATCGCTTTACCAACGAAGCGGAACTCCAACAGTTTTTGATCGACAAGGCCGTAGCACAGTACGCCCGTCAGTTCGGTGTCTCTCAACTGCGGCATGCCCCGCTGCCCGCTGGGATTTACAATAACTTCACGATCACCAATGCGGCCTTTGATATTGATGCTTCTGCCCAGTTTGGGAGTACTGTCGATCACTCGGAAACAAATACCCAAGTCGCTGGCGTTGACGAGGCAGACATCGTCGAAACCGATGGACACTACATCTATACTTTTACCAGCGGCGAACTGGTGATCGTCGACGTCTCCGATCCCACGACGCCGCACCCAGTATCGTTCACTGCTTTTGAAGGCCAATTCGACCTTATGTATTTGCAGGGCGAACGAATGACGCTGCTGAAGAACGGCTCTTTGGGATCTAGCGGCGCCGAAGTCATGGTACTCGACATTTCTGATCGCACGACGCCAACCCTTATCGAGCGGACCGAAATCGACGGTTATATTGCTGATTCTCGCGCGATTGGCGACCGAGTCCATCTGGTGGTCAAACGATCCTTCGCGGTACCTGAACTTGAGGGCGAGTGGCTTGTCAAACCTATTCTGCCAACAGAGACCGATTCAACCCCCAAACAACAATCCATCCTTGGAGATGCGATTTTTGACGTTTGGTATTCTCCGATCGACCGAGGGGAGCCCGGCGTCTGGCGAAATGAATCACTCGACGAGTACGTCGACCGCGTACGCGATTCGCTCATCGAGACCGGGCTGCCAAGTTTCCGTAGTTACGACGCGGCAGGCGAACTCATCGGCTCAGGGCTACTCACCAACGCGACCAAAGTTCACAAGCCCGTGGCCGGTTCAGATCTGCTGGTTTCGCTGCTGACGATTGACGCTGGCGACGACATGACGGGCCCCCTGGCTGCTGCCACAAGCTTTGTTGCCGATTCAAACACCGAGGTTTTTGTATCACCTGAGTCGGCCTACGTTTTTGCGTATGACCCCCAGGCAGGACAGTCAACGATTTATAAACTTGCCTTCGACGACGATGGTTCAACCCCGATTGTCGCATCAGGCATCGTTAGCGGGCGATTGCTCAATCAATTCTCTGCCGACGAACACGAGGGTTACCTTCGGGTTGCTACGACCGAAACCCGAAGTGTAACGATCAAAACCAGCTGGGGACGACGTCGGGTTCAGCAGCAACGATTCAATAACGTTGTCGTGATGCAACAGCAGGGAAACCAGCTGACCATGGTCGGCGAAGTGACCAACCTTGCCCCGACCGAGACCATTCACTCGGTGCGTTTTATGGGCAACCGTGCGTTTGTCGTCACCTTCCGCCGTATCGATCCGTTGTTTGCACTCGACATGAGCGATCCCACCACCCCTACGGTCGAAGGCGCGCTGAAGATACCGGGTTTTTCGAACTACTTGCACCCGGTCGGCAACGATTACCTCATTGGCATCGGTCGCGATGCCAGTGAAATCACCGGCCGGCTCGGGCCATTGCAGATCACGTTGTTCGATGTAAGCGATTTGTCTGATCCTCATGTCGCCGATCAAGTCACATTCGAGGGTGCCTTCAGGGTTAACTCCGAAGCCTGGGTCGAACACCACGCAGTCTCTTTCTTTGCCGAGAGTGGCGTGCTTGCAATTCCGATTGCCTGGAGTGAGAAAATCGAACTGGAAGGTGAAGAGGCCGGACAGCTCGGGCGCTACCAAACAAAAAATCGTTCGGCCATCTGGACTTTCAAGGTCGATGTCGAAAACCCTGAGGGCGCATCGATCGTAGCGACTGGCAGCGTGGAGCACGAAGCAGCCAGCCACGGTCGGCGTCTGCTGTTCGGCGGGAGCGTAACCAATGCTTGGTGGGGCGGCTTGACTTACGACCCTGGTTCGCCTGCTCGCAGGGCATTGCGTGTCGGTGAGTCGCTCATCACGGTTTCGAACCAATATGTCAAAATAAACGACCTCAACGATCCGAGTGTCCAGCTGGGCGAAGTATTCCTCGGTCAACTGACACAAAACGACACGTTCGCCATTGATGAAGACAGCGGCACGAACGTGTTGGATGTCCGGGCCAACGACTTGGCCGACCCTGGCGGCGAGTCGCCGCAGATCGTAGGCGTGACCCAGCCAATCCAAGGCGGCACAGTTGTAATTTCTGACGACGGAAATAATCTGCTCTTTACGCCAGGACAAGATTTCTTCGGGCGGGTGACATTCACATACACCACCATGGACAAAGTTCGTGGCGAAGAAAAAACTGCCGTCCACGTAACCGTTCGTAACATTGCTGACACCCCGACGGCTATGGACGATGTTTTCTCGGTCGATGTTGATAGCGAGTCGATGGTACTCAATGTGTTGGAGAACGACCTTAACCCAGACGCGGGTTCTATCTTCCCATTTCTATTGAATCCGATTCTATGCGACTGCTCTTTTGGCTATGCACCAATAACTGAGTTGACACATGGGCTTCGCATCACCGACGTTGGCGAAACCGATCAACAAGGCGTCGTGGAACTCGATGCCTGGGGCCGACTGATCTACATACCGGCCGAAGGTTTCGAGGGCATCGAAACCTTCGAATACACGATAACCACGAACTTCGGTCTCACGGATGTAGGGACGATCACCGTACAGGTCGGTACTCCAGTAGCACAAAAAACTACAGAAGACATCCGTTTAGCGATCGACATGTTTCTCGTGACAACTTTCGAAAATGTGCGACAATTAAAAGGTCGGGGGCATGAGAGGCAAGACTCTTTTAATGAACAGCAAGAGCAGCCGACTGTAATCGAAACTCATAGTTCCCACGAAAAAACGGACTTAGCCGACCGAATATTTTCTTCCACCGGCTTGGTCGCCCCCCAAGAGATCTCTTTTGCCTTAGATGATGTACTACTAGACGAATTGGTGTATGACCAGTTGGGCTACGAAGAACTACAAGAGGGTGTTCATCGGGGCCTCTATCATTCTATGGCCCGTGGATGAAAAGGGCTGAAACACTGTATCCACCTAGAATTTTCCACATAAATCAGCAGCACGCCCGGGAGGACTCGAACCTCCAACCCCTGGTTCCGAAGACCAGTGCTCTATCCAATTGAGCTACGGACGCAAACTCTTGAAGCAGGGTAGGTAGTCTAGATTCTTCATCAGCCTGCGGCAAGCGGGGCCACTGACACTATGGGGTGGGAATTGCGGGGACAGTTCAGAAAACGGTTGACCGCTTCTACGCCAACCAGCCCATGAAAGTTAGCAGCCCCATAACGACGCCCATGAAGGCGGCGATCCAGAGACCAAAACGCAAGGCATGTCCAAGAATAGGGCCAAGCTCTTCGTGACGGGTCGCTGCGCAGACCATGCTCACACTGACAACGAGCGGGACGGCATACCATAGGTTCATGACCGCCAAGAGCGGCACGAGTGTGCTGAGATGAACGGTCAGTGCGAAAGGAACCATGCTGCGTGCTTCGATTTGAGTAGGCGAACTAAGACGATTTTTCGTCGGGGGTATCTTTTTTCTGTTTCTTCTCTGGCGGCGGAGTGATTAGCAGGGGGCCTGCCGCCGCGTCGCAGATGACCAAGATGTTGAGTAAGCCTGCCACAACGGTAAAGACCGTCCCAAGTTCGAAGTAGGGATGCGAATCGACCGTCCACTTGGCCAATTCTGAAGGTTGGCGCGCATCGTTGCCCGAGTCGTCGGTGGTCTCGAACGGTCCGCGGCGTGGTGGGGCCATGAAACCGTGGTGGTTTGCATCTTTGAGTGATTTGCTACGCTGCCAAAGCATGGGGGTACTTGGCAGCCCAACGCCAAGTTGGCAAAGGTATTGCCAACGGAATTGCTGTTCCCAGGGGACCGAGGCGTAAACGACTTTGCCGTTGCCCAGGTAGAGGCCGTAGAAAAAGGTGCCCAGGACGCAGACAAAAAAGAGAATTCCTTTGCCGGTGCGTCCCTGATAGAGGTGCCCCAGGCCGGGCAACATCCAGGCAAGAATCGCCGCCAGCCAAGGTTCTTTGAGATCGATTTCGATCCGGTCCTCTGGGGCGGACGAACCTTGAGAACTGGGAATGGTGATAGTAGCCATGGTCGGGAAGATTGCTAAGAGTACGTTGTTAATTGGGCCATTCTAAGTTCATCGCTCATATAAACCCAGGGCAATAAGAGCGCAGGGCGGGCGGAATTCTGGGGGTAAGATCAAGAGTAGTTCGCTCGCAGTGGGAGAATATTGGGTGGTCGGCGGTGAGGATAATCTGGAAGGATTTTGAGAGGGTAAAAAACGCGCTGTGGGTGCGGATTTTTGGCCCGTTGTGAGGGGGTCGAGACCCTGGTAAATTGAGGGTTCTTGAGGCCATATTTTTGAACGGGCGTGTAGTTTTCTCGTCTGGAAAGGACATCCGCTGTGTCGACCGATTCGACCGATCCCCCCAATCCTGAAGATGAACAACAGCAAGCGATCGCCGCTCGGCTGATTGATTTGCCCATCGAAGACGAGCTTAAAGAAAGCTATCTGACCTACGCCATGAGCGTGATCGTCAGTCGTGCGCTGCCCGATGCGCGTGATGGACTGAAGCCGTCGCAACGGCGAATCTTGGTCGCGATGAACGATCTGAACCTCACCCCAGGCGCATCGCGGGTGAAGTGTGCGAAGATCTCTGGCGATACGAGCGGTAACTATCATCCGCATGGCGAAAGTGTCATCTATCCGACGCTCGTGCGCATGGCCCAAGAGTGGAACATGCGGCATGTGTTGGTCGACAAGCAGGGTAACTTTGGTTCGATCGCAGGTTTGCCACCTGCTGCGATGCGTTATACCGAAGCGCGGATGTCGTCGTATGCCGGGTTGATGCTCGAAGACCTGAAACTCGACACCGTCGATTTTGTGCCGACCTACGACGAACGGCACACCGAGCCGACGGTGCTGCCGGCAAAGTTTCCGAACTTGCTGGTCAATGGCGGCAACGGTATTGCCGTGGGAATGGCTACCTCGATTCCGCCGCACAACTTGGGCGAAGTTTGCCAAGGCGTGATCGCGTTGATCGATAATCGCGATATCACGATCCGAGAGCTGATGGAATATATTCCCGGCCCCGATTTCCCAACCGGGGGCATCATCTGCGGTCGGTCGTCAATTTGGCAGGGTTACGA
Organism: Planctomycetota bacterium; assembly: GCA_029259945.1. GTDB lineage: Bacteria > Planctomycetota > Planctomycetia > Pirellulales > Lacipirellulaceae > Bythopirellula. Next base: position 102,175 of record JAJDEF010000021.1, read on the forward strand.
AACAGGCCGCAGCACGATTACTGTGCGCGCCAAGACGAGTATCGAAGAGACCGGCAAGAAAACTCGGATCATTATTCATGGGATTCCGTTTCAGCAAGCACGCGATCGGGTTGAGAAGCGGATCGCCGAACTGGCCAACGATGGAAGAATTCAGGGAATCTCGGCCACGCGAAACGAAAGCGACCTCAAGGAACCGGTTCGACTGATACTAGAGCTTAAACGTGACGCCGACCCCGATGTGGTGTTGAACCAACTCTACAAATACTCGCCGCTGCAAGATTCTTTTTCGATCATTCTGCTGGCCTTGGTCGATGGCAAGCCTCGGGTAATGAATCTCAAAGAGATGCTGGAAGAATTTTTGCGGCATCGGGTCATCGTGATTCGTCGTCGGACGCTCTTCCTGTTGGCCAAAGCTCGCAAGCGCAAGCATACGATCCAAGGCTTGTTGCTCGCCCATGCGAATATCGACGAAGTGATTCGAGTGATTCGCGCTTCGAAAACGCAGCCCGAAGCCAAACAAGCGCTGATGGAAATCAAAACACCCGGTGCCCTATTAAAACGAGCCCTGGGCGATGTTGGGTACTCCCAGTTTCAAGAGGAGTGGGGCGTTGCTGAGGAGTATTCACTTACGCCGGTGCAAGCTGATGCGATTCTAAAAATGACTCTGGGCCAGTTGGTCAATCTGGAACAAGAAAAATTAGCGGACGAGCATGGCCGTCTGCTAGAAGAAATCGAAGAGTACGACCGAATCCTTTCGGACGAAGCAAACATCTACGCGATGGTTCGCGAAGACTGCGAAACACTGATCGCCAAACATGCCAATCCTCGACGAACGGAAATCAGCAAAGAAGAGATCGGCAACGTTGATCTCGAGGATTTGATCGAAGAAGAGACGATGGTGGTCTCGATTTCGCACAATGGATACATCAAACGGACCGCAGCCAGCGTCTATCGTGCCCAACGTCGAGGTGGCAAGGGAATAAAGGGCGCCAAAACCGACGAGGACGATCCGGTTGAGCACTTGTTTGTGACGAGTACCCATGACTATCTGTTGTTCTTCACCAACAAGGGCAAAGTCTATTGGCAGAAGGTTTATAATTTGCCGCAATTGTCTCGCGACGCCAAAGGACGTGCGGTCGTGAATTTGCTAAATCTGGCCGAAGGCGAGCAAATTGCCGATTGCCGTGCAGTCCGCGATTTCACTTTGCCCAACCACTCACTAGTGATGGCAACCCGTAAGGGATTGGTGAAGAAAACGTTGCTCAAGGCGTATAGCCGACCGATGAAGACCGGCATCATTGCCATCAAACTGAAAGACGACGACGAGTTGGTTGATGTCGTGGTGACCAAGCCGGGCGATGAGCTGGTGCTTGCTACGGCCAAAGGTATGGCAATCCGGTTTAGCGAAGCAGACGCCCGACCCATGGGCCGCAATACGAGCGGCGTGAAAGGCATCCGGCTCACCAAGGGCGACGAACTTGTCGGCATGGTGGTGGCCGACCCCGAAGCGACGTTGCTCACGGCCTGTTTGAACGGATATGGCAAACGCACCCCGTTCGGCCCGAACGCCGTGGACGTGGATGACACCAACGCTGAGGATACTAACGAGGACGAGACCAGCTCGACCTTCCGCTACCGTACCCAAAACCGGGGCGGCAAAGGAGTTCGCGACATCAAGACCACCGACCGTAACGGCCCGGTGATCGGCATTGTCCGCGTGGACGAAACCGACGAGCTGATGATGATGACTGCCCGCGGAAAGATTCAGCGTGTGAAGGTTAGCGACTTCAATAAAATTGGCCGCAACACACAGGGCGTGCGGATCATGTCGTTGGGCGATGGCGACAGTTTGGCCGCCGTCGTACGTGTGCCCCAGGATGAAAACGACGAAAACGAACCCGAAGTGAGCGAGGAATAGAGGTGAAAATACCCTCAAACTAGCGAAATTATAAGCTAAGCTTGTGTGTCTGTTCTTGTCCAGCGGTGCTCCACTGCGGAAAAGGAAATCACATGTCGAGCTCCAAAATCGTACTTCTCGCAGGTCTTTTGGCCGCCAGTCTCGTGAGTTTTTACCCTCCCTACCATTGCGTGGGTATCCATGCTGAGGGAGAAATTGCACTGGGAGAAGGCTATTACTTTCTCTTAGCACCTCCTCGAGATCAGCATTTCAACACGGGACGAAGTCAGTATACCATCGCCTATCAAACCAACTTTAGCCGGCTCTCTGGCATTGTTATCTTTATCAGTCTTGCCTCGACTTGCACCGCAACCGTGCTCTACACCATAAAAAAACGACGGGCAGCGAAAGAAGAACCGCTAGATTCTTCGGACGATGACGGCATGACGAAACCCGGCGAGACGACCAGTACCGCGTGATGGCAAGCGGGTGTAAGTTATTGTCGATACCGAATCCGGATTTTGACAATCTGCACTAGGTGAGTCGTTATGCTTCGATCACATTGGATCATCAAGTCGATCCATTTACTGATTGGGACGCTGTTGCTGGGGATTGGGCTGCGCACCTGGCTAGTCATGGGACTGATTGCGCCGGTGACCGTGTCGGGAAGCTCGATGGTTCCGACGCTTCGTGGCGAGTCGGTCATCGCGCAGTGTCCACGTTGTGAAATGGTATTTTCCGTAGGTGCAGAATACACGGCACGGACCAACGTTGCCGCTTGCCCACGCTGTGTAGAGTCTCGCGTGCCGTTAACGACCCTGCCCCTCCAATCTGGCGATCGGCTGTGGATCGATCGAACGGCATTCCATTGGCGAACACCACAGCGGTGGGAGGTGGTGGTTTCGCGCTGTCCACACGATGCGGAGCAGCTCTGTGTGAAACGAGTTGTTGGGTTGCCTGGCGAATCCATCCATCTTGCTCATGGCGAGGTGTGGGTGGACGGGGCAATTTTACGCAAGACCCTCTCCGAGCAAATAGAACTACGGCAAGCGGTTCACGTTGCCGAGGGAGTTCGCCCACGATGGAAGTCGCAAAACAAAAATGCCTGGCACTGGCGAGAAGGGCGTTGGCAGTGTGAAGCCGATGAGGAGCAATGGTTACGTTACACCCATTTGCAGGGGAAATCGGTGACGGACGATTCAAGCTATAACCCCGGCGTGACGCGCCGATTGAATCGAGTGGGTGACTTCATGCTGTCTACAAAACTCTGCTTCGTAGGCGAAGGAACCTTGGCTTTAGAAATTAACGATGGGCGAGTTCAATATCGGGTAACCCTTCAACCCGCCGAGCGAACGGTGCAATTTGAGGTGGAAGGTCAAATTCTGAATTCCGGTCGCTTGTCGGCTGCGGTTTGCAATCAACTTCTAGCGGGAGAGCTGGTGGAGCTGGTGTTCTCGAATTTCGACCGACAATTGCTGCTGGCCCTCAATGGGAATAGGGAATTGAGTTGTCCGCTGGCCGAGGATCTTCTGCCTGCAGGTACCGCTAAGCCAGCTGCCATTGGGGTAAGAGGAGGGAAAGTTTCTCTTGAAGGACTGACTCTTTATCGGGATGTTTTTTATGAGGGTCATGCGATGGAGGGCAGCAGCGATCCACTGCAGCTTCGGTCGGGTCAGTATTTTTTGCTGGGCGATAATGCCTCGATCTCGATCGATAGTCGGCAGTGGGGGCCAGTGCCCGCTCGATTACTGCTAGGCAGGCCGCTAGGCGGACGCTAGCACGGTTTCAGCAGATGAACTGTAAAGTCGCGGTTGCATGAAATAAAGCAAAATTAATTGAACCACAGAGGGCACAGAGAATACAGAGGTACGTTTATTTCCAGCTGCTCTGTGCTCCTCTGTGTCCTCTGTGGTAAATTTTTCTTCGTGTCTTTTGATTGATCGTATCGACTTTGCAGTCGTTCTGATGGTTTTCAGGGCGGCGTTTCCCGCATTCTTGAAATTCGGCTATATTGCCCAGCTTCTGACGAAGAACCATTGTTCCCGCAATTTGAGGCGAGGTGTATGATCCCGCCTGCAAGATCGCGATTTCCTCTCTGACTTCTGTGATTCCGACCCCTGCTATGGCTCAAAAAAACCTCTCTAAGAAACCACGTAACTCACAAACGGAAGCCGGGGCTGCTGTAGCTGCCGCGCCGGGGGGCGGGATGCATGCGTTGCGCGAGACGATCGAGTCGATTGTGATCGCGTTTGTCTTAGCGTTTTTGTTTCGCACGTTTGAAGCCGAGGCATTCGTCATTCCCACGGGGTCGATGTCGCCAGCGTTACAAGGGCAGCATAAGGATGTCTGTTGCAGCGAGTGCGGCTATCGGTTTCGAGCTTCGGCAAGCACCGAGGGGGAGGGCCGTTCGCGGTTACTCGCCCAGTTGCAAAGGCAAGGTGGTTCGTTCGGTAGTCAACAACGATTACAAAGCGAAATTTCGGGGCTCGAAGTCGTGGCGGGGATGTGCCCCATGTGTCGCCAAACCATGGCGTTTCGAACCGACCTGCCGCCAGGGGCTCCATCTTTTGTGAATCAAGAGGGGATCGAAAACCATACAAGCTACCCCGGCGACCGCATCTTGGTCAACAAATACAGCTACTTATACAAAGACCCGCAGCGGTGGGATGTCGTCGTGTTTAAGTACCCCGGCAATGCGGAGATGAACTACATCAAGCGTTTGGTCGGTTTGCCGGGCGAGACAGTTCAGATTTATCAGGGCGACATATTTACGCATTCCAATGGCGGGGAAGAAGGTTTTCAGATCCAGCGTAAACCGGCCGACAAAGTGCGAGTCATGCTTCAGCCGGTACACGATACGAATTATGATTCTGCGAATCTCTACAACGCCGGCTGGCCGATGCGTTGGTCTTCAGAGGGTTGGCAAGTCGAGCGGAACGCCGGTGAGCAAACCGTTGAACAGCAATTTAAGATCGGGGCGACCGACGAAACCACATGGTTGCGGTATCGGCATATTTTGCCCGACGAAAATGATTGGGCGGTCGTTCGTTCGTTTGCCAAAACCGACGAGTTTCGAGGACAGAGTCGAGAGGAATGGCTACTAGAAGCTCGGCCTCAGCTGATTCGCGATTTTAATTCTTACAACACCGCACGGCTACGCAGAGAAGTACATCATACCGGCTGGGAGATGCCACCTCGGAATCTTGGCATGCACTGGGTGGGTGATCTCGCAGTCGAATGTGAGGTAACTGTAGAAAAAGCCGCAGGGGAGATCATTCTCGATTTGGTCGAGGCGGGCAAACATTTCCGTTGCTATCTCGACCTCAAGACTGGTGAGGCTCGACTTGGCATCGACGGGCTGGAAAACTACAGCCCAGTCGGGACGACCGCCGTCCGATCAGCAGGAGAATATCGTCTAACGTTCGCCAACGTGGACGATCAGCTCTTGCTATGGGTCGACGACGAATTGATCGACTTCGGTGACTCGACCTACGACGTCGAGCAACTCTTTAAAAAACGCGATGATATGATTCCCCGTACGAGTGGAGAGGATGCCGGCGATCTTGCCCCGGTTGGTGTGGGTTCGCGGGGTGCTGCGTTAACAGTCCATCGGCTTCAAGTATTTCGCGATATTTATTACGGAGCGATCGACTGGCATGACTCGTGGAAATTTTCTGACTACGAGCCTGCACATGTAACCACCGAGTTAGCCGATGGTACCCGAGTGCCGAAGTTACGTAGTGTAAAAGAGTTGTTTGTCGAACCGGCTAGCTGGGACCGATTTTCAACGCGTCAACGGCGATCGTTTGAAGTCGAAGAAGGCCAATTGTTTGTCATGGGCGATAATAGCCCTGCGAGCCAAGATTGCCGCCTATGGGCAGCTATCAACGGGAGAGATCACTCCAAACCGGGAGGGGCCTATCTCGATCGGCGTTTGCTCATTGGCAAAGCCGTGTGTGTCTTTTGGCCACACTCGTGGGGAAGCATCCCCGGTTTGCAGGTGTTGCCCGGCTTTCCGGGTTTTGGTGACATGCGAATTGTGCGATAGATCAGACGTGTGGTACTAGTTTTCGTCATGGAGGACGGTGAACGTGACGCTGTTAAAAGTAACAGGCTTGGTGAAAAGCTATGGCCGACGTCGTGTCGTCGATGGAGTCGATTTTTCGGTCGATCGCGGCGAAATCGTTGGTCTACTGGGGCCAAATGGCGCTGGCAAAACGACAACTTTCCGAATGACTTGCGGCATGATCGAGCCCGATGCCGGCAAGGTTTCGTTGGGCAACCAAGAGGTAACCAGTTGGCCCATGTTTCGACGTGCCCGGGAAGGAGGCATGGGCTATCTCGCGCAAGAATCGAGCGTCTTTCGCAAGCTGTCGGTGCAGAATAATTTGCTTGGCGTGATGGAAATGCTCGGCATGAATCGTAAGACGCGTCGCCGTCGATGCGATGAGCTCATGGATCAATTCGGCATCACCAAGCTCAAGCGAAGCAAGGCGATGACACTTTCTGGTGGCGAGCGCAGGCGCTTAGAAATTGCCCGTTGTTTAGTGTCCAATCCAGAAATTATTTTGCTTGATGAGCCTTTCACAGGCATCGATCCCGTGACGATCGCGAGTATTCAAGAAATCATTCGCAATTTGCGTGCGGGTGGCATTTCGATTTTAATCACCGATCATCAAGTACGCGAAACACTTCAAATCACCGATCGTAGCTATGTGATTCGTGCTGGGCAGGTGCTTTGCCACGGGACACCTGAAGAAGTGCTCAATAATCCAGATGCCCGTAAATACTACTTTGGTGAGGGAATGGACGTCGGGTTTCAGGGCCAAAGCACGATATCTGCGGACCGATTAGCAGCGATTCGAGGCCGCATTTCGGGTCGTAGCCCGATCTCACAAGACGACCCCCACGAAGGGGCTGCTTAGAATTGGCAAGGCAGCGTATTTACGAACTAGGCAGACTGCAAAGTCGATATCCGACAGTGACTTTGCAGTTCTCCTGATTTACGAACCTAGCGACTGCCCATTTCTGCAAATTCTGCTACGCTGGACGGTGTCGGTAGGTGCCAATGGGTTGGCACTGCTGGCTATCGGAACACCGCCAAACTTTATTTTGGCATCTTGATCCTTAGGGGCACACGGGCAGATTTGATGGGCAAGCCTCTTCGGACGGTTTTGATTACTGGTTGTTCCTCAGGCATTGGCCAAGCGACGGCAGTGCTTCTTGCAGAGAACGGTTATCGAGTTTTGGCCGGCGTCCGCAGTGCAGAACAGGCGGCGAAGCTGGTTCGCCCTGAGCTGCCGTTACTAGAGCCATTGCTGCTGGATGTCACCAACGAAGAGGACGTTGCCCACGCGGTTGAATTCGCCCAAGCGTCGAGTTCAGGTGGTCTCTACGGATTAGTCAACAACGCCGGGGTTGGGCTCCCCGCAGCCGTCGAGCTTTCGACATTAGACGAGGTGCGCCAATTATTCGAGGTCAACACGATCGCACCCTTACGGATGATCCAGAGTTGTTTACCTTTGTTGCGTAAATCGCATGGCCGTGTCATCAATATGTCGTCCATGAATGGTACGATGGCGCTGCCGATGGTGGGGGTTTACTCGGCCAGTAAATTTGCCTTAGAGGCGCTCTCTGATGCCCTGCGAGTCGAGCTCCGGCCTTGGCGAATTCCGGTGACGATTATTCGACCAGGGCAGGTTCGCACTTCGATATTCGAGAAGGCGCGCAATTCGCTGAATGAGCGAAGTCAATATATCCCCAGTGAGCTAAAAAGCGCTTATGACGTGATGTACGCCCGTGCTGGCGAGTTCAACGAACGTGGGGCAAAGTCGACGACTTCTCCTGAAATGGTCGCCTCGGTGGTGCTCAAAGCACTGAATGCAAAACGCCCACGATCGCATTATACGGTGGGTTTGGATGCTCTCGGAATGCAGCTCGCAAAGTCGCTCGTTCCGCAACGCTTGCTCGACCGAACGCTCGCGCGAGTAATGAGTCTTGTTGAGCAAACCAACGATTGAATGGCAATATTTTTCTTTGATAACTACCAGAACTTTTTGACTCGCTAGCATGTCGTATCCGAATGTCTTGACCGCCGAAGTGCTACTTGCCAAGACTTGGCCTGACGGAATCGATGTTTTTCTCACGGTATCCTATTTGGTGGTAGCCCTAGGTCTTCCGTTGTTGGGTTATGTATTCATGGTTCTTGATTTCCGACGCTATCTGCGGTCATTGCGCCGAGCGATGGTTTTTGTGGCAAAGGTAACACCTTTTACGCCGTACTGGGTCACTAAAGAACGGCCACCTTGTTTTGAAGCGCTCGATCTGCGATTGCCCTGCAGCGAGGAAGAGGTGCTGTCTGCTTACCGACAGCGTGTCAAGTCGTTGCATCCTGACCGGGGTGGCGATATGCGACAGTTTTTGCGTCTGCAACAGCATTTTGAGCAGGCGATGCATTTCGTGGGTAGGCAGACGGCGAGATAGCAGACGATCTGCTATTGCCCATTTGCGAGGGGGGGGAGTACGATTCAGCGTTCAAATCACACCCCTTGCCAAACGGCCGTCCGGCTCGAACAAGCAGAATTGCTAGCGTGTCGGAAATGTACATTTGACGAACAATCTGGATGGAAAGGATTCCTAGATGTCGACCACCCTGGCCGACCTTGCTGAGCTTGTGAACGGTCGCCTTCAAGGCGAACCCACGTTAGTGGTCTCCGAGGCGGCAACACTCGAGGTCGTGGAATCAGGCCAGATTACTCTGACCGATCATCCTGACCTCGTTTCGAAGTTGGCAACATCGGCAGCCGCAGCCGCCATCGTATCCGAAGAAGTCGTTTGCGACTGCAAACCCACTATTGTGGTGGATGATGTCCACGAGGCGTTTGCTAAGGTCGTGGCACACTTTCGTCCGGCTCTTGCAAGACAACGCATAGGCGTTAGCCCGGATGCCGTGGTGAGTCCAACGGCCCAACTCGCTGAGGATGTCGACATCCATCCGTTGGCGGTCATTGGCGATGGTGTCGTGATTGGTTGTGGATCGACGATTCATGCCGGAGCGAAAATATTGTCTGATTGCCGGCTAGGATGCAACGTAGAGATATTTCCGAATGCGGTTCTCTACGAAAATACGCGCATCGGCGATCACTCGTTGATTCACGCAGGTGCCATACTCGGGGCCTACGGATTTGGCTACCAGCAAAGCGAAGGGCGTCATGAGTTGTCCGCCCAATTGGGGTATGTCGAGATCGAATGTGATGTAGAAATCGGTGCCTGCGCAACCATTGATCGCGGCACTTATGGCCCAACCGTGATCGGCGAAGGAACCAAAATCGACGACTTGGTCCAGGTGGCCCACAACTGTCGGCTGGGAAAACACAATCTTATTTGCGGACAGGTAGGTATCGCAGGCAGTACGACCACGGGTGACTATGTGGTCATGGCCGGGCAAGTGGGGGTGCGCGACCATGTTCATATTGGGACGGGTGCGGTGCTTTGTTCGAAGTCTGGCATTCCGAACGACGTGCCTGAGGGCGAAGTCGTGCTCGGACAACCTGCGATCCCGGTGCGTCGTCAGAAACTGCAATTTGCAGCGATCGCCAAACTACCAGAGATGCGACGACAATTCCGAACCATGCAAAGACAACTAGAAGCGCTGCAAGAACAGTTAAACGAAAAGGAAAAACCGCAACCCGGCGAGCAAGCTGCCTAGAAGCGGTTTCAACACTCCCAAAAGGTATCCCACGGCCGAAGATTTCCGAGCCGAAAGTGGGCTTTGAAACCGGCTGTAAAGTGAGCCGACAGACGAACGGTAGCTGATCACACTCCATGGCCATGTCTGCACAACTTGCCTCTGAAACTTCCCAGGACGATCGCGACCGCCCGATCTGTGTCTTGGCCGGGTGGGGCAGGCTGCCTTTTGCCGTTGCCGAAGAACTACGGCGTCAAGGCCGGCGCGTTGCAGGCATCGGCATTCTTGACCATGCCGATCCACGTTTGGCAGATATCTGCGATCACTTTGGATGGATCGGTATCGGCGGTATTGGCCGCGCAATTCGATATTGCAAGCAGTGGGGCGTCAAGCAAGCGACCATGACCGGCAAATTACACAAGGTTCTTTTGTATCAGCCCGGGTGGTGGTTGCGACATCGGCCCGACTGGAAAGCGATGCAATCTTTTTACCCGCATTTACTCACCAGCACCCGAGATCGCAAGGACGACACCTTGCTCAATATCGTTGCCGAAGCGTTTGCCTCAGAAGGCATCACCTGCGAGCCTGCGACAGACTTTGCCCCAGAGCTGCTCGTGAAAGCAGGGCATGTTGTCGGCAAGCGGCTCTCGGTGAAGCAGCAAAGAGATGTTGAATTTGGCTGGAACATTGCCAAGGTGATGGGTGGTCTCGACATTGGGCAAAGTGTCTGCATCAAAAATCAAACGGTGTTATCCGTTGAAGCAATCGAAGGAACCGACCTTTGCATCCGTCGAGCAGGCGACCTTTGCAAAGCAGGTGGATTTACGGTCGTCAAAGTTGCCAAGCCTCAGCAGGATATGCGGTTCGATGTTCCGACCGTGGGCCCAAAAACGCTCGAGTCGGTTGCCGCGGTCGGTGGGAGGGTGTTAGCGATTGAAGCAGATCGAACCATCTTGCTAGATCGGGGCGAGTTCTGCCGCGTTGCAGAGCGTCTTAAGCTCTCGGTCGTAGCCTACAGCGAATCGGCCATCGCCAAGGCGGCTGCCTGACGGCCTTGGCGAAAACGTGCCAGCGGCAAGGCGATCAGCTCTGGCTCTGGTCTGGCTACCAGGGCTCTCTTCGCCAACTGTCCAGTTGAAGCTGCGAGCGACTCGATTTCGAGCGAAATAAGCTCGGCAGCGCACAAAGATTTTCCTCGCTTCACTAACCGGTGACCTCAAAAACGTCTTCGGAAGCACTTAAGTAGTTTTACTGTAAGGAATTACGACATATTCCAGGTACATCCTCGTATTTTTTACAGGTTGTGTGGCCTATTCCCATTTTGCCACAGGCCACCCCAAAATTGGCAAGATAATCGCCCTGGATAAGTCCCATTGTTTGCGGGAATTGTAGCGACTAATTATAATCCACACAGGGCTGTACGCTCGCCGGAGTCACCTCGGCTGAGCATGGGTACAGTACTTTTTCGTCAATTGACCTGTATGGCTGGGCCGCCAGTGACCTTTTGAATGAAAGTTAGTTTTTTCGCTGTTCTGGAACAGCAGCGCGAGAGCTTCAGGGGCATCTTACGGCTGGCGTCAATGCGTCGGTCGAGGAATTAAGAGAATGGCATCAAACGAATCTACAACGCTGGAAGCAGTTGCTTCTTTGCCGCCGGAGAATCCGGCGAGCTTGCTGATAGGGAAAAATCCGTCGATCAATCGGATTGCCCATCATGCCGGACGTGCAGCTCAGGTCGAGTGCACGGTTCTTATCACCGGCGAGACAGGTACGGGAAAAGAAGTTTGGGCGCGATTACTGCACCAAATTGGACCCCGTCGTAATCAACCTTTTATTCCAGTCAACTGTGCTGCACTGACGGCTACACTGGCAGAGAGTCAGTTGTTTGGCCACGAGCGCGGAGCCTTTACCGGCGCAGCGGGCGAGAGTTTGGGCGTCTTTCGAACTGGCGAAAGTGGAGTCGTGTTCCTTGATGAAATCGGGGACATGCCACTGGAGCTACAACCCAAGCTTTTACGCGTGCTCCAAGAAGGCGAAGTCACTCCGGTTGGCGCTTCGAAACCAGTGCATGTCGATGTGCAAGTGATCGCAGCTACAAACCGCGATCTTGAGCGTGATGTCGAAGAAGGCCGTTTTCGAGAAGATCTCTACTACCGTCTCAATTTGGTGGAATTGGATATTCCGCCGCTCCGATCTCGCAATGAAGACATCCCGCAATTCATCGACTTTTTCTCGCGCAAGTTTGCAGCCATGTACAAGCAGCCCGTTTGGCAGCCTAATGCCGAATCGTTGCAACAATTCTGCGAGTATCGTTGGCCCGGCAATGTTCGACAGCTTAGTTTTGTCATCGAGCAAAGTTACGTTTTGCAGTGCGAGCCATCGCTCCCCGGAGCCTCTAGAATCGAAGAAAAATCGATCAATCTTCCCTTCACGAATTTAGAGAAATTGCGCCGCGCAGCGGTGGAGCAGGCTTTGCAAACCACCGGTGGTCATAAAGGACGTGCCGCGAAACTATTAGGCGTGCATCCCAATACGCTGACCAGATTACTCACGCAGCTGGCCAAAGACTGAGTCCCAATCTTCCCCCGCGATCTTCTCTGATCACACATGGACTAGGAACGACTCTGTTCTGGGGATGTCTACGTGAAAATTTTGCCACCGCTTCGTACCAGGAGGGTGAGGCTTATGGAGCAGGGGGCGGTTGGATTGCCGTTAGTTGGCGGTATTCGCCGGACGCCCAACGGGCGATGTCGTTGCGATACCATTTCGAGAAGCGGCTTTCGCTGGCTCCGCCGGGGAGATTGGTCCATGCTTCGTCCGTGCCAAGATCGGTCACGAAATGGTAGCTGGGGGCAAAGCTCGATTCGCGGGTGGCGGTCGCCAAAAGGTGCCCTTGAAACGGAGTCGCTTGGCAGCCGGGCATCGGTTTTTTTTCAGAACTGAAGCCGAGTAACCGCCCCACGCGACCGGCTTCAAAGAAACGGTTGGTGAAATGAAACGAGTTTGCTTCGCCCCAAGGTTGGGTTGGCTCTTCGGCGGTCCGCTCGGCTGCAGCGAGTATCATTTCCGCTTTGTCGCGATTTTCCCACCAGGCCGACTTTTCTTTGCAGAGTAAATCGTCGATCGCAGTGAGGATCATCGACGAATAGCCCATCCGAGTGCAAAGAAAAAACATGCGTCGCCAGCCGATGCCTTCTTCGTGCCCGAAGACTTCTAGGAGTATGTTTCGGTAGAGATGTTGGAACATCGTGGCTGCGGTGCTGTCGGGATGGTAGCTGAAGTCCCATGCAAATAGCGAATCTTTGAGCGGCCCCTCGGGAAGGTGCGGCAAGAAAATTGGCAAAAGGCGGCGTGCTTGAACGCTAATCACGTCGTATTGAAGCTGTTGCATATCTTCGATGGTGACCGATCTTAGTTCGTGCAGCCGCTCGGCGATCCGACGTTTTCGATAGTCGGGCAGGGCATGGCTGTGGATCATGAACTCGCCGATACGGTCAAGATTTTCGTTGGCGCTGGCCAAGTAGCCTTCAGCGGGGTCGTAAAGACTCGGTAACGGTTCGCTCGGAAGTCGGCCTTGCCAATGGGAGGTCTCATCCCAGGCGAGTAGCGGGAGTAAGCCAACTTGACCGGGGGGACGATCGGGAAGCCAGCCGCTGGCTTGACGACCGATATGCCCCGCGGAGTCTGCAAATATCCAGGCAAGTGTGGGGTGCGGGTTCTCGCGAACGATGCCCATCGCCTCGCGGGTGCTGCGGCACTGGAGAACATCAAGCCAGCAGCCGATCGAACGTCCCGAGCCGACTTCGCTACCAATCCACTTGGCCGAGAGATACTTGCCGGGCTTTTGATCGGTGAGATCCCAACGCAAAGTCCCCTGCGGGTTTTCGAAAACTCGCATGGTTTCGGCAGACGATCCTTTGCGCTCGATCACCTCTTCGCGAACCTGGAAGTCGTGCCACTCGTCGCTCCGACGGTATTGCCAGCCGGTGGCACCGCCCGGTCGGCAATCTTCGACAAAGTAGTCGCTAGTGTCTGCGTGCAAGTAAGTGACTCCCCAGGCAAGCGACTGACTTCGCCCCACCGCCATCATTGGGCAGCCAGGGAGAGTGGCGCCCATGGCGTATTGCCCCTCGCCATTTTGATCGTCCCCCCAGTGCAAAGCGACCTCGTACCATATCGCGGGCAATCGGTTGACTTCGAGATGAGGGTCGGACGCCAGTAGTGCGCTGCCTGTCGCGCTACGCCGAGGGGCGACCGCCCAGGCATTGCTTCCGGCCAAACGGGGCAAGTCGGCGAGCATCTCAAGCGCTTCGTCCGAGAGTCGTTGTTCGATGTGGACGTCCATCAAAGGGGCGAAATCAATATCGTCGAGATAGGGCGACATCAACTCGCGGAGCAAATCGGGGCGAACGCCCGTCTGTAAAATCTCTAGCAATAGCCGTTCATTTTCTTGGGCGGCGATGGCAAGACCTGCGAAGCTTAGCAGGTTGCCAATGGCTAACACGGCGGTCGGGTGCCAGGGGCGTGGGTGAAAACCGGTGACCCACATCGGCAGCGAGCGACCCGCATCTTGCAAACCATCGTTGACGCCATCGCAGTAGTGCTCGAGTTGTTCGAGCGTTTTTGGTCGAAGGTGGTCGATTTCGCATTCGATATTGCGATGAAGCCCGGCCCGCCGGAAAAAACGGTCGGTCTCGACCAGTTCGGGCTTGTCAGCAATCCGGGCGGCAGATTGCCCGTTTGCCACATTGCGGGCAAAGAAAATCTGGGTGGGTCGATCGGTGGCGTGGAGATAACCCAGGGCATAAAGGGCATCCAGCCAACTGTCTGCCCGAACATGCGGAATCCCGGCAGCGTCGCGCTCTGCTAGAAATTCTACCCGCGCTGAGGTCGTAGCAATCCGTTCCATGCCATTGAGTTTAGGCGGAGACCGCAGATAGCGAAATGCGGGTTTGCAGCCGGCTTGTTTGCGCAACGCTCATTCGCCCGCGGCGTCGCAACGACTGGCTTGAAGGGCTGAGTACCCACAGATAGATGAAAACGCCTACCTATTTCTTGCGATGGCGAATTTTAGCTCGCATGCGGCGCTTCTTGCGACCCACTTTGCGTCGCCCTTTGCCTGATTTCTTTGTACCCAATATGTACTCCAGCGGTCAAAATGCCCAAGGGACTGCCCATAGCTATCCTCATTCAAGGATGAACCTCACAGTCTAACACGTAGGCGTGTCGCCAGACAAGGCGTGATTTACCGTGGGTTGCAACACGTTTAGAAGGGGCAGAATTGCCGTTGAGCCCGAAATCACTTCACCATGGGGACTCAGTCCGATTGTTTTGCGTCCCCTTTGTCGTTCGCAGCGATTTCCGCTAACGGGAAGAAATCGAAGTGGTTGATGACCACTTCGACGGGCAGCTTTCCGGTCGGAAACGGTTGTTTTTTATTGTTATTGAGCCAGAGGTTGAAGTGAAACTTTGCTCGACCCGAGTCGGGAACGATGTTGTTGATCGCGAGATTCTCAACATAATCGTATTGATGAATAATCGCCGAGGCCGGAAAATTCGTCGGCGAGTGGTGACCTCGCAGAGAAAAGAATTGCACTCGACCGGGCGACCAGATGAAAAAACGGGTGAGGGCCGTATCTTGGCTTAAATCTGGCAACGTGATGCGATCGATGTTTCCGGGCACTTGATAGGGCTGGATGACCACCTGCGAAGCGGTGGGATCCTCGGGATTTCCCCAGCGGGCGTCCTCGAAATCGATTTCGCGATTCGGGGCGTCAGGGATGCGGGGATCGTCGCCAAACGAGTCCCAGGTAAACGCGCCAAAGGTGGCATTGGAGTTAAGCGTATCTTGTCGCGAGGTGGTTTGGAATATGTAGGTGCCGTAGCCAAGCGTTTCAGAAAGCGTGACTTCGGTGCTAAACCAAAAGTCTCCTGTCTTGTGAATAGTAAGATGTAGCCCCTGTTCATCCGACCAAACATCGTCGGAACTGTTCGAAAAGCGATTGCCACCGGGACCCCTAGGCTCGTCCGATTCTCGAACGTTCCAGGTTCGTGAAGCAAACTCAAGATCGACGGCATGCGCCGCTGGAACGGAGCAAACGCAGGTTAGTATTACTGCGCAGAAATGAAAAACGTAGGAAAGCAAAAAAAAACGGGGGGCTTTGTGCATGGAAAACTCGCCTCTCTAGTTCGTTCAGAAATCAGGTAGGAATCGGTAACGCTCGGCTTCGTCGTAGCTGGAGGGATAAAACGGCCGTAAGTAGCAGGCAGACTAGCGAAGAAGGCTCTGGCACGGCAACGGCCGCCGTTGCTGGGGCGACACTGCCCAGATTGCGCTGCCACGCAAGCAAGTCGGCACCGTCGGAGTCACCGTCGCCATCGGCATCGGAATTGCCGTTGAGCCCGAAATCACCTTGCCATTGAGTTAAATCTGCTGCGTCGACGCTGCCATCGCTATTAAAATCTCCTTCGAGTACTACTGGCGCTAATGGCAAATACGCAAAGTCGTTAATGACCACCTCGACGGTCTGCTCGCCGATTGGGAACGGTAGGACGTCGTTGTTATTGAGCCAGAGGTTAAAGTGAAACTTCGCTCGTCCAGGATCAGGAACGATGTGGTTGATGGCAAGATTTTCGACATAATCGTATTGATGGATAATCGCCGAGGCCGGAAAATTCGTCGGCGAGTGGTGGCCTCGCAGAGAAAAGAATTGCACTCGGCCAGGCGACCAGATGAAAAAACGGGTGAGGGCCGCGTCTTGGCTCAAGTCGGGCAAAGCAATGTTCTGCAAGTTTCCAGGGACAAAATACGGCTGGACCACCACTTGCGAAGAGGTGGGAGCACTGGGGTTTCCCCAACGCGAATCTTCGAAATCGATCTCGCGATTCGGAAAAGCGGGAATGCGAGGATCATCGCCAAACGAGTCCCAGGTGAAAGCGCCAAACGTGGCATTGGCGTTAAGGATATCTTGCCGCGAGGTCGTCTGAAACATGTACGTGCCGTAGCCAAGCGTTTCAGAAAGCGTGACTTCGGTGCTGAACCAAAAGTTCCCCTTCTTTTTGATCGTAAGATGCAATCCAGCTTGATCCGACCAAACATGATTAGAATCGTTTGAAAAGCGATTGCCACCAGGACCAGTAATCGAGTTGGATCTTCGAATGTCCCAAGTGCGAGAAGCAAACTGAAGCGAAGCGGCACGAGTTGCTTGAACGCAACAAAGGCACAGCAGCAGGATCACACCGTAGTTGAACAACCGTCGAAATTGAGAAGACCTTGGCATGAAAAACTCCTACCGTCTGTTTTATACGTGGCTAAGACCCATAAGACTCGAAGGCGGATCGGCGGCTGAAATCGCCCAAAAAGAGCGACCTCGTCTTCTGGCCTAACAACCATCCAGCCTATATTATGGCAAATCAGGCGATTCGTTGCCACTAACTGGTAATTTCCCGTTATCTGAGGTACTTCCTGATGGGAAATCCCAAATGAAGAATCGGTTCGCAAGAGTTTTATACCGCCAAGGAAACAGACGTATGCCTATGAATCCGCGATTCTTGTCTCGATGCCTGTTTGCGATCGTTTGGATATGCTTGAACCTCGCAATCGATGGTCACGCAGAGGAGCCTAGCCGCATTTCCGAGTTCGGTCGCTATGAAGGTTATTCTCAGCAGCAATTCGACCAATGGATTGTTACGTCCGAGTATGTCGAAATGCGAGACAAGGTTCGATTGGCAATCGACATCATTCGACCGGCTCGTGGAGATCGGGCAGCGGATGGAAAATTTCCTGTTATCTGGACGCATTCCCGCTATCACCGCAGTCCCCGTGTCGTGCTAAGCCATATCAGCCCCGAGCCGACAGATCATATCAACTCGATCGTCGACGCCAACGAGGATTTGGCGCGCTTGGTGCGGCATGGATACATCATTGTCGCGGTAGAAGTTCGTGGGAGCGGGGCTTCGTTTGGCCGATATGAGGGGCTTTTTTCTCCCAATGAAACTCGGGATGCCTATGAAATCACCGAGTGGCTTGCCCAGAGGCCATGGTGTACGGGTAAGGTCGGAATGTTCGGCGCATCTTACTTGGGAATGACACAGTACATGGCTGCCAGTCAGAGCCCCCCCGCACTCAAGGCGATTTTCCCCTGTGTGGCTGGCCTGGATATGTACGACGCGCTTCATCCAGGAGGCGTCTTTCGAGAAGTCATGGCAGACCACTGGAGCAGTATGACACGCCATTTGGATACTGACTGGATAGCACCCAAAGTCGATGGTGATCAAAACGCCGAACTTCGTCGTCAAGCAATCGCTCAACATCAAGACAACTTCAACGCGATCGAGGCATATCGCAAGTCTCCGTTTCGTGATAGTCGATTCGGACAACACTCCTATCTCACCCACAACCCGTGGCCCCATCTAGAAAATATCAACCAGGCCAAGATTCCGTCATACCACTGGAGCGGTTGGTATGACGCATTCGTAACGGATGCCATGCTTTGGTTTGCCAACTACGCTGGTCCACAAAAACTTGCGGTCGGCTTTTGGCCTCATGGCCCTACCCCAGATAAACAGGCGGACGCCGAGCGGACTCGTCTTCGGTCTATCGAGCAGCACCGATGGTTCGATTACTGGCTCAAGGACATTGATAACGGCATCATGGACGAAGCGGCGATTCATTATGTCACGATGGATGAGCCAGAAAACATGCATTGGCACACCGCCACCACTTGGCCACTCGCCTCCCAACATGCCACACAGTTTTTCTTCGAGGACGGTCCTTCCGGAAGCATCGACTCGGTGAACGATGGCCAATTGAGCAGAACCGCACCCGATCAAAAGCTTGCTCAGGACAAGTATCAAATCAACCCAACGACAACGACAGGCAGTTCGTCACGATGGAATAACACGGTCGGAGCCGCTCTGATGGATTATCCCGACATGGTGGCCAACGACCGCAAGTCGCTTACCTACACTAGCGGCCCTTTGAAAGAGCCAATCTGCCTAACGGGGCATCCCATTGCGACACTCTATGTGGAATCAAGTGAGCCAGACACTGATTTCTACGTATTATTGGAGGAAGTCGATTCGAGTGGCCATGCGCACTACGTCACAGAAGGTGTCCTGCGGGCGTCCCACCGCATGTTATCCGAAGCGCCGTGGGACAATCTTGGGCTTCCCTACCAACGAAGTAACTCGCAGGATAAGGTCGATTTGCCACACGGCGAACCCACAAAGCTGATTTTTGATCTGCACCCAACGTCGACGGTGTTCAATGTGGGCCATCGTATCCGGGTGGTTGTGATGGGAGCAGATGCAGACAACACCGAGTCTCCGCCCATTGCTCCTTTGACGACCATTCAACTCCATCGCAGCCGAGCATGTCCTTCACATATCCTGTTGCCTATCGTCCATTAGGGCAAATCGTTCCCCCACGGTTAGGGTCGTTTTTTGGATGAATTCCCTGCCCTCATTTTTCACCTCGCTTCGGCTGTTACCCCGGGCCAATCGTCGGTACGAAACGGCGTGAGCGGCAAGCCGTTGTTGCTGTAAACATTGCAAACGGGATTGTTGGCCCACGCGTATCGCACAGCGACCGGCTCAGGCACCTCTTCGCTCCAAACTTTGATGCGATTCTTCGCTGCGATCTCAGCCTTGGCCCAAACCCATTTCTTGTCCTCGCCGGCAATCGCAAAACCTTGGACCGTCCTCGCGTCGACTGTTCGCAGCTTTTCACCAACATTGCTAATGTGGACAAGGATTTTTCCATCGTGCTTTTCCATGGACTCGTAACGCGGACTCTGGCAGTTGAAATCAAGTCCATAATCGCGAGCAAGTGCCCAGAGGGCCAGTCGTTTGGCAACGTCAACTTTGTTCCGCGGATGGATATCCCCCGCCTCACCCAAATCGATGATGACCGCCTCGCCCGTATTAGGCAGCTTGTCGAGTGTCCTGGTCTGGGCTTCGCGGAGTTCTGCCCATGCGCTGTCGCCCGGATTGGGCAACTCGTCGGTAAAGTCGGCCAATTGTACCCAATAAAAGGGGAAATCGCCCTGTTGCCAATCATCCCGCCAATTCTGAATCATCAACGGAAACATTTCGCGGTATTGATATGCCCGTCCGGCATTGGTTTCGCCCTGATACCAAATCGAGCCGCGAATGGCGAAGGGTAGCACGGGCCCAAGCCGACCGTGAAACAGGTTGGCAGGGCGGGCATTCCCCTCGAGCGGGTTGAGCCAACGTGGTTTCGGCCGTTGTTCGCCAGCCGGCCTAGCCGACTCAGACTCCTGTTCCCACTGCGCAAGTGCCGCATCGAACTCGGCCCTTGCTTTGCCGCTTTTGTGGTGCTCGACGATATTTTTCCAACGCGTCAGCAGTGCTTCGTACATTGGGTTGCCCTCGAGTCGATCGCGACGGATCCATGCTTCGCACGCCGACCCGCCCCACGCATTGTCGATAAGCCCGACCGGTACATCCAGAATCTGATGGAGCTGACGACCGAAGAAATAACCGACTCCAGAGAAATTGCCGACCGTACTCGGCGAACATATTTGCCACCTCCCATCCGCATTTTTCGTTGGTGTTTGGCTTGCTGGATTATTGACGGTCAGCATGCGGATGTTGGGATATTTTGCCGATGCGATATCAAGCTCGGCATTCCAGCAATTTTTCACGTCCCATTGCATATTCGATTGACCTGAACATAGCCAAACTTCACCGATGAGAATGTCGTTTACTTGGAGGCGGTTCTTCCCCTCGACGACTAACGAGAGCGGCTCGCCCAGCGATAGCGGATCGAGCGTCACTCGCCAGTTTCCGTTCTCATCGGTTTGGGTACTGTGTGTTTGGCCAGCGATTACCACGGTGACTTCTTCATTTGGTTCGGCCCATCCCCAAATGGGGACTGGCATGTCGCGCTGAAGAACCATGCGATCGCTGAGAATGGTGGGGAGCGTCACGTCGGCTAAGCCGCAAGTGGGGCTGGCAATCGAAAATAGGGCCACCTGGAACAGCAGCAGGACGCACCTCGAACGTACAAGAGAATAGCTCGTGAGTGTCTTCGATTTCAAAGTCTTCATCTGGTTTCTCCTTCATATCGAAAGTGTTGCATGACAGCTTGAATGATTGGCATACATCTTGCAATCCACTCCCCAATCCATATGGTACCGGTGCAGCCCAACGGCCAATGACGATGGAACTAAATCGGGTAGTGGGTCCGTGAGGCCTTTGGCCCCTATCTTCAAGTGACCGACGAGTACCTCGAGAGCGCCGCTGGCATCGATTCTGAGGCCAAGAAAAAGCGGTCGGCAACCGTCGGAAATGAGTAGAAGTGCGCCGTATGGCGCTCTGTCTTGGGATGAAAACTCCCGAGAAAGTGGCACGTCTAATGCTTTCGCTACGTGCCGAGTGGGCGATACTGGACTCGAACCAGTGACCCCTAGCTTGTCGAGCTAGTGCTCTAACCAACTGAGCTAATCGCCCTTGAAAGTGCCTTTCTGAGAGGGGGTGAGAGTAGGCAATATGGCTCTCCATTTCTCTCGATAAGCACACAAGACCCGCCAGTGTAACATTCGCCAGAACGGCAGGGTAGGCCCTTAATCCACCACTGTAGCCCCCCTTTTTTGCTGGCATGCTATCAACAAAAAAGCCGAAAAAGTGTTATGGGCAGCTCTGAAGTTCTGGTTGCCAAGGCGGGGCGATTAGGTTCTATTCGTTGGCGTTGGAACAGAGAACGCGGGGCGGCCCGCGATGGGCCAGAATATTCTCTGATGCGTAGGCATCGCGTCGGGGGTCATTGGATGAACAGGTAGGCTTGTTCGATGCAGAAGGATCGACGGGAAATCATCGCGATAGGCGAGCTGGCGCTTTTTCTGGCGGTATGGATACTCGGCATCGTTGCCGTGGTCGACGATTATCGTGGCCGCGCCCATCACCATGCCGGCAACAATATCGCTTCGACGAGCAATATGTCAGATCTGCCGGATGTGCTTAAGTAGCGCAAATCTACGTCTTATTTTCTTCTTGCGGCACTTGCGCTGCTTCCTCTAAAATTTCGTCGCGCGAATCGTTCTGCTGCCGTTTGCGTAGATAGAGCTTGATAGGCACTTCTTCAAAATTTAGCTGGTCGCGAACCGCACCTAGTAGATACCGTTGATAGGGTTTCGAGATGGCTTGCGGATCGTTGCAGAAGAGTACGAGCGTCGGCGGCTGAATTCCGACTTGCGTGCCGTAATAGATTTTTGGCCGACGATTTTTGTACATCGGCGGGGGCGAATTTCGAATCGCATTTCGCAGCAGCCGATTGAGCTGACCCGTCGGTATGCGTAGGCGCGATTGCTTAAACAACATTTGGCCGTGGTTGAGCAACGCTTTGACGTTTTTGCCTGTCTGACCGGTGATAAAGGCAATGGGGGCGTATCGCATGGTGCGGAAATTGTCGTGCAGATAGCGGACCCACTTTTCGGTCGGCATCGTTTTTGCCAAGAGATCCCACTTATTGACGACCAACACACAAGGCTTGTATTGCTGGCTAATGTAGTCGCAAAGCTGTTTGTCGACTTTGCTGATTCGTTGGGTGGCATCCAGAAACAAGAACACCACATCGGCGCGCCGAATGCTGCGTTGGGCCCGATGGGTACCGAAAAAATCGAGCGACGATTTTCGACTACTTGGCCGACGAATTCCGGGGGTGTCGATCGTGACAAACGCTTTGCCGTCGAGTTCGAAGCGAATGTCGACACTATCGCGCGTGGTGCCAGGCACTTCGCTAACGATCATGCGTTCTGCCTGAGCGACTGTGTTCGAGAAAGTGCTTTTGCCCACGTTTCGGCGACCCACCACAGCCACTTTCATTTCTGGCTCTGCATCAGCGGCTGTCTCGTTATCCTCATCGGGCGGAGGTAGCCGTTCGAGGATCATATTCAGCAACCGGGCCCGATTGCGGTTTTGCGTGGTACTAACCGGAAGCACCTGCCCGCGGCCTAACCGATAGAAGTCGGTGGTTTGGTCTTCCAGCTTTTTTGTGTCGGCCTTGTTCGCGATGCAGATGATCGGAACGTCTAAGTTGCGTAGCTTCTGCGCCACTTCTTCGTCAAAAGGAACGATGCCCGCACGTGCATCGACGATGAACAGGATGATCGATGCCGAGCCGATGGCAATCTGAATTTGATCTTCGACATGTTGGGTGAGGTTGTCTTCGTCGTGGTTGCCCATGCCCCCCGTGTCGACCAAGTCGAAGAAACGTTCTTCATGCGACATAAGATAGTCAACCCGATCACGAGTCACGCCCGGACGATCTTCGACAATCGCCAAACGAAGCCCCGCCAACCAGTTCAGCAGGCTGCTCTTGCCCACATTGGGGCGGCCAATAATTACGACTTGGGGAACCGGCATCAAACAACTTTCTTAACGACCACTCGACATACATCCGAACGTTCCATCATAATCTAGGAAAGTAGCGTTAGATAGCGGCTATTCAAGCGGTATCGGACGTGATCCCTTTCGTCGACCCTACACTGATCGGTGTTGGTGGGCGAGTCTTCGCGCCGCCGTAGGGGCCTGATTGCCATGCTCAGCTGGGATAAGAAGGGTGAAGAAATGACCAAAAACCATCAATCCAACCTCCAGCGGAGGGCTCTTCAGATGATGGAGAGCCTCGCTGCGGCCGGGGTTCAGCAGCTTCCCAAGCCGGAGCTGAGGCCATCAGAGGTATGTAGCGCGGAGCCAACCCCAACGACTGAGGCGACGGCTTCGGTGGAGAAAACACCGCCTGAAGTTAGCTCAGCAGCCACGCTTGATATTTTGCGCGACGAAATCGCCTGTTGCGAACTTTGCCACGAACTGGCGACGACCCGTACGCAAACAGTTTTTGGTGTCGGCGACCCCCAGGCCCGCTTATGTTTTCTTGGTGAGGCACCAGGCGCGGACGAAGATCGGGAAGGCGAGCCCTTCGTGGGCCGGGCAGGGCAGTTGATGAACCGAATACTTGCCGCCTGCAATCTTGCCCGCGAAGACGTCTACATTCTTAACGTGCTGAAATGCAGACCGCCGGAGAATCGCAACCCAACACTGGTCGAATCGCAGAATTGCCGGCACTTTCTCGATCGGCAGTTGCAGCTAATCAAGCCCGAGTTTATTTGCTGTCTGGGGGCGGTCGCTGCTCAGAATTTGCTCAACACGACTGAGTCGATTGGTCGGCTGCGAGGGCGCCTACACGATTACCAAGGCATCCACGTACTTTGCACTTATCACCCTGCCTATCTGCTGCGAAATCCCTCGGCCAAAAAAGACGCCTGGGACGACATGAAGCTGCTCATGCGCGAAATGGGAACACCCGTGGGGTGAGTCTGGGTTCGAACCCTACGGGCGGCGATAGCTTTGCGGGCGTAGTCTGGGGGAAGATTGCGGGTCGTAACGGCTCGGTTTCATCATTTTCGGAAACTGCTTGTTTCCGGGGCGCAAAATGGTTTTCATGACTGCCGCTGGTTGATAGAGTCGAGCTATACGCTGCTGCCGAAAGGACGCCAGTGGGTGCCATTTTTCTTGGTTTCCCCATGTAGACCCTTTGCTCAGCAGGGTGATCGCTTTTCATCTTGATGGACCTCATTACTACACGTGGCCATGATTTATCCAAACTCTCCTCAATCTGATGAAGTCGACCATTTGCTTCGCAACGCGCAGCTGCGCGATGCCCTAGAGCCGTTGTACGACGAATCGATCGGACGGGTGAATGCCGAGTTGATGTCCACGTCCAACGAAAACGACTTTTTACAGTCGATGTTGGAGTGGGAACGTGCTCCTATTTTGCCGATCGCAAAATGGTTTATTCCAACATTGCAATTGCCTTCGCCCGATACGCTCGACGAGGATCAGTTGCAACAGGTGCTCAGTAAAACCATCGACCAACTTTTTGAAAAGAACATCGTTCTCGACTTTACCGATCATCTCTCCGACCGTCAGCTTTATTGTCTGATCTTCCGAGATATTCTACCCGCACACGAAAAGCGGATTGAACGGCAGAAGAACTATCTGCATTGGGATTGCGCCAACACGAGTGACGACCCCGAAATCTGGCTTCGCTACTACGCCAGCGAAGACGAACGCAATACTTGGGCTGAAGAGACCGAAAACTACCTGCCCCCGGTCGAGGCCACGCCCTATCAGCGCCGATTGCCACGCGCACCGATGTAAGCGTGGGCTTGCTCCATCAGCCGTTTTGGCGCTAGTCACGGTTTTTTATCGAGCAACCGTGGCTAGCGCCAAAACGGCTAATTCTATTACTGAGCGGCGATGGTGGTGACATGGAGCCACCGGAATCCCAACCCATCAAAACTCCGTGTTCTCCGTGACTCTGTGGTGAACACGATTCTATCCGGGCCTATTCATTATCAGACTAAATCGGGCCATATCGCATCACTGATAAGTAGCCCGTCGCGCGTTAGGCAGATCGTTTCGCCGTCGTCGGCGAGCATCCCAGCTTCGACATAGCGCGCAATCTCTTTGCCTGCCAAGTGGTCGAGACGCATTCCAGTCCGCTGGGTAAACGACTGGCGAGCGACTCCTTCGATTCGGCGGAGTCCGAAAACGAGGTATTCTCGAGCACGCTGTTCCTGGTCAAGGCACTCGCGTTCGGCCACGGGCGATGCGCCTGACTGTAGGCGTTTCAAATAAGTGGTCACACTTCGGTGATTCGTTTCTCGCACTCCGTCCACATAACGAGCCGCCCCAGGCCCAGCTGCGTAATAGCCCTCGCCTGCCCAGTAAATTTCGTTATGTCGGCTGCGCCGCCCTGGCTGGGCGAAATTAGAAATTTCGTAGTGCTCGAAATTTCCGTCCGCAAGGCGATCGATCGCCAGGAGATACATTTCGCGTTCGCGTTCTTCGGGAATGCTTGCCAATTGCCCCCGTTCGCGCCGGTTCCAATAGGTGGTGCCCTGTTCATAGGTCAACCCATAGGTAGAAATGTGCTCGGGCGCCAACTCGATTGCCTGGTCAATATCCTCTTGCCATTGCGATAACGACTCTTCTGGAGCGGCAAACATGAGATCGATCGAGACTTGCATGTTCGCTTGTTTCGCAAGCTGCACCGCATTGCCAATGTCGCTTGCCTGATGATCGCGTTCGAGGAGTTTGAGTTTTTCGTTGCGAAACGATTGGGCACCCAAACTAAGACGATTGACTCCCGCATTGGCGAGCACTTCGATGCGATCGCTGTCTAAGTCAGCTGGATTTGCCTCGACCGTCCACTCGTATCCTTCAGCGAGGGGATGCCAAGCCAGGACCGTATCGCAAAGTTTTTGAAGCTGCGGGGGAGATAATAGAGTTGGGGTGCCGCCGCCAAAATACAGGGTATCAACGGTGCGTGCTTCGCCAAGCCAGCGAAGTTCGTCTGCCAGCGCCTGGAGAAACGGGTCGACCAAGTCCTCTCGACCAGCGACCAGCGCGAAATTGCAATAACCACATCGATGCCGGCAGAAGGGAACATGAATGTAGGCCGCACGGGGCGACGGAAAAGAGGCTCCCATGATTGCCGATCGCCGGTAGGTTGGTCGCCGCATCGCGAGCGTGTCGACTCAAAATTAAAAGTGGAGCGAAAGAGATTCGAACTCTCGACCTCTGCATTGCGAACGCAGCGCTCTCCCAACTGAGCTACCGCCCCAGGCTAAAGCGACTAAGCATTTCTAGCCGCGATACTAGTATCTAGCAGTCCTCGACCGCAGCAAGGAGTATACGCGCAATTTTGGCTTTTGCAAACGCTATCGTTTGATTACGAAGTTATTCGAGAACTGTGGGCTGAATTCTTCGTCGAGAACGAACCTCGTGAAATAGCCAACAGACCAAGCATTGCTAAGGCCAATGTGGTTGGTTCTGGAAGCACTTTTAGCTCGCCACCCGCCTCACCCGCACCCGAAGCAGTGAAGCCCGTGATGTCTGTGCCGTTGTCATCCAAGCTCGCCGAATCAACCTGCGTCGAAAACGAAACGAGTATTGAATCTGCCGAGTCCGTGATCTCAAGACCAACGGGTAGCGATTGAGTCACGACGCTGGCGATCGAAGCACCGAGGGCAAACTGAGCTTCGATAACACCTGCAATATCTACATAGGTCACACGGACTTCGTCTAAAATTAGGTTCAGAGAGCTGCCACCTCCAAACACAAAATCCATCGTTCCACCAGCAGCGCTTGTTACGGTCTCACCCAATTTGCTGATGCCACTTACACCAGGTATGGACAGATCTACAGTGAGGCCGTTCGTAAGACTTTGCACCGAACTTCCGTCCACGAGAAAGTTGACGAAGTCGAGCGGGTCTGGGTCGCCTAAGCCAGGATCGTTATCAACGATTTCCAGCCCGTTGTATTTAATATCCAAACCAGTAAATTGAATCGAAATGGTGCTTGCGGCCAACGGTGCAGCACAAAGTATTCCAGAAACCAGCGCCAACGACAGCGCTCGCTTGTGAAATACCCAACGATGGTTCGAGATTAACTTGATTGTTTTTAACACGGGATACATCTCCAAGTCTGTTCATCAAAGCCCCTAAACGTCCGCGAAATTTTCTCTACCGAGCTAGCCCACAAAAAAAGCGACACCTGAAAAACTCCAATCGGGATCTGATCGCGCACGGCGAACTGACGAAATGGAAATTTCCAGCGTCGCTTTAACTAATTAGCATCCCCTCTTCTGCTTAAGGTCCTACTTCTAAGGCGAACAAGACTGGAAAAGCCCTAAGTCGTCAAGATCAGCTACCTCGCCGACCCCTTCGTTAAAAAAAACTCTGCCGTCTCCGCGTCGCTGCGAGAAATTTAGCGAGACTGCTAGCAATGCTAGTCACATCTCCCCCTCATCCCTTTGTAGTGGATCAGTTAGGCTTGCTTTTTTTGGCCGAAGGCCATTTTCACCGTAGCCTGGGGCAACGCCCCAGGAATCAAAAAGCAAATCTATATTTTGGCCAAAAGCCATATTCACCTTGAGTACAGGTAAATACGGCTTTCAGCCGAAAGTCATAGAACACATTCAGACCTGGGGCGTTGCCCCCCAGGCTACGGTGAGGTGAGGACTTCGGCCAAACCAACCCACTACCCATTCCCCAAAAATGTCAAAGTTTAACGGTTAGGTCGACGATAACAATTGTGCTGACTGCTCTGGCGGTACCTGCGCAATCTCTGTTGTTGATTGCCGAGTGCTAGCTGATCGGGTGGCCGGGGGGGGAATTGGCGGTAGCGATCATTGGACACGAGTTCAAACCGTGCCGTACCACCTGGGCTTGTGCCCAGTAGCGAATGAAAACCGCTACGACTTGTCGAACGGTAGGAATGCAGCACCATGGATCGTCCGATTCACTCCCAACTCGCGCTGGCACTTTGCCTCCTGACCTTGGTGTCGGGTTGCAAACCCACGCAACCATTTTTCTTCCACGAAGATGGCAAGCTTTTCGGCACCGGTGACCTTTCTCACTACATGAATGTCGCCACCGACATCGAGTATCCCGACGTCAACGAATCGACTCTCGACGAAGTCTTAGCAGCCAGGCGACCCCTCACGCTCGCCAACGCAGAAAGCTTCGAAATGTGGGGTGTCTCGCTCGAAGAAGTGACTCGCATCACGCTGACCAACAGCAAAGTCGTTCGCCAACTGGGCGGTCGCATCACCGACAACGGCAGCAATATCGCCGCCGCCACGCCTGAAACGCTGACACAAAACCCCGCTGGTGCAGTCACCACCTTCGACCCAGCGCTGGTCGAAAGCGGCAATGGCACCGGCACCGGCAATCCAAACAGCGGAACAGGTGTCGAAGCCGCTTTGGCCGAATTTGATGCTCAAGTGGATAGCACCATAACTTGGCAAAATAACGACCGGCCACAAAACTTCAGTGTCGGTGTTGCAGCTGCTTTATTCGCAAGCGATTTTCGACAAGACCTGACCAACTTTACCGCAGGCGTTACCAAAACCACCGCCCACGGCACGATCTTCGAATTCCGCAACAACACCATCTACGACTCGAATAACAACGGAAGCCGAATCCAACCGAGCGACTGGAACACCAACTTCGAAGCTGCGTTTACCCAACCATTGCTGCAAGGCGCCGGCACTCAATACAACCGCATCGCTGGCCCCATGAATTTTCAACAAGCGGCCAGCGGCATACCAAACCAAATCGACGGCGTCATCATTTCGCGAATTCGACACGATATTAGCCTCGCCGACTTCGAACGCGGCGTACGTGATCTGATGCGTGATGTCGAAGATGCATACTGGGAACTCTATTTTGCCTACCGCGACCTCGAAGCACGCAAGATCGGTCGTGACAGCGCCCTCGAAACCTGGAAAAAAATCAAAGCACTCCAACGCGTAGGCGGCCAAGGCGGCGAAGCCGACAAAGAAGCGCAAGCACGTTCGCAATACTTCCTATTCCGCTCGCAAGCCGAGTCGGCGCAGACCAACCTTTTCCGAATCGAAAGTCGGCTTCGCTACATGATGGGACTCTCGGTTTCCGATGGTCGACTCCTACGCCCCATCGACGAACCCACTACCGCCCAAGTCTTCTTCGATTGGACCACCATCCACGCCGAAGCATTGATTCGTCGGGCTGAACTACGTAAACAAAAATGGGAAGTCAAACGCCGCGAACTTGAGTTGATCGCCTCAAAAAATCATCTACTCCCTCGCCTCGACGCCGTCGGGCGCTATCGTTGGCTGGGGGCTGGAGATGATCTGATCGATAGCAGTGGAACCGGCATTGCACCTTTTGGTGATGGATCGAATGCCTTCGAAGTGCTCACCGATGGCAACTACCAAGAGTGGGAACTAGGACTCCAGTTTTCCATGCCGATTGGTTTCCGCAAAGCGATGACCGGAATTCGACATCATCAACTACTACTCGCACGCGAACGGGCCGTGCTCGAAGACATGGAACTTGAAGTCTCAGTGCAGATGGGCGAAGCCGTCCGCGACGTGGACCTCAATTTTGGCCTCACACAAACCAATTTCAACCGTCGCGTCGCAACCGAAGACGAAGTCGAGGCCGTCGAAGCCGTTTACGACTCGGGTCGCGTGACACTCGACTTGCTACTCGACACCCAGCGTCGTCGGGCCGAAGCCGAATCGGCCTACTATCGATCGCTGGTCGACTACAATCGCGCGATCATGCGAATTCATCACCGCAAGGGTTCACTGCTCGAATACAACGGCGTCTATCTGGCCGAGGGCCCTTGGCCCGGCAAAGCCTACTTCGACGCCCTACGGCGTGCCCGCCATCGCGACGCCAGCAAAAGTATCAACTATGGCTTTACACGTCCCAACGTAATCAGCAGAGGGTCACACAGCCAAATCACCGGGCAGTCGTTCCCCGAAGATTTGCTACCAACCCCAGCCGATCAAAACGAGTCTACGTCAGGCGAAAACAACCTGCTCGACCAAGAAGTGATCCCCACGCCTCAGGACGATGAAACAACAAGCACTAGTTCACTAAATACAACTGCCGAAACCAACCTGACGGCCTTGCCCACGGTCGATAGTGAATTTCAACTACTCGCAGAACTTCCATCCACAGGTGCTTTGCAACCCGAAACCACCCCTGCCCTGCACCGCGAACCTGCAGTAGAATCAACGAGCAACCCTACCACCTCCACTTATTACAATCCCTATCGAGAAGCACTGAACAAATTACAGAATTCAGCGACAGAACAAACTGTTTTGAAACCTGCAGTAACAAACATCGATGAACCTCAAGCGAATCACTCGCCTACTGAAATTGCTCCAAACACTTCAGTCGGGCAACGGCCAGAACGCTGACGCCTTGGCGAAGGCTTGCGGCGTAAGTCGTCGCACCGCCTTTCGCGATCTAGAAACTCTACGAACCGCTGGCGTCCCACTAGGGTTTGACCGCGACGAACAGCGATATTTCATCCCCAACTCATTTTTCCTGCCGCCTACCAACTTTACCGCCGAAGAAGCGCTCTCAATCATCGCCCTGGCAAGCCAAATCGGCTCGAATGTGCGGCTGCCCTTCTACGAGCCAGCTCGACGTGCCGCACTCAAACTCGAAAGCAGTTTGCCCCGTGCCTTGCAAGAAGAACTGCAGTCGATCACGCGCGCCATTCAAATCAACGTCAAGCAAGTCACTCCGCTTGAAGACAAACAAGATGTCTACCAGCAACTGGTCGACGCTATCGCCAGCCGCCGCGTCGTGCGAATCAACTACGAAAGCTTGACCGAGTGGGAAACCATTACCACCAAGCTACGCCCCTATCGCCTACTTTTTAGTCGCCACAGTTGGTACGTCATCGGCCGAAGTTCGCTCCACACCGAAACTCGAACCTTCAATCTTAGTCGAATTTCCGAACTCACCACACTCAAAGAAAAGTATGCCGTCCCTCGCGGTTTTAATCTTGACCGTTACCTGCGCAACGCCTGGCATCTCATCCCCGAGCCAGGGCGCGATCGAATTGTCGAAGTCCGATTTAAGCCGCTGGTGGCAAGGAATGTGGCGGAGGTCGTTTGGCATAAAACACAACAGGTAGAATTTCAAGACGATGGCGGCCTCAATTTTCGTGTCCAAGTCTCTGGATTGAACGAAATTGCCTGGTGGATTCTCGGCTATGGCGATCAGGCCGAAGTGCTCCGCCCGGCCAAGTTGCGCAAACTCATCGCCCACCGCGTCAACAACATGCAAGTCACCTACAACGGCACGGGCTAGGATGTTTCGCCACCCCACGGTACAACAGGACCAGTAAGGGATGGCTCAAAAATATTCCCTTCTGGCCAAAGGCCTTATTCACCGTAGCCTAGGGCAACGCCCTAGGACCTAGTATCTCTTGCCCTATTTGGCTGAAAGCCATATCCACCCAGATAGCATTACAAATAGGAACCTATGTTTTTTTCGTTCGATGGAATCGATGGCGTGGGCAAGACCACCCAGATGAATCTCTTTTGCCAATGGCTCGGCGAGCAAGGCCACGAGGTAGTGACCTGCCGCGACCCCGGAAGCACCCCGCTCGGCGAACGAGTACGCGAAATCCTTCTGACCAGCGGCGACGAGACACCCATTGCCGCGCGTAGCGAGATGCTACTCTACATGGCAGCCCGCGCCCAATTGGTCGAGCAAGTTATCCAACCAGCCTTAGCCGAGGGTAAGACCGTGGTTTCCGATCGGTTCCTGCTCGCCAACATCGTTTACCAAGGCCATGCCGGTGGAATTGATATCAACGCGATTCGCGACGTCGGTCAAGTCACGACCCAAGGCCTCTCGCCCGACTGTACGTTTCTGCTAGACATGTTGCCCACGGCAGCCAGAGATCGGATGGGCAACGAGCTCGATCGCGTAGAAAGCCGCGGCAATGAATATCGCCAAAAACTTCGCGAGGGGTTCTTGAGCGAAGCTCAACACATGGGAAAATCCATTCACGTCATCGATGCCGCTCGCCCCGTGGAAACAATACAAACCGAGCTTTGCGAAATTGCCGGCCAATTATTGTCGCAATAGCCGTAGGGTGCGTGGACGTCGCCTAAAAAGGTGCGTTCGATGAGTCTTAAAACCTCACATCGGATCAACGTTGCCCGCCATCCGAACGCACCGCCTATCAACGATCACGCACCCTTGTATCTTGCAGATAGTTTGGTTCTAAGGAAGGGGCCGTGTTCTGCGGAGTGAGCGCAAGCGAACGAAGCAGAACACGGCAGCCGACCGGTAGATCGTCGCACCCTGGGTCTTTGTA